>NZ_JBIUCB010000016.1:0-131107 GCF_044593455.1 Kitasatospora sp. NPDC051984
GATGACCCGGCGGCACGCGCTCGGCAAGATCGGCCGGCCAGGCCGCCCCGGCGCAGCACGGCAGGGCCGCGGACTGCTGCTCGACCGACTGACCGGCCCGGGCACGGCAGGGCCGCGGACTGCTGCTCGACCGACTGACCGGCCCGGGCCTAGCCGACCGGTCCTGCCGGATGACCCGGCGACGCGCGCTCGGCAAGATCGGCCGGGCAGGGCCTACGGATGGAGCGGGGCGAGGGCGGTCCGCAGTCGTCCGAGCCACTCGTCGGCGGTGCCGGTGATCCGGGGGTCGGCGGCCCGCAGGTCCGCCCAGTCGGACGGGGCGACGGCGAGGGTGTCCAGCCGCAGCCGCCCGGGGTGGCCGGGTTCGCGGGCGAGGACGCGGCGGAGGAGGCCCGGGGTGAGGGTGCACACTTCGGCGAGCAGGACGGCGTCGTACAGGTCCTTGGCCCGGGCCCGGCCCTCGGCGCCGTGGCTGTCGGCGTGCAGCCACAGCAGCTTCCAGGCGAGCGAGAGTTCCCTGCTCGCCGTCCGCACCACCGTCGCCCCGGCGCCGTCACCGCGCGGCAGGGCCGTCAGCACGGGCGGCTCGGGCAGCCGTTCGTCGCGCGCGAAGTCGATGCTCACCTCGCCCGCCGGCCGCCCGTCCGCCGTCCACCGCACGGCGATCCGCACGCCCGGCACCTCGCCGTCGTCCTGGTACGTCCACCCGCCGTCGACGCGGACGGAGTCGGGGTCGAGCGCGATGCCCGGGGCGGCGACCGGGTGCCGGGCGATCAGTTCGCGCAGCACCGCCTCCGGCCCGTCGGTGTCGGTCTCGGCCTCCGGCACCCAGTGGCACCCCTCGGGTGGGAGGTGTGCGCGCAGGCCGCGCGTTTCGAACTCCTCGAACGCCCACATCTCGTACCGGGCCGCGCCGTCCGCCGCCTCGGGCCACTGCTGAACCGCCGTCAACTCCTCGACGTACGGGTGGGGGTCGGCCAGGTCGACGGGCACCAGGGTGGACGGCTCCACGACCCAGTCCAGGTCGGCGGGTTCGCGTGCCGCCTCCCCCACCCAGGCGGGCAGCACCATGCTCCCGCGCAGCACCAGCGCGTCGCCCCAGGCCGACTCCGCCAGCAACGCCACCAAGTGGTCGAGCACCGCCCGCCGTCCCACCCGTCACTCCCTTTTCCGTCCCGTTCCGCGCGGGCGACAGTAGCGGGCCGCACGGACACCGGGCCGGGCTGTGACAGCCAATGCTGGTGTTACGTGTGGAAGTTGTGTTGACGAACCGGTTCCACTGGGTAAACACTTGCTGACGCGGTCACGTCATGCGCGGCCACGGCTGATTCAGTCCACCGCACGACGCCCCGTCACCGGATGTTGCGGTGGCCAGTCGTGCACTCTTGCCAGGAGGACTCTCGTGGAAGCTCCTACCCTGCAAGCGCCCAAGGGCGAAACCCTCGTCACCGACGCGGAGTTCGACCTCATGGTCGGCGAACTGGAGCTGGACGCTCCGGAGCACACGCCGAGTGCCTCGACCTGCGCCATCAACCACATGTACTGCGCGCTGCAGTAAGAAATCCCGGCGCGCCGCACCTGGAGCAACTCCCCCGAAAGAACGTCGCGGTGCCGCCGGATCCGGCGGTGCCCGACTCCTGCTGTGCCACTTCTACCGACAGGAGAAATCGATGGAGACGACCGTTGCTTCCACCCTCACCGTGGACGAGGAGTTCGACCTGGTGATCGGCGACCTGGAGCAGAGCCTTCCGGCGGACAGCGCCGCGCCGACGGCCGGGACGTGCGCCCGCATCTACTGCAGCCCGTACCTCTAGGCCTCACGGCCGAACAGGCCTCAGGCACCACGCAGCACCACGACGCCGCGCGGCCGGCCCGACCGGCCGCGCGGCGTCGCGCATCGACCACCCGACCAGGAGCCGAATGGAACTGCGCGACCACGGCGACACCGGCCGTGCGCCCGAACTCCCGCCCGTGACACGCCGGTTGCTGACGGCGCTGGCCGAGGGCGGGGCCGGCCGGGCGTTCCCGCCGGTGGCCGTCCCCGGGCCGGACGGCACGCTCGCCGTCGAACGCCCGCTGGGCGGCCCGTCCGAGGCGCGGGCCCTGGAGCACGCACTGGCCGACGCCCGCTTCGCGCCGCTGCACGAGGTGCTGCGGCAGATCGACGCCTGGTCCGCGCGGGCCGGCGCCGACCCCCGGCTGATCGATCCGCAGGCACTGCGGCCGGAGAACGCGGACCTGTTCGGGCCGCTGCTCACCGAGACCCTGGAGAGCTGCGTCGGCGGACCGCCCGAACGCGCCGCCGCCTTCGCCGCCGGGCGGGCCGGGCAGTTCCTGGAGTTCCTCACCCTGTTCGTCGAGCGGCTGACCCGCGACCGGCCCTCCGAACACCGGGTCACCGGCCTGTGGGCGAACGGCGACGAGACCCACAACGGCGGCCAGCGGGTGCTGCGCGTCGAATTCGCCGACGGCGCCCGGCTGGCGTACAAGCCGCGACCGGCGACCGGCGAACTGCTCTTCCTGGCCACCGAGGGCTCGGTGTTCGCCCTGCTCGACGCGCTGCCCCCGGCGTCCGGCCCGGTCCGGCTGCCGACCATGCGGATCCGCCCGGGCAGCGGCCCGGACCGGGCGTGCTACTCCTGGCAGGAGTGGATCGAACCGCCGGACGCGTGGGGCGTCCTGCGCGCCGACGGCGGGTTCAGCCTGCGCGGTGCCATCCTCGACTCCACTGCGGCAGACCGCTACTGGCACCGCGCCGGGTCGCTGGCAGCCGCCGCGTTCGCCTTCGGGATCACCGACCTGATCGGCGGCAACCTGCTGATCGGGCAGCGCCCGGAGGACGGCGAACCGCTGCCGTTCCCGGTCGATCTGGAGGCGTACTTCGCCGACACCAAGCGTCTGTTCGAGACCGGGCTGCTGTTCGATCCCGCGGTCTCCGCGCAGCACCACACCGGCCTGGAGAACCTCGCGCGCTGGTGCGACCTGGACGGCCCCGCGACCTGCTGGCGCCCCCAACCGGACGGCTCGCTGCGCCTGGAGCGGCGGACCTTGCCGCTGACCCGGACCGAGACCCGCACCGTGGTCGGGGACACCGAGGGCCGCACCGGATACGGCCCCCACCTGACGGCCATGCTGCGCGGCATGTTCGACGCCTGGACGCTGATGTGCCGAAACCGGGCCAGGATCGCCGAGTTCCTCGCGGAGCGGGCCGCCGGCCACGTCGTGCGGGTGATCGCCCGCCCGACGGCCGAGTACCCGGACGGCGGCGAACTCCCGTTCAGCGAGAGCGAGTCGGAGCAGCTCGCCCGCGGCGACGTCCCGTACTTCTTCCGCACCGCCGACGGCGGCCCGCTGCTCGCGATGCGGATGCCGCCCGGCCGCGCACCGCGCACCGACCCGGCCGGCGCCCCGCAGTGGAACGCGGACCGCCCGTGGCCGCCCGTCGCCGCCGTCCGCGAGGGCGGCAAGCTGGACCTCGCCGGCCTCGGCATCGCCCTGCGCGACGCGGTCGAGCACGTGTACGGCGACCTGGATCCGCAGCGAGAAGACCTGTACGACCCCGGGCGCGGAGTGCGGCTGAGCCTGCGCGGCCCGCGCGAGGGCGAGGCGTCCTTCGACTGGCCCGGGGCGGCCCGCAGCATCACCTACCTGTGGAACGAGACGACCCTGCGGCTGCGCATCGACCCGCTGAGCAGCCCGGCCGCCGAGGTCCGCGAACGGCTGCTGCGCCTGGGCCGGATCGACGCCTCGCTGCGCGACCCCTGGGCCCGCGGGGGCTTCACCGACACCGACCTGGAGGCGAAACTCGACCGGCTGACCGCCACCGGGATCGCCTGGCTGCGCGGCGTGGTCGCCGAGCACGGCTGGCCCGGCCACGGCCTGGTCGGCAGGGAGGCCGCCACGGTCGCGAGCGCGCTGCTCCAGCACCACACCGGCGACCTCGCCTTCGCCCGCGAGTGCCTGGCGCTGATCGAGGCGGCGGCCGAGCGCGGCGACATGCACCGGCGCGACGCCGCCTACCTCGCCGACTCGCTGCGCCGGGCCGAGGGCCGCCCGCAGCTGTACGGCACGAAGTTCGAACGGGTCGCGGGCGGCGAACTGCGCCCCTGCCCGATCGAGGACGAGGACCGGGTGGACGAGCGCCGCGCGACCGTCGGCCTCCCCCCGCTCGCCGACTACGCCGCCCTGCTGGCGGAGAAGTACCCGGCGCACGAGAACCACCCGGCGCCCGAGAACCACCCGGCGCCCGAGAGCTGCCCGGCGCCCGAGAACGAAGGGGTCAAGGCGTGATCGCGACCGACTGGACCGAACTCCTCGCCCGGGTCTGGGGCAAGGAGCCCGCGCTGCTCCCGGCACCCGCCCCGGCGGACCCGGCCCACCTGCACCGCACGATCGTCGCCGCCTGCGAGCCGTTCCGGGCCGGCACGGTGTTCCGGACGCTGCCGCAGGTCCGCCTGCACACCGCGCTCGGCTGGCTCGGCGCGCCGGGGCGGCTGCTGCCCGACGCCGCCGACGCGAGCCCGGCCGACTACCGGGCCCGGCTGCGCGGCGAACCAGCCGGCAGCGGGCCGGACGCCGGATTCCTGCTGAGCGTCCGCCAACCCCTGCACACCGACTGGCCGTTGTGGTCGGCCGTTCGCGACACCCTCACCGAGCTGTGGCACCAGGTCGGCTGGCCGTGCCTGCCGGTCGAGGCCGAGCTGACCGAGGGCGACGGCTTCACCCGCGCCCGGGGCCTGGGCCGCGCCTCCGACCACGCGGTCCTGACCTGGGTGCTGGCGGGCACCATGGAGGCCGAACTGCCCGAGGCGGACGGCGGGTTCCGCGTCCTGCGGGCCACCGCCGGCGAGCTGCTGTACTGGCCGGAGGGCTCGCGCTGGCGCGAACACCACCACGACGGCTGCATGACGCTGCGGATCTCCGTCCCCCGCGCCCAGCGCCTGGCGACCGGCGCGGTCAAGAACCTGCTGGCCGAGGACGTCCGGAACCGCCTGGAGTACGACGGCACCGTGCCCCACCTGCCCTTCCCCCCGCCCACCGACCGGCCGCCCGGCCCGGCCGCCCCGATGGTCGCCGTCGGCGAGGCGGCCCGCGCGGCGGCCGGGGGCGCGGAGCTGCCCGCCGCGCTGCGCACCCGGTGGGCGGCCTGGTACTCCACGGCCGGACTGGAACCCGCACCCGAGCCCCGCGCCGACGTCCCCGTCACCCCCGGGCACCGTCTGCGGGTGGCGGGCGGGATCGTCCGGCTGCCCGACGGGCCCGGCCGCTGGATCTGGGCCGTCAACGGGCACACCTTCCCGATCGCCGGGGCCGCGGGCGAGCGGATCGCCCAGCAGCTGCGGCCCGGCCGCGAACTGACGGTCGGCGAACTGTGCCGGGCGGTGGGCGCGGACGAGCACAACGGCGCCGTGACCGCGCTGCTGCGCAAGCTCCACCGGCTGCGGGCGATCGACCTGACCGGCAGCGAGAGGACGGACCGATGACGACGGCACACGCGAGCGACCTGGCCGTCGTCCAGGGCCCGCTCGACTGGGACGAGTTCACCACGCACTACTGGGACCGGCGACCCGTGCTGATCAAGGGCGTCCTCCCGGCGCCCTACGAGCTGCCCGAGGTCTTCGCCGCCGCCACGATCGCCACCCGGCCGCCCGGCCCGCACCTGATGCCGCCGAGCGCCCAGTTCGCCGTCGGACGCTTCCAGCAGTCCGAGCCCGCGGCGTGGTTCCCGCGCGCCGAGGACGGCACCTTCGACGGCTACCGGCGGCGGCTGGACGCCGAGTTGGCGGCCTTCTCGCGGGAGACCCGGTACGCGCTGATCGTGCACGCCTTCCACGCCTTCCACGCCGGTCAGTGGGAGCGCCAGCGGGCTTTCTTCGAACCGCTGTGGCAGCGCACCGGAATGCCGCTGTCGGGGGCGATCACCACGCTCTTCCACGGCAGTTACGACCACACCCCGGTCGGCGTCCACAAGGACCGCTTCGCCACCTTCCTGTTCGCCCTCGAAGGCCACAAGCGGATGCGGTTCTGGCGCGAGCGCCCGTGGACCGAGCCGGTGACCACCAAGCTGGACTACCAGGCCCACCTGGACACCTCGTTCACCGCCGAACCCGAGCCCGGCGACCTGCTGTACTGGCCCTCGAGCTACTACCACGTCGGCGAGAGCGTCGACGGCAGGGCCGCGACCAGCGTCAACGTCGGCGTGCCGCGCGAATCGCACCGCGCGGTCTACGACGTGGACGACCTGCTGCTGGGCCTGGACCCGGACACGATGGTCGATCCGGACGCCGCCCTGGTGCGGCTGCCCGCCGCCACCGCCCCGCTGTCGGTGCCCGAACCACCGGCGGACGGCACGCTGCCCGAGGCGCTGGAGCAGACCCTGCGGGTCTTCCAGGGGTACCGCGACCCCGGTCTGATGGCGGAACGGGTCGCCTCGCTCTCGCTCCGCAACATGAGCGCGTCCGGTCTGTGCCCCGTCCCGCCGCCCGAGCCGCCGCGGCCCCTGGACGACGGCACGGCGGTGCGGGCCCGCGCCCGGGTGCTGTACGAGCCGGTCGGCGGAGCGCTGCTGTGCGCCGCCAACGGGCACGTGCTGCGCAGCACGCTGACGCCGCCGCAGGCGCAGCCGCTGCTGCGCCGGCTCGCCGAACGGGAGCCGGTGCCGGTCGGCGAGTTGCTGGCCGCCCTGCCGTCCGCCGCCCGCGCGGAGGCCCGCCGCCTGCTGGAGGCACTGGAGAGCTTCCGCGCCCTGACCCGCGACCAGTAGGAATCTCTCACCAGATGGTGACGTCGAGCTTGACCAGGCCGAGGTCGTACGGGATGTCGGCGATCCGGAGGGCGATCACGGCGCCCTGGCTGCTGGTCAGGCAGAGCGTCGCGCCCGCCCGGATGCCCTTGGCGTCGTTGGCGGGGCGTTCGGCGGCGGTGGCGTAGCGGAAGCTCTTGATGGTGCCGGCCCGGGCTGCTTCCCGGCAGGTGGCCTCGGTGACCCCGGTGCCGGGCGCGAGCACGGCGGCGAGGTTGCCGAGCACCAGGGTGGGCGCCGGGTGGTCGTGGGCGACGAGCTCGTAGGACTTCTGGTCGGCCTCGGACATCGCGTTCCAGTCCTCGTCACTGACCAGAGCGGAGAGCGGCTTGTCGTTCGGGGCGTCCAGGTCGATCAGCTCGTACCCGGTGCTGACCACGTCGATCTGGAACGAGACGGTGCGCGGCGCGGGGACGCTCGGACTCGGCTCGGCGGACGGCGACGGGAGCGGCGGCGACGGCACGGGCGTGGAAGCGGGTGGTGACGGTGGTGCGTGGGGGGTGCTGACGGCTCCGGGGGACTTGATGCCGATGGGGAGCGCCGTGATGATGCCGGCCGCGTTCATGGCGAGGACGGCGATCGTGGCGACCGTCCCGATGATGGCGAGCGACAGCAGCATGGCGCGCCGGTCGGCCGGGGTGTCGGGGGCCTCCCAGGAGATGCCTTCGCGGCCGGCGTGGAACGTCACCCGGTCCGGGTGGCCCGCGGCGGGGTGCGGGCCGTCGGGCTGCTCACCGTCGTGAGGCGGGTGCCCGGAGTCGGGTGCGGTCACGTGGCTCTCCTGCGGTCAGATCTCGTCCGCCACCGTACAGTTGCGCCGCCGGCCCCCGGCCGCCGTCCGATGCCTGGTCAGGGGCTCGTCGGCGGCCGGTCGGCGGCTGCTCTGCTGGGCGGATGCCCCGTCCCGCGGCCGGTGGAACTGATCCTTTCGGGGTGCGCACCGATCGGGTGAATCGCTCGTTCGAGCGACCCGTGCAGGGGCCAGGGCGGTTCGGGATCCGAACGTCAGGCGGTCTCGAGGCGCTCCACGATCAGTTCGCACAGTTCGTGGGTGCGCAGCGCGTCGGTGGCGTCGAGGGTCTTGCCGGCCCGCAGCGCGTCCAGGAAGTGCAGCACCACCTGTTCGATGCCGCGCTGGCGGGCGACCGGCACCCAGTCGCCGCGCCGGCGGACGGTGGGCTGGCCCTTGTGGTCGACGATGTCGGCGAGGTTGTGGACCTCGCGCTTGGAGTCGGCGCCGGACACCTCGAGGATCTCCTCGGTGGAGCCGGAGACCCGGTTCATCAGGCCGAGCGCGGTGAACCCCTCGCCGGCCAGCGTCAGCACGACGTGCTCGACCAGGCCGCCCCGGACCCGGGAGCGGACGTCCACGTGCTCGATCTCGCCGGGGGCCAGGAAACGCAGCGTGTCCACCACGTGGATGAAGTCGTCGAAGACCAGGGTGCGGGCCTGCTCGGGCAGTCCCTCGCGGTGCTTCTGCAGCACGATCAGGTCGCGCGGGCGTTCGGCGGCCAGCAGGTAGCCGGGGGCGTGGCGCCGGTTGAAGCCGACCATCAGCGATCGCCCGGTGCGCCCGGCCAGGTCGACCAAGTGGCGTGCCCCGTCCAGGTGGTAGGCCAGCGGCTTGTCCACGTACACGTCGACGCCCCGGGTGAGCAGCTTCTCCACGATCGGGACGTGCTGCTCGGTGGCGGCGTGCACGAACGCGCCCCGGATCCCGGAGTCGATCAGCTCGTCCAGGTCGGTGGTCCGGAACGGGATCCGGTAGGCGTCGCCGATCCGGTCCAGCTTGGCCCGGTCCCTGGTCATCAGCCGCAGGTCCAGGCCGGGTTGCGCGGTGAGGACCGGCAGGTAGGCCTTCTGCGCGATGTCACCGAGCCCGATGACACCGATCGGAAGGGCGGCGGTGAGGTCCGTCTCGTTGTCGCTCATTCTGGGCACTCCTGCAAGGTGGTTGACGGCCGGCGCGGGCCACCCGGCAGCATATGTCAGACCGCTGTTGAGCAGTCAGGACGCGGGTGGCCCGGCCGGTTCGTCAGCCCTCCCGACCGCCCGCCACCGCCGCCGGCACGCCCAGCATGCGGCGGAAGTCGGCGACCGCGCCGGGCAGTTGGCCGGCGTAGCCGCCCTGCGCGAGGCGCAGCACGAAGGCGACGGCGTCGTCCGGGTGCGGGTCGGTGTAGGGCTGGTGGTTGTAGTCCCGCGCCGCCAGGGCGGCCCGCCGCTCGGCGCGCTGCGCGGGCACCCAGGCGTGGCGCCGCGGATCGTGCTGCTCGTCCTGTTCCTGCCTGCCCTGCTGCTCGTGCTGCTGCTCCATCGCGGCGCGCCCCCTCCCGGTTCCGGCGGTTCGGGCACCGACGGTAGTGAACCGGAAGCACTCCGTCCACCGATTTAACGGCGGCGGATCAGCCGTCAGACGGCTTGCCCGGCGCGGCGGTCGAGGTGCCCGGCGGCTTCGGCGAGGGCGTGCAGGACGGGCCGGATCAGCGGGTGGAGTTCGGCGCCGGCCCGGGTCGCGGCGAACACCTTGCGGGTGGCGAGGGCGCTGGTGACGGGGCGGACGGCGACCCGGCCGCGGTCGGCGGCGCGCAGCGCGGAGCGGGGGACGAGGGCGACGCCCGCGCCGGCCGAGGCGAGTGCGGTGACGGCGCTGAAGTCGTCGGAGGAGTGCATCAGCCTGGGCTGGAATCCGGCGTTCTCGCAGGCCAGCAGGACCACGTCGTGGCAGGGGTTGCCGGGGTAGGGGCCGATCCACGGTTCGTCGGCGAGTTCGGCGACGGCGACGGGGCCGGTGCCGGCGGCGAGCGGGTGGTCGAGCGGGAGGACGGCGTCGAAGGGTTCGGCGTACAGCGGGAGCCGGGTGAGCCGCCGGTCGTCGGGGCGTGGCGCGCCGCGGTACTCGACGGCGACGGCGATGTCGGCGCGGCCGTCGAGCAGCATCGGCAGGCTGGCGTCGCCCTCGGAGTCGCGGGCCTTGACGCGCAGGCCGGGGTTGGTGCCGGCGAGTGCGGCGATCGCGGGGGCGAGGACCATGGCGATGCCGGTGGCGAAGGCGGCGACGGTGACTTCGCCGGCGGCGCCGGAGCTGTAGGCGGCCAGGTCGGCCTCGGCGCGTTCGAGCTGGGCGAGGACGGCGTCGGCGTGGCCGAGCAGGATCTCGCCGGCGGCGGTGAGGCGGACGCCCCGGCCGTCGCGGACCAGCAGGGTGTGGCCGGTCTCCTGTTCGAGGGCGGCGAGCTGCTGGGAGACCGCGGAGGGGGTGAGGTAGAGCGCGGCCGCCGCGGCGGTCACGGTCCGGTGGTCGGCCACGGCCCGCAGGGTCCGTAGCCGTCGTGCGTCGATCACGGGTCAATTCTGCCAGCGCCGCGGGACTGCTCCGTACGGGTGGCCGGAGGGTGGCGCGGGGAGCCGAGGAGGTTGGCTCCCCGCGCCTTTTGCGAGCCGCCCGGGGGATGGGATGGGGGCGGCACGAAGGGTGGCGCGGGGAGCCGGGGGGTTGGCTCCCCGCGCCTTCGGCGGGCCGCCCGGGGGATGGGATGGGGGCGGCCCGTCGCGGATGGCGCGGTTGAGGGTTTGGCCCGCGCCAGGCTGTAGGGGTCCTACTCGCCGAGCGCGGCGCGGGCGTCGATGAACGCGGCGATGGCGCGCTCGACGTCCTCGGTGCTGTGCGCGGCGGACAGCTGGACCCGGATCCGGGCGGCGCCGTGCGGCACCACCGGGTAGGAGAAGCCGATGACGTAGACGCCGCGCTCCAGCAGCAGCTCGGCGAGGCGTCCGGCCTTGGCGGCGTCGCCGACCATGACGGGGGCGATCGCGTGCTCGCCGGGCAGGATCTCGAACCCGGCCTCGGTCATCCTGGTGCGGAACAGCTCGGTGTTGGCGGCGAGCTTGGCCCGCAGGTCGTCGCTGGTCTCCAGCAGGTCGAGCACGGTGAGCGAGGCGGCCGCGATCACCGGGGCGAGCGAGTTGGAGAACAGGTAGGGGCGGGAGCGCTGGCGCAGCAGGGCGACGATCTCGCGGCGGGCGGCGACGTAGCCGCCGGACGCGCCGCCGAGGGCCTTGCCGAGGGTGCCGGTGATGATGTCCACGCGGTCCATCACGCCGTGCAGTTCGGGCGTGCCGCGGCCGGTGGGGCCGACGAAGCCGACGGCGTGCGAGTCGTCGACCATGACCATCGCGTTGTAGCGGTCGGCGAGGTCGCAGATCTCGGCGAGCGGGGCGATGTAGCCGTCCATGGAGAACACGCCGTCGGTGACGATCAGCCGGCGGCGGGCGTCCTGGGTGGCCTTGAGCTGCTGCTCCAGGTCGGCCAGGTCACGGTTGGCGTAGCGGTGGCGGCGGGCCTTGGAGAGCCGGATGCCGTCGATGATGGAGGCGTGGTTGAGGGCGTCGGAGATGACGGCGTCGCGCTCGTCCAGCAGGGTTTCGAAGACGCCGCCGTTGGCGTCGAAGCAGGACGAGTAGAGGATGGTGTCCTCCTGGCCGAGGAACTGGGAGAGCCGCTGCTCCAGTTCCTTGTGCACGTCCTGGGTGCCGCAGATGAAGCGGACGGACGCCATGCCGTAGCCCCAGCGGTCCAGCGCCTCCTTGGCGGCGTCGACCACCTTGGGGTGGTCGGCGAGGCCGAGGTAGTTGTTGGCGCAGAAGTTGAGCACCTGGCCGCCGGTGCCGGAGGTGACGGTGATCTCGGCGGACTGCGGGGTGCCGATGACGCGTTCGGGCTTGAAGAGGCCGGCTTCGCGGATCTCGGCGAGGGTGGCGGCGAGGTCGTCGCGGACGGTGTCGAACACGGGGGTGTCGCTCCTAACGAAAAGTCAGCGGGTCTGCCGAGAAGGGCTTACAGCGTGGTCCAGTCGAGGATGACCTTGCCGCAGTTGCCGCCGGCGGCCTCGTCGAAGGCGGCTTCGAAGTCCTGGGCGGCGTACCGGCCGGTGATCACCGGGCTGAGGTCGAGTCCGCCTTCGAGCAGCACGGACATCGCGTACCAGGTCTCGAACATCTCGCGGCCGTAGATGCCCTTGATGGTGAGCATCGAGGTGACCACGGCGGACCAGTCGATCGGGAACTGGTCGGCGGGCAGGCCGAGCATGGCGATCTTTCCGCCGTGCGTCATGTTGGCGATCATCGACTGCATGGCCTCGGGGCGGCCGGACATCTCCAGGCCGACGTCGAAGCCCTCGCGCAGGCCGAGCTTGTGCTGGCCGTCCTCGATGGTGTGCTGCGAGACGTCCAGGGCGAGGGTGACGCCGAGCTTGCGGGCCAGCTCCAGGCGGTACTCGGAGACGTCGGTGATCATCACGTTGCGGGCGCCGGCGTGCTTGGCGACGGCGGCGGCCATGATGCCGATCGGGCCGGCGCCGGTGACCAGCACGTCCTCGCCGACCATCGGGAAGGACAGCGCGGTGTGCACGGCGTTGCCGAACGGGTCGAAGATGGCGGCCACGTCGAGGTCGACGGGGACGCGGTGCACCCAGACGTTGGAGGCGGGCAGGGCGACGTACTCGGCGAACGCGCCGTCGCGGTTGACGCCCAGGCCGATGGTGTTGCGGCACAGGTGGCGGCGGCCGGCCAGGCAGTTGCGGCACTTGCCGCAGACCAGGTGGCCCTCGCCGCTGACCAGGTCGCCGACGTTGATGTCGGTGACGGCGGCGCCGAGCGCGGCGACCTCGCCGACGAACTCGTGGCCGATGGTCATCGGGGTCTTGATGGTCTGCTGGGCCCAGCCGTCCCACTTGCGGATGTGCAGGTCGGTGCCGCAGATGCCGGTGCGCAGGACCTTGATCAGGACGTCGCTCGGGCCGATCTCCGGTTCCGGGACGTCGGTCATCCACAGGCCGGGGGCGGCGTCCAGCTTGACGAGTGCCTTCACTGCGAGGGCTCCTGACGCGAAGTGCGGGCGGTCCTGCGGTCGGCAGGCCCGGGGTCGGCCCGGCGTGCGGCGGTGGACCGCCCGGGCAGGGTGAAATCTGCCTGGTCACGGGGGGTGCGGTCCATCGAGGAATTCTTAACGGGTGCCACAGCTGGGCTGAACGATCGTGCCCGAGCAGGGTGGCGGGGCGGCCTGCGGCGTGCCGTGATCCACCCGGACGGAGCAGCGCGCCGTGCCGCTGGCGGCCGCGCTGCGCGCCGTCCACTCCTTGACCTGGTCTTGACAGTCTGGATTGCACCGCCCCCCCCCCCCCCACACCCACCGGGACCGGTGCCGCCTCGTCAGAACGGCGGCGCTCCCCAACCGGCCTCCGGCTCCCCCGAGTTGACCCCGGCTCCCCGCCGCGCTCCTGCGCCGCCGCTCACGACCGGCAGGTAGTGCGCCAGGTATGCGAGGTGCTCGGGGTCCACCTCGTCCGGCCGCCTGCGCTCCCCGATCGCGTCGATGAGGCTGCCCTCGACGAAGAAGCGGTAGGCGAAGATCTCGGTGCTCGGCGCATTCCAGAACAGCTCCGGGGGCTTCGGCACGACCAGCTCGCCGTCCGGCCCGTAGTAGTCGCCCGGGGCGCTGGTGAGGTCGCGGTCCGAACTGACCACCGCCGACTGCCCGTTGTGGTGCAGGTACAGGTACCAGACGATGCAGCTCTGCTGGTCCCGGAAGAACGCCACCAGCCGGTCGGCCGGATCGAGCGGGCTGGGCACCGGGCCGGCCACGTCCGTCCAGGCGCCGCCGCCGACCCGGTCGAGGCAGCGGTGCAGACCGGACCTCGTGATCAACGCCAGGAAATCCGCCGGGAGTTCGAGCCCGTCCCGGGCCAGCTCCGCCGCGATCGGGTCCGTCACGGCGGTACGGTAGTCCAGCGGTTCGCCGATCTCGCCGAACCACGCGTAGTCGCCGACGAAGGACGCCTCGTCCAGCGGCGGCACGCTGTCCAGGGCGTAGGCCTGGAACCAGGCGAAGGTCCGGTCCCGCCCGTCGTACGGCCGGTAGGGCCCGATCCCGTACCCGGCCCAGCACGCCGGCAGCCGCACCGCCTCCGGGCCGTCACCGATCACGCCGTGCGCCGCCGCGACCACCCGCGCGGGCGGGCTCCGCCGCACCTCCGGCAACTGGACGTCCGGGTGGCCGAGTTCGCCCGGCAGCGGGTCCCGCTCGGACGGGTGGACCGGCGCGGGCCCGGTCGCGGGCACCAGGATCCGCCCGAGGTCGTCGCGCCGGTCCTCCGGCCACCGGTCGTCGATGGCCCGGGCGGCGGCGGTGCAGTCAGGACACTCGTCCCGGCCGCCGCCCCACATCCCGAACGGCGACCCGGCCAGGTCCGGCCGCTCGATCCCGCACAGCGTCCGCCGGAAGTACCCGTACGCGTGCCGCCCGGCATCCGGCACCATGTCCGTCCAGGCCGCCTCCCACCGCAAGTCCCACTCGCTGTACGCCTGCCGAACGATCGCGCCGTCGCCACCGACCCGCACGACCGCGAAGCACCAGGTACAGATCCAGACCTCACGCGTCCACCGCGAAGGCGGCAGATCCCACTTGGCCAGGTCGTGCTCACAGATGTCACAGCGCATGACGCATGATCATGCCGCCCGCCCCCGACAGCCGCTGCCCGGACACTATGCTGCGCCGCGTGACCGAGCCATCGAACATACGTCTCGCCGAGCTTCTCGACAGCCGGGACGGGCACGCGCCCGCGCCCGAGGCCGTGATCTCCGCGCTGTTCGAGGGCGGGGCGTTCATTCCCGTCACCGCCGACTGGAAGGTGATGTTCCTCCCTGACGACGAGATGCCCCCCACGCTGCTCGGCTTCACCGGCGCGGACGTCGGCGCGGAACTGCTGCCGTCGGCCTCCGCGATGGTGCACTGCGACGCGGCACGGCTGCGGGACATCCTCGAGAAGACCGGCGTCGCCCGGCTCGGGATCCGCTCCCGGAACTGGCAGGCATTCTTCACCGCGCAGATGCTGCGTGAGTGGGCGTCCTACGGATCCGAGGCGGAGCTGAAGCTCGACTGACCCCGAGTCCGGCCAGGTCCGGGTGATCTCCCGCGAGTACGACAACCCACCGGCGGACAGCCCCGCGCCCCAGCCCCTGGCCAGGCGCCGCTGGTTCGGCCGCTCCTGACGGCGAGTTCAGCTCCGCTGCGAAGACAGCACGTCGGCGTAGTCCGGCAGTTCGACGTCGCCGGCCTTCGCGGCCTGGGCCTCCATCAGGGTGCGCAGCGGGCGGCGGGTCATCCAGCGCATGGAGGCGGCGCGCAGCGCGATCATCGTGCGGCCGTTGGGGGCGTAGCCCGCCATGCCGCCCGGGGGGAGTTCCTGGGCCTTGGCGGCGTAGGGCTTCATCCGGTCCTGGTAGCGGGCGAAGGCGGTGGTGAAGTCGCCGTTGGCGGTGGCGAGTTCGCCGGCCAGCAGGTAGGCGCCGACCAGGGCGAGGCTGGTGCCGAGGCCGGTGAGGGGGGTGGGGCAGCAGGCGGCGTCGCCGATCAGGGCGGTGCGGCCGCGGGTGTAGCGGTCGAGGCGTACCTGGCCGATGTGTTCGAGGAAGAAGTCGTCGGCCTCGGCCATCGCGGCGAGCAGCCGGTCGACCTCCCAGCCGGCCCCGGCGAAGCGGTCGGTGAGCAGGCGCTGCTGGGCGGCGCGGTCGCGGCGGTCGTGGGCGAGGGGGGCGGAGCGGAAGCTGAGTCCGGCCTTGACCTCGCCGGGCGCCCGGCCGGGGCGGGCCATCGCCACCCGCCCGCCGGGGGCGTTGTACATCAGGAACCAGTCGTCGAGGTCGAATTCGAGGCGGGCGGTGAACCAGGCGGTGTAGCCGCCGATGGGGACGAAGTGCTCGCTCTCGGGGCCGAAGGCGAGGCGGCGGACGGTGGAGTGCAGGCCGTCCGCGCCGACCACCAGGTCGAAGCGGCGGGGCGGGGCGTTCTCGAAGGTGACGTGCACGCCGTCGGCGTCCTCCCGGAGGGAGGTGATGGTGTCGTCGAAGAGGTATTCGACGTCGTCGGCGGTGGCCCGGTAGAGCACGGTGGCGAGGTCGTCGCGGAGGATTTCGAGGTCGGAGACGATGCCTTCGCCGCCGAAGAGTTCGGTGAGAAGCCGGGCGATGTGCTTGCCGTTCCGGTCGACGAGTGCGAGGCCGCGCTGGTACACGGCGACCTGCCTGGCCTGGTCGAGCAGGCCCATCCGGTCGATGACGGTGCGTCCGGCGCCGCGCAGGTCGACGGCCTGTCCGCCGGGGCGGGGCGCGGGGGCGCGTTCCACCACGACGGGACGGAAGCCGGCCTTGCGTAGCCAGTACGCCAGGGTGGGTCCGGCTATGCCGCCGCCGGAGACGAGGATGTCCGCGTTCTTCATGACACCGAACGTACGCCGTACGCTCCGCACTACGCAACCTGCAACGCCCGGGCTTCAGCGATTGCTGCACTAGTGCACTAGTGCGCTCCGGGGCCGCCCGGACCCTGGTACGGTGCCGAGTCCGGCAGCTAGCATGGGCCGACTGGTGCACTAGTGCGGAGGTGGAGCGGGTGGACCGCTACGAACAGATCGCGGGCGAACTCCGGCAGCGGATCGAGCGCGGCGAGTTGCGGCCCGGCGACCGGGTGCCGTCCACCCGGGAGATCACCCGCCGCTGGAACGTGGCGATGGCCACCGCCACCAAGGTGCTGGCGGAGCTGCGCGGCCAGGGCCTGGTCCGGGCGGTCCCCGGCGTCGGCACGGTGGTCGCCGAGGCCGCCGCGCCCGCTCGGGCGCAAGCGCCGGCCCGGCCCGCCGCGGGCGAGCGGCAGATCCCCCGCCGGCTCACCGTGGAGGGCGGCCTGACGACGGACCGGATCGTCGCGGCGGCAGTGGAGATCGCCGACCACGAGGGCCTGGAGGCGCTGTCGATGCGCCGGGTCGCGGCCGAGCTGGACGCCGCCACCATGTCGCTGTACCGGCACGTCCCCGACAAGGACGGCCTGGTCAACCTGATGATGGAGCAGGTCTTCGCCGCCGTCAGGTTCTCTCCCGCCGACGCCGAACTGCCCTGGCGGGCCCGGCTGGAGCTGGCCGCCCGGCTGATCTGGGACCTGTTCCGGGCGCACCCCTGGCTGGCCTCCGCGCTGTCGATGACCCGCCCCCAACCGCTCTCCAACGCCCTGCCGTTCGGCGAGTGGGTGCTGTCCACCCTGGCCGCCGAGGGCCTGGATCTGCAGACGGTGCTCACCGCCTACCTGACGCTGTTCAACTACGTCCGCGGCACCGCGCTCAACCTGGAGATGGAGGCCGCCGCCGAGGCCGCCACCGGCCAGGACGCCGAGGCCTGGATGGACCAGCAGGAGCCCCAGTTCATGGAGCTGGTCGCCGAGTACCCCACCTTCCTCCGACTCACCACGGAGGGCTACGACTTCGACCTCGACCAGCTCTTCGACTTCGGCCTGCAACGCCTGCTGGACGGCTTCGCCGCGCTGATCAACTCGGCCGCTCAGCCCAGCAGTTCGCCCAGGTCGTAGGAGACCGGCTCCTCCAGCTGCGCGTACGTGCAGCTCTCCGGCGTGCGGTCCGGCCGCCAGCGCTTGAACTGGGTGGTGTGCCGGAACCGGGTGCCCTCCATGTGGTCGTAACCGACCTCGGCGACCCGCTCGGGGCGCAGCGGCACCCAGGACAGGTCCTTCTTGCCGGTCCAGCGGCTGACCGCGCCGGGCAGCCGGCTGCTCGCCTGGGCCTGCTCGTCCGCCCAGGCCCCCCACGGGTGGCCCGCCAGGTCGTCGGCGTCGATCCTCAACGGGGCGAGTTCTTCGGCGAGTTCGCGGCGGCGGGCCATCGGGAAGGAGGCGCTGACGCCGACGTGCTGGAGCCGTCCGTCGGGGTCGTACAGGCCGAGCAGCAGGGAGCCGACCACGGGGCCGCTCTTGTGTTCGCGGTAGCCGGCCACCACGCAGTCGGCGGTGCGGGCGTGCTTGACCTTGAACATGGTGCGCTCGCCGGGCCGGTAGGGGGCGTCGAGCGGTTTGGCGACCACGCCGTCCAGTCCGGCGCCCTCGAAGCGGGAGAACCAGCCGCGGGCGGTGTCCAGGTCGGTGGTGGCGGGGGCCAGGTGGACCGGCGGGGCGGCGTCGGCCAGCAGCTGGGCGAGTTCGGCGCGGCGTTCGACCAGCGGGCGGGCGGTGAGGTCGTCGTCGTCGAGGGCGAGCAGGTCGAAGGCGACCAGCGAGGCGGGGGTGCGCTCGGCGAGGGTGCGGACCCGGGACGCGGCGGGGTGGATGCGTTCCAGCAGTTCCTCGAAGTACAGCCGTCCGTCGTGCGCGACGACGATCTCGCCGTCCACCACGCACCGCTCGGGCAGCTGCTCCCGGACGGCCTCCACCACCTCGGGGAAGTACCTGGTCAGCGGCTTGCCGGTGCGCGAGCCGAGTTCGATCTCGTCGCCGTCGCGGTACACGATCGCCCGGAAGCCGTCCCATTTCGCCTCGTACTGCATGCCGGGCGGGATCGCGGTCACGGCCTTCGCGAGCATGGGCGAGACCGGTGGCATCACGGGTAGCTGCATGCCTCCGATGGTCCCCGGCCCGCCCGCGGCGCCACGGCGTGTCGGGGCGCCCGGCGTGTCGTCCACCCTGCCGTACCGCGACGCGCGGTGCACGGGCGGGCCGCCTAGCGTTGACGGCATGGCTTCTGCTGTGGAACTGGAGGTCGGCGGCCGGACGGTGCGGCTGTCCAACCCGGACAAGGTGTACTACCCGGAGCCCGGGTACACGAAGCGGGACGTCGCCGAGTACTACCTGGCCGTCGCCCCGGGGGTGCTGCGCGGCCTGCGTGACCGGCCGACCACGCTGCAGCGCTTCCCGGAGGGCGTGGACGGCGAGTTCTTCTACCAGAAGCGCGCGCCGAAGGGCCGCCCGGAGTGGCTGCCGACCGCGCGGATCGCCTTCCCGTCCGGTCGCAGCGCCGACGAGATCTGCCCGACCGAGGAGGCCGCCGTGCTGTGGGCGGCCAACCTCGGCTGCCTGACCTTCCACCCGTGGCCGGTGCGCCGCGCGGACACCGAGCACCCCGACGAGCTGCGCATCGACCTCGACCCGCAGCCCGGCACCGACTTCACCGACGCCGTCCGCGCCGCGCTCCAACTGCGGCCGCTGCTGGAGGAGTTCGGCCTGACCGGCTGGCCGAAGACGTCCGGCGGCCGGGGCCTGCACGTGTACGTGCCGATCGAGCCGCGCTGGACGTTCACCGACTGCCGGCACGCCGTCATCGCGCTCGGCCGCGAACTCGAGCACCGCACCGGCGGCGAGGTCACCACCAAGTGGTGGAAGGAGGAACGCGGCGAGCGGATCTTCGTCGACTACAACCAGATGGCCCGCGACCGCACCATCGCCTCCCCGTACTCGCTGCGCCCCCGCCCGCAGGCCACCGCCTCCACGCCGCTGCGCTGGGAGGAGATCGAGCAGGTCTCCCCCAGCGACTTCACCCTGCGCACCGTGCCCGAGCGGTTCGCCGAACTCGGCGACCTGCACGCCGACATGGAGCGCCGACCCGGCTCCCTGGAACGCGTGTTGGAGCTGTACGCGCACCAGGACGCGGGCGACCTGCCCTACCCGCCGGACCACCCGAAGATGCCGGGCGAACCGCGCCGGGTGCAGCCGAGCCGGGCCAGGAAGTGACCCGCCCTCACTCGAAGAGATCGGGCTGTTCGCGGGTGATCTGGTCGTACAGCGGCTGGTAGTTGACCCAGCCGGCCAGGTCGTTGCCGATCTGCCGGTAGGTGAGGGCGGCGTTCTCGGGCGAGATCGGGATGGTGGGGCCGGCGGCCTGCGCGAGCAGCTGGACCTGGCAGGAGCGCTCCATGGTGATGAACCACCAGGCGGCGGCGTCCACGGTGCTGCCGACGGTGAGCAGGCCGTGGTTGCGCAGGATGACGGCCTTGTGCGGGCCGAGCGCGGTGGCGATCCGCTCGCCCTCCTCCAGGTCGGTGACCAGGCCGGTGTAGTCGTCGAACAGGGCGTGGTCCTGGTAGAAGGCGCACACGTCCTGGGTGATCGGCTCCAGTCGGCGGCCGAGCGCGGACAGCGCCCGCCCGTGGGTGGAGTGGCTGTGCGCGGCGGCGACCACGTCCGGGCGGGCCCGGTGGATGGTCGAGTGGATGACGAACGCGGCCTGGTTGACCGGGTAGCGGCCCTCCACCACGGTGCCGTGGTGGTCGACCAGCACCAGGTCGCTGACCTTGACGTGCTTGAAGGACATGCCGAACGGGTTGACCCAGAAGTGGTCGGTGAGTTCCGGGTCGCGGGCGGTGATGTGCCCGGCGACGCCCTCCTCGAACCCGAGCTTGCCGAAGATCCGCAGGGCGGCGGCGAGGCGTTCCTTGCGGTGGCGGCGCTCCTCCTCGACGGTGTCGAAGGTCGGCGGCAGCCGGAAGATCAGGTCGCCGGGCAGGCGGTCGAGCAGGGATTCGGTGTCGGACATGGCGGGTGACCTCTCCGTGGGGTGCGGGGCGGGCACAGCTCACCAGGGCAGGGCGGGCCGGGCATAGGCTTGCGGCGCCCAACGTGGACGGCACCGGTTGTCCGCCGGGGCCAACCACAGACGGGGGCCGGGCAAGCGCAGGAGGGGGGACGGCCGGTGGAGGCGTTCGTGCGGCTGGTCGCCGGGCGCACCGAGGACCCGGAGGTGCTCGCGGCGGCGGTGCGGGCCGCGCGCGCCGCGTCCGAACTGGTCGCCGCGCTGCCGGAGCGCGAGGTGCGCCGGCACACCCGGGCCCTGCTGGACGGGGTGCGCTCGGCGTTGCAGGGCGACGGCGAGCCGGGGGTGCAGGCGCTCGCGGCGGCTGCCCTGCTGGGTTCGGACCGGGCGCGGCAGGGGGTGCCGGTGGCGGCGCTGCTGGACGGCTTCCAGGCGGGGCGCTCGCACCTGGTGGAGGCGGTGATCGCGGAGGGCCGCCGGTGCGCCGTCCCGGCGGACGAGCTGTTGGACGGCGTGACCCGGATCGATCACATCACCATCACGCTGGCTCGCCGGATGGTGCAGGAACACCGGGCGGCGGAGCTGGCGGCGGCCCGCACCGCCCGCGAGGGACACGCCCTGGCGCTGCGTCAACTCCTGCACGGGGAACCGGTGGAGGCGCTCGGAGCGCCGCTTTCGCCGACCGGCCGGTACCGGTGCGTGGTGACGGCGGTGAGCGATCCGGCGCTGGCGGGGCCGCTCGAGCAGGCCCTCGTCGCGGCCGGTCCCGGCCTGTGCGGTTTTGTGGACGGCCGGCTGGCGGCGCTGACCGGACCCATGCCTGTCCTGCCGTTCGACGGCCCGACCACCGTCGTCACGCCGCCTGCCGAACCGTCCGGTCTGGCCCCCCTGTACGCGCTGGCCCGGCGCGCCCTGCGGGCCGCCGAGTCGGCCGGCCTGACCGGCCTTCACCGGCTGGCCGACCTCGCCCTGCTCACCGCCACGCCCGCCGACGGCGAGTTCGGCGCCCTGCTGGCGGGCGACCTGCTGGGCGCCCTGGACCGGGCCGATCCCTTCCACCGGGAACTCGCCGTCACCGCTCTGGCCCAGCTGACCCACGGTGGCCGCACCGACCGGACGGCCGCGGAGCTGCACGTGCACCCCAACACGGTGAAGTACCGGCTGCGGCGGCTGCGCGAGCTGACCGGCGCCGACCCGCTGACCGGCGGCATCGAGCCCACCGCGCACTGGTGGTGGGCGCTGCGGAGCTGGCTGGCCTGACTGCGGGGTACCGTCCAGGGCCCGCCCGCAGGACGCGGCGGGCCCGGAGCGGCCTGGTCACTTACCGGTTGATGCAGACGTTCCCGAACGCGGCGTTGCCGAGGCCGATGACGTCGATCGAGTTGCCGCAGACGTTGAGGTCGAGGTCGATCGGCACCTGGATCAGGTTGCCGGAGAGGACGCCCGGCGAGCCGATGGCAGCGCCTTCTGCCTCGGCATCGGCGGCGGCGGAACCGGCCCCGCCGAGCAGACAGGCTGCGGCCAGGCCGGAGGCGACGAGGGACGCACGAATACGCATGATTTCTCCAGGTGTGATGATCCGATAATCGGGCCTCGATCACACCTGTTCGGACCGCCCCAACGCCCACATTGCACAGATCGTGGGCGTGTCCATGGCCACCCGTACGGCCCCCGTCAGGCAGCCTGCGAGGGGCAGTCGTACGGGGAGCCGGCCGGACTTCGCCGGTCCGGCCAGCCGGTCCCCGTCAGCTCCGCAGGAACTCGCGGTTGAGCCGGGCGATTCCGGTCAGCGGGATGCCCTTGGGGCAGGCCGTGGCGCACTCGCCGGTGTTGGTGCAGCCGCCGAAGCCCTCGTCGTCCATCGCGCCCACCATGTTCCGTACCCGCGAGGCGCGTTCGGGCGCGCCCTGCGGGAGGACGTTGAGGTGGACCACCTTGGCGGCGGTGAACAGCATCGCCGAGCCGTTGGGGCAGGCGGCGACGCAGGCCCCGCAGCCGATGCACTCGGCGTGCTCGAAGGCGAGGTCGGCGGCTTCCTTGGGGACGGCGGTGGCGTGCGCCTCGGGGGCGGCGCCGGTGGGTGCGGTGATGTAGCCGCCGGAACCGATGATCCGGTCGAGCGCGGAGCGGTCCACCACCAGGTCGCGCACCACGGGGAAGGCGCCGGCCCGCCAGGGTTCGACGTCGATGGTGTCGCCGTCGTTGAAGTGCCGCATGTGCAGCTGGCAGGTGGTGGTGCGTTCGGGGCCGTGGGCCTGGCCGTTGATGACCATGCCGCAGGCGCCGCAGATGCCTTCGCGGCAGTCGTGGTCGAAGGCGACGGGGCGCTCGCCGCGCAGGATGAGTTCCTCGTTGAGGGTGTCCAGCATCTCCAGGAAGGACATGTCCTCGCTGATGCCGGAGACCTGGTAGATCGTCATCTCGCCCGGGGTGTCCGGGCCCTGCTGGCGCCAGATGCGCAGGGTGAGGTTCACGCGTAGCTCCGCTGGGTGGGGTGGACGTGCTCGAAGGCGAGCTCTTCCTTGTGCAGGACGGGCGCTCCGCCGGTGCCGGCGAACTCCCAGGCGGCGGCGTAGCTGAACTCCTCGTCCCGGCGGGCGGCTTCGCCCTCGGGGGTGGCGGATTCGGTGCGGAAGTGGCCGCCGCAGGACTCGCTGCGGTGCAGCGCGTCCAGGCACATCAGTTCGGCGAGTTCGAAGTAGTCGACCAGCCGATTGGCCTTCTCCAGCGCCTGGTTGAGCTCGGCGCCGGTGCCCGGGACCTTGATCCGCCGCCAGAACTCCTCGCGCAGTTCGGGGATCCGGGCCAGCGCGTGCCGCAGGCCGGCCTCGTCGCGGGCCATTCCGCAGTTGTCCCAGAGCAGTTCGCCGAGTTCGCGGTGGAAGGAGTCGGGGGTGCGGTCGCCGTCCACGGACAGGATCAGGTTGAGCCGGTCCGCCACCTCGGCCTCCACCTCGGCGAGTTCGGGGTGGTCTCCGGGGACGGGGTCGAGCGGGGTGCGGCCCAGGTAGTCGTTGAGGGTGGGCGGCAGCACGAAGTAGCCGTCGGCGAGGCCCTGCATCAGGGCGCTCGCGCCGAGCCGGTTGGCGCCGTGGTCGGAGAAGTTGGCCTCGCCGATCGCGAACAGGCCGGGGACGGTGGTCTGCAGGTCGTAGTCCACCCACAGGCCGCCCATCGTGTAGTGGATCGCCGGGTAGATCCGCATCGGCACGGTGTACGGGTCCTCGGCGGTGATCCGCTGGTACATCTCGAACAGGTTGCCGTACTTGGCCTCGACGGCGGCCCGGCCGAGCCGGGCGATGGCGTCGGCGAAGTCCAGGTACACCCCCTGCCCGCCGGGGCCG
This sequence comes from Kitasatospora sp. NPDC051984, assembly GCF_044593455.1. Lineage (NCBI taxonomy): Bacteria > Bacillati > Actinomycetota > Actinomycetes > Kitasatosporales > Streptomycetaceae > Kitasatospora > Kitasatospora sp. NPDC051984. The sequence continues at coordinate 23,505 of NZ_JBIUCB010000016.1, forward strand.
ACGCCGCGGCCCTCGTCGCAGACCACCTTGGCGGCCCGGGAGGCGATGTCGCGGGGCACCAGGTTGCCGAACGCCGGGTAGATCCGCTCCAGGTAGTAGTCCCGCTCGTCCTCGGGAATCTGCCCGGGCGGCCGGGTGTCGCCCTTCGCCTTCGGCACCCAGATCCGGCCGTCGTTGCGCAGCGACTCGCTCATCAGCGTCAGCTTGGACTGGTGGTCGCCGGAGCGCGGGATGCAGGTCGGGTGGATCTGCGTGAAGCACGGGTTGGCGAAGTACGCGCCGCGCCGGTGCGCGCGCCAAATGGCCGTCGCGTTCGAGTTCTTGGCGTTCGTCGACAGGTAGAACACGTTGCCGTAGCCGCCGGTGGCGAGCACCACGGCGTCCGCCAGGTAGGAACGGATCTCGCCGGTCACCAGGTCCCGGGCGACGATTCCGCGGGCCCGGCCGTCGATCACGATCAGGTCGAGCATCTCGGTGCGCGCGTGCAACTCGACGTTCCCGGCCGCGATTTGCCGTGACAGCGCCTGGTAGGCGCCGAGCAGCAGCTGCTGGCCGGTCTGGCCGCGGGCGTAGAAGGTGCGGGAGACCTGGACGCCGCCGAACGAGCGGGTGTCGAGCAGGCCGCCGTACTCGCGGGCGAACGGCACGCCCTGGGCCACGCACTGGTCGATGATCTCCACCGAGACCTGGGCGAGGCGGTGCACGTTGGACTCGCGGGCGCGGAAGTCGCCGCCCTTGACGGTGTCGTAGAACAGCCGGCGGATCGAGTCGCCGTCGTTGCGGTAGTTCTTCGCGGCGTTGATGCCGCCCTGCGCGGCGATCGAGTGAGCGCGCCGCGGGGAGTCCTGGAAGCAGAACTGCACGACGTGGTAGCCCTGTTCGGCCAGTGTCGCACCGGCCGCGCCGCCGGCCAGGCCGGTGCCGACCACGATCACGGTGTGCTTGCGGCGGTTCGCCGGGTTGACCAGCTTGGCCTCGAACCGCCGCTGGTCCCAGCGCTGTTCGATCGGCCCGGCCGGGGCCCGGGTGTCTGCGACGGGCGCGCCGACGGTGTAGTCGAGGTAGCTCATCGGGGCCTTCCCGGAAGTCGTGTCGTGGGCGGTCTGCCCGTTGTCGTGGGCGCTCGCCGGGCCGGTCCCGCCGGCGTCGTGGGCGGTCTGCCCGTTGTCGCGGGCGCTCGCCGGGCCGGTCCCGCCGGCGTCGTGGGCGGTCTGCCCGTTGTCGCGGGCGTTCATCGGACCAGTCCGGTCATCACGGCGACCGGCACCGACGCGAAGCCGACGGTCAGCAGCAGCGCCAGCGCGTTCGCCGCGAACTTCAGCACCCGGTCGCGGCGCGGGTTGTTGACGCCGAGGGTCTGCGCGGCGCTCCAGAACCCGTGCCGGACGTGCAGCCCGAGCGCGAGCACCGCCAGCAGGTAGATCCCGCCGCCGTACCAGGTCGAGAACGAGGCCACGATGTTCTGGTACGGGCGGCCCTCCTCGGCGGCCGGGTTCACCGTCAGCGTGGTCAGGTCGAGGATGTGCCAGACGATGAACAGGCCGAGGATCACCCCGCCCCAGCGCATCGTCCGGGTCGCGTAGCTGGCCCGCCGCCGCCGGTGCACGTACTGCTGCGGGCGGGCCTTCAGGTCGCGGCGGGAGAGCTGGTAGGCGGCCACGCCGTGCGCGACCACGGCCGCCAGCAGGACGGCGCGGGCCAGCCAGAGGAACCAGCCGAAGTGCAGCAGCGGCTGGCCGATGGTGCGCAGCCAGTGCGCGTAGCCGTTGAGGTCGTCCGGGCCGAAGAACACCTTGAGGTTGCCCAGCATGTGGGCCACCAGGTAGGCGAGCATCAGCAGCCCGCTGACGGCCATCACCGCCTTCTTGCCGACGGAGCTGCGCCACAGTGCCGCCGCGGCGGACGGATGCCGACCGGGAGTGGGGGTCCGGTTCACCCGGTTTGTCCGGGTAGCAGAAGCCATGGGCATGACGGTAGGCCCGGTGCGCAGGTGCTGTCCAAGACATGAAAGCGCTGCCCACGATAGGAGATGCCTATGATGGCTGCTGTGCAGTTGCAACAGCTCGCCTACTTCGTCGCCGTCGCCGACGCCCGGCACTTCACCCGGGCCGCCGAACTGACGCACGTCTCACAGCCGTCACTCTCGCAACAAATCCGTTCACTGGAACGCGAGTTGGGAGCGGAGCTGTTCCACCGCTCGCGCTCCGGCACCTCGCTGACCGATGCCGGGCAGGCACTGTTGCCGCTCGCCCGGCGCATCCTGGCCGACGCGGAGAGTGCCCGGCGGGCCGTCGCCGAGACGGTGCAGCTGCGCCGGGGCCGGGTCCGGTTCGGGGCGCCGCCCTCGCTCTGCGCCAGCCTGGTGCCCGAGGTGCTGCGCGCCTACCGGGCGCTGCACCCCGGGGTGGACCTGCGGCTGACCGAGGGCGGCTCGCGCGACCTGGTCCGCGACCTGGAGGCCGGCGAACTCGACCTCGCCCTGATCATCGCCGCGCCGTCCGCCGCGCCCCCCGGCCTCTCCGTCACGCCGCTGCTGCACGAGGACCTGGTGCTGGTCTCCGCCGAGCCGCTCCCCCGCCGCCGGGCCCGGATCACCGACCTGCGCGGCCAGGGCCTGGTGATGTTCCGGGAGGGCTACGACGTCCGCGAGACCACCCTCGCCGCGTGCCGGGCCGCCGGCTTCGAACCTTCCTACGCCGTCGAGGGCGGCGAGATGGACGCCGTGCTGGCCGCCGTCCGGGCCGGTCTCGGGCCCGCCGTCGTCCCCGGCATGGTCGCCGCCCGCTCCGGCCTGTGCTCCGCCCCCTTCGCCCCGCCCGGCCTGGGCCGCACCATCGCCCTCGCGCACGGCCGCGACCTCCCGCTGACCCGCGCCGCCACCGCCTTCCGCGGCACCCTGCTCGCCTACCTGGTCGACGCCGACCGCGCCGGCTCCCTCCCGCCGGGCACCCGCCTGCTACCGCCGGACTGACCGCGGCCTACCCTTGTGCTCCGCGTGTTCGTTCGACGAGAGGCGGTCCGGGTGTCCGGCAGCGTGGTGGCGGTCAGCAGCAACGGCGAATACTCCTTCAGCAAGCCCAACCGGGCGGGCATCCGCCTGCTCGAGGGCCTCGGCGTCGAGGGCGACGTGCACTCCGGCGTCACCGTCAAGCACCGCTCCCGGGTCGCCCAGGACCCGACGGTGCCGAACCTCCGCCAGGTCCACCTGATCCACGCCGAGCTGTTCGACGAGCTGGCCGAGGCCGGATTCACCGTCGCCCCGGGCGAGTTGGGCGAGAATGTCACCACCCGCGGCATCGACCTGCTCGGCCTCCCGGTCGGCACCCTGCTGCACCTCGGCCCGGAGGCGGTGGTCGAAGTCACCGGCCTGCGCAACCCGTGCGCGCAGATCGACAACTTCCAGCACGGCCTGCTCAAGCAGGTGGTGTTCCGCGACGAGAACGGCGGCACCGTCCGCAAGGCGGGCATCATGGGCATCGTCCGCACCGGCGGCCCGATCCACCCCGGCGACACCATCACCGTCACCCTCCCGGACGGCCCGCACCGCCCGCTCGAACGGGTCTGACGGCCCGGCATGAACGTTCCCGAACTGCTGGAATCCGCCGGCCTGTTGGTCCCCGAAGGGATCGCCACCGAGAACGACCTCACGATCAACGACGTCTGGGAGTACCTCGCCCACGACGAGTGGGAGATCGCCCTCGACCTGCTCGAGGACCTCGGCGACGCCCACCCGCTGCCGCTCGCCTTCTGGGAGACCCTCGGCACGGCCGCCGAGCAGATGCGACTGAAGGCCAGCGCGGCCTGGTGCCACTGGCGCCACTACGAAACCCGCCACGGCATCATCCGGGTCGACCTCACCCTCCTCCCCGCCACCGAGAGCCGACGCCAGACCCCCTTCTCCGGAGCCGGCGCCCTCCGCCCCATGTGGAACATCGGAAACCGCACCCCCACCGGCGACCCGACCCTCGACATCGCCCGCCTCTGGATCGAACACACCCCCACCCTCGGCCCCGGTGAACGCTCCTCCGCACGCCTCGCCCCCCTCACCCCCACACAGTGGCGACACCTTCAGCCCGGCGCGACGATCACCATGCACGAAGACCGCGCCGTCGCCGGAACGGCCGTCGTCCTGGAAGTGCTGCCGCCAACCGCATAGCTCCCGTCAGAACCGGCTGGTGTCGAGCTCCAGATCGAACGGCGCGGGCAGCCGAACGGCGCTGCCGAAGGGGTGCGGGCCGTCGATTTCCTGGTAGCCCAGACGTCCGGGGGCGGAGAAGACGGTGCACTCGCGCTGTTGACGGTCCACCAGCAGGTAGATCGGGGCGCCGTACTGGCCGTAGCGGCGGCGTTTGGTGGTGCGGTCGGTCTCGCCGTTCGACGGCGAGGTGACTTCGACCACCAGCAGGGTCTGATCGGGCAGCAGGGCACCCTCGGTCTTCGCGGCGAGCTCGGCCGGGACCACCGCCAGGTCGGGGATGAACCAGTTCTCGCTGCCCGGCAGGTCGAGGTTGCCCGACCCGGAGACCAGGCCGAGCTCCTCCAGACGCGGGGTGAGCTGCCGACGAACCACCTCGGCGGCGTTCTCGTGCGCCCAGGACGGCGACATGGGCGTGATGACTCCCTCGATGATCTCGGCGCGATCACCCGCGACGTGCTGAACGGCGTACTTCAGAGCCCTCTCGGGGTCACTGACGCGGTAGTCCCGGGGGACATGGGCTGCCGTGCTCATGGCGCACCTCCTCTGTTCCCGCCCGATTCTCCTCCGAAAGCCACGCCCACGCGTCGAGCCAGCAGGCCGTTCACCGTTTCGGGTTCGCGGCCTCGGGCGGTCTCTCGTCAGTCGTCGATCCGGACCAGCGCGAGGGTGATGTTGTCCGGGCCGCCGGCCCGGATCGCGGCGCGCCAGAGTTCGACGACGGCGTGCTGGTCGTCCTCGTCCGCGTCGCCGTCGGTGATCAGGGCCGTCCACTCCTCCGGCGGGACGGGGTCGCTGAGGCCGTCGGTGCAGAGCAGGTAGCGGGCGCCGGGGCGGACGGGCAGGCGGGTGACGTGCGGGGCGAGGGCGTCGCGCGGGGTGGCGCCGCCGAGGACGCTGGTGACCAGGTGGGTGGTGCGCTGGCCTTCGGCGAGCGGCGGGCTGTCGTCGGTGGTGAGCAACTCCGGTTCGGTGTCGGTGAGTTCGTAGACCCGGCTGTCGCCGACGTTGAACACGAACACGGACTCGGCGGTCAGCGCCAGCCCGGCCACGGTGGTGCTCATCCCGGTCAGCGCGGGGTCGGCGTCGGCCGCGTCGTGGAGGGTCTCGTGGCCGGCCTGCAGCGCGTCCCGGACGGCCTGCTCGTCGGTCAATCCCCCGCCGGCGGAGGCGAGTTGCCCGGCGATCAGCGAGGAGGCCAGGTCGCCGCCCGGGTGGCCGCCCAGTCCGTCGGCGACCGCGACCGTCAGAGCGGTGGCGCCGAGCGGGAAGTAGAAGGTCTGCGGGCTGTCGGTGGCCGTCGCGCAGAGCGTCCACGGCCCGACCGCCACGCTGTCCTCGTTGTGCTGACGCACCACTCCCGTGTGGCTGAGCACGCTCACCGCGATGATCGGCACGACCATCCACCTCTCTCCGAACTCTCCCGCTCGCGCGATCCGTTGCGCGGCCGTGACGTCAAGCCAAGCACACCCGGACGGACACCTTCCGCCGAGGGGCCCGGGCGCAACTCCGGCCGGCCCGCGCGGACCCCGTTCCCCGGGCATTCCCTTCGTCAAGAGAATCCGGCGGAATGCCCCCGCTCTCGCCTGGTGCGGGAATTGCGGGCGTCAAGACTCCTTGCCCCTTGACCGGTTCCCGGGGTAGCTTGGCGCGACCGTCAACTTCCTTTTCCGGAAGCTTTACTGGCCGCACTCCCGGTGGGTTCCCCTACGAAGTGACGGCCACTCCCCTTGCCATTCCCTTGCCTTTTGTCGGTGCCATGTCGCAAGGGTGGGCAACGGTCCTAGCGTCCTGCCGCCGAGCCGAAATCCGGCCGCGACACCACAACCCCTACGGTGTCGCCGGTCGTCCCCCAACCGACCCCGGCCCGGCGGGAGGAATTGCGATGAACCGCAAGACCGCTCTGGCGGCAGCTGTCGCGGCCGCCCTCACCCTGGGCACCGCCGCGATGGCCACTTCGCAAGGCGTCGCGCAGGCCAGCCCCACCGCGCAGTCCGGTGCCGGGTTCCAGGCGATGAGCGCCGTGGGCCGGCTCGCGGCCATGGACCAGGCCGGCAAGGAGGCCGCCGCCACAGCGAAGGCGCTGGGCCTCGGCCCGGACGAACGCCTGGTCGCCAAGGACGTCCTGGTCGACAACAACGGTGCGCGGCACGTCCGTTACGACCGCACCTACCGCGGGCTGCCGGTGGTCGGCGGCGACCTGGTCGTGCACCGCGCGAAGAACGGGACGATCACCTCCACCACCTGGGCCCACCAGGGCGCCGTCCAGGTCGCGGGCGTGACGCCGAAGCTGACCGCCAAGGACGCCTCCGCCACGGCCGAACGCAGCGCCAAGCACGTCAAGCAGGCCCGCACCACCAACCTGGACACCAGCCAGCTGGTGGTCTGGGCCGTCGGCAAGACCCCCGTCCTCGCGTACCGCAGCACCGTCACCGGCGCGGGCGAGGCCGGCGCCAACTCCCGGGAAGCCGTCGTGGTGGACGCCGCCACCGGCACGGTGCTGGACCAGTACGAGACCGAGCAGGGCATCTCCGGCACCGGCAACGGCGTCAACGTCGGCCAGGTCACCCTGGAGACCAGCCAGGACGGCAGCGGCACCTACACGCTGACCGACGCGCTGCACGGCTCGACCATCGTCTACGACTCCAACAACAGCCCGCAGTCCAACCCCGCGCAGAACGCCAGCACCTTCACCGACACCACCGACAACTGGGGCGACGGCACCACCTCCAACCGCGAAAGCGCCGCCGTGGACGCCTCGTTCGGCCTCGCCAAGACCTGGGACTTCTACAAGAACACCTTCAACCGCTCGGGCATCCGCAACGACGGCCGCGGCGCGCCGGCCTATGTGCACGTCGACAACCAGCTGCTGAACGCGTTCTACGACGACAGCTGCTTCTGCATGTCCTTCGGCGACGGCTCCTCCCAGAACAACAACACCCCGCTGACCGCACTCGACGTCTCCGGCCACGAGATGACGCACGGCGTCACCGCCGCCACCGCCAACCTCGACTACTCGGGCGAGTCCGGCGGCCTCAACGAGTCGACCAGCGACATCTTCGGAACCATGGTCGAGTACTACGCCAACGACCCGGTCAACCCCGGGAATTACTACATCGGCGAGAAGCTCAACATGGGCAACGGCTACCTGCGCCGGATGGACGACCCGACACTCGACGGCAGTTCGCTCGGCTGCTACAACAGCAACGCGGGCTCGGTCGACGTGCACTACTCGTCGGGCATCGGAAACCACTTCTTCTACCTGACCTCCGAGGGCACCGGCGCCAAGACCATCGGCGGCCTCCCGCACAACGGCACCACCTGCAACGGCGACAACTTCAGCGGCATCGGCAAGGACAAGGCCGCGGCGATCTGGTACCGCGCCCTCACCACCTACATGACCTCCACCACCGACTACAACGCCGCCCGCACCGCCACCCTGCAGGCCGCCACCGACCTGTACGGCGCCAACTCCCAGGAGCAGTACATCGTTTCGAAGGCCTGGGCCGCCGTCTCGCTCGGCACCGCCCTGCCCAACCCCGGCGGCGGCACACCCACGCCGACGCCGACCCCGTCCCCGACCGGCACCCCCGGCGGGGGCAACGCCCTGGTCAACGGCGGATTCGAGCAGGGCACCACGGGCTGGACGCAGAGCGCCAACGACATCACCAACTCCAACCAGCAGACCCCGCACGGTGGTTCCTGGTACGCCTGGATGATGGGCTACGGCTCCACCGCCACCGAGACCCTCTCGCAGAGCAACATCGCGGTGCCCGCCGGAACACCCAAGCTGACCTTCTGGCTGAAGGTGACCACCCAGGAGACCGGCACCACGCCGTACGACACCCTGAAGGTCAACGTCAACGGCACCACCGTCGCCACCTACTCCAACGCCAACGCCAGCGCCGGATACGTCCAGAAGACCGTCAACCTGAGCGCCTACGCCGGGCAGACCGTCAGCCTGCAGTTCGCCGGCCAGGAGGACGCCTCGCTGGCGACCACCTTCCTGGTCGACGACGTGAAGATCGGCTGACCGGCCGCCGGTGATCGGGAGGGTGCCGTGCGGGACGGCACCCTCCCGGTTGTTCCCCCCTCAGCCCTGCTCGCCTCCGCTGCCGCTCCTTGACCAGCCGCGCCGCTCGCCCTCGTCGATCAGCCGCCGCCCCGCCGCCCACAGTGCCGACGACGCGTCACCGATCACCGCCTTGCGGGCACGTACATCGTCCGCCGTCACCCCAGGGGTGCGCCAAGTACCGCCGTGCGCCATCCAGTTGAGCAGCAGCGGCTGCAACCGGTCCATCGCCTTCGCGAACCGGGCCTCCGGGGTACGGCGTTCCTCGAACTCGTCCCACAACTCCCGCATCCACCGGGCCTGATCCTTCGGCAACAGCCCGAACAACTCGTCCGCAGCCGCGGACTCGCGCTCCGCCTGATCAACGCCCGCCTCCGCGTCGTACAGCGGCGTGTCCCCGGCGTGGATCTCCACCAGGTCGTGCAGCAGGACGAGTTGGACGGTGCGGCCCACGTGGATCGGCTCGTCCGCGTACTCGGCGAGGAGGGTCACCATCATCGCCAGGTGCCAGGAGTGCTCGGCGTCGTTCTCGCGGCGCTCGGCCGCCACCAACGGCGACTGCCGCAGAATGGTCTTGAGCCGGTCGATCTCGACCAGGAAGGTCAGTTGGGCACGCAGACGCGCGTCGATGCCGTCGGGGAAGGGCGTGCGGTCCACCAGCAGGGGGTGCGGAGCGTCACTCATGAGGCCCATCGTGCCACGGCATGCCATTTGACGCTCAATCAGTTTGCGGGATTCCCAATGGGATCCGGTCGCCTCGCGCCGACACGCGGCGGTGCCCGGCGGGAACCCCGACCGCCGGGCACCGCTCCGCAGTTCTGGCCGTTCTAATAGGAGGCACCCGCTCCGTTGAACCCGCCGGAGACGCCGCTGTCGTCGGCCCAGATCATGAAGTCGGTGTGCTGAACGCCATAGGGGGACACGACGGAAGTCGTGTCGGCCTCGCCGGCACCGCTCTGGTTCGCGGCGAACTGGCCCTGGTCGAAGTTTGCGCTCAGGTCTTCCTGGGCGGACGCGAGGCCGGCGCAGCCGACGACGAGCGGGGCGGCGAGGGCGCTGACGGCCAGAACACGCTTGAGAGCACGCATGAGAATCTCCTCCGAGAAGACGGTCGATGGCGGGGCGCGGTGGTGGCCCCGCCGGCTCCAGAACGCCACGGGATCCGGAGGCCCGCAAAAGGGTGCTGCCTCCGTGTGGTCCCGACGATCCGTCAGCCGCCCTTGCGCCAGCACGGGAGGGGCGCCTCGCAGGTTCACCCCTGAGTGGTCGCCCGGGCGGCACAGGCGCCCGGGGCCCCGTCCCCTGTCGAACAAGTGGTCGACCCGCCCGGCGGTGATGCCCGCTGCCGCGACACACGAAGGTGCCCGGCGGGTGGGGTTCCCGCCGGGCACCTGAATGTGAGTCTTCCGGTCAGCCCTTAGAAGTGGGCACCGGACTCGGTGTGCGAGCCTTCGACGCCCTCGTCGCCGGCGAAGACACAAGCCTCACCGTGCTCGACCTCGCCCGGCTCGACCTCGGAGAACACCTTGGACTCGCCGGCGACCTCCTCGTTGGCGACGAACTGGCTCTTCGAGAAGTGGGCCTCGGGGCCTTCGTGGCCCTCGTGGGCGGAGGCGAGTCCGGCGCAGCCGATCACCAGGGGGGCGGCGAGGGCACCGATGGCCAGAACACGCTTGATAGCACGCATGAGAATCTCCTCCGAGTAGTTGTTTCGGCGGCGGGGCGCGGTGGTGGCCCTGCCGAGATCCAGACAGCCACGGGATCCGGAGGCCCGCAAAGGGAACATGCGTCCGTCTGGTCCTGACGCAGCGTCAACAACCCTTGCGCGGTCGAGGGAGCAGCGGTCCGAAGGTTCACCCCTGGGTGGTCGCCCGGGAAGCGCACGCAGCTCCGGATCGACCGTTTCCCAGCTTCTGTGACGATCCGTCAGAGCACGCCCCGCGCAGCGACGGGCGGGGCGACGCTCCCCGGCAAGCGCCCACGTCGAACATGCGGTCGGTCGTCGGCATTGGGCTGTCCCGATCCCGATGTCCGGACCGAAGGCCGAACCCGAGCCGTTCTGACCAGCCTCGGCGAGCTCTGGCTGCTCGACTTCCGGACGGGCGAGATGCTCGACCACGTCGCCCTCACCGACCGGCTGCACGGCGCCCGGTTCTACGCGGGACGCCCTCGCCACCATCGTCCGGCTCGGCGGCATCATCGTCGACGGCTGACCAACACCCCACCTACTCCTGGCACTTCGCCAACTCCGCCCGCCCCCGCACCCCGTACTGCCGGAACATCCGGGTCAGGTTCGCCTCGACGGCCTTCACCGACAGGTGCAGCGTCGCCGCGATCTCCCGGTTCGTCGCCCCGGTGCGGATCAGCCCGAGGATCTGCTGCTGGGTCGGCGTCGGGTCGGCCTCCAGCGCGTCGAGCGAAGCCAGCACCGTCTCGACGTGCCGCAGCCACGGCAGGCACCCGGCGGCGGTGTACAGCGCCTGGGCGTCCTGGAGGGCGGTGCGGGCGGCGGCGCGGCGGCGGGCGCGGCGTTCCAGAACTCCCAAAGCCAAGTGGGCGCGGGCGAGTTCGAGGGGGTAGGGGTGGGCGGCGGGGAGGAGGGCGCGGAGGGTGTCGGCGGCGTGGCGGGGGTCGGTGAGGGCGGTGAGGTGGGCTTCGGCGCGGTGCAGGCCGAGGAGGACGACGTCGCGGCCGAGGCGGGTGGCGCGGTCGCGGGCGTCGGCGAGGGTGTCGGCGGCGTCGGCGGGGCGGCCGGAGAGAGCAAGTGATTCGGCGAGGTCGGCGTCCACCAGGAACAGGCTGGGGTCGGTGAACTGCATGCGGCGGAGCAGGAGTTGGCAGCGGGTGAGGTGGTGGACGGCCATCGGGAGGTGGCCGAGCAGGAAGGATGCCCGGCCGCGCAGTCCGTGGGCGTAGGCGAGCCATTCGTGGTCGTGGTCGTCCTCGGCGGCGCGGATGGCGGAGTCGAGGAGGTGGGCGGCGCGTTCGGCGGTGCCGCCGTTGAGTTCGGCGGCGCCGCCGAGGACGCGGGCGGGGCCGGGGGTGGGTTCGATGCGTTCACGCAGGTCGTGGGCGGCGCGGCCGGCGGCGTAGGCCTCGGTGCAGCGTCCGGCGCGCTCGAGGACGGAGGCGGCGATGTAGAGGACGTTGGCGAGGTCCTCGGTGCGGCCGGCGGCTTCGGTCTCGGTGCGCAGGGTCTCGACCTCGGCGAGGGCGCGGTCGGTGTCGCCGCTGCGCAGGGCGGCGACGGCGAGGCCTTCGCGGCAGACGACGGCGGCGGCGGTGGGGGGTCGGCCGGCGGCGAGGCGGCAGCCGCGTTCGAGCAGGGCGAGGCCGTGGGCGGGGTCGGTGAGCAGGGTGATGGGGCCGCGCAAGGCAAGGAGTTCGACGAGCAGGTCGGGGTTGTCGGCGTGGTCGGCGTGCTTCTCGGCGGTCTCGAGTTCGGCGAATCCTTCTGCCCGGTCGCCGCGGTGCAGGGCGCGGACGGCGCGTTCCTGGTGGACGGCCGCGGTGAGGGCGGGGTGGCCGCCGGTGTCGTGGGCGGCGGCGGTGAGCAGGGCTTCGGCGCCGGGGTGGTCGGGTCCGAGCAGGCGGGCGAGCAGGAGTCGGGCGTGCACGCGCAGGTCTGCGGCGGGGGCGGTGAGCAGGGCTTCGGCGCTGGCGCGGGCGAGGTCGGGCAGTCCGGCGGCGGCGGCGTTGCGGGCGGCGGCGAGCAGGCGGCGTCCGGCGGTGTCGGGGTCGGGGGTGTGGTGGGCGGCGTGGCGGAGGAGTTCGGCGGCGGTGCCGGGGGCGCCGCGGGTGAGGGCGGTGTCGGCGGCGCGGGTGAGCCGGGAGGCGAGCTGCGGGTCGGGGTGTTCGGCGGCGAGGGCCTGGTGGCGGACCTGTTCGACGGGGTCGGCGGTGAGGGCGGCGAGCAGGCGGTGGGCGTCGCGCAGGGCGGCGGGGGTGGCGTCGGCGAGGACCACTTCGGCGATCAGGGGGTGACTGAACTGGGGTGTACCGGACGGGATTTGGCGGACGATGCCGTGGCGGTGGGCGGCGGCGAGGGGTTCGGTGACGGTGGCGGGCAGGCCGGTGCCGGTGCGGGCGGCGGCGAGCACGGTGAGGGCGGCGCGGGCGGTGTCGGGGAGTTCGGCGAGGCGGGCGGAGACCAGGGCGCGCAGCCGGTGCGGGACGTCGAGTGGGCGGGCGGGGTCGGCGGCGAGTGCGGCGTCGCTGCCGCCGGCGGCCAGTGAGCGGCCCAACTCCAGGGCGTAGTACGGGTTTCCGCCGCTGACGGCGTGCACCCGGCCGAGCGTGAGGCCGCTGAGGCGCAGGCCGAGTCGTTCGCGCAGCAGGGCGCCGGTGCCGCGTTCGCCGAGCGGGCCGACGGGGAGGTCGAGGGCGGTGGGCGGGCAGAGGGCGCCCATGGTGGGGGCGGCGTCGGCGTGTTCGGTGCGTTCGGTGACGGCGAACCGGACCCGGCGGTCGGTGAGGCGGCGGGCAACGAAGGCGATGACCTGGCGGCTGGCTTCGTCGAGCCACTGGGTGTCGTCGAGCAGGACGAGCACGGGGCCGCGTTCGGCGAGCCGTCGCAGGGTCTCCAGGACGGCGACGCGGACGGCCAACGGGTCGGTGGCGGCGCCGGGTTGGGGGGCGCGGTGCAGCAGCGCGCATTCGAGGGCCTGGCGCAGGTGGCTGGGGAGGAGTTCCTCTGCGAGCGCGGGGAGGGTCTCGCCGAGCAGGTCGATCAGGGCGAGGTGCGGCAGTTCGGCCTCGGCGGCGGTGGGGCTGCTGCGCAGGACCGACTCCCCTGCCGCGTCGGCCTGTTGGGCGAGTGCGTCGAGCAGTGCGGTCTTGCCGATGCCCGCCGGGCCGTGGAGCAGGACGCCGCCGGTGGCGGCGAGGGTGGCACGGATGTCGGCGAGCAGTTGCGCACGGTCGACGAGTGCGGGCCTGGCCGGACCTGCCGTGGTGTTGGCTGGTCCGGCCGGGCCGGGGAGAAAGCCGGTCATGGCGGTCAGTGTGCCGCCTTCGCCGGGCTTGCGCGAGGGTGTCACATGAACACGACACTGTCGCGACTCAGCGTTAAGTCCCCTTTAAGACTGGCCGATCGGGGGCCGACCGGGCAGTGGGCAGGTGGCCTGGTCAGCCGATGCTGACGTCGTCGAGCAGGAAGGTGGTCGCCAGGTAGGCGTCCTCCTGGCCGGCGAACTGAAGGTTGACGGTCTGGCCGCGGTAGGCGCTCAGGTCAATGGTCTTCTGCACGTATCCGGCGCTGGCGTTGGCGTTGGAGTAGGTGGCCAGGGTGGCGCCGTTGACGTTGACCTTCAGGGTGTCGTACGGCGTGGTGCCGGTCTCCGCGGTGGTGACCTTCAGCCAGAAGGTGAGCCTGGGGCTGCCGGTGGCGGGCACCGCGATATTGCTCTGCGAGAGGGTCTCGCTGTTGGCGGAGCCGTAGCCCATCATCCAGGCGTACCAGGAACCGCCGTGCGGGGTCTGCTGGTTGGAGTTGGTGATGTCGTTGGCGCTCTGCGTCCAGCCGGTGGCCCCCTGTTCGAAGTCGCCGTTGGTGAGGGCGTTTCCGGGGTTCGGGTTGCCGGTGGGCGAGCCGGACGGGGACGGGCTCGGGCTGCCGGTAGAGCCGCCCGGGTCGGGCAGGGCGGTGCCGAGCGAGACGGCGGCCCAGGCCTTCGAAACGATGTACCGCTCCTGCGAGTTGGCGCCGTACAGGTCGGCGGCGGCCTGCAGGGTGGCGGTGCGGGCCGAGGAGTAGTTGGTGGTGGAGGTCATGTAGGTGGTCAGGGCGCGGTACCAGATGGCGGCGGCCTTGTCCTTGCCGATGCCGTTGAAGTTGTCGCCGTTGCACGGGGTGCCGTTGTGCGACAGGCCGCCGATGGTCTTGGCGCCGGTGCCCTCGGCGGTCAGGTAGAAGAAGTGGTTGGCGATGCCGGAGGAGTAGTGCACGTCCACCGAGCCGGCCCGACTGCTGTAGCAGGACAGCGAGTTGCCGTCGGCGGCCGGGTTGTCCATCCGGCGCAGGTAGCCGTTGCCCATGTGCAGCTTCTCGCCGATGTAGTAGTCACCGGGGTCGGTGCTGTTGTTGGCGTAGAACTCGACCATGGTGCCGAAGATGTCCGAGGTGGCCTCGTTCAGGCCGCCGGACTCGCCCGAGTAGTTCAGGTTGGCGGTGGCGGCGGTGACGCCGTGGCTCATCTCGTGGCCGGACACGTCGAGGGCGGTGAGCGGCGTGTTGCCGTTCTGCGAGGAGCCGTCGCCGAACGACATGCAGAAGCAGCTGTCGTCGTAGAACGCGTTCAGCAGCTGGTTGTCCACGTGCACGTAGGCCGGCGCGCCGCGGCCGTCGTTGCGGATGCCGCTGCGGTTGAAGGTGTTCTTGTAGAAGTCCCAGGTCTTGGCGAGACCGTAGGAGGCGTCCACGGCGGCGCTCTCTCGGCTCGAAGTGGAGCCGCTGCCCCAGGAGTTGGTGGACTTGCTGAACGTGCGGGCGTTCTGCGCCGGGTTGGACTGCGGGCTGTTGTACGAGTCGTAGACGACCGTGGAGCCGTGCAGCGCGTCGGTCAGCGTGTAGCCGCTGCCGCCCTGGCTGGTCTCCAGGGAGACCTGGCCGACGTTGACGCCGTTGCCGGTGCCAGAGATCTCCGGGTTGACCTCGTACTGGTCGAGGACGGCGCCGCTTGCCGCGTCGACGAGGACCGCCTCACGGGTGTTCGCGCCGGCCTCGCCCGCGCCGGTGACGGTGCTGCGGTAGGCGAGCACCGGGACCTTGCCCACCGCCCAGACCACCAGCTGGCTGCTGTCCAGGTTGCTGGTGCGGGCCTGCTTGACGTGCTTGGCGCTGCGCTCGGCGGCCTTCGACGCGTCCTGCGTGGAGAGCTTGGGCGTCACACCCGCGACCTTCAGCGCACCCTCGTGCGCCCAAGTGGTGGACGTGACCTTGCCGTTCGCGGCGCGGTGCACCATGAGGTCGCCGCCGACCACGGGCAGGCCGCGGTAGGTGCGGTCGTAACGCACGTGCCGGGCACCGTCGTTGTCGACCAGGACGTCCTTGGCCAGCAGGCGCTCGTCCGGTCCGAGGCCCAGCGCCTTCGCCACGGCCGGGGCCTCCTTTCCGGCCTGCTCCATGGCCGCGAGCCGGCCCGTCGTGCTCATCGCCTGGAAGCCGGCACCGGGCTTGGTGGTGGGGCTGGCCTGCGCGACGCTCTGCGAAGTGGCCATCGCGGCGGTGCCCAGGGTGAGGGCGGCCGCGACAGCTGCCGCCAGGGCGGTCTTGCGGTTCATCGGGTATTCCTCCCACCGAGCCGGGGTCGTTGGTGGGGGACGGCCGCCGACACCGAGGGGGTGTGGTGTCGCGGCCGAATTCGGCTCGGCGGCAGGACGCTAGATCCACCGGGGGCTCCCGCGACACTCCCTCGCCGACCCCACAAGGGCGACGCAAGGGTGATCCTTGGCCTTTCACGGGGCGACCCCTGAGGCGCTGTCAGGGTGCGCTTTGCCCCGGCGCGTCGCCCCTGCGCGCGTCGACCCTGCGAGTTGCCGAGTTGCCGAGTTGCCGAATCATTCAGCGCAGCGACAACCCGAGCCCCCACCGGTCGAGCCCCTCGTAGACCACCGCCGTCCGGCTCCGTCCATGCACACGCTCACCGGGCCGGCCCCACCCCGGCAGATTCTCAAGTGACCGCGAACTTTGGCTCTTTCTGATCCTGCGTACACCATCCACCTCCACGGATACTGCTGGTCATGAACGGACCAGCAGCTCCGCGGTTCCTCGCCACCCTCGCCGCCTTCGCGGCCGGCGTCTCCCTGCTGACGACCATCCAGGCCACCCCCGCAGCCACCGAAGTCATCTGCGGCACCTACTCGGTCGACGGCGCGATCTGGACCGAGTACACCCAGGCGCCCGGCGTACGGCAGGCCCTCGGCTGTCCCAGGAGCGAGGAACTCGGGCTGCCGGACGGGGTCGGCCGCCGGCAGGTGTTCGACAACGGCTCGATCTACTGGAGCCCGGCCACCGGGGCGCACGCCGTGTGGGGGCTCATCGGGCAGAAGTGGGGCCAACTCGGGTGGGAGGGAGGGTACTTGGGGTACCCGCTCAGCGACGAGTTGAAGAACCCCGACGGGGTCGGCGTCCGCCAGCAGTTCCAGGGCGCGACGGTGTACTGGTCCCCCGGCACGGGCGCGCACGCGGTGCACGGCAACATCGGCTGGTGGTGGGGGCAGTACGGGTACGAGCGCGGGACGTACGGCTACCCCACGAGTGACGAGTACAGCACCGGAAACGTCGGCGGCAACGTCGACGACAACAAGGGCGTGCGGCAGGACTTCCAGTCCGGCAAGTACCTGCTGTGGAGCGGCGGTCAGGCCGACGCCTTCGAGGCCTGCCAGTCCGCGTGCATCGGCTACGGCGGCATCACCAACACCAAGTGGGTGTCCAAGACCGAGGTCTACGTCAACTGGAACGACAGCCGCTACACGTCCGTCCACGTCACCCCGACGCCCGCCGCGTTCAAGAAGGTGCTGGGCGGCGACGACGCCGCGAGCGACGTGAACGAGGACTGGCGGCAGGTGTGGTCCAACACCCGGATGTTCCCGGGCGCCACCCAGACCGCGCAGAACTCGACGTACCAACAGCTGCTGTGCCACGCGGAGTTCTCCTACCCCGACACCAGTGGCGGCCACCTCGGCGGCCCGACCTGGGACTTGGAGACCTGGCGCCCCGTCCTCACCGGGAACAGCGACGCCGTCCTCAAGAAGATGCTCGCCTCCAAGTGCAACTGGGACACCGACGGCTGACTACGCGGGCGGCTCGGCGGCCGGGTGCTGCTGGGCCGTCAGGAACTCCTCGCGGATCTCCTTCTCCCCGAACGGCCACGCCCGTTCGAGCTTCGCCCAGACCAGGTACGCGGCGCCGCCGAGCGCGACCCAGGCGAGCGACCATTCGATCGGGTGGATACCGGGGTTGGCCCGGTCCGCCCAGCCGTAGATGACCAGCCAGCCGATCGCGGCAACGACCGAGGGCACCGGGTAGAGCCACATCCGGTAGGGGCGGGCGAGGGTCGGCTGGCGGCGGCGCAGCACGGTGACGGCGGCGATCTGGGCGAGTGCCTGGACGATCACCATGACGGTGGTGAGCAGGGTGATCAGGACCGTCAGCGGCGGGTGGGCGGCGGAGTTGCCGAGGTGCCGGGCGATCAGGAAGCCGGCGGCGGTGACGGCTCCCATGGTGAGCAGGCCGAGCACGGGGAAGCCGTGCCGGGGGTGGAGCCGGCCGAAGGCGCGGAAGAACATGCCGTCGCGGGCGGCGTCGTAGGGCACCCGGGAGCCGCCGAGCAGTCCGGCGTACACGGAGGCGAAGGCGGTGATCAGGATCAGTCCGGTGACGGTGGCGGCGGCGGCCTTGCCCCAGGTGTGCTCAAGTACGGCTGCGGCGACGGACTTTGAGGCGACGTTGTCCGGGTCGAGCATGTCCTGCCAGTGGACGACGCCGAGCACGCCGATCTGCATCAGCAGGTAGATGGTCATGATGGCGAGGATCGAGAGGATGATCGCCCGGGGCATGGTGCGGCCGGGGTTCTTGATCTCGGCGCCGAGGTAGGAGGCGGTGTTGTAGCCGAGGTAGTCGTAGATGCCGACGGTCAGGCCGGCAGCGAAGCCGATCCAGAACTGTCCGTGGGTCAACTCGACGGCGTGGGTGGGCCATTCGAAGGCCATCGAGGGGTGGAAGTCGGTGAACGAGGCGAGGATCACCGCGCCCACCGAGACGATCATCACGCCCCACAGCGCGACGGTCAGCCGCCCGATGTTCTCGACCTTGCGCCACAGCAGCAGCACCACCAGCGCCAGCACGGCGACGCCGACCACGTCGCCCTGCACGGTCGTCATGCCCGGCCACAGGTAGGTGAGGTACTGCACCAGGCCCTGCACGCCGGTCGACATGATGAGCGGGATGAACAGCATCGCCGTCCACACGAACAGGAACGGCATCAGCCGTCCGGTGCGGTACTGGAACGCCTCCCGCAGGTAGACGTAGGTACCGCCGGCGCCGGGCAGCGAGGCCCCGAGTTCGGCCCAGACCAGGCCGTCGACCAGGGCGAGCAGCGCGCCGGCGATCCACCCGATGACTGCCTGCGGGCCGCCGAACGCGGCGACCATCAGCGGGATGGTGACGAACGGGCCGATCCCGCACATCTGGCTCATGTTGATCGCGGTGGCCTGGAACAGGCCGATTCTCCGGCTGAAACCTGCGGACACTGGACGCTCCGGGGGTGCGGGCGAGTGAAGTGTCCGCCTCAAGTTAAGGACGTTGACCATACCCGTCAATAGTCCGCACAGGAACGCGGAACCGATTCGCCCATGGCACCGCTCCGCCCGCGGCGCCTACGACCGCTCGCGTCGCTTGAGCTTCGCCCAGATCCGCTCCAGCGCCTCGATGTCCCGGTCGTCGAGCCGGTCGTCGAAGGACTCGGCGAGCGCGGCGCGGCGGGTGGCGTCGGCCTCGGCGAAGGTGTCGCGGCCGGCCGCGGTGAGCGCGATCCGGACGGAGCGGGCGTCGGTCGGCGACGGGAGGCGCTCGACCAGGCCGCGTGCCACCAGCGCGTCGGTGACGCGGGAGACCTGGCTGCGGCTCAGCAGGGTCTTCTCCCCCAGGTCGGAGGCGGCGACCGGCCCGTCCTGGCCGTCCAGCCAGAGCATCACCTCGAACCAGGACAGCGGCAGGTCGTGCGCGCGCCGCAGGGCCCGGTCGGCCTGCGCGGTGAGGGTCACGCCGGCCCAGACGAGGCCGTAGAAGGCGTGGTCGCGGGCGGTGAGTTCCCCCAGGCTGAGGTCGGAGCGCTTCATTCCCCCACCGTACCAATTTGCGTGTGCGCACACACACTCCTATGGTGTGTGCACACACACGCATATGGAGGCCCCTCGTGAACGAGACCCGCACTGTTCTGATCACCGGCACCTCGTCCGGCATCGGCCTGGCCGCCGCCGTCGCCGCCGCCTCGGCGGGCTTCCAGGTGGTCGCCACCATGCGCGACCCCGCGAAGGCCGGTCCGCTGCGCGAGGCGGCCGAGGCGGCGGGGGTGGCCGGGCGGGTGCAGGTGAAGACGCTGGACGTCACCGACCCGGCCTCGGTCGCCGACTGCGTGGCAGAGGTGGTGGCCGAGCACGGGCGGCTGGACGCGCTGGTCAACAACGCGGGTGCCGGGGTGGTCGGCACCGTCGAGCAGAGCGGCACCGAGCCGTTCCGCCGGGCGATGGAGGTGAACTTCTTCGGCGTGGTGGAGGCGACCCGGGCGGCCATGCCGCACCTGCGGGCCTCCGGCGGCCGGGTGGTCACCGTGACCAGTGTCGGCGGTGTGGTCGGGCAGCCGTTCAACGAGGCGTACTGCGCGGCGAAGTTCGCCGCCGAAGGCTTCCTGGAGTCGCTCGCCCCGGTCGCGGCGAGTGCGGGCGTCAGCGTGACCGTCGTCGAACCGGGCGCGGTGGCCAGCGAGTTCGTCGCGAGCCAGCAGCTCGACATTCCCGCCATGCTGGCCGAGGCCGGCCCGTACGCCCCGGCCATGGAGGCGTACCTCGATCGCGCCCGGGCCTCGTTCGGCAACGCACAGAGCCCCGCCGACGCGGCCGCCCCGATCGTCGCGGCGCTCACCGCCGAGCGGCCGCCGTTCCGGATCCAGACCTCCGAGTCGGCCCGCGGCTTCGTCGGCACCAAGCTGTCCGACCTGGACGGCGCGGCCGTTCAGGAGTTGACCGAAGGCTGGGTCGGGAAGACGTCGTTCCGTTTCTGAGATAACGTCAGGGCCCGTCCGGATCCGGACGTCCCGAGCCGGTGGGTGGAACCTTCGGACGTGCGACGGCTGTTGGTCCGGCCGACCGTCACCCCGCTCCCCCGGGCGGGGCGGTAGCCGACAGGAAACGGAGCCCGACCCATGCAGAGCGGCGCGAACCGCACCAGATCCGGTAGAGGGCCGCGGCCCGTCCAGGTGGCGCTGGCCGTGGGGGTGGCCGCGGCAGTGACCGCGGGCATCGCCGTGGTCGGCCCCGAGGGCGAAGCCGCCACCGGCCGGCGTCACGGCGCGGCCTCGGCCCCGCCGTCGACCGCCGGATCCATATCGAACTCCCCTTCCCCGGCGGCGAGTTCGTCGACCTCACCGTCCGCGACCGCGCTCCCGTCCGCACCCGGCTCTTCCCCTTCCACCGCCCTCCCGAGCGCGACCGGCACCGCCACCGCCGCCTACCAGGCGGCGCCGAAGCCGTCGCCGACCGCGGCAGCGACCACCGCGCCCGCCACCACCCGGCCGGACCTCACCGACCCGAAGTGGAAGGAGTACGCGCAGGAGTTGGTCTCCAGCGCCGAGAACTCCACCCTCGACTGGCGCTCCCAGTACCCGTACATCGAGGACATCGGCGACGGCAACGGCTACACCGCCGGAATCATCGGCTTCTGCTCCGGCACCGGCGACCTGGCGGACGTGATCACCCGCTACACCGCCCTCAAGCCGGGCAACATCCTCGCCAAGTACCTGCCGGCGCTGGCGCTGCTCGACGGCAGCCCCTCGCACCAGGGCCTCGACCCGACCTTCGTCGGCGACTGGCAGCGCGCCGCGCAGGACCCGGCGCTCCAGCAGGCCCAGAACGAGGAACGCGACCGGCAGTACTTCACTCCCGCGGTGAGTCAGGCCAAGACGGACGGGCTGCACGCGCTCGGCCAATTCGCCTACTACGACGCGCTGGTGGTGCACGGCCCGCAGGGCTTCGCCGCGATCCGCGCCACCGCCCAGACCAAGGCCAGGACGCCCGCAAAGGGCGGCGACGAAACCGCCTACCTGGACGCCTTCCTGGACGCCCGCAAGGCCTACATGCTGGCCGGCAACCCGAACCGCAACACGTCCAGGATCGACACCGAGCAGCGGGTCTTCCTGCGCGCCGGCAACCTCGACCTCCAGCCCCCGCTGAACTGGCAGGTGTACGGCGACAGTTACACCATCCCGGCCTGACAGCTCCGCCATCCCGGCCGGACAGCTCCGCCATCCCCGCCTGACAGCCCCACTGCTCCGCCGGCACCCCGGGACGTCACCCCGGGGTGCCTGGCACCACCAGCCGGTCCAGGTCGGGCGCGGCGCCGGACGGGTTGGCGAAGGTGACGCTGTTGCTGCCCGCCGCCAGCGCGAGCGCCACCGTGACGGTGCCGGGCGCGGTGAAGGCCCCGGTCGGTGCGAAGCTCACGCTCTGCACCGGGCCCCCGTTGACGGAGAGTTCGGCGGTCCGGGCGCCGGCCGACCCGTTGGTGTAGGCGATCTGCACCCGGTACGTCCCGGCAGTGGCGACGGTGATGCCGTTGACGGTCAGCGCGCCCGTCCCGGCGGTGACGGTGCCCAGGTAGCCGACCCGGTTCCCGCCGGAGCAGTCCGCGCAGGCGATCACGGCGGCCCGCCCGGTGCGGGTGTTGGCGGTGGCCTCGGCCTCGTAACTGCCGGAGCTGCCAGGGGTGGTGGGCGCGTTCACGGCCTGCTGTAGGGCGGCGCCGATGATCGCGGAACCGGTCATGTCGATGGCGGGCTCGGAGGTCTGCCAGGAGCGCACGTCGTCCACGTACCGGCTGCTGTGGCCGGTGAACGCGTTGAACGGGTCGGCGCCGCCGGGCGGGCAGGCCTTCATGCCGTCCTGGTAGCTGCCGAGTCCGCCGCTGAAGATGCTGGACGCGTTGGGCCCGTTGACCACCGCGCCGATCGGAATGGCGCCCGTCCCGTCGGTGGAGCCATTGAGGTTGGCGACCTGATGCTGGATGCAGTGCGGGAAGGTGGCGCCTTCGCCGACCATGAAGCTGGTGCCCCACGGGTTCGCGCCGAACAGCCAATTGCGTTGCTGAGTGGCGTAGTTGTCGAAGGAGGTGTCGCCGCTGGCCTGCTTGTAGAGCGCCTCGGTGGCGAGCAGGCCGAAGCTGTGCGAGTCGGCGTCGAAGTCGGTGTAGACCCCGCCCGCGTGGAAGATGTCGGCGGCGGCGCGGTCGGCGCCGGTCTTGGTCTGCCGCTTCAGGTCGGCGACCAGATCGGCGGAACTGACGGCCAGCCCGCCGGGGTTGCCCGCACCTGCGATGGCCCGGATCAGGTCGGCGTGGGCGAGCGCGCTGGTGTCGTACAGGTTGAAGGTGTCACCCTTGTCATTGGCCAGGTAGCCCTTGGCCCAGTTGGCGGCGGCGGTCAGATAAGGCGTGGCGTTCTGACCCAACTGCTGGGCGGCGAGGGCGAGTTCGGCGCCACCGAACTCCATGTCGTCGCGCCAGGTGGACTCCGGGTAGTAGTCGTTCGGCGCGGCGGTGGTGAGCGGGTTCGGCGGGGCGGAGGTGTTCGCCAGCGCGTACAGCGAGGTCGCGGCCTGGTAGTACGCCTGCGCCTGGGTCGGGTTGGTGGCCGTGTTCACCTGGGCGGCCAGCGCGAACGCGGCGGAGACCCGCCCGGCCAGGTTCGGACTGACCTGCCCGCCGGGCGTGTTGGCTCGGAACACCGGCCGGTGCGCGGCGGCGTAACGGTCGGCGGACGCACTGTCGGAGTCGTCCCTCTCGGGCAGCCGCCACAGGTCGTGGTCGCCGACGAAGCTGCCGCTCGCATTGCCGGACCCGATACCGACCTGCAGGTACAACGTCTTGCTCGACTGGTCCCACATCCGGTTCAGCCACGCCGCACCGAACTGCGCCTCCGCACCGAGTGCGGCAGGCGCGCCGCTGCCGAGTGCCCGCTGGGCGGCGAGCAGGACGGCGTCCGCATAGGCCGTGGTGTGGGTGAACTTCAGATAATCACCGGCGTCGAACCACCCACCGCTGACGTTCACCGGCCCCGCGATCTTCGACAGGTCGCTGTTGGTGATGACGTCGGAACCACCGCTCTGGAACGACGGGACGGCGTAGACGTTCGCGCTCGCGTCATTCAGGTGAGCCGGCTTCCGGCCGAGCGGGCCGGCGACGGTGTCGGCGCCGTCGCGCTGGGTCTGGAAGAAGGTGACACCGTCCGCGACGAACTTGCCGTACAGCGCGGCCGGGTCGGCGACCTTGAAGTTCGGCGAGGTGGCGCTGACACCGCCGGCGACCACCACGCGGTAAGTACCGGGCGCGGTAAGGCCGGTGAGGGTGATCGGGTAGACGGCCGGATACGCGGTGTTCCACGAACCGAGACTGGTCGTACCGACAGTGCCGGTCCTGACGGTGGCGCCGGACGCATCGACCACGCTGTAACTCGCGGACGAGACCGCGGCGCTGGTCATCAGATACGCCTGCTTCGCCTCGCCGGGCAGGAACCCCGCCTGATCGATCCGCACCACTCCGGTGGTGGCGGCCTGCGCGGGGCCGGCGGCGAGGGTGAGCGGGGTGGCAGTGAGCGCGGCGGCGAGAAGGCCGCCGAGGGCGGCGCGTCGGGCTGGTCTCCTGGGCGTGACCATCAGCAGCTCCCAACAGTTAGGAAGTATTCCTTACCGTCCCAGGAAGCTAGAGCGCTGGCCGGACGCGGTCAAGACTCGAAGCCGAGCCGACGCCCCGTCAATCCGTCGTCGGAGCGGTCAGGTCGAGCGTGAAGCTGAACCGATCGCCGCGATACAGCGCACGAACCAGCTCCAGCGGCCGGCCGGCGTCGTCGCGGCTGCGGCGGTGGAGCAGCAGCATCGGAAGAGCGGGCGGGGTGCCGAGACGGCGCTCCTCTGCGGTCTCGACCGCCCCGAGCGCGACTTGATCGGCCGAACGTGGTGTTCGACAACGGCGCCCCGCAGCTGGTCAAGTCCTGCCGGGCCGATCTGAACACCGTCGAGCACCTGGCCGTCACCGTTCCGGCGGGCGCGTCCACGGCGCGCTTCCAGTTCCGCTGCACCGGCACCAACTCGGCGTTCTGGAGGGTCGACCAGGTCGTCTTCAACTGACCGGGCCTATCGCGTCTTGACCACCACGCCGACCGCGAACGCGATCTGATCGTCGGTCAGGTCGGCGCGGGCGGTCAGGCGCAGCCGGGGCACGCCGTCGGGGACGGACGGGGGGCGGAAGCAGCCGACCGCGAGTCCTTCGTCGCGGCAGGCGGCGGCCCAGCGCACCGCGTGCTCCGGGTCGTCGGCCCGCACCGACACCACCGCGCCGTCGGGTGCGGTGGCGTCGAGGCCGAACTCGGCCAGGCGGGTGGAGAGTTCGCGGGCCACCCGGAGGGCGTCGTCGGCCCGGCCGGGTTCGGCGCGCAGCAGGCGCAGCGCGCCGAGGGCGGCGCCGACCGCGGCCGGGTTGAGGCCGGTGTCGAAGATGAAGGTGCGGGCGGCGGAGATCAGGTGCCGGATCACCCGTTCGGGGCCGAGCACCACGCCGCCCTGGGAGGCGAGCGACTTGGAGAGCGTCGCGGTGGCGACCACATCGGGCTGGCCGGCGATGCCGAAGGCCGCTCCCGCGCCCGCGCCGCCGGGGCCGAGCACGCCGAGGCCGTGGGCGTCGTCGAGGACGAGTGCGGCGCCGAACTCGCGGGCGGCTTCCAGGTGTTGGTCGAGCGGGGCGGCGTTGCCGTCGACCGAGAACACCGAGTCGGTGACCACCAGGGCGCGCCGCTGAGTGCGGACGGCGAGCGCTTCGCGGACGGACTGCGGGTCGCAGTGCCGGGCCCGGGCGACCTGGCCCTTGGCGAGGCGGCAGCCGTCGATCAGCGAGGCGTGGTTGTGGGCGTCGGAGACGATCAGGGTGTCCGGGCCGGCGAGTGCGGTGAGCACGGCCAGGTTGGCGGTGTAGCCGGAGGAGAACACCAGGGCCGCCTCGTAGCCGCAGAACTCGGCGAGTTCCCGCTCGAGTTCGGTGTGCGCCGCGGTGGTGCCGGTGACCAGGCGGGATCCGGTCGACCCGCCGCCCCAGCGCAACGCGGCCTCGGCGGCCGCGCCCGTGACCGCCGGATGCCTGGTCAGCCCGAGGTAGTCGTTGGACGCGAGGTCGAGCACCTCGTCCTCGGCGGGACGGCTGCGCAGCCGCCTGGTCAGCCCGGCGGCCTCCCGTTCGGCGGCCGCCGCGTCCACCCAGTCGAACACCGTCTCCGGGCGCGCGCCCCGCGTCCCCGTCCTGACCTGCGACTCTTCCATGCCCGGCACTCTGTCACCCTCCCCCGCCCGGGGGCAACGGCCGCCACCCCGATGTGCGCCTTCGCACACGCCGGGGTGGCGGCCACTGCCCGACGGCGAGTCAGTTGCGGTAGCGGAACAGGATCCGGCCTCGGGTCAGGTCGTACGGGCTGACCTCGACCAGCACGCGGTCGAACGGGAGGATCTTGATGTAGTTCTTGCGGATCTTTCCGCTGATGTGGGCGAGCACCTGGTGGCCGTTCTGGAGTTCCACCTTGAAGGTGGCGTTGCGCAGGCACTCCAGTACGGTGCCCTCGATTTCCAGGCCTTTGGCGATACGCGGCAAGACAGCTCGTTTCTCGAGTCGGTGAAGCGAAATGTGGTGGGTGGTGCCGGTGTCAGTGCGGGCGGCGCACCAGTTCGGCGAGGTGGCCCGTGCGCCGGGCACCGAAGTGCTCGAACAGGGTGGTGGCGGCGGTGTTGGCCTGGTCGATCTCCGTCCACGCGGATTCGATGCCGGCCTCGTCGAGCGCGGCCAGCGCGTGCCCGAGCAGGGCCCGCCCCGCCCCGCGCCGCCGGTACTCGGCACGCACGGCGAGCAGCCCGATCCGGGCCCGCCTGCCCCGCGACACCACCCGGATCAGCCCCGCGTACTGCCCGTCCACCAGGGCGACGGCGTACAGCGAAGGATCCACCAACGTGTCCCCCGCCGGGCCGGACCTGAGCTCGACGGGCATCGTGTGCCAGCCGACTTCAGCCTCGACCTGTGCCCGCACCTCACGGTCGAGCTCACGCAGCAGCCCTTCGTCGGCCGTACCGGCAGGAAGAATCGTCACGCCCTCCGGGGCCTGACCGCCACCGTCCGTGCGGGTGGGCAGCAGGTACTCCCACTCACGCCGCCCGACGGCGAACCCGGCCCGCTCCCAACGGGACGCCAGCTCGGCGTCCCCGCCGCCGACCAGCGTGTGCAGCACGGTGCCCGACAGCTCGCCCAGCATCGCCTCGGCAAGCGGTTCGAACGCCTCGTCCTGCCACACGTCGATACTGACGAAGAGTCGGCCGTCGGGCCGCTCGGAGACATCACCGTGGCCGACGATCCGCTCGTCCGCCACCGCCTGCCACTGGGCCTCGTCGACCCGGGAAATCATCACAGTGTTCATGGCTGTCGCCCTTCGAAAGTGCCTGCATACCAAGGCGCTCCCGACAGCAGCTCAATCAGCCGCACACCGTGAGGAAAAGGGGGAGCACCCACCTTGGTCCAGCTCTCATGGGTGTTCACCTCCTCGCGTCCTGTCACGGTGATCCGTACGTTAGCAACCGCCCTTCGCCCCCGCCAAGCGATTTAATTTCCCACCGCGCTGTCCTGTCTCACGTGAGGTTGCCGCTGCCTCACCGGACCTTGGTGGCTCCGGACTTGGTCCCGGTCGTTGTTGCCGGTGAGGGCCAGGCCGGTCGGGCGGCGTTGGCGGTGACCCAACAGTTCGACGGCGAGAAGCCGGCGCCCGCCTACCGGGTGCCGAAGACCCGGATCGAGGAGGCGTTCGGCTGATGGCACGGCGGGGTCCCAAGGCGGAACAGGCGTACCGCGAACACCTGGTGGGCTGGATGCGGCTGCCGGAGGCGCACCTGGAGCCGGGAGAGCGGCTGTTCGGGGTCTGCGACCTCGGGCTCGACCCGTACGTCCGGCGGGAGCTTCCCCGACGGTACCGGGTCGAGAAGCCGCCGGTGCCCGGCCGCGAGCCGGCCCGGCCCGGCAAGGGGCGGGGCTGTCTGACCGTCCTCCTGCTGCCGTTCCAGCTGCTCAACGTGGCGGGTTGGGTCGAGGAGCTCGGCGAGGCGCTGTTCGAGAAGAGCTTCAAGGGGCTCCGCCGGGCGCTTCACGGCAGGCCGCTCGTGGGCGGATGGGGTTCGCTGGCCGGTCGGTTCGTGATCGCGGTCCGCACCGGGCCGCTGCGCCACCGTGCCTTTCGGCACAACCGGGCGCTGCTGGCGGTCACCGAGCGGCGGGTGCTGCTGGTGGACCACGACAACGGTGAGCTGATGGGTGCCTTCGGCCGCGCGGAGCTGCACCGCACCGGCGTCCGCCGCTCCCGCCAGCCCGAGCGGGTGGACCTGGTCTTCGCGGACGGTTCGCTGCTCGCCGTGGTCGCCGACTCCCCGGCCGACGCGGATTCCCTGTCCGCACTTGTCCGGGGTTAGGGAAGTGAGATGCAGAATCAGCCGCCCGTGAGTGCCGACAGGATCTTGCGGGCGGTTTGACGGTTGGAGGCGGGTGACGGGTCGGCAGCCCCACGAGCGTCCGCTCGGCGAGGTCGCTCCGCTCCGTCCCGGTCAGTACCCACAGCCCGGCCTGCTGGGCGTCCACAGCGGCGTCGGTCCAGTCCTCGGCCGCAGCCGGCCGCGCCGCGAAGCATGGTCCGCCGGGCGGTGACGGCCGCGCAGCGGATTGACGTCCGGATCGAACCGCTACTAGCGTGGTTGCAGTTGGATCGGTGAGGCGACCGTCGCGAGGGGATCATCACGGTGAGCATCAGCAGCAGGAGCGCGGTGGCGATCCACGCACTCACCATGCTGGGGCGCTGGGACCACTCGCTGACATCCGCGGAGATCGCGGAGAGCCTGGCCAGCAATCCGGTTCTGGTGCGGCGGATCCTCGGCAGCCTGCGGGACGCCGGCCTGGTCTCGTCCACCGAGGGGCGCAACGGCGGCTGGTCGCTCGCCCGGCCCGCCCGCGAGATCACGCTCTACGACGCCTACACGGCGGTGGAGGCGGGGCCGATCCTGTCGCGGCACCCGCACCCGCCGAGCGCCGAGTGCGAGGTGGGGCGGAACATGCAGAAGCTGCTCGAGGCGGAGTTCCAGGACGCGGAGCGGGCCATGAAGGAACGGCTCGGGCGGACGACGATCGCCCACCTCGTCCGGCAAGTGCTGGCCAGTGAGCGCGAGCTCGCGCAACGCGTCACCAGCTGATCGATGGCGGAGGCAGTGCCTCCGCCGCTTTTTTGCCCAAACTGTAACTATCATGGTGGCGGTAAGTCACCCGAAGGGCCTCGAATGACTTCCACGTCGACAACGACCGGGCGGACCGGCTCGGGGATGGGCTTACTCGCCGTCCTGATGCCGGCGATCCTCGTCACGGTCATGGCCAGCGACATGGTCAACCTGATGCTTCCGACGATCGGGTCCGAGTTCGGCGCCTCCGAGGCGGAACTCGCCTGGGTCGTCACCGGCTTCCTGCTGATGTTCTCCGTCGGGATCCCCCTGTACGGCCGCATCTCGGACCGGGTGAGCCTGCGCCGGCTCTTCGCGTTCGCGCTCCTCGGCTACGCCCTCGGGAGCCTGATCTGCGCGCTCTCGCCGAACCTGGCCGTGCTCGTGGCCGGGCGGATCGTGACGGGCATCGGCGCGGCCGCGATCCCCGTGCTGTCGGTCATCGCCGTCACGACGCTGCTGCCGCCGGAGCGGCGCGGTGCCGGGATCGGCGTCGTCTCGGCCGGTGCGGGCGTCGGCACCGCCGCCGGGCCGGCGCTGGGCGGCGGCATCGGGGAGGCGCTCGGCTGGCCCGCACTGTTCTGGATCACGCTCGTGGTCTCGCTGCTGCTGGTCCCGGCCCTGCGGGTACTCCCGGACGAGGCTCCGCAGGGCTCGGGCCGACTCGACCTCCCGGGCGGCGTCCTGCTCGGCCTCGGGGCCGGTCTCGTCCTGTTCGGCATGACCCGGGCGCAGGTCTCCGGCTTCACCGACCCGCTGTCCTGGGGCAGCCTGCTGGTCGCCGTCGCGGCGCTCCTGGTCTTCGGGGTGCGCACCGTCCGGGTCGACCAGCCGTTCGTTCCGCCGTCGCTGTTCACCGACCGCGTCTACCGGACCGGCATCCTCGTCGCGTTCCTGGCGATGGCCGTCAATCTCGGCGGTCTGGTGTTCGTCCCGCTGCTGCTCGTGGAGGTCAACGAACTCACCCCGGGCAAGGGCGCGTTGGTCATGATCCCGGCCGGCGTCGTGACCGCGCTCCTCTCGCCGTGGATCGGACGCCTCGCCGGCCGCGTCGATGCGCGGGTCCTGGTGCTCCTCGGGCTCGGCCTCATCGGCCTGTTCTCGCTGTTCCTCTCGTCCTTCGCCGGCGGCTCCTCGGTGGTCTTCGCCGGTGCCGGGATCCTCGGGCTGAGCATCGGCTTCATGTTCGTGATGACCACCATCATCGGCGCCGCGGCGAGCGAACTGCCCCCCGAGCAGGTCGGTGCCGGCCTCGGGATCCTCCAGGGGGCCCAGTTCCTCGGGGCCGGTACCGGCCCGGCCGTGTTCGGTGTGCTGGTGTCCGCGAGGCAGCAGAGCGGCAGCGACGCCATCAACCCCCTCTTCTCCGGCCACCACGGCTCGGCCTACTCCGACGCCTTCCTGGCCATGGCCGTGGTCGTCGTCCTCACGCTCGTCCTCGCGTCCCGGATGCGTCCCGCACCGGCGGTGGAGGGCGAGGCGGCTCCGGCGGCCTCGTCGGCGCAGGAACTGAACAACGTCCAGTAGGAACAACGTCCAGTAGGAACGCGACTCGTCCCGTCCAGGGCGGGATCTCTTCTGCTGCGCAGAACCTCACGACCCGGTGTTCCGAGGAGGATCACGTGAAGACCGTTGTTGTCACGGGGGGCACTTCCGGTATCGGGCAGGCGCTCGCCAACACCTGTCTCGGCCGGGGCGACCAGGTGGTCGTCATCGCTCCGGACCCGGTGAAGGGGAAGAAGTACCTCGACGCGGCGCAGAAGTCGGGCGCGGCCGACCGCGCCTTCTTCATCGAGGCCGACCTCAGCCTCGTCAGCGAGAACCGGCGCGTCATCGCGGAGATCAAGGACCGGTTCGAGGCGGTGGACGTACTCGTGCTGTGCGCGCGGTACTTCCGCAGCCGTCGGCTGGTCACCTCCGAGGGGATCGAGCACAACTTCGCGCTCTACTACCTCAGCCGGTACCTGCTCGGGTACGGCCTGGCCGACCTGATGAACAAGGCCGAGACGCCGGTCGTGATGAACATCGCCGGTCCCGGCGTGGGGGCGCCGGGCATCCACTGGAACGACCTCGGGCTCGAACGGGGCTACGACGGCTGGTCGGCCATGTTCCAGGGCGGCCGGCTCAACGACCTCCTCGGTGTCTCGTTCGCCGAGGACGTGAGCGCGCGTCGCGCCCGGTACGTGCTGCTGTTCCCCGGTGGGACGCGCACCGGTTTCGCGGGCGAGTTCGACGCCGTCACCGCGGCGCACATCGACCGGATGAAGCGGGCCGCGCAGCCGGTCGAGTTCACCGTCCCGCCGATCCTCGAGATCCTCGACTCCCCGCCTCGGGAGCCGCTGAGCGCCTTCGCGGAGGGCACGCCCCTCAGCCTGCTGCGCCCTGCGTTCGACAAGGACGCCGCGGCGCGGCTCGACAGCATCACCAGGGAACTCCTGCGCGAGAAGGCGGGCGCCTCATGACGAACGGCCCGCAGCCGGTGCCCGCTCCGCGCTGAATCGCCGCCCGCCCCGCGACGGCTGGCACGAACCCCCGAAATCCTCCACAACATCCGCCACCGGCCGGCCGCAGGTGCTGTCGGGGGCACGTGGCAGGCTTGGCGGGTCCGCGAAGCGGGGAAGGTCCGGGGCGAACGGGAGGGGGCCGGAGATGCAGCGTCAGATCAGGTCGGCGACGGTGGGGTTGGCGGTGTGGTGGCTGTGGATGCCACTGACCGCCGGGCTGGTGTGGGTGGTCAAGCATGCGGTGTTCGGCGGGTTCGGGCAGCAGGACCAGAGCTATGCGCTGTGGCTGAAGCGGCAGTTCTTCCCGCACGGCGGGCTGGTCGATGCCGCGCCGCTGTTCTGGTTCTGGATCGCGGTGGGGTTGTGCGGCACGGTCTGGGCGGTGGTCTACATCGTGGACGAGTCCGGGGTGCCCTTCGGCGGTTGGCGGTCGGTGCTCTCCGTCTCGGTGGTGCTGCTGGCACTGGTCGGTTCGCTGGTGCGGGCCGGCACGGGCGTGTGGGACAACGACAAGGACGCGGGCCGGTTCTACGCGACGGCGACGATTCTCGACGTGCCGGCCGGCGGCTCCACGCCGCCCCGTTCGGTGCTGCCGGTGACGGAGCACTCCCGGCCCGGTGACGGCAGCCGGTGCGATCTGGTGGGTACGGCGGACGTGCCGGCCTGCGTGAAGACCGCGTCCATGCCGGCCTTCGACTTCGAGGCGCGCACCGCCTCGTACGCGGCGGCGACCAAGGCGCTCACGGACAGCGCCGGTCTCTCCTCGGGCGTCCACCTGATGAACCACAGCCTGCACTACCTGCCCGGCGC
Organism: Kitasatospora sp. NPDC051984; assembly: GCF_044593455.1. Taxonomy (NCBI): domain Bacteria; kingdom Bacillati; phylum Actinomycetota; class Actinomycetes; order Kitasatosporales; family Streptomycetaceae; genus Kitasatospora; species Kitasatospora sp. NPDC051984. The sequence continues at coordinate 55,132 of NZ_JBIUCB010000016.1, forward strand.
AGCCAGTGGCGGCGCGTGGACTGCGGTGCTGGACGGTTCGGGCGAGCAGCCGATGGAGGGCGTCGCGGTCTGGGACGGCAAGTCCAACTCGGTGGTCAGCTGCGCGTTCCGCGGCGACCACGCGTTCAACCGGGCGTTCGGCGGGACGGGCGCGGTCAGCCTGCGCAACCTGCTCGCCGAGAGGTTCCCGGGCCTGGTCTACAGCGACCAGGACATCTGGGGCTACTGCGACGGCCCCGACCCGCGTACCGCCCAGCCGGTGGTGGTCATCTCGGTGGCCCGGGAGACCGGTTGGAAGCAGCGCACCGTCCTGGCCCCGGCCGGGGTGCTGGTGCTGCGCGGGTCGTCGAACGGGAAGCCCGACGTGACGTACCGGGCGCAGGTCGAACCGGGCGAGCTGCCGGGGGCGGTGTACCCGGCGTCGGTGGTGCGCTCGCAGATCCACGAGGTGCAGTGGCTGGGCGGCCGCGGCGCGAAGGACGACCAGGGCTTCGGTTTCGCGCACACCTCGGCGGGCACCAACGCCACCAACCCCGGTGAGTTCCTGCTCCGTTCGAAGGCGGACGGCCACCTGTACTACGTGACGCCACTGGTCCCCCGCGAGAGCTCCTCCCAGCTGGTGGTGGCGTTCGCCGTCCTCCAGGCGGACCGGGCCGGCGGCGGCCTCAACGACCTGCACGTGTACGTCCGCAGCGACGACGCCCCCGCCGTGAACCTGGACGTGCTGGCCAGCCGGATGGTCTCCTACATGGCGCAGCAGACCTCGATCACCATCAGCGCCGGCCAGGGCGGCGCACTCCAGGAGATCATCCCGTTCGGCCGGGACATGTGGCGCGGCTTCGTGGACTTCAGCGGCCAGACCCAGGACTACATCGACCTCTCCGGCGACGCCACCGTCACCCCCAACCTGGTCTCCCTCACCGGCCAGATCCCGGCCCCGGGCGGCCAACCCCAACCCCAGCCTCAACCCCAGCCCCAGCCCTCGGGCCAACCCACCGCCAACTGCGGCGGCGACCCGAGCCAGCTGACCAACACCCAACTCGCCGCCTGTATCGCCGAGTTGTCGAAAGCCCTGCAGGGCCGGGTGAAGGACTGACGGAACACCCGCCGCGGGCCGGTCATCGTCCCGGCCCGCGGTCGGTGGAGAGGCGAGTGCGGTGAACCCGCTACTCCGGGAGTCCGACGGCGCCGTCGCCGAGCGCATCGTGCCCACGGCGCGGAGCGCCCCTGCCACCCTCGCCAGGTTCGGGCGTCGGTGCGAGCTCTGGCAGTTCGACACCGACGCCACCGCCGAGGACGTCCGGCTGATCATCTGCATGGGCGCGGTCCAGCTCGCCCCCGGCTCCTCAGCGGCCACCGACTCCGACGACGCGGCCTGAATCCCGGCCGCCGACATCGCCCGGTCCGTCAGCACCCGACCCGCCCACGAACTCCTCACCGCTCTCCCCGCCATCTCCCGCCCCGTGACCGGCAGTCGGCCGATCGCCTCATCGCCCTCATCGACTCCACGAGCGGCCCGGCGGCCATCCGCTGGGAGTGCCTCTCCGGGCTGGTCAGGGACTTCACCGCCACCTACGACCAGACCCACCGGCCGTAAAACCGCCGGTCGGGGCGGATACGGTGAGCGCGATCGAGGAGAAAGGGCGCACGATGACGGTGCCGAGCATCGAGACGGCCAGGATCTGGCAACGCCCGCTGCGGAACGTCGAGCCGGGGCTGACGGACCGCGAACTGGACGCCGTGGAGGCCCGGTTCGGGTTCCGGTTCGCGCCCGACCACCGGGTGTTCCTGGCGGCGGGCCTGCCGACCGGACCGCACTGGCCGGACTGGCGGCACGGCGATCCGGAGGCACTGCGCGAGCAACTCGCCTGGCCGGTCGAGGGCACGCTGTTCGACGTCCGTAGCAACGGGTTCTGGTATCCGCGCTGGGGTCCGCGGCCGGAGGACGCGTCGGAGCGGGAGCGGGTCGCCCGGGCCGCGCTGGCGTCCGTGCCGCAACTGGTGCCGCTGCATGGCCACCGCTACCTGCCGCCGGCGCCGTCCGGGCCGGGGCACCCGGTGCTGTCGGTGTACCAGACCGACATCATCGAGTACGGCCACGACCTGGCCGACTGGCTGCGCGTCGAGTTCACGAACATGCCCGGCAACCGCAAGACGCGCCCCGTCTTCACCGTCCCGTTCTGGTCGTACTTCGTGGTGGGCGATCCGGAGAGCACCGTCACCACCCCGCACGATCCGACGGCCACCACCGCGGCCGAGGCGGTGGAGTACCTGCGGATGCTGGCGCTGGAACGGCTGGTGGGCCGCCAGGTGTACGACGATCAGCTGATCACAGCGGGCCTGGTGGCGGACGCACTCGGCGTCGACGCGCCCTCACTGCCGCGCCTCGCCCGGCTCCCGGAGCAGGAACACGACCAGGCGGTACCCCTCTTCGAACAGGTGCTGGCCGAACTGCGGCTCTCCGACTCCCTCCCCGCCGACGACACCGACCTGCCGTACGAGCGCGCCCGCTGGGAACTGGTCCGCTGGTGGCTGCGCCTGATCGTGGACGGCGGCCTGCGCGCCTCGACCGGCATCAGCGTGATCACCCACGGCGGCTGGACCCCACTCGCCTACCCGGAATCGCTCCGCCCACTGATCGACCTCGGCCCGGAACGCCTCTCCCCGGACGCCCTCAGCCGCACCGACCTGGCCCGCGCGGCCGTCACCGAGGCCCGCCGCCTGCTGGCCGGCCCCTGGCCGCCACCGCCCTACTCGCCGTCCGAGCCCGCCGAGCCCGCCGAGCCTGCCTCGCCCGCCGCGCCCTGCTCGTAGGCGGTCATGGTGCGGACGAACAGCGCGCGTTCGGCGGGCGTGAGCGGGGCGAACGCGGCCTGCCAGGCGGCGGCGCCGTTGGCGAGCCAACGCTCGATCGCGGTGCGGGTCGCGGGGTCGCAGCTGAGCGAGACGATGGTGCGGCGGCGGTCCGAGGGGTCGGGGCAGCGCTCCAGGACGCCCTGACGGGTGAGGTCGCCGACCATCAAACTCACCGTGGTGGGCGCGACTTCGAGCCGCGCGGCCAGCGTCCCGACCGGCATCGGGCCGTCGTACACCAGGTACGAGAGCAGCGACAGGTGCCGGGGCGCGAGCTGGAAGCCGGCCAGCGCGTCGGGAACGGCGATCCGCTTGACCCGCGCCGCCACCCGGGGCATCAGCAGCAGCATGGCCCGGACGGCGTCCGGCGCGGTCAGGCCGGCGTCGGCCAGACCGTCATCCGGCGCAGTCAAACCGTCATCCGGCGCGGTGAGGCCGCCGTCCCGCTCCTGCTCGGACTCCGCGCGGGCCATCCAACCTCCAAGCGCTGTCCGATTCCTGGCCGCCGGCCCTCACCGTACCGGACGGGCCGGTCAGCGCGGCGGGTGCGGGGCGGACGGCGGCCGCAGGTGGGTCTCCTCGTACGCGAAGTGGGCTTCCAGGCCGTCGGTGAGCCGGTCGAGTTCGGCGCGCAGCTCGGCGACCTCGACGCCGGGTGCGGCCAGCCGCTCCTCGAAGCGGGTGAGCGCTTCGGCGACGGTGCGGTGTTCGACGCGCAGCCGGGCGAGGGCCGGGATCAGCTGGGGGTACTGCTGCTCGAAGGCGGTGAAGGCGCCCTCCTCGCGGGTGTGGTGCATGCCGAGGCCGTAGCAGAACTTCAGGCAGTGCTCGCGCAGTTGGGCGGCGAGGTCGGGTCCGGGCACGGGGCCGGCGCCGTCCAGGCGGGTGCGCAGCTCGGCGAGCTGGCGGCGCAGGTCCTCGTGGTGGAGCCGGAGTTGCTCGATCACCCGGCCGGCGAGTGCGGGGTCGGCGGAGAGGTCGAGCGGGTGCAGCGCGAGGACCGGGATGGTGCGGTCGGTGCGCTCCTCGAAGGTGGCGAACGACGGTACGCGGCGGGCCTGTTCGGCGTACTGGTGGTCGCGTTCGGCGGGGCCGAGTTCGACGGGGCGGACCGAGAGGATGGTCACCCCGCCCTCGCCGTCGGGGAGTTCGACGGTGCCGCCGCCCGCGGCGATCAGGTTGCGGTACCACTGGGGGTGCGCGGCGTCGCCCCCGTTGGAGCCGAACACCAGGTAGCGGCCGCCGTCCTGGTGGTAGACGAGCGGTGTGGTGCGGGGCTGGCCGGTGCGTCGTCCGGCGGTGGTGAGGAGCAGGATCGCGGGGAAGTCCTCGACGTGTCCGCCCTGGGCCCGGAATTTCCTGATGACCCGCTGGTTGAAGCTCTCGTCCATGGCTGTCCCCCACTCCCGGATTATGTTTGCAAGCAAAGATAACCTAGGCAGACCGCCGCCACCCGGTCAACACCCCACACCGGCCCCATACTTGAAGGCGCGTCAGAAGTCGTAGACCGTCACGGCCGTCCCGCGCGCGGTGAGCCGCGCGGTCACCAGCGGCTCGACGCGCTCCCACCGTCCGCCCGCCAGCCCGCACCCGATCCGCGGCATGTGGACGGAGGCGCCGAGGCGGCGGGCATGGCCGCCGAGCGTGCCGAGAGCGGTGTCGATGGCCTCGTAGCGGACGGGGACGCCGGTGGAGCGGCCGGTCCTGATGCCGCGCTGGCCGACCATGTTCGCCACCCACAGGTACGACTCGACCTGCACCAACTGCACCGCACCGAGCCCGAAGTCGTTCCCCGCCCGCTCCCGGTGCCACCGCCGGTACGCGGCCTCCGGTTCGGGCCACCGCCGCGACAGCGCGAGCACGAATCCCTTGCCCCACCCACCGAGGTCGTTGCAGACGTGCGCGATGATCCGCACGCCCTTGCCCTGCGGCGCGGTGGCGTCGCCGCGCAGATAACTGATCGTCTGTTCCATCCGGGCAGCATCCCAGCCCGCACCGACACCGCCCGCAGGTCAGTGCGCGTGCGCGGGGCCCGCCTCCGTCAGTGCGCGTGCTCGACGCCCGTGTAGCTGCGCGGCACGGTGCTCTCGGTGCCGGGGGCGACGGTGACGAACTGGCCCATTATTCCGGCGTCCTCGTGGCGCAGGACGTGGCAGTGGTACATGTACGGCTCGACGGGGTCGCTGAACGGGCCGAACTGGACGGCCAGGCGGACGGTGGTGTGGGCGGGGGTGAAGACGGTGTCCTTGTGGCCGCCGGTGGGGGTGCCTTGGGCGTTCAGGACCTGGAAGGCGACTTCGTGGATGTGGAAGTTGTGGGAGGTGCCGGTGCTGTTCTCGACCTCCCAGATCTCGACGGCTCCGGAGGGGACGACCTCGTCGATCCGTTGCATGTCCATGGGGCGGCCGTTGATGCTGTCGCGTCCGCTGAGCGTGAAGTGACGGACCTTCGCGCCGGTGGGCGGGACGATGGGGGCGGGCGCGGGAAGGGTGGCGGGGAGGTCGGGTGCGGGGCGCAGTTGCTCGGCGGCGACGAAGCGGATCAGGTCGAGGTCGCCCATGGCGATGTCGAGGCCGGTGTCGAGGGTGCGCAGCACGACGTTGTCGCCGGGGCTGAACCGGACCACGATCTCGGCGCGTTCGCCGGGGGTGAGGGCGAGCGTGCCGGTCTCGAGGGGTGCGGGCAGCAGGCCGCCGTCGGTGGCGATCTGGTGGAACCGGCGGCGGTCGGCGAACGCCAGCTGGTACATGCGGGCGTTGGAGGCGTTGAGCAGCCGCAGCCGGACGCGGGCGGTGGTGACGTCGAAGCGCGGGTTGTAGGTGCCGTTGACCAGGATGCGGTCGCCGAGGATGCCGAACGGGCCCTTGAGCGGGTCGCCGTCGATCCGGCCGTGGTCGTCGAGGTTCTTGTCCTGGAGGATCAGCGGGATGTCGTCGGTGCCGTAGGCGGTGGGCAGTTCGGCGTCGTGGTCGTCGTCGATCAGGAACAGCCCGGCCAGGCCGCGGTAGACGTGCTTGGCGGTGGCTCCGTGCGGGTGGGGGTGGTACCAGGTGGTGGCGGCGGGCTGGTCGATGGTCCAGGTGGGGGTCCAGCGGTGGCCGGCGGCGATCAGTTGGTGCGGTCCGCCGTCCATCCGGGCGGGCAGCCGCATGCCGTGCCAGTGGACGGTGCTGGCTTCGGGGAGGGCGTTGCGGACGGTCATCGCGATCCGGTCGCCGCGGCCGGCCCGCAGGGTGGGGCCGAGGTAGGCGCCGTTGAAGCCCCAGGTGGTGGTGGGTTTGCCGGGCAGCAGTTCGAACTGCCCGGCAGCCATGATCAGTTCGAACCGGCGGACGCCGTCGAGATCCGCCGGGGGGTGCAGCAGCGGCGGGATCCGCAGCGGGGTGGACAGGTCGAGCGGCGGGGGCGCGAGGTGGTGCTCGGCGTCCGGTCCGCAGCCGGCGGCCAGGCCGGCCGTGCCGGTGGCGCCGGAGAGTGCGGCGAGGGCGAGGAAGGTGCGTCGGTTCAACGGGTCAGCGCCGGGATGACGTGCTCGCCGTAGGCGTCGATGGTGGCTTCGCGGGCGTCGTGCATCGCGTAGATCGCGAACTGGTCGACGCCCGCCTCGCGCAGGACGCGCAGTTTCTCGATGTGCGCCTCAACTGGGCCGAGCAGGCAGAACCGGTCGACGATGCCGTCGGGGACGAAGTCGGTGGAGGGGTTTCCGGCGCGGCCGTGGTGGCTGTAGTCGTAGCCGTGCCGGTCCTTGATGTAGGCGGTGAGTTCCTCGGGGACGAGGTCGGAGTGTTCGCCGTAGCGGGCGACCAGGTCGGCGACGTGGTTGCCGACCATGCCGCCGAACCAGCGGCACTGTTCGCGGGCGTGGTCGAGGTCGTCGCCGACGTAGGCGGGCGCGGCGACGCAGACGGTGATCGAGGCGGGGTCGCGGCCGGCCTGTTCGGCGGCGTGGCGGACGGCTTTGACCATCCATTCGGTGAGGTAGGGGTCGGCGAGTTGGAGGATGAAGCCGTCCGCCTTCTGTCCGGTCAGGGCGAGCGCTTTGGGTCCGTAGGCGGCCATCCACACGGGCAGGCGGCCGTCCTTGATCCAGGGGATCCGGATCGGGGTGCCGTCGACGATCGCCTCGCGGCCCTCGGCGAGGTCGCGGATGGCGTCGATGGCCTGGCCGAGCCGGGCCAGCGTGTTGGGGCGGCGGCCGGCCACCCGCATCGCGGAGTCGCCGCGGCCGATGCCGCAGACGGTGCGGTTGCCGTACATGTCGTTGAGGGTGGCGAAGGTGGAGGCGGTGACCTCCCAGCTGCGGGTGCCGGGGTTGGTGACCATCGGGCCGACGTGCAGCCGTTCGGTGTGTTCGAGGATCCGGCTGTGGATCACGAACGGCTCCTGCCACAGCACGGCGGAGTCGAACGTCCAGCCGTAGCGGAAGCCGCGCTGTTCGGCGCGGCGCATCAGTTCGACGACCTTGGAGGCCGGCGGGTCGGTCTGCAGGACGAGTCCGAAATCCACTGCGGGAGTCTCCGCTCTCAGAGGTACTGGCAGGTGGAACGGGGCAGGAAGGCGCCGTGTCCGGGGCGGCCGAGGTAGTGGCCGCGGTCGAGGACGACCTCGCCGCGGGACAGCACGGTCTCCACCCGGCCGGTGACGGTGCGGCCCTCGTACGCCGAGTAGTCGACGTTCATGTGGTGGGTGGCGGCGGACAGGGTGTGGGTGGCGTGCGGGTCGTAGATCACCACGTCGGCGTCGGCGCCGGGGGCGATGGTGCCCTTGCGCGGGTACAGGCCGAACATCCGGGCGGGCGCGGCGCAGGCGATGTCGATCCACCGGCGGCGCGTCAGGTGGCCGTCCACCACGGCCTGGTGCAGCAGGTCCATCCGGTTCTCCACGCCGGGCAGGCCGTTGGGGATCTTCGAGAAGTCGCCGCGGCCGAGTTCCTTCTGCCCCTTGAAGCAGAACGGGCAGTGGTCGGTGGAGACCACCTGGAGGTCGTCGGTGCGCAGCCCGCGCCAGAGCGCCGCCTGGTGGTCCTTGGGGCGCAGCGGCGTGGAGCACACGTACTTGGCGCCCTCGAAGTCCGGTTCGGCGAGGTTGTCGGTGGACAGGAACAGGTACTGCGGGCAGGTCTCGCCGAACACCGGCAGGCCGAGGTCGCGGGCGGCGGCGAGTTCGGCGAGCGCCTCGCGGGCGGAAATGTGCACCACGTACAGCGGCGAGCCGGCGACGCGGGCGAGTTGGATGGCGCGGTGGGTGGCCTCGGCCTCCAGCAGCGCCTTGCGGACCTCGCCGTGGTAGCGGGGGTCCCTCTCGCCGCGGGCGAGCGCCTGCTCGACCAGCACGTCGATGGCGGGGCCGTTCTCGGCGTGCATCATGATCAGCGCGCCGGTCTCGGACGCCTGCTGCATGGCGCGCAGGATCTGGCCGTCGTCGGAGTAGAAGACGCCCGGGTAGGCCATGAACAGCTTGAACGAGGTGACGCCCTCGCCGATCAGTCCGGGCATCTCGCGCAGCGTCGACTCGTTGACGTCCGACATGATCATGTGCAGGCCGTAGTCGATGGCGCAGCGCCCGTCGGCCTTGGCGTGCCAGGCGTCGAGTCCGGCGCGCAGCGAGGCGCCCTTGGACTGCACGGCGAAGTCGACGATGGTGGTGGTGCCGCCCCAGGCGGCGGCCCGGGTGCCGGTCTCGAAGGTGTCGGAGGCGTTCGTCCCGCCGAACGGCAGCTCCATGTGCGTGTGGACGTCCACGCCGCCCGGGATCACGTACTTGCCGCCGGCGTCGAACACCCGGTCCGCGGCCCACTGGTGGCGGCCGGGCAGGCCCAGTGCGACGACGGTGCCGTTCTCGATCAGCACGTCGGCGGGCATCTCCTCGGCGGCCGTGACGACCAGTCCGCCGGTGATCAGGGTCCGGGTCACGGCGCTCACGCCCCGGTCAGCGGGCCGTAGGCGTCCGGCCGGCGGTCCCGGTAGAACGCCCACTGTTGGCGCACCTGGTCGATCTGGTCGAGGTCGAGGTCCCGGACGACGAGTTCCTCGCGCTTGTCGGAGGCGACCTCGCCGACGAACTGGCCGCGCGGGTCGACGAAGTAGCTGCTGCCGTAGAAGTCGTTGTCGCCGTACTCCTCGACGCCGACCCGGTTGATCGCCGCCACGAAGTACTCGTTCGCGACGGCGGCGGCGGGCTGTTCCAGCTGCCACAGGTAGGCGGACAGGCCGCGGCTGGTCGCCGACGGGTTGTAGACGATCTCCGCGCCCGCGAGCCCGAGTGCCCGCCAGCCCTCCGGGAAGTGCCGGTCGTAACAGATGTTCACGCCGACCTTTCCGACCGCCGTGTCGAACACCGGCCAGCCGAGATTTCCGGGCTTGAAGTAGTACTTCTCCCAGAATCCGTGCACCTGCGGAATGTGGTGCTTGCGGTACTTGCCGAGATAGCTGCCGTCGGCGTCGATCACGGCGGCGGTGTTGTAGTAGAACCCGGCCTGCTCGATCTCGTAGACGGGGACCACCATCACCATCCCCAGCTCCCGCGCGAGCGCGCACATCCGCTGCACGGTCGGCCCGTCCGGGACGGCCTCGGCCCACCTGTAGTGCTCGGGTTCCTGCACCTGGCAGAAGTACGGCGCGTTGAACACCTCTTGGAACCCGATGATCCCCGCCCCCTGCGCGGCGGCCTCCCGGGCGGCGGCCTCGTGCGCCGCGATCATCGATTCCTTGTCGCCCGTCCACGCGGTCTGGAACAGGGCAGCCCTGACGACACGACTCATAGTCGTACTCCTCGCTCGAAGGCCCGGCGGAAGAGGCACCGTAGATCGTCGAGACTAGGAGGTGCACGGGAAATGCCGGTGTGCCACGCGGAAGACGATGGAAAGTCAACATAGGAACGATTTACGGATAGTCCGTTTTGCGGTGCCGAAATCATCCCGCCGTCCACCGCCAACTCGCCGCCCCGGCACCGCTTCACCCGTCCCACGCGCTCTCCCCCAGCCGCCAATGCCACCAGCCCGGACCCGCCCCCAACCGCTCCCCCGCGAACGGATCAGGGAGCGTCCGACGGCGGAACTCCGCATCCAACGGGCGTACCAGTCGGCCGAGTTCGGCGCGGGAGCGACCCGGCAGGAAGAGCAGGACCTCGCCCAGCACGTCCCGAGAGTGCCGGACGTCGTCCCCGACCCCGCCGGACACCACCTCGAGTTCGACGTCGAACCGGCCACCTTCGACGGCGTCCTCGCCCGCCTGCGCGCCGCCGGCACCCCGTACGGCAACGACCCGTCGGCGCCCGACAACGGCCGCATCGACCACCCGCTGTGCGCCCGGGGCCTCTACTTCACGGACGCCGCGGGCAACCTGTTCGAGGTGATGTCCCCCGCGTGAACCTGTATCAGGCACCCAGGGCAGCCACGGCCCGGGCGGTGGCGGTGCCGATGGCGCGGTTGACCGCGGCGTCGTCCGAGCCGGGCAGCGAGCGGGTGAAGACGGCGGCGGCGTACTGGCGGCCGTCGGGGAAGGAGACCACGCCGATCTCGTTGCGGGGAATGCCCAGCAGGCTGCCGCTCTTCGCCGCGACCCGCACCGGCGGCCGGAACCCACCGGCGATCCGGTGCCGGGTCAACTGCTGCCCCATCACCTCCCGCACCCGCGCGCACGCGGCGGCCGGGCCCGCCCGGTCCGTCCAGATCAGGCGCAGCAGGGCCGCCATGTCGCGCGGGGTGGTCCGGGTCCCCCGCGACGGGTCCATCGCGCGGACGCCCGGCAGCTCCGCGTCGGCCCGGGCCACTTCCTCCGCCGGGGCGCCGGCCGCCCAGGTCTGGAGGTCCGCCCAGTCGGCGCGGCCGAGATCCTCGCCGATGGTGTCGAGCATGGTCCGCAGGTCGGCCGTGACGAACGTGCCCGTCAGCCCGAGGCGCGCCGCCGTCGCGTTCACCGCGTCGACGCCGACGCGGCGCAGCAGCGCGTCGGTTGCCGGGTTGTCGCTGATCGTGAGCATCAGGACAACCATGTCCCGCAAGGAGAGCACCGCGTCGTCCGCGAACAGCGAGCTCCCGACCGGACCCGGCGTCCGCTCGGCGGCAGTCAGCGTCACCCGCTCACGCGGGTCCAGCCGGCCGTCGGCGAACGCGGTCTCCGCCTCCAGCGCGATCTGCACCTTGAACACCGAGGCCGGGACCACCGGTTGATCCGCGTTCAGCGCGATCTCGCCGTCGCCCACCACCGGCCGGACGCACAACGCGCCCTCGCAGCCTGCCTGTTCGAATATCTCGCGGATGTCGTGTGTCATGCCCCCGATACTGCCAGTGCCGCGGCGCGCAACGACCATGTGGCGACCCCCGGCTCCTCACACCATCGGATTTCCGCCGCCGGCCCGGACGGTGTGGACGGCGAGCACCGGGTTGAGGGGCTCGACGAGTTCCGCCGTCGCGACGGCCACCAGGTGTGCCGGGGCGTCGCCGCCCCGCAGGGCCCGCACGTACTGGAGGGCCTCGGTGGGCGTCAGGACCGGGAGTCTCCGGCGCAGCGCCCGCACGGCATGCAAATTCCCTTGCCCGGTGTCGAGTTCGCGGATCTCGTCGTGCAGATCGTCCACCGCGGTGCGCACCGGGAGCCCGCGGATCCGGGCGCGGTAGTCGGCCTCCCAGTCGCCGGTCATGGCGGAGACGGCGCCGACCGAGTGCAGTCCTCCGTCGAGCCGGTCGACGAGGTACAGACCGCAACCGCCCGGCATGTGCGCCGGGTCCCCGGTGCGTGCGAACTCCTCGGAGGTGTATCCGACGATCCAGACCAGCTCGTGCTCGGCCGCACCCGTCACCACCATCCGCTGCCGCCACGCGACCGGTTGGCGCCGGTACTCGCTCTCCAGCTGCTCCTCGACGACCCGAATCGCGGTCTCTCGTTCGATCATGCCCCCAGCATCCCGCCCGGCCCGGCCGTCAGGCCACGGCGGGCAGCAGGCGGTTCAGGGCGTGACGGGTGCGGGTGGCGGCGAGCGGGTCGCGGAGGAGCTGGAGGGACTGGTTGAGCGCCAGGTAGATCCCCGTCAGCTCGTGGACGATCTGCTCGGGGTCGGTGTCGGCAGGCAGCTCCCCGGCCTCGATCGCCAGCCGGACCTCGCCGGCCAGGCGGCGGCGCCACACCAGCAGCAGCCGGGCGACGTTCTTGCGGACGGGCCCGTCATGCGCGTCGAACTCGACGGCGGCGGTGGTGAACAGGCACCCGCCGGGGAAGACCTCGCGGGCATGCTCCAGGTACGAGATCCAGCTCTCGCACACGGCGCGCAGCCGCCGCAGCCCGGGTTCGGCGTCCACGGCCGGCTCCCAGACCAGCGTGGTGAAGAGCGCGGAGGCCCGTTCCAGGGTGGCGAGCTGGAGGGTCTCCTTGGTGCCGAAGTGCCCCAGCACGCCGGCCTTGCTGAGCCCGAGATCGGTGGCCAGCCGCCCGATGGTGAGCCCTTCGAGGCCGTCCACCGACGCCAGCGCCACACTCCGGTCGACAATCCGGTCCCGGGTCCGACGCGCCTCGGCCACGGTACTGCGCGGGCTCATCGTTCCCCTCTCGGTCGCGCGGTGCGGTCCCGAAATCCTACGTGGTGCCGGCCTGGTGCGGTGAACCCGGCTGCCGGGTGGAGCGGCAGGTCAGGGGGCGGGCGGTCGCGAGTTACCCGGGTGGCTGCTTCTGAGTGAACGGCCACCGCGTCCGTACGCGCCCGCGACGGGGCGGGGGGAGGATTCGGGCGTCGTGCGCCGGTCCGACGGCGCGGCCGAACGTGCGGAGAGGCACCCATGTCCATCGAAGAGAACAAAAGTCTGGTCCGCCGGTTCTACCGGGAGATCGATGCGGGCAACCTGGAGGCCATGGACGAACTGGTCTCCGCGGACTACGTGGACCACTCACCGCCGCCGTTCCCCGGGCTCGCGCCCGGACGCGAGGGCCTGAAGCAGGCGTTCCGCCTGTTCTGGGAGGCCACCCCCGGGGTGCACGAGATCGAGGACCAGATCGCGGAGGGCGACAAGGTCGTGACCCGGCTGACGGGCCGCGGCACCTGCGTGGGCGACCTGCCGGGCATCCCGGCGACCGGGCGGCCGATCACCATGACGGCGACGGTGGTTCACCGCATCGAGAACGGGAAGCTCGCCGAGAAGTGGTCGGACAAGGACGTCCTCGGCTTCCTCCAGCAGCTCGACGTGATCCCGCCACTCGACGGGCCGCCCGAGTAGGCAGGGCGGGCACTCAGTCCCGATCGGCGTCGAACAGCGGGTCGAACGGATCGCCGTCCGGACCGACGACGAGGCTCGCCGCGGCCACCGGCCCCCGGGAGAGTTCGGCGAGCCCGGCGAGGGCCGTTGCCGCGGGCGGCAGGGCGAGGGGGTCGAGGCCGAGTGCCCGGGCCGCGCGGTGGCGGCGTTCGTCGATGTCGGGATGGTACTCGCGGAACTCCTCGACGGAGGCCCGGAGTTGTTCGTCGGTCCGTCCGGGACCGTCCCGCCACCACGGTGCCGCGAGGCCCAGACGCAGCAGCTCGGGCAGTCCGACCGCGATCGGGCCCGCCTCGCCGTCGAGGCTGACGTACACCACCGGGCGTTCCTCGCCGCCCTCGCCGACGAAGCAGTACGCGTCTCCCGTGGACGCCCGCGCGAACTGTTCCAGCCGAGCCCTGGAGGCGAGCCGGACCCCCTCCTCCAACTCGAAGTCGGCCGGGTCCGTCGCGTCGATGTCCGCGACGACGAGGAAGTACGCGACGACGTCCGCGTCGGAGGACAGCAGGGGCAGCAGCGGCTGGCGGGTCGGTCCGTTCACCGCGCCACCGTAATACGTGGCTCCCAACTGCCGGCGTCCCGGGTCCGGTTGATCGCCACGCGGTTCCAGGTCCGCGAAGCGGCCCGTCAGCAGCAGGGTTTTGCGGCGTGCCGGAAGTCCCCGTCGGCGCTGGACCGGGAATTCTCCGGGACAAGATGGTGATCGGGCCCCGAGGAAATTATGTCGACGTGCCACCGGAGGCCCGGGAAGCGAATTCCCATGAATACCAAAGACCTCGGTTTCAAATTCCAGGACATTACCAAAAAGGGCAGACGAATGGCCGGCTGGAGCCGCCGGCCATTCTTTTGCCTACCTAATCAGCGCGGGACGGACTGCCACGTCAGCCACAGTGGGCGCCATACTGCGACGCGCCGGAATTCCCGATGCTGCCGCCCCAGTCGATACACGAGCCCGGCGCGTAGACGTACACCGGACCGGCGTACGTGGTGAAGTTTCCGGGGTCCTGCTGGAATCCAGAGCCATCGGACCGCTCGATCCAGGCATTCATCGGCACGGCCGACCCCGAACTGTTGCGGATCGTCACCACGCAGTTGTAGGAGCCGTTGTAGGTCAGAAACGGTGCCGCCGGCGACCGGCAGGGAGTCGATCTTGTTGTACCCCGAGCCGCAGGCGCCGTTGTACGTGGCCGCCTCGGCGACGGTCGGGGCGATCAGCAGGGTGGCGCCGGCCGTGGCCAGCACAGCCGCACCGGTCACGAGCCGCTTGACGTTCCTGAGCATGTTCCCCTCCTGGGACTCGTTCCCCCGGCACCGCCGGTGGCGAACCGAGCCGCTCCGAGCACGTGGTCCTGACAGGGGTCCGCGGCGATCGGCGTTTAGCTTCCGATCGGTCGGTTGCTATATTCCAGGCCGTTGCCTCCGGCGCGCGGCCGGTGGCCGTTGCGGAAGGGAACTGCCATGCCCGGAGTCCGTATCGCCGGTCTCGGCCACCACCAGCCCAGCAGGGTGCTGACCAATGACGAGTTGGCGGCCATGGTGGACACCAATGACGAGTGGATCCGGCGCCGGACGGGTATCGCCACCCGCCGGATCGCGGGGCCGGACGAGTCGGTGACGGACCTCGCCGCGACCGCCGCCGCGAAGGCGCTGGCGGCGTCGGGGCTGGAGCCGGCGGAGATCGGGCAGGTCACGGTGGCGACGTGCAGCGCGATGGACCGCTGCCCGTCGATCGCGGCGCAGGTCGCGGCCCGGCTGGGCATCCCGTCCGCCGTCGCGTTCGACGTGAACAACGGGTGCGCGGGCTTCTGCACCTCGCTCTCGCTGGCCGACCACTCGCTGCGCGCGGGCGCCGCCCGGCACGCGCTGGTGATCGGCGCGGAGAAGATGTCGGACGTCACCGACTGGACGGACCGCCGCAGTTGCATCCTGCTCGGCGACGGCGCGGGCGCGGCGGTGCTGTCGGCGACCGAGGGCCCGGGGACCGGTGTCGGGCCGGTGGTGTGGGGGTCGGATCCGTCGCGGGCGAGCGCGGTGCGGCTGCTGGACGCCTGGCAGCCGCGGTTCGAGCAGGACGGGCAGGCGGTGTTCCGCTGGGCGACCACGGAGCTGCCCGCGCTGGCCGAGCAGGCGTGCCGGGCGGCCGGGTTGAGCCCGGCGGAGCTGGACGGGGTGGTGACGCACCAGGCGAACCTGCGGATCATCGAGTCGCTGGTGCAGAAGCTGGGCCTGTCCGAGGACGCGGTGATCGCCCGGGACGTGGTGGACTCCGGCAACACCTCGGCGGCGTCCGTCCCACTGGCGCTGGCGAAGCTGGTGGAGCGCGGCGAACTGCGCTCCGGCGCCCGGGTGTTGCTGTTCGCGTTCGGCGGCGGGCTGTCCTGGGCCGGTCAGGTCGTCACCTGCCCCTGACTCACCCGCCGCCGGCGCGGGTGACGGCCGGACCGATGAAACCGGCGGCAGCACATCTCGGCGGCGGCCTGTCCTGGGCCGGCCAGGTCGTCACCTGCCCCTGACTCACCCGCCGCCGGCGCAGGTGACGGCCGGACCGATGAAACCGGCGGCAGCACATCTCGGCGGCGGCCTGTCCTGGGCCGGTCAGGTCGTCACCTGCCCCTGAGTGGCGTCGGGACATCAGCGAGCGGGTGATCATCTGCCCGAGGCGGGCTCGTCACCTGCCCCTGAGCGGCGTCGGGTCAGTGACCCGCCGGGCATGCCCGGCCCGCCCCGGTGCCCTGCCACCCCCCTGGGGGGTCGCCGTCGTTCAGGAGCGCCGCACAGAGGCGCGCCGTCTGGTAGCGGGAGTCGAGCATGGCCCGCGGCGACCGTTCCTCGGCCTGGAGCCGTTCCCACGGCGTGCGCCCGTCCTTCGGCAGGATCAGGCCCACGGCGCCCCGGGCGAACAGCGCGATCGGCGCGTCCGGGCCCTCGCCGATCCGGCGCGCCAGCATCCAGGGGTCGGCGAGCCGGGTAGGTGGAACGGCGGGATCGTCGAACTTCTCGCGTCCGACCTGCCACTCGAACACCTGGCGCCCGGGGTCGGACGTCGAGGATTCGGCCGTGATGGTCAGCCGGGTGCCGTGCGGGTCGAGCGCGAGCGCTCCGGCGACCGCGGCGGCCGGTTGTCCGCCGGAGCGGGCGATCAGGGACCCGCTGGCGACGTCCCACACCCGGAACTCCCCGGCGAGCCCGGACGGCGCGCCCGCACCGCCGGAGGCGGGCACCCCGGCCGCCGCCCGGGTGCCGTCCGCCGACACCGACGCCCCTGCGGGCGCCAGCCCCCTGGCCAGCACGGTCCAGCGGGCCGGTGCCCGGGTGAGGTCGACGTGGTGGAGGGAGGCGGAATCCCGGCCGTCGGCCGTGGGACGGTCGTCGGATCCGTCGCGGCCCAGCACGACCGCCGCCGAACCTCCGGGCGCCAGCCAGAGGCCGGCCACCGTGTAGAGCGGCATGCTCCGGTCGGACGCCGGGGAGACTCGCCCGACGCTGGGGAGCGCCGCGCCCGTGTCGAGGTCCCACCGCAGCAGCGTCGCGTCCTCCTGCACCACGCCGAGCACCCGTTCCGACGGGTCGACGCTGAGGGCGACGACCCTTGTCATCCAGCCGAACCGTCCGATCGGGAAGGTCCGTACGCGTCCGTCGGTGAGGTCGTGGACGATCACGCAGACGGTCATCTGCGTGCCGGTGGTGCCGGCGTTGCAGGCGGTGGTCCGCCCGCCCGACTTCTCGGGCGAGAACGACAGCACCGTGTAGGCGGCGTACCGCCCGCCGGCGCTGACGGCGGTCAGCTCGAGGTAGCCGACCTCGCGGCTCGGCAGCACCCGCGGGGTCGGCCGCCCTTCGCGCAGCTGCCAGACCGTGACCCGTTCACGGTCGGTGCTGATGAGCGTACGGCCGTCCGCCGTGGAGGAGTTCCGCAGGTTGTAGGCGTTCGAGGAGGCGTCCGCCCGGTAGCTCCCCGTCGCGCCGTCCGGCAGGAGCCGGTCGACGTCACGGGCCCAGGTCCACACCTTGTCGACCGCGTCCCGTGCCGTACTGATCGGGCTGGTCCGGTACGCGCGCAGCGCCTCGGTGGCCGCCCAGTAGTTGTTGTTGCCCGCGTAGTCCCTGGCATGCATGGCCAGCGTGGCGGCGTCGTCGGCGGCGTCCCGCACCGCGTCGTTGTGCACGGACACCGCCAGGGGCACGGCCCATGCGGTCAGAAGGGCCAGCACCGCCGCGACGCGCCACCGGGTCCACCACCTCCTGCGGCTCCGGGCGATGAACTCGTGTTCGTCCACGCTCAGTTCGAGGCTGTGCGAGCGTGCCCACCGCCGGGCGTCCCGGAGGTCCACCCCGCCGGTCAGGAGGCGCCGGCCGCGTTCGCCGCTCGCCTCCCACTGGGCGATCCGCTGCCGGAGGCCCTCCTGCCAGAGCCTGAACTCCCGGCTGGCGGCGAGGACATCGTTCAGCCGGGCCCAGTGCGTGGCGAGGGTGTCGTGGGCGAGTTCGGCCCCGACCACCGGGTACCCCTCCGGTGACGTACGGTCCGTCTCCCGCAGGATGAGCAGCCGGGCACCCGCCAGGAGGCTCGCGACAGCGAGTCGGCCGGTGTCCTCGTCGTCGAGGAGGGCGAGCCGGCGGACGTAGCCGCTGCCCTCGGACAGCGGGCTGGCCAACTGGGCGAGCAGGCGGTCGGCATGGGCCCGGTGCTCGGCGTCGAGTCCGCTCCACACGTTCTCGGCATGGCGGGCGAGGGCGCCGCGCACACCGCCGAGCGCGTCGTACGCCGCATGGGTGAGCCGGCCGTGGTCCTGCTGCGCCCACAACTCGGCGGCCACGAACTGGAGCAGCGGCAGGGCTCCGGAGGTCGGTCCCGCGTCCGTCAGCAGGCGGTCCACCAGGCCCGCTTCGAAGGTCACCGACAGCGTGTTGCGGAGCGGCCCCGTCAGCGCCTCGTGCAGCTCGCGGCGGCTCAACTCGGCGACCGTGACCAGCCGTTCCTCCTGGACCAGCGGCGCGGACTCGGCTGCCTGGAGGGCGGTGCCGAGGAAGTCGGCCCGGAGCACGGCCAGCACGGTGAACGGCGGGTGGGGGTCCAGGGCCCGGCCGAGCAGGGCGTTGAAGTCGCGCGCCTCCTCGGGCGCCCCGGCCCACGCCTCCTCCCACTGGTCGACGACGACTACCAGCCGGCCGGCCCCGCACCGCTCGAGGACGGCCCGGACGACCTCGCGTTCGTGCCCGTCCCTGAGCGCCTGCTCGATCCGGCCGCTCCCGGCGACCCGGGCGGCCGGTTCGCGGTCCGGAGCGACCGCGCGATCGAGCGCGGCGGCGAGCGCCCGCAGCGGGGTGAGGCCTCCCGATGGCCGCAGCAGGACGACCAGCGTGTCCTGCCGCGCCCGGAGGGCAGGAAGGACGCCGGCCCGGACCAGCGAGGACTTCCCCGCACCGGACGACCCGATGACCGTCGTCACCGGCATCCGGTCGACGAGGGCGGTGATGCGGCGGACCAGGTCGGTTCGACCGAAGAACAGGTGCGCGTCCTCTTCGTCGAAGGGGCGCAGGCCGGGGAACGGGGAGGGCGGGCGCGCCATGGCGCGCAGCCCGGGCAGCGCGGCGTGCAGGACGGCCGTCGGTATCAGGTAGCCGCTGAGGCCGCCGCGCGGCCCCTGCCAGGCGGCGACCATGACGCCGAGCGCGCCCTCGCCGCCGGCGTCCCATACGGGCGCCCCGGAGACCCCCTCCTGGAAGTCGAAGGCGCCGGCCCGGTCCACGTCGACCTGTACCCAGCCGGCGGCCTGCGGTCCGCGCAGCCGGCCCAGGATCCACACACCGTCGTCCAGGCGCTTCGGAAAGCCGAACGTCATGATCCGATCGTCGAAGCGGGCGGCGCGTTCGGAGAGGGCGGCCGGCACGGCTCCCGGCGGGGCGTCCTCACGCAGCCGCAGCAGCGCCAGGTCCTCGGGCTCGCCGGGGGGCCCGTCCGCGGCGGGCGGCACCCAGTGGACGACCTCGGCCGCGATCCTGCGGCCGGGCGCCAGCAGCGGGAAGTCCACCTCGACCGGCCCGTCCGGAAGCTCGGCGGACTCCTTGCCGCGGCCCAGCGCGAGGTTCACCACGTGGGCCACGGTGACCAGGTGCCCCGGCGCCGCCAGCACGGCGCCGCCGGCCGGCCTCCCGCGGCGGTCCCAGACCCGGACCAGGGCCGCACCAGGCCCCGTCGCTCCCCTGATGCCGACCGTCATCGGGCCCCCTCGCCCTCCGCGCGCGACCCGCCCCGTCCGGAAGCGCCTGAACTAACCTAATGTCACATCAATATGCTTTCCAAGAAAGGGGATTGACGGAATGTCGGAACTCTTCACGATTCCTCTCGACGACGGCGGGCACCTCACGGTCGAGGTCGCGGAGGAGGCCGGCGGGATCCAGCGCGTGGGCCGCGGATCCGACGCGCTGCGCCACGGCGCGGAGACCTTCCAGGAGGCCGTGGGCCGGATCCGGCCCGCACTCGCCTCGGTCGTCGGCCAGATCAGGAGCCTGGCCGACGCCCCGGAGCGGGTCACCGTCGAGTTCGGGATCAAGCTCACGGCCGAGGCCGGCGTGGTGATCGCCAAGACGGCGACGGAGGCCAACTTCACGATCACCGCGGAGTGGCAGCGCGCCTCCCCGGCCCCGGCCGACGGGCAGCCGGCCTGAGCGACCGGGCGGCCACCGGCCGCCCTGGGCCCGCTCTTCCGGATCGCGCCGGAAGAGCGGACGGCTCGATCACGCCCGGGGCGCGAGGCAGGCGGCCGGCCCCTGCGGCGTCCGGCCTCCGCCGAGAGCGCCTCAGCTCCCGTCGGTACAGGTGATGGTGAGGCGGATGGCGGCGGGCGGCGGCGGGGAGTCCTGGTAGGGGGCGATCCACGCGCCGACGCCGGTGGCGCCGACGGCCGTGGTGTGCACGCGCTGGTCGGGCCCGAGCGGGGTGCCGTCGCCGTTCGTCACGTGCACGTCCGAGGGGCTGATGCCCTCGGGGCAGATCGCGACCACTCCGCCCGGGGCGCCGGTCGCGGCCACCGTCTCGGTGAACGCCGCGGCCGGCCCTGCCGCCATCGCCAGGGCGGCAACGGCCAGGCCGGCAACTCGCTTGCGCATGGAGGTCCTTCCGTCGGGTCGCCCCCGGCGGGTTCGGGGGCGGGCGGCCCCGATCATTCCGTAACGCACAGCAACAAGCCAGGCACGTACCGGAATCGCCGGGGCGCGTCGGCGGCAGCACGGGCGGACCGTGCGGGCCCGAGCTTTGCTCATGGTCATGTCGGACGGGCAAGATAGCGGAGTGACCCTCCTGGACCTGATGCCGAAACCCGCCACGCCCGACTCGCTGTTCGAGACCTTCGCCGAGTGGGCGTCGGAGCGCGGCATCACCCTCTACCCCGCCCAGGAGGAGGCGCTGATCGAGCTGGTCTCCGGGAACAACGTGATCCTGGCGACGCCGACCGGCTCCGGAAAGTCCCTGGTCGCGGCGGGCGCGCACTTCGCCGCGCTGGCCGAGGGGAAGCGGACGTTCTACACCGCGCCGATCAAGGCGCTGGTGTCGGAGAAGTTCTTCGACCTGTGCAAGATCTTCGGTACCGAGCAGGTCGGCATGATGACCGGCGACGCCTCGGTCAACCCCACCGCGCCGATCATCTGCTGCACCGCCGAGGTGCTGGCGCAGATCGCGCTGCACGACGGCCCGCGCGCCGACATCGGCCAGGTCGTGATGGACGAGTTCCACTTCTACGCCGAGCCGGACCGCGGCTGGGCCTGGCAGATCCCGCTGCTCGAACTCCCGCAGGCGCAGTTCCTGCTGATGTCGGCGACGCTCGGTGACGTCCGCCGCTTCGAGGAGGACCTGACCCGCCGCACCGGCCGCCCGACGGTCGCGGTGCGTTCGGCGGAGCGCCCGGTGCCGCTGTTCTACGAGTACCGGCGGACGTCTCTCCACGACACGCTGGAGGAGCTGCTGAACACCGGTCAGGCGCCGGTGTACGTCGTCCACTTCACGCAGAAGGAGGCGGTGGAGCGGGCGCAGTCGCTGATGAGCATCAACATGTGCTCGAAGCAGGAGAAGGACGCGATCGCCGAGCTGATCGGAAACTTCCGTTTCACCACCAAGTTCGGCCGGAACCTGTCGCGTTATGTCCGGCACGGGATCGGTGTGCATCACGCCGGCATGCTGCCGAAGTACCGGCGCCTGGTGGAGCGGCTCGCGCAGGCCGGTCTGCTGAAGGTGATCTGCGGCACCGACACGCTCGGCGTCGGCGTCAACGTGCCGATCCGCACGGTGCTGTTCACCGCGCTGTCCAAGTACGACGGGCAGCGGGTGCGGATCCTGCGGGCCCGCGAGTTCCACCAGATCGCCGGACGCGCGGGCCGGGCCGGCTTCGACACCGTCGGCCAGGTGGTCGCGCAGGCGCCCGAGCACGTGGTGGAGAACGACCGGGCGCTGGCGAAGGCCGGCGACGACCCGAAGAAGCGCAAGAAGGTCGTTCGCAAGAAGGCTCCGGACGGGTTCGTCTCGTGGACCGAGGAGACCTTCGAGCGCCTGATCGGCGCCGACCCGGAGCCGCTGATCTCCCGGTTCAAGGTCAGCCACGCGATGCTGCTGTCCGTCATCGGCCGCCCGGGCAACGCGTTCGAGGCGATGCGCAAGCTGCTCACCGACAACCACGAGGACCGCCCGGCGCAGCGCCGCCACATCCGCACCGCGATCGCCATCTACCGCTCGCTGCTGCAGGGCGGCGTGGTGGAGCAGCTCGACCAGCCGGACTCCGAGGGCCGCAGGGTGCGCCTGACCCTCGACCTGCAGGAGAACTTCGCGCTCAACCAGCCGCTGTCCACCTTCGCGCTGGCCGCGTTCGAACTGCTCGACCCGGAGTCGCCGTCCTACGCGCTCGACGTGGTCTCGGTCGTCGAAGCCACCCTGGACGACCCGCGGCAGATCCTCGCCTCGCAGCAGAACAAGGCGCGTGGGGAGGCCGTGGCGGAGATGAAGCGCGACGGCATCGAGTACGAGGAGCGGATGAACCGGCTCGAGGAGATCACGTACCCGAAGCCGCTGGAGGAGCAGCTCGGCCACGCCTACGACGTGTACCGCCGGGCGCACCCGTGGATCGGCGACCACCCGTTGCAGCCGAAGTCCGTGGTCCGCGACCTGTACGAGCGCGCCATGACGTTCACCGACTACGTGGGCTTCTACGAGCTGGCGCGCACCGAGGGCATCGTGCTGCGCTACCTGGCGGGCGCGTTCAAGGCGCTGGAGCAGACCGTCCCGGACGACATCAAGACGGACGACCTGAAGGACGTCATCGCCTGGCTGGGCGAGCTGGTCCGCCAGGTCGACTCCTCGCTGCTGGACGAGTGGGAGGCGCTGGCCAACCCGACCGAGCCGGAGGCGGGCGAGGTCCGTCTCGACGACAAGCCGGCGCCGGTCACCGCGAACTCCCGCGCCTTCCGGGTGCTGGTCCGCAACGAGCTGTTCCGCCGGGTCGAGCTGTGCGCGCTGGAGCACTACGACTCCCTCGCCGAACTCGACGGCGAGGACGGCTGGGACGCCGACCGCTGGGCGGACGCGATGGACGGGTACTGGGAGGAGTACGACGACCTCTTCACCGGCCCGAACGCGCGCGGCCCGAAGATGCTGCTGATCGAGGAGGTCGAGGACGAGGGCCTGTGGCGGGTCCGCCAGATCTTCGACGACCCCAACGGCGACCACGACTGGGGCATCTCCGCCGAGGTCGACCTGTACGGCTCCGACGAGGAAGGCCGCGCAGTCGTCAAGATCACGGCGGTGGGCGCGCACTGACGCCCCGGCGGCCCCCCGCGCACTCAGCCCGCGGGGGGCCGCTGCCAGTTCGGGTTGCTGGTGAAGTTGCCCTCGGTGGCGATGTTCACTGTTCCTGCACGCTAGCGACGACCACCGACAATCCTCGGGCCCGGCCGGGCCAGCCGCTCCGTGATCGCTCGGGCGCACTCGGTGGGCCGGGTGCGGGTGGTGTCCACCTCCAGGTCGTAGTGGACGCCTTGGTGCACCCTTTCCGCCTGGTCCTCGGCCATGCCTGTCGTCCGATCGGGCCGGGCCCGCTCGCGCAAGGCCGCCTCGGCCGGGTCGCAGCGGACTCCGATCCAGAGTACGTCCAGGCCCAACAGGGCCTCGCGCCAGCGCTGTTGGGACTCCGATCCGGAGAGGAACACGTCGTCGACGATCACGCCCGCCCCCGCCCGCACGGTGGCGGCCACACCGGCCATCCAGGCGGCCTCCAGCCGCCGGAAGGTGTCCCCGACGGTGACGGTGCCGTCCCCGCCGAGCTCAATCCCGGCGTCCCCGGCCAGCAGTTCCGGGGGCATCGCCTCGATCAGCCCGTCGATCCCGAACGTCAGCCAGGGCTCCGGCAGTTGGGCCTGCAACGCGCGCGCGATGCTGCTCTTTCCGCTGCTGGAACCGCCGTTGAGCACGATCACCCGAATGGTCATCGGACCACGGTACCCGCCTCGGGTGCCCACTCCTGACCGGAGAGCGCGGTCCGCAGCTCAGAGTGGAGGCGGATCGAGGTGTCGATGGGCAGTCCCATCTCTGCGTGGCGGAGCTCCTTCGAGAAGTCGGCGATGAGATCGAGATCCCCGAGCTGGCGCCGCAGTTCGGCGGCCAGCGCCTCGTCGGAGTCGATCGGAAGCTCGTCCTCCGCCGTCTCGGCCAGGTACTGGAGGTGGTGGTCAACGGCTTCCACCGCCCGGCCGCCGGCCCGACGGCGAAGTCGTGGCAGCCGAACAGGTAGGCGTGCGCGGCGAACAGTATCGCCGCCGCGGCGGGCTCGTCCGCGTCGGCCGGGCCGTTCTGGCCGTCGTTGTGGCAGTACTCGCTGAGCATGTACTCGGCGACGCCGCGGTTGACCGCCGGGAAGGCCGTCGAGTCGCCGAGGACGCCCTCCCACACGGCATTCAGCAACGACCATGATCCCAAGCGCCGGTGACAGCCGCCCTCACCACTGATGGGCGTCGAAATCCACTGGCACGGGCGCCAGTTGGCCGACGTGGGCGACCAGGGCGCGCAGTTGCTCGGCCATCTGTTCGGCGGGCAGGTGGTTGCGGTCTCCGTGGCCCGGGAGGATCCACTCGAACCGGAGGTGGGGTGCGACGCGGGCCAGTGAGGCGGCCTGTTCCTCGATGGAGTACCAGGTGACGTGTTCGGCGACGGCCAACGCCCCGGCGGCGCGCGACCAGTAGAGGCTGTCGCCGCTGAAGCAGTACCGGTCGTCGGCGAGGAACAGCACGCTGCCCTCGGTGTGGCCCGGCAGGGGGTGAGCGACGACGCCATCGGCGATCTCGACCGGATCGGTGCCGCGCAGCACCCGGTCGGCGTCCGGTGAGGAGTCCAAGTCGCCCTCGTGGATCCAGAGTTGAGCACCAAAGCGGTCCGCGTAGACGCGGCCGTGCGCGGCGTGGTCGCGGTGGGTCAGGAGGACGTCGGTCACCCGCCCGTGCTTCTCGTAGCGGGTGGCGAGCGACTCCGACCAGCGCGGTGTGTCGATCATCATCACGGTGCCGTCCGGCCGCCGCAGCAGGTAGGAGTTGGCGGCGGCCGTGCGCCGCGAATTGTGGCCGCAGAGCAGGACGTTGGCGTCGATGGCGAGCGGGAACGGGTCCGCCGCCGGGTCCGGCGGGCCCGAGTGCCGACGGATCGAACGGGTGTGGCAGGCGAACGCGGCGGCATTCACGGCCGCCAACTCCGTTGCGTCGCGTGGCTGTCGCACCAGTTCGGAGCCCCGGCCCACCTGCACGATCAGGCCCGGCGCGAGCTGCCGCGCCACGTCGCACCCGGTGCATCGGTCGTCCACGTACCAGTCTTCGCCCATGGCTGTCCTCCGGAGAGTCGATTTCCGTCAACGGGCCGGTGCGGCCCGGCACTTCAAGAGGTATCCCGAGCGGGGCGAAAAGTGGAAGAGGCGTAGATCTTGCGATTCGGCAAGAGTGACGCTCTGACTACGGACGGCTCGCAATCCGGCCGGACGCCTCAGTAGAGGAACGGCGGCGCGGGGAGCGCGAGAGCGTTGCGCACCAGCAGGTCCGCGCCCAGGGATCGACCCATCAGCCAGGCCGGCAGGGCATGTTGCGGCCCGCCGACCACCGGCTGACGCGGCCCGGAGGTGCCGTACGTGGCGCCGGTGTCGGTGGCGTGCAGCCGCATCGCGGGTGCGTGCTCGCGTGCGGCGAAGGAGGCCACCACCCGGCCGAGCATCGCCTCGACGAAGTCGGCCGGCCAGTGGGCCGGCGTGTAGCCCGCGTCCAAGTCGGCGTGGTGGAGCAGCACTTCGCGCAGCCGGGCATCGGCGGCGCGCAACGCGGGGCGCTCCTGGCCGCGAGTCCAGCGGACGGTCCGGTGCCACACCTCGGGCGGCATCCGCCGGCACTCGGCCTCGAACTCGCCCGCGCTGCACCGGCACTCGGCCTCGAACTCGCCCGCGCTGCACCGGCACTCGGCCTCGAACTCGCCCGCGCTGCACCGGAGATCGGCCGGCAGCTCGGCCGCGCCGCGACCCGCGCCCGCCTCGATCTGCTCGTCCCGGGCGGCCAGGCTCGGGTACTCCGCCGCTTCCATCCCCGTCCGTGCCCAGCCGAGCAACCGCCGGCCACCGTCGGCGTTGCGCGCCAGTTGGGTCAGCACGTGCCCGCGCGACCAGCCCGGCAGCAGCGACGGCGCGCGGACTTCGGCGTCGGTGAACCCGGACGCCGTCCGAAGCAGTTGGCCGGTCGCGGCGGCGAGCTGCTCCAGCGCCGCCGCCGGGTCGAAGTCGGTGGGGTCGGTCGTCCCCCGGACATGCCCGGCACACCCCTCCCCCGCATCGGACCCGGACCAGCACCGTCGCCGGTCAGCGCACGGCAGTCGGCCTCAGCGCGGGGCCAGGCCGTCCACCACCAGGTCCACCAGGGAGGACAGGAACTCGGCGGTGACGGGCTCCCCGAGCAGCAGGTGGCGCGCGAACAGCGGGCTCATCAGCGCCTCGACCGCCGCCCGGGCATCGACGTCCGGCCGGATCTCGCCGCGTTCGGCGGCCCGGCGCAGCAGGATCTCGGCGCGTTGCAGCCGCTCGGCCCAGTAGGCGTCGCGGCCGCTGCGGGTCTCGGCGGTGGCCGGGGCGATGCTCAGGTGGAGCAGCGCGGGGCCTTCGGGGGTGTCGAGGAACGCGCCGAGGGCGGTGAGGAGTTGGCGCAGGTCCTCGCGGAGGCTGCCGGTGTCGGGCAGTGGCAGGGCGTGGTCGGTGTAGTCGGCGAGTGCCTCGCGGAGCAGGTGTTCGCGGGTGCCCCAGTTGCGGTAGACGGACGTCTCGTGCACGCCGGCGGCCGCCGCGACGGCCGAGACGCTGGCGGCGTCGAGTCCGCCCTCGGCGAGCAGGCGCACGGTGGCGTCGAGCACGGCCCGTCGCATGGCGGCGCCGCGCCGGCGCAGTGGGGTGGCGGACCTCCCCTCCGGCAGTGCGTCGCCGGTCGAGTCCGGCCCCGCAGGCCCGCCCGGCTTCTTCGTGGATCCCGTCCGCTTCTCCTTCGACACACCCGAAGCCTAACGCAGGCCTCCTTGCATTGCGGTGTGTCGCGTCGTAGCCTCAGCAATGCAAGTCGCCTTGCGATATACCCCGGCAGGGCGCTGCGGCAACGAGGCCGCCGACGAGTTCGCCGTCGGCCGGAGAGGATCGACCATGGCCCGGATGCGTGCCGTCCGTCTGCACCTGCCCACCCGCAAGCTGAGCGTCGAGGAGGTGGAGCGTCCCGTCCCCGGCGCCGGCCAGGTGCTGATCAAGGTCGAGGCGGCCGGCGTCTGCCTGTCCGACGTGCACCTGATCGAGGGCTCGCTCACCCCGCTGTACCTGCCGGGCGAGAGCGTCACCCTCGGGCACGAAGTCGCGGGCACCGTCGCCGAGTTGGGCCCGGACGCGGGCGCCTGGCAGGTCGGCGACCGGGTCGTGCTGCAGGCCGGCGAGAAGCGCGACGGCATCACCTGGACGCGCGGTGTGGACTACGACGGCGGCTGGGCCGAGTACGCGCTCGCCCGCAAGGACACGCTGATCCGGCTGCCCGAGTCGATCCCGTTCGAGCAGGGATCGATCATTCCGGACGCGGTCTCCACCCCGTGGGGCGCCATCACCACGACCGGCCAGATCCGCCCGGCCGAGCCGGTCGGCGTGTGGGGTGTCGGCGGTCTCGGCGCGCACGGCGTGCAGCTGCTGCGGGCGATCGGCGCGAACCCGGTCATCGCGGTGGACCCGTCCCCCGCCGCCCGCGAGCGGGCCCTCGCCTTCGGCGCGGACCTGGTCCTCGACTCGGCCGACCCGGAGCTCGCCGCGAAGATCGGCGCCGCGACCGGCGGGGCCGGCCTGGCCGCCGCGTTCGACTTCGCCGGCGTCCCCGCCGTCCGCGAGCAGGCGCTGACGGTACTCGGCGCGCACGGGCGCCTGGTGCTCGTCGGCCTCACCGACCAGCCGCTGACGGTCGCCAACAGCGTCCGGTTCTCCTACCTCCAGCAGCAGATCCGCGGCCACTACGGCTCGGAGGAGAACGCCGTCCCGCAGCTGATCGCGCTCGCCGCCGGCGGCCGGCTGGACTTCTCCCGCTCGGTCAGCGAGGTGCTCCCGCTGGAGCAGGCCGCGGAGGCCGTCGAGCGCCTGCACACCAAGCAGGGCAACCCGATCCGCCTGATCCTCAAGCCCTGACGTCCGGCCAGTTGGCCCGGCCCGTCCCGTCATCTCCGGGGCGGGCCGGGCCGTTTGCGTTCGAGCGCACTCCAACTCCTACGGTGTCCGTCGTTCCCCCGACACCGACCAACCGCTGGAGACCGCTCATGACCCCCACCGCCGCGCACCCCGAAGCCACCACCCGCCAGCAGCGTTTCGAGCACGGCCTCGACGTCCTCGGCCGGATCGACGGCGAGGCGGGCGAGAACGTGCTCGCCGCACTGTCCGACGTCTCGCCCGAGCTCGCCCACCAGGTCGCCGCCTGGGGCTTCGGCGAGATCTACTCCCGCCCCGAACTCGCCCCGCGCGATCGCCAGTTGGTCACCCTCGGCATGCTCACCGCGCTCGGCGGCTGCGAACCGCAGCTCCGGGTGCACGTCAACGCGGCGCTCAACGTCGGCCTGACGCCGCAGGAAATCGTCGAGGCGCTGCTGCACTCCGCCGTGTACTGCGGCTTCCCGCGCGCCCTGAACGCCACTTTCGCCGCCAAGCAGGTCTTCGCCGAACGCGACCTGCTGCCCGTCGTCCCCGCGTGACCGTCCGTGCGTACGCGTACGCCCGCTCGGCGCACGGGAATTGCGGCGGCTCCGTCGGGAAGCGAGGTTGGGCCCGGGGCACTTCGGCCCCGCTCACCCCAATCCCAAGGAGTCACCGTGCGATGTCTCGCAACCGTGCTCGGCACCCTCGCCACCGCGGGCACCATCGCCCTCACTCTGCCCGGCGCGGCCCTGGCGGCCAATGGAACGCTCTTCATCGCTCCCGACCAGACCATCAGTAATCCGAGCGGGTGCTACAACGCGCAGATCTTCCCGCTCATCCTGCGCAACGACACCGACGAGTACGCCCTCGTCTACGACGGCCCGAACTGCACCGGCCAGGTGATCGCGGTCGTTCCTCCGGGCGGCAGCACGACCCAGGAGTTCGGCGCCAGCGTGTTCATCAAGTAGCGACGGCCCGGCCCGCTCCCGGCAAGCGGGGTGCCCAGCTGCCCTCCAGGCAGAAACGCAGCTGACAACCGCCGCTGCCTTCGAGACCATCGGGCCGTGACCACAGAACCGCACCTGCTGTCCCTCCGCCTCGTCGTGCCGCCGCTCGGAAACCGGCAGGCCACAGCGGTGGAGTGCCGGCCGATCGTCGACGGACGGGACGTCCTGGCCGAGGTGTTCGACGAGGGACCGGCCGTCGATCCCCGCGATCTGCTGGGCCCGAAAACGCCGCTGCTCGCAACCGACACCCCTCGCGAGGTGCGGCTCGCCGAGGCCGGCTGCACCGAGGCCTGCTGCGGCGCGATCTACGTCACTGTCCGGCGCGACGGGCCGCACGTGGTCTGGGACGGCTGGCGCAACCCGGTCGATGCCGAGGGCGTCGACCTCCCGGAATTCCGGTTCGACGTCGCCCAGTACGCGGCCGAGCTCCGCCGGGCCGGGGCGGATCACTCCTGGGAATGGCCGGCCCGAACAGTCGCCAGGCTGCTGGCGGAACGGCTCCGGGAGCGCACCGACTGGCTGACCGCCTGGGAGTGCGAGCTGCAGGACGTCTCCGCCTGGCCCTGGGAACCCGACCGGATCAACGTCCTGTTCTTTCACCCCGGCCGCGCCGCGATCAGCGAGGACCGCCCCTGGCTTCAGTTCAAGCTGACCGTCCCGATCTCGGCCGACCGCCCCGCCGACCAGGCGGAAGCCCTTGAGGCGCACCTCACGGCCGAGGATCCTCGCGAGGTCGCCGAGGTCTGCGGAGGTTCGAAGAAGTTCGCCGATCAACTCGGCTACCCCTGGCCCGGACCTCGACGGCGCCCTCGCGGGTCCGTGTGACGGTAGCCCCTCGAGGTCCGCCGGCCCATGAACACCTCTCGCGGACAGCATCGGAAGGCTGCCATGAATCTCAGGATCACGCTCAACCGCGTCAAGTGCGTCAACACCGAGAACCAGAGCGGAGCCGACGATTTCTACGTGGTGGGAGCCACCGTCGCCGGTGGGAAGACCCAGCCGGCTCTGGTTTCCCCCATGCAGATCAAGGACGGGCAGGAGCTTCCGTTCCCCGCCGACCAGCGCGTGGTCTTCAACGGCCCTGTCACGGACACCGATACGCTGCACCTCGGGCTTGCCGCCTACAACCAGGACTCGAAACGCGACTGGCAGCGGCGCGGGGACGCGGCCGCCAGAATCACCGCCGCGGCGGGGGCGCTACCCGTCCCGACCGGCGAGCTGCTCGTGTCGACCGCGGGCACGGCGGCGAATGCGGTCCTCGGCGGACTCGACCCGGACGACAAGCTGGGGCAACTCGCCCTGGACGTGCCGATCAAGGACCTGAAGCCGGGTACCGACAAGAAGTGGACGTGCAGCTCGAAGCCGGGCGCGGCCAACTCCTGGCAGTACGAGGTGTATTACACGGTCGAGAAGGCGTGAGGGTCCGCCCGCCGGGTCCGCGGACGGCACCCGGCGGCTTCCCCTTCCCTGCTTGCGCGGGCCGGAATTCCGTTCGCAGCGGAACGGGCCCGTATTGAATACTCGCGGCATGACACTGCACGAGGACGAGATCCCGACCGACGAATCCGTGGTCCGCAGGTTGCTGGCCGAGCAGCGGCCGGAGTGGGCCGAGCTGCCGATCCTCGCGGCGGGGTCGGGCACCGACAACCGGATGTTCCGGCTCGGGGACGAGTTGCTGGTGCGGCTGCCCCGGACGCCGGGGACGGCCGGCGCGGTGCGCAAGGAGCAGGTGTGGTTGCCGCGGCTGGCAGCGGAGTTGGCGTGCGGGGTGCCGGAGCCGGTGCACGAGGGGGTGCCGGGGGGCGGGTTCCCGTTGCCGTGGTCGGTGTACCGGTGGATCGAGGGCACCGAACCCGGTCCGGATTCGGTGCCCGACTGGGCCGCGTTCGGAGCGGAGTTGGCGGCGGCGGTCCGCAGTCTGCACGCCGTCCCGCTGCCGGACGAGAGCGAGTGGGGCGGCCTGCACTGGTACCGGGGTGGGGAGTTGACGGCCATCGCCGACGCGATCGACGAGTGCTTCGCGCAGGCCCGCGCCCTCTCCGGCCTCGACCTGGACCTCGACCGGCTCCAGGCGATCTGGCACCAGGCGCTCACCCTGCCCGCCCCGTCCTGCCCCCGGGTGTGGCTGCACGGCGACCTGAAGCCGTCCAACCTGCTGGTCCGGGACGGCCGGCTGCACGCGATCATCGACTTCGGCGGCCTGTCGATCGGGTTCCCGGACGCCGAACACGCCCCGCTGTGGGACTTCCCGGCGGCCGCCCGCCACGCCTACCGGGACGTGCTTGGCGTCAACGAGCAGACCTGGCAACGGGCTTGTGGCTGGGCAGTGGCCGCGGCAATCAGCGGGGTGCCGTACTACTGGACGAGCAACCCGGCCTTCGTCGCCGAGTGCGTCGCCCGCCTGCGCGCCGTCCTGGACGACTCGGCCGGGCTCTGACCGCCCCGCCGCCGGTCAGCGCTCCGGCACCACCGCATGGGCCAGCACGGAGAGTTCGAACGGGCGCAGCGCGTCGGTCCGCGATTCCCACACCTGTGCGTCCACGGTGTCGCACTGCCGCAGGTGGGCGAGCGGACGCAGGCCGTGGGCGCCCAGCAGGGCGTCCATCTCCTCGACGGTGAGGAACGTTCGCCACGGCTCGCCGCCCTCGGCGGCCGCGGCCTGCACCTGCTCGGCGTAGGTCTGCCCGGCCGGGTCGCGGTGTTCGGCGGGCAGCAGGTATTCGGCGATCAGTTCGGCGCCCGGCGCGAACTCACCGATAGTGGAGAGCACTTGGCCGATCGCCTCGACGCTGAGATACATGGTGACACCCAGCCAACTCACCACGGCCGGCCGCTGCGGATCGAAGCCGGCGGCCGTCAGCGCGGCGGTCAGGGCGCGGGCGCCGCCCTGTTCGAGGTCGAGCGGGACAAAGGACACCGTCGGCGGGACGGTGATCCCGGCGGCGGCCAGGCGGCTCCGCTTCCAGTCCTGGGTATGGGGGTGGTCCACCTCGAACACCCGGATGTCGCGGGCGAGTTCACTGCGGCAGGCGAAGGTGTCCAGGCCGGCGCCGAGCAGGACGTACTGGTCGATGCCGCGCCGGGCCACGGCCTCGGCGAGGCGGTCCTCGGCGCTGCGACTGCGGGTGACGGCGGTGGTGCGGGCGCCGGCCAGGATCGGGTGGGTGCCGAACTGCCGGTGGTAGCCGATCAGTTGCTCGGCGCTCTCGCCGAGGAGGGTGACCGCGAGGGTGTCGGCGAAGATCGGCGGCTGCTGGTCGAGGAGCAGGTGGGCGGCTCGGGCGGCGGCCGACATCAGGGCGGTCCGGCTGGGCTGGTGGGTGTTCGACTGTGCATGGCTTTCCATGCCTGGAAACACTAATACCACTTTCTGACAGCATATCATATTCAACAATTTTTCGATAGTGCCATTCAGTGTGCTTTCCGCAACAATTCCCGTGCGGGGCGCCAGTCTTGCGTGATAGGCAGGTGCAATGGCTTTCACTCCCGCCTTTCCGGCGCTGCTGAACCAGATCGACGAACACTCCGCGATGCTCCGCCACGCCATCGCCACCGCGCCCGACCCGCACGCCACCGTCCCCAGCTGCCCGGACTGGCAGCTGCCCGACCTGCTCGCGCACCTCACCGTCGTCCAACGCTTCTGGACGGCCGCCGTCACCGCCGGCCCCGGCTTCGTCCCGATCAGGATCAAGCCGGACACCGACCTCTCCCCCGAACAGGCGCTGGCCGCCTCGGCAGAGGCAACTTCCGCCCTCCTCAAGGCACTTCGCGAAGCAGGGCCACGCCGGCCCTGCTGGACGTGGTGGCAGGAAGCCGACGCCCCGCAGGACACCGGGGCGGCCGCCCGGCACCAGGTGCAGGAGGCCGCCGTGCACGCCTACGACGCCCAACTCGCCGTCGGCACACCACAACCGGTCGCACCGGCCGTGGCCATCGACGGCATCGACGAGTTCCTCGCTCTCTCCTGGGGCACCGCCACCGATTGGCAACACGGCCCGGCCCGCATCCGCCTGCGCACCGACGATGGCCCGAGCTGGCTGGCGGAAATCACCGCGTCCGGCCCGAAGCGCCTCGCCCCGGACGAGGACCCCGTCGCCCTCGAACTCACCGCACCCGCCAGCGAATTGCTACTCACTCTGCACCGCCGCCACCCACCCACGGCGGTCCGCGTCACCGGCGACGACCCGACTCTGCTCCCCCACCTGCTCATCTGGCCCCGCCTGGGCTGAGTCCGCAACGAGGCCGCGACGAAGCCGCGCCGAAGCCGCGCCGGACGGAGCGACACCGTTCGCTCCCTCCGGCGCGCCTCCCGATGACATCAAGGCCATGCTCCACACCACCTGCCGACCCAGGCGCGTTCCTCTACCCAGCGAAACCGGAGAACCTGCGCCGCTCCTTCAAGCCCTCCCCGGAGACCATTGCCGACCTCACCAGTCCGCTCGCCATGGGTAGTACCGGCCGGTGACCGTTTGGCCGTTAGACGTCTCGCCTGAGGACGGCGGCGTATGCGCCGGCGAGCAGCACCGCGGTGGCGCCGGCCATCCAGCCCAGCAGGGCCCACCACGGCTGGTCAGCGAAACCCCTGCCGAACAGGGATGCGGAGATGGAGATCGAGGAGTGCGTGAACAGGAACTCCCCCGTGCCGCTGTCGATGAGGAAGACTCCGGCGATGGTGGGGAGCAGGAGCAGGCCGAGCATGACGCCGAGTGCGCCGGCGCTGTGCTTGAGCAGTGTGCCGACGGAGAGCGAGAGCAGTCCGAGGAGGGCCAGGTACAGGCCGCCGCCGAGGACGGTGCGGACCAGTTCGCCGCCGGTCGGTGGGCGGCCCTGGCCGTCGAGGAGGGTGGTCGCGAGCCACGCGTTGAGACCGACCGCGGCTGTACCGGGGCCGAGGGCGGCGCAGCTCAGGACGAGTGCTTTGGCGGTGAGGATCCGGGCCCGCCGGGGGACTGTGGTGAAGGTGGTGCGGAGCATGCCGGTGCCGTACTCCGGGGCGATCGCCAGTACGCCCAGGGCCACGATGGCGAGCTGGCCCACAAGAAAGCCGCCCAGGCCGGTGCTCAGCTCGGAGACGGTGCCGCTGTCCGCGCCGAGGACCCCCAGGCCGCCGCCGGCCAGGATGAGGACGACCATCAGCAGCCACGTCCACACGGTGGAACGCACGCTGGTCA
The DNA here is from genome assembly GCF_044593455.1 of Kitasatospora sp. NPDC051984. NCBI lineage: Bacteria > Bacillati > Actinomycetota > Actinomycetes > Kitasatosporales > Streptomycetaceae > Kitasatospora > Kitasatospora sp. NPDC051984. The sequence goes on from NZ_JBIUCB010000016.1 coordinate 89,105, forward strand.
GCTTGGTCCATTCCGCCGCGACGGCGTGCCGCAGGGCAGGCCCGCCGGTGACGTGGGTAGCAGCGGAGTCGGCCGGGGGCGCCGTCAGGGGATCGAGGGCCATGACTCAGGCCTCCCACTCATGGTCGGGGCCGGAAGCGTCGCTTGAAGGTGGGACCTTGGCTGCCGGCAGGGAGGAGCGGTACTCCACCGCGGTGCTGGTCAGTTGCAGGTACGCCTCTTCCAGGGACGCCCGGTGCGGTGACAGTTCGTGCAGTCGGATGCCGTAGGCGAGTGCCAGGTCGCTGATGTCCGCGAGTGGCAGGCCGGTGGCTCTCAGGGCCCCGTCCGGCTCGTCCTCGACGTGGACCCCGACGTTGCCGAGCGCCCACAGCAGGCGCTGCCGCTCCTCGGGGGCATGGGCGGGGGTTCGCAGGCGGGCGAAGCCGGTCGTGTGCCGGTCGATGAAGTCCCGGAGGCTCATGTCGGCCAGCAGCCGGCCCTGTCCGATCACGATCAGGTGGTCGGCGGTCTGCGCCATCTCGCTCATCAGATGGGAGGAGACCAGGACGGTGCGGCCTTCCGCGGCCAGCCGGCGGATCAGCTGGCGGATCCAGTGGATGCCTTCGGGGTCCAAGCCGTTGACCGGTTCGTCGAAGAGCAGCACCTCGGGGTCGCCGAGCAGGGCCGCGGCGATGCCCAGGCGTTGCCCCATGCCGAGCGAGAAGCCTCCGGCACGTTGTTGCGCTGCGTCCTGCAGGCCGACGGTGTTCAGGACCTCGTCCACCCGCCAGCGGGGGACGTTTCCCATCCGGGCCAGGCACAGCAAGTGCTTGTACGCGGTGCGGCCGCCGTGCACGGCCCTGGCGTCCAGAAGCGCGCCCACCGTGCGTGCGGCATCCGGCAGCCTGCGGTACGGCACGCCGCCGATGGTGGCGGTGCCCGCGGTGGGGGTGTCCAGCCCGAGGATCATGCGCATCGTGGTCGACTTCCCGGACCCGTTGGGCCCCAGGAAGCCGGTGACGACACCGGGCCGCACCCGGAAGCTGAGCCGGTCAACGACCGTCCTGGCACCGTAGCGTTTGGTCAGGCCCTGTAATTCGATCAAGGAATCGTCCTTAGTGGAGCAGGCAGCGTCGCACCGGCCCGGGCCGGTGCGACGCCATTGTCGTCGTCCCCGCGCCGGAAAGGGTTACGGGCCGACCGGGATGGGCTTGGCCCCGATGCGGGCGCACGCCTGCTCCGGGCTCAGGCCATCAGCGGGGTAGATCACCGGCCCGCCGGGGGCATGCGGGTCACGGTGGTAGCCGCCGTCGGGGTCCGTGACGTCGGCACCTGGGTGGAAGCATGCGGTGAAGGACGTCGGCACGGGCTCGGAGGGACCCCACATCTGCGTCCACTGCCGGGCGCAGGATGCACCCGGATTCCGGGAATCGAAGCCCTTCGTGGTTGACACCTCGGCGAGGTCCGCGTCCGGGGAGAGCGTCCGCGCGCACATCGCGGTTCGCCCCGGTTCACTCCACGGCAGCCCGCCTGCGGCAGCCATGGCGCCACCGCCTGCCACCATGGCCAGTAGCGCGCCGCCGACCACCACCGTCCGCGACGGCCGCCTCCGCTCGGCCGGGGCCTGTGCCTGGCTCAGCACCGAATCGAGGACCTGCTGCCCCTGAGGTGATTGCGCCCAGCCCTCGGCGTCCTGCGGGCGTAGCTGCTGGATGGTGTTCAGCACCGGGTCGTTCCTCACGCGGGTACCTCCGAGTTGATGGTGGTGAGAGACGCTTGCTGTTCCAGAGCCGTGCGGAACCGCTTTCGGGCGCGGTGGAGGCGGAGCGTGTAGGCCGCCCTGCTGCAGCCCAGCACCGTGGCGGCCTGCTGCGCGGTCAGGTCGTACCAGCCGGCGAGTAGCAGGACTTCTCGGTCGGTCTCGGTCAGGAGCATCAGCACCCGGAACACGTGTTCGCGGTCCGCGACGCGGTCCTCGAAGGCCGTCGAAGGAGCGTCGTTCAGCACCGCTTGTATGCGTTCCGCGAGCGCCTGGCGCCGCAGGTCCGAGCGCACCCGGTTGGCCAGCAGCCGGCGTGCCGCCGCAAGCAGCCACGGCAGCGCATCGTCCGGCACCGACTTCTGCTTGCGCCAGGCCAGCAGGAACGTCTCCGACACGATCTCCTGCGCGGTATCACGATCCGTGCGGTGCACCAGGTAGCCCATCACCCGGTCGGCATGGGCCCCGTACAGTGCCTCCAGCCACCGATGCCGCTCCCGCGGATCCTCTTGACCTGGCATGTGCGCCCTTCCTCTGAAACAGCTGTCACCAGGAAATGTCCGGCACAGCGCCAACCATTACAGCGGCGGTGTCGGTGACGATCGTCTCCGGGCGCCGCCCGCCGTCGCGGTCGTAGAGGACGTCCAGCACGTACAGCGAGTCGCGCGGGGTGCTGGCCACCACCTTCCCACCCAGCCCGGCGGCCTGGTCGTTGATCATGTCGAGCCAGGTCGCGCCGCCCCGGTGGGTCGTCAGGTGCACCCGCACCGGCCCGCGCCGCAGCCGGTCCAGCTCCGGGACCCGCGCTCCGGCCGGCACCGCCGGCAGCTCGTCCAGCATTGCCCGCCGGCCCGGTGTCAGCAGGCCGTGCAGGGTCTCCCACAGTCGCTGGTTCGCCGCCTCCCGCATACCGGCGACCAGCCGGGCCGGCGTTGTCACCCCGGCAGCAGCACCCGCCGCGCAATCCTGTTCGGCTACCGGTCGCCCCGACCGCACTACCGCCGTCGTCGCGGGCGGCCGCTCTCCCGGGGGTCGTCCGCGGCGTCGGCGGCTCCGTGCGCGGTCTGCGCGGCGGTCAGGACGAGGAAGCTGCCGATCACGGCGAACGCCGCCGGGACGCCGGTGAAGATCCGGATCTCGGCTCCGCGTCGCCGCGCGTACTCGTTCGCGTCGATCCGGACCGGCACCAACTTCTGTCCGTGCGAGCCGGGTTCACGCTTCGTCCAGTAGTGGCCGGACTCGTCGTTGCGGACCTCCGCCGCGTCGCCGGCGGTGGCCAGCCCGATGGCGATCAGGCAGACCGCGACGGCGTAGCAGAGCCGCACGCCGCGCGGCAGCAGCCACAGGTACCTGAGGAGGCCGAAGCCGCTGCCCCGGCGCAGGAACCGCACCGACCAGGAACGCACCAGCGCCGTGCCGAAGACCAGCACGATCGCGCCGAGCGTCGGGGCCCACAGCCACGCCGGGGCCGCCCAGCGCAGCGGGGGTGCGGTGGCGGCCAGGCAGAGGAGTTCGACGGCGCAGAGGACCCACGCCGCGACGAAGTGCACCCGGTGACTGCCCCGCAGAACGTCCACGCCCCACCCCCGTTCACCCGAACCGCCCGCGCAGCCTATCCCCGGCGCCCACCCGCCCGGCACCCCTTCCGGCGCCAGGGCCTGTCCGGCCGATCTTGTCGGATCAGCGCGCGGCTCCCCCAGCCCTTGCGGGCTGGGAGGTGCCCCCATTTCGCGCCCGGCTGGGCGTGCCGACGAAACGTCCTCGTACTGGATGTACTTGGATGTTTTGCCGGTGCTTCCAGGCAGGATGATCCGGCGTCGCGCGCCCGGCAAGATCGGCCGGACAGGCCCTAGACTGCCCCACATGTCTTGCCGCATCAGCGAGTTGATCCTGGACTGCGCCGACCCCGACCTGCTCGCCGCGTTCTGGTGCGAGGTGCTCGGCTACGTCGAACTGGGCCGCGAGCCCGACGGCGGCATCGAGATCGGGCCGCCCGGCACCGGCTTCGGCGGCCCGCAGCCCACCCTGATCCTCAGCCCCACCACCGACCCGCGCCCGGCCAGGCTGCCCCTGCACCTCGACGTCAGCCCCACCGACCGTGACCAGGACGCCGAACTCGCCCGCCTGCTCGCCCTCGGCGCCAAACCCGCCGACGTCGGCCAGACCGGCGAGGAGAGCTGGCACGTCCTCGCCGACCCCGAGGGCAACGTCTTCTGCCTCCTGCGCGCCCGCGTCCCTGCGGTCTGAACGCGCTACGCCAGGCAGCTGTGCGGGGCCCAACCCGTCGCAGCGGCCCAGGAGTTGGCGACGGTTATGACGAGGTCGACGACCGGGTCCTTGACGTCGGAGTAGGTGTCGATGTCACCGACCGCGCCCGCCAGCACGGTCTTGAACCGTGCATAGGCGGGCACCGCCTCGGGGTGCGCGCGGAACCAGTCGCGGAAGAGCAGCGCCAGGCGCTCATTGGGAGAGCCGAGCAGCCGGACGTGCAGGTTGCAGTCGGCGCCGGCCTGTCCGCGGCGCAGCCACAGCCGCTTGGCCCACCGGCCGGGGTCGTCGTCCAGCCCGGCCGGGACGTGGTCGCGCTGGTACGGGGAGCACCGGAATCCCATCGCGGCCAAGGGCCCGTCAAAGGCGCGTTCGGCTTCGGCGAGATCGGTGACGCTGATCTGGAGGTCGAAGACCGGCTTCGCGGCCATGCCGGGGATCGCGGTGCTGCCGATGTGCTCGACGTGAAGGGGCAGCGGCGCGAGTTCCGCGCGCAACTCGGCGGCGAGGGCGAGTCCTTGCGCCTGCCAGGCTGGGTCGTAGGGGGAAACCACGATGGGTTGAAGGTCGGACATTCACCCCACTCTAGTTCGTACGGCCTGGATCGCCCGTGGGCCCGGGGATGTAAGGGATGCCCCTACCCCGGAGGCGCCCGGGTACGTCTCGCGGGCGAGGGCCGCCTCGTCCCGTGGAGCGATGACCGGCCCACGCCGTGACGGCAGCGTGGGGCCATGACGGAGAACACGAAACTGACGGATCGTCAGTCTCGCGCGAAAATGCGCCGGTTGGCGTCGGGGGCGCTCGCCCTCGGGCTGGCGGCCGGGCTGTTGACCGCGCTCACGCCCACCTCGGCACAAGCCGCCGCCGACACCGAACTGACAGCAGGCCAGGGGACCGGCTGGACCGCCAAGATCCGGCGGACCGAGTACGGCGTCCCGCACGTGCTCGCGCAGGACTTCGGCGGCCTCGGGTACGGCTACGGCTACGCCTTCGCGCAGGACAACCTCTGCGAACTCGCCGACCAGGTGGTCACGTTGCGCGGCGAGCGCTCGCGCTGGTTCGGGGCCGACGGCCGGTCCTCGGACCGGACCGGCAACCTGGACAGCGACACCTACCAGCGGGGCCTGCTGCAGGCCGGGACGGTGCGGCGGCTGATGGCCGAACCCGCGCCGCTCGGCCCGACCGGTGAGGCGCGGCAGCTGGTCGACGGGTACGTCGCGGGGTACAACCGCTACCTGCACGACACCGGCGTCGACCACCTTCCGGACCCGTCCTGCCAGGGGAAGGGCTGGGTCGGGCCGATCACCGCCGAGGACATCTGGAGCGTCCTCTACAACGTCAACACCATGTCGGGCGTGGCCAAGACCCAGTTCGCCGAGGCCGTCCCGGGCGCCGGAGCCACCGCCGCCCAAGCCGCCACCACCACCGCACCCGCCGCACCCGCCGGAGCCACCGCCGCCCAAGCCCCCACCGTTGCGCCCTGGTCGCACAGCGCGGACGACACCCCCGACACCGGCAGCAACGCCTGGGCGATCGGACGGGACGCCGACCGCGACGGCCACGGTCTGCTGCTGGCCAACCCGCACCTCCAGTGGACCGGCCCGGAGCGGTTCTACCAGGCGCAGTTGACCATCCCCGGCGTCGTGGACGTCGCCGGCGCCGGCCTGTACGGCCTCCCGTTCATCCAGATCGGCCACACCAAGGGCCTTGCCTGGACGCACACCACCAGCTACGCCGACCACGCGACCCTGTACCGCCTGTCGCTGGTGCCGGGCGACCCGACCGCGTACCTGGTGGACGGCAAGGCCGAGCGGATGACCACGGAGACCGTAAAGGTCACCGTCCGGGCCTCCGACGGGACGCTCTCCACCGTCGACCGCAGCCTTTACCGGTCCCGGCAGGGCTACGTGCTGGCCGACGGCTGGACCGGCGAGCAGGCCTACACCCTGCGCGACTCCAACGCCGGCAACCTCCGCTCGCTCAACGAGTGGCTGGCGGTCAGCCGTTCGCAGAACCTCGACCAGCTTCGGCAGGCCCAGCGCACCTACCAGGGCAACCCGTGGGCGTACACCACGGCCGTGGACTCCACCGGCACCGCCTACTTCACCGACTCCTCCGCCGTCCCGCACCTGCCCGACGCGCAGCTGACGCGCTGCCTGGTGCCCGGCCCCTGGTCCACCGGTGTGCTGGACGGTTCGACCACCGCCTGCGACCCGGGCAGCGACCCGGACGCACTGGTGCCCGGCATCTTCGGCCCGGCCAACCACCCCGCGCTGACCCGCACCGACTACGTGGCCAACTCCAACAACGGGCCCTACCTGACCAACGCGGACGCACCGATGGCCGGCCTGCCCACCGTCTACAACGCCGCTCAACGGATCGCCACGCGGCCGCAGTTGGGCCTGCGGATGATCGCCGACCGGCGGGCCGGCACCGACGGCCTCGGCGCGCCCGGCTTCACCCTCGACACGCTCCGGGCCACCATGTTCGGCAACCGCGTGCAGAGCGCCGAGCTGGACCGCGACGACGCCGTCGCCCTGTGCCGCGCCCACCCGGCGCTCACGGCGTCCGACGGCACCCCGGTCGACGTGCGCGCCGCGTGCGACGTGCTCGCCGCCTGGGACACCCGGGCCGACGCCGACAGCCGCGGCACCGTCCTGTGGCAGGCGTACCGCGACGCGCTGGCGGGCACCCGCACCATGGCCTGGCAGACCGTCCCGTACGACCCGGCCCGGCCGCTGACCACCCCGCGCGGGATCGCCGCCGACAACGCCGACGCGCAGCGCGCGTTCGCCGACGCCGTCCGCCGCCTGGCGGCCGCCGGGCTGCCGGTGGACGCCCCGATCGGCGCCGTCCAGCGCTGGGCGGGCATCCCGCTGCACGGCTGCGCCGGTCAGCTCGGCTGCTTCAACGTGCTGACCGCCCAGCCGAGTTCGGGCGAGGGTGGCGGCACCTACCCGGCGGCCGGTGCGGGCGTTCCGCACGGCTCCAGCTTCCTGATGGCCACCGAGCTGACCCAGCAGGGCCCGCGCACCCGGACGCTGCTCGCCTACGGGCAGTCGGCCGACCCGACCTCCCCGCACTTCACCGACCAGACCCGCCGCTACGCCGCCAAGCAGTGGGTGACTGAGCGCTTCACCGAGGCCGAGATCCGTTCCGCCCCCGGCCTCACCGTCACCACCTTGCACCGCTGACCGCACCGGCCCCGGGCCGTCGCCGTTTCCCGAACGGCGGCGGCCCGTACGTGTGAGGCGGCCGGTCCGGCCTATGATCTGCGGCCACTGGACGTCTCCTCAGGGCGTCCTGCGTCGCCGAATTGGGGTGTGCCGTGGCCGGGTTGGTGCTGTCGCGTCGGGATCTGGACTTCCTGCTGTTCGAGTGGCTGGGTGCGGAGGCGTTGACCGGGCGGGAGCGGTTCGCCGAGCACGACCGGGAGACGTTCGAGGCGGTGCTGGACCTCGCGGAGGATCTCGCCGTGCGGCACTTCGCCCCGCACAACCGCCGCAACGATCTGGAGGAGCCCCGGTTCGACGGGGAGCGGGTGGTGCTGCATCCGGAGGTGAAGCCGGCGCTCGAGGCGTTCGTCGCCTCGGGGTTGATGTCGGCGGCGATGGACCACGACCTGGGCGGTCAGCAGTTGCCGACGCTGGTGACGAACGCCTGCATGGCGTGGTTCCAGGCGGCGAACGTGGGGACGGCGGCGTACCCGTTCCTCACCGTCGCGAACGCCAATCTGCTGGCGGTGTACGGGACTTCGGAGCAGCGCGAGCGGCTGGTGCGGCCGCTCGCGGCGGGGCGGTTCTTCGGAACGATGTGCCTCTCGGAGCCGCAGGCGGGCTCCTCGCTGGCGGATGTCCGAACCAGGGCCGAGCCCCAACCGGACGGCAGCTACCGGCTGTTCGGCACCAAGATGTGGATCTCCGGCGGCGACCACGAGTTGAGCGAGAACATCGTGCACCTGGTGCTGGCCCGGACCCCGGGCGCGCCGGCCGGCGTGAAGGGTCTGTCGCTGTTCGCGGTGCCCAAGTACCTGGTGGAGGTGGACGGTTCGCTCGGCGAGCGGAACGACGTGGTGCTCGCGGGACTGAACCACAAGATGGGGTACCGGGGCACCGTCAACACGGTGCTGAACTTCGGCGAGGGCCGCCACCTTCCGGGCCGAGCGCCGGGCGCAGTGGGCGAGTTGGTCGGTGAGCCGCACCGCGGGCTGGCGTGCATGTTCCACATGATGAACGAGGCGCGGACGGGCGTCGGACTCGGCGCGGCGGCCCTCGGCTGCACCGGCTACCTGCACGCACTCGAGTACGCCCGCACCCGCCCGCAGGGCCGCCCGTTGACGGCCCGCGACCCGTCCGCACCGCAGCTGCCGATCATCGGGCACCCGGACGTCCGGCGTCTGCTGCTCACCCAGAAGGCTTACGTGGAAGGGGCGTTGGCGCTCAGCCTGTACTGTAGCCGACTGATCGACGAGCAGCGCACGGCGCCGGACCCGGCCGCGCGGGCGGCGGCGGGGCGCCTGCTGGAGGTGCTGACGCCGGTGGCGAAGAGCTGGCCCGCGCAGTGGTGCCTGGCGGCGAACGACCTGGCGATCCAGGTGCACGGCGGGTACGGCTACACCCGGGACCACCCCGTGGAGCAGTTCTACCGGGACAACCGCCTGAACGCGATCCACGAGGGCACGCACGGCATCCAGGCCCTCGACCTGCTGGGCCGAAAGGTCGTCCTGGACGGCGGCGCGGGCCTGGCCGCGCTGCTCGGCGCGTTCGCCGCCACCACGGCACGGGCTGCTGAACTCGGCGGCGAGGCAGCCGAGTTCGCGTCCGCGCTGGACGCCGCCGCCGCACGGATCCGGCACACCACCGGCGCGTTGTGGTCGGCGGGAGACCCGGACGTCGCGCTGCCGAACGCCTCGGTGTACCTGGAGGCGGTCGGACACGTGGTGCTGGCCTGGATCTGGCTGGAACAGTACCTCGCCCTGGGCACCGCCGACACCCCCTTCCACCACGGCAAGCGACAGGCCGCCCGCTACTTCCTCCGCGTCGAACTCCCCCGCACCGGCCCGCAGTTCGACCTGCTGGACGCGCTGGACCGGACGGCCGCCGACACGCCGCCGGAGTGGTTCTGAGCGATCTCCCGGCGGCCTCCGGAAATGCGGGCTAGCATGCTAGCAATCTAGCGAGCTAGCATGGGCTCGTGAGCGATGCGGACGTCAAGCAGTTCAACGTGTACCTCCCGCTGGGGCTGATCAGGCAGGTCAAGATCCACGCGATCGAAACGGGCATGTCACTGTCCGCTCTGGTCGCGGCGGCCTTGCGCGCCTACCTCGAAGACGCCGGCAAGCACGCCGGCAAGCAGCCCTCTTCCGAAAAGGAGTCCTGACATGGCAACCGAAGGCTTCGAGGCGGTCTTCGTGGAGACCCACAACTGGGGCAGGAGCGCCAAGTTCTTCCAGGAACTGGGCTACCGACTGGAGCCCACCAGCGGCGACGGCTCCGGCGTGTTCCGCAACGGCGACGGCCCCTACCTGGTCGTGGTCGAGATCCCCGAGGACCGGCAGCCCGGCGTGCAGCTCGCACTGAAGGTGCCCGACCCGGACGGGTTCCGGCCCGACCCGGTCGTCGAGGTCGTCACCCCGTTCCAGGACACCCACTACGGCACCCGCGAGATGACCGTCCGGGACCCTGACGGCCGGGTGTGGAGCCTCCAGGCCCCCGCCAAGAACTGACGCACCGCCCGCCCCCTCCTCCGAGTCGGAACGCTCCGAGTCGGAACGCTCCAAGTCGGAACGAGGGGGCACTTTCCGTGGGGGACACGCGAGGAGGGAAAGCGAAATGAGTCGTTGGCGCGGCAATCCCTGGGCGGTGCTGGTCACGCTCAGCCTGGGGTTCTTCATGACCCTGCTGGACCTGACGGCCGTCAACGTGGCCATCCCCAGCATGATCGGCGACCTGCACGCCTCGCTGGACGAGATGCTGTGGGTCATCAACGTCTACATCCTGGTGCTCGCCGCACTGCTGATCACGTTCGGCCGGCTCGGCGACGTACGCGGGCCGCGCGCGATGTTCGTCGGCGGTGTCGCCCTGTTCACCGCGGCGTCCGTACTGTGCGCGCTGGCCCAGGACCCGGGCCAACTGATCGCCACCCGGGCCCTGCAGGGCCTCGGCGCGGCGGCGCTGATGCCGCAGACCATGACCATCATCATCGGCACCTTCCCCGCCGAACGCCGGGGCACCGCGCTGGGCGTGTGGGGCGGCGTCGCGGGCGTGGCCACCATCGCCGGGCCGACCCTCGGCGGGTTGCTGGTCAGCGCGGCCGGCTGGCGGTGGATCTTCCTGGTCAACGTCCCGATCGGGGCGCTGGTGCTGGCAATGGCCGTAACGCTGGTGCCCGACCTCCGGCCCGGCAGCCGCCGACGAGTCGACGTGGTGGGGGTGGTCCTCGCCGCAGCGACGCTGGTGTGCCTGACCTTCGCACTCACCGAGGGCCAGCGGTATGCCTGGAACGCCGGAATCCGGTCGCTGCTGGGCGCGTCGGCCGTGCTGCTGGTGCTGTTCCTGCTCCACCAGCGCGCCCGGCAGAACGACGAACCGCTGCTCCCGTTCGCGCTCTTCCGGGACCGCGACTTCGCGGTGATGAGCTTCGTCGCCGCGACCGTCCAGGTCGGCATGCTCGGCCTGTTCCTCCCGGTGATGATCTACCTCCAGTCGGTGCTGGGCTTCAGCGCCCTCGCCGCCGGGCTGGTGATGGCGCCGGCCATGCTGGTGTCGGCAGTGCTGTCGCCGGTCGCGGGGCGTCTGGCGGACCGGGTCGGCGGCACGTACGTCCTGATGGCCGGGTTGACGCTGTTCGCGGCCGGAATGGCCTGGCTCGCCGCAGTCACCGATGTCGGCCGCGCCTGGTGGGAGTTCCAGCCCGCGCTGGTCACGATGGGAGTCGGGATCGGCTGCGTGTTCGGTCCGATGGTCACCGTCGCCATGTACCGCGTGCAGCCGTCGATGGCCGGGGCGGCGTCCGGCGTGCTGAACACGATCCGCCAGATCGGCACCGTCCTCGGCAGCGCGGCCGTCGGGGCCGTCCTGCAGAACCGCCTGGCCATCGCCTTGCACGACGAGGCGGTCCGGCGCGCGCCCGACCTCCCGGCCGAGGTCCGCGAACCGTTCCTCGCCGCCTTCCGCAACGCCGCCGGCGCCGGCCAGGAGACCGGCCTCGGCATCACACCCGCCTTGCCCCCGGACACCCCGGCGGACCTCGCCCGGCAGGTCGACCGGGCCGCGACGGCCGCGTTCGACCACGGGATCGTCCACGCCATGGGGCCGACCCTGGCCCTCCCCATCACGGTCGTCGCGCTGGGCGCCGTGGCCTGCCTCCTCGTCCGCCGACACCGGTCCGCCACCACCGTGGTGGCCGCGGCCGCGCGACCCGAGCCGCGGCCGACCCCGAAGTAGCCCTGCGGACCGCCGATGACGGCTCGTGGCACCGTTCGCTGCTCGTCTAGGGTGATGGCGATTCGCAGCGTGAACAGGGGGCGTCGTGGAGCGGTCACGGCTGGTGGGGGTTGGTGGGCCGGGCGGTCCGGGTTCGGGGTGGGCGGTCGGTGGGCGGCTGGTGTTGACGTCCGCTCATGTGGTGTGCGGGGACGGGCCGTTGGAGGTGTTCCGGCCGGCGGGTGCGGGGCCGGTCGGCGCCGGGGTGCTGTGGTGCGGCACGCCGGGCGGGCGGGACGATGCGGCGCTGCTGGTGCTCGACGAGTCGCTGTGGGCGGAGCCGCCCGGGCCGGTGCGGTGGGGGCGGTTGGTGACGGACCGTCCGGGGACGGCCTGCGAGACCTGGGGACTGCCGGACGTCGGCCAGCGCCCGGGGCGTCCGGCCGAAGCGGTGCAGTTGGTCGGGGAGTTGAACCCGGGCACCGGCTACGTCGACAACCGGCACGTGCTGGACCTGCGGCAGCACCCGCCGCAGTGGTCCACCGGCTCCCCGTGGGGCGGCCTTTCGGGGGCGGCGGTGCACTGCGAGGACCTGCTGGTGGGGGTGGTCGCCTCCGAACGGGCGCACTCGGGCGGCGCGCAGCTGAACCTGGTGCCCGTCTATGTTCTGCACCACGATCCGTCGTTCCGTGCCGTGTTGGCGACGCACGGGGTTCCGGCGGCGGCGCTGGAGCCGGTCGAGTTGCAGCACCTGGCCGATCCGGCCGTCGCCCCGGAGCGGGCGGCGGGTCCGGTCCGCTCCCCTGCGGCGCTGCTGCGGGCGGCCCGGCAGGTGGTGCCGTTCCACGGGCGGACGGAGCTGCTGGGCGAACTGGTCGAGTGGTGCGAACGCGGCGGATTCGGCGCCTGGTTGCTGCACGGCCCGGGCGGTCAGGGCAAGACCCGGCTGGCGCACGAGTTGGCGGCCCGGCTGTCGGAGCGGCAGTGGGCGGTGCTGTGGCCGCGTCCGGACCCCGGGGCCGAGGAGTTGGCGGACTGTCGGCGGGCGGCGCGTCCGCTGCTGATCGTCCTGGACTACGCCGAGCACCGCACCGAGCAGTTGGCGGCCCTCGTCAAGGCCGCGGCCGCGCACCGCGGTCCGACGGCGTTCAAGCTCCTGCTGCTGGCCCGCACCGACGGCGACTGGTGGCAGCAGGCCGTCACCGCCGACGACGTCGCCCAGGACCACCTGGAGTTCGCCCCGACCCGGCGGCTGGACCCGCTGCTGGACGAGCCGGCCGCCCGCCCGGCCGCGTACCGGGCCGCGCTGGACGCGCTGGCCGCCGCGCTGCCGTTCGTGGACGGCCAGTCGGGGCCGGACTGGACGGGCGTCGCGGCTGCGCTGCCGGTGCCCGCCGAACTCGGCCGGGCCGGGTACGACAATGCGCTGACCCTCCAAATGGCGGCGCTCGCCGACCTGCTCGACACCACCGGCTCGGCCGACTTCGCCGGTCGGCCGGGGGCCGCCGTGGTCGAGGACCGGCTGCTGGGCCACGAACGCCGCTACTGGCAACGGACGGCGGCCGCACTCGGCCTCTCCCCCGCACTGTCGCTGCGCGCACTCGACACGGTGGTCGCCGCCGCGAACCTGGCCGGCGCCGCCGACCGCGAGCAGGCCGACCGACTGTGGCGCCAACTCCCGGCCCTGGCCGACCAACCCCGCGACCGCCGCGACACGGTGACGGCCTGGCTCGGCGCGCTCTACCTCGCCCCCGCACCCCAGCCGTTCGGCCCGCTGCCACCCGACCGGCTCGCCGAACGCCACATCGCCCGCGTCCTGGAGGCCGACCCCACGCTGCCCGAGCAGCTGCTGCCCGCCCTCGACGCCGACGGCACCGGGCAGCTCCTCACGGTCTACACCCGCGCGGCCGCCCAACCCGCCACCGCCGGGCGCCTCGACGCTGCGCTGACCGCACTGTGCGTGCGTCACCACACCACGCTGGCACCGTACTTCGTCCCGCTGGCGACCCGCAGCCCGCACCCGGGGCCGCTGCTGGCCGCGCTGGACGCGATCACCGCCGACCCCGGAACGCCGCTGGACGACCTGGTCGCACTCGACCCGGTGCTCGCGAGCGTCCGCCCGTCCCTCGTGCGCCAACACGGCGAACTGTCCGAGGTCCTGGCGGTCCGCCTGCGGCAGCCGGCCGCCGCCGATCCCGCCCGCTACGGGCTGGCACTCGCCTCCGCGCTAAACGGACTCGCCCTCTGGACGAGCCGGCTCGGCCGCGCCGAGCAGAGCCTGGCACTGACCGAGGAGGCGGTCGGGCTGTGGCGCACGTTCTTCGAGACCGACCCGGGTCCGCACGCCCGCGGCCTGGCCGGCATGCTCGACAACCTCGCCGCACGGCTCGGCGAACTCGACCGGCCCGCCGAAGCCCTGGCCGCAGCGCAGGAGGCCATCGCACTGCACCGCACCCGCGCGGATGTGGACCCGTCCGGGCTGGCCGACGCGCTCGTCCAACTGTCCACCATCCTCGGCACTCTCGGACGGCACCCCGAGGGGCTGGCCGCCGCACGGGAGGCGTACGACCTGAGCCGACGGCTCGCCGGGGCCGATTCGCAGACGCACGGCCGCCGGTGGGCGATCGCGACCACCCAACTGACCATCCGGCTGGGTGATCTCGGCCACCTGACGGAGTGCGCGGAGGTCGCCCGCCAGGCCGTGCGGGTGTACCGGGTGCTCGCCGCGGACGACCCGGACCTCAACACGTCCGCTCTCGCCACGGCGCTCTCCAACGAGTCCCACGCCTGGCGACTGCTCGGGCGGCCCGACCAGGGGCTGGCCCCCGCAGAGGAGGCGACCGCGCTGCTCCGCCGGCTCGCGGAGAGCAACCCGGACGCCCGCCTTCCCCGGCTCGTCACCGCCCTCACCATCCTCGCCGACCACCTGCACGGACTCGGCCGCCATCCCGAGGCCCTGGCCCGGGCGCGCGAAGCGCTGACCATTGCCCGCGGGCTGCGCGCCGACCCACTGCACACCGACCGCTCCGCCGTCGCAGCGGCCCTGCTCTGCCTCTCCGGCCTCCTGGATGGCGAGCATCAGGCCGGGGAGGGGCTGACGGCGGCCCAGGAGGCGGTCGAGCTGTACCGCGCTCTGAGTGCCGACCGCCCCACCGCATGGACCGCGCGCCTGACCACCGCGATCGGTCAACTCTCCAACCACCTCCTCCTGCTGGACCGGGTTCCGGAAGCGCTGGCCGCACGCGTCGAGGCGGCGGACCTCCTCGACGCACTGGCCTCACCGGCCTTCCTCCCCCGGCAGGCCGAAGCGCTGGAGGCCCTCGGCCTCCTGCTCACCGTCCTGGGACGGCACGCCGACGCGGTACCCGTCCACGCGAAGGCCGTCGTGGTCTGCACCGCCCTGGCCGGGTCCGCCCCGAGCGCCCACATGCCGCAGCTGGTCCGCGCCCTGATCCGGCTCAGCGAGGAGTTCCGGCTCGCCGGCGACCTCGCCTCGGCCGTCCGACCGGCCCGCCACGCCCTCGATCTCTGCCGCAGCCTGGACGAAGCCGTGTCGAACCGCCATCTCCCGCTGCTGGCCGACGCGTTGATCACCCTCGCGGACTCCCTGGTCGAACCCGGCGAGCTGGCCGAGAGCATCGCCCTGGCCGAGGAGGCGACGGCCCTCCGCCGCACCCTCACCGCGACCGACCCCGACACCCACCTCCCGCCGCTGGCCCACGCGTTGATCGTGCTGGCCACCCAGTCGGGCATGGCCGGCCGGGTACCGGACGCACTCGCCCCCGCCCTCGAGGCGACGGCCATCTGCCGGAACCTCCTCCGTGCCGATCCCGACCTCCACCGGTCCCCGCTGGCCGCCGCCCTGCGCATCCTCGCCCTGGTCCGACTCAACCTCGGCCACCACGGCCTGGCCCGGGACGCCGCACTCGAAGCACTCGACCTCTACCGGGACCTGGCCGACCAACAACCCGCCGAATTCGACCGCGTGGTGGCCCAGTTCCGCGAGATCCTGGCCTGGATCGACTAACTGCCCTCCCGACCCGGTGACGGGGCGCGCCACCACCCGCGAGTTCGCCCGCCCCTGCGGCATCGCCGCCGCCATGCGCCGCGCCGAACTCGCCTGGCGCCGCGAACTCGCCGCCCGCACCATCGCCGACCTCGCGGGGGACGCCCCGGCGGCATCCGTGACCCGCGTCCGCCGCAACTACGCCCGCCTGGCCTCCGCCGCGTAAGGATGCGAAACCAGGGGCGCGAGCGGGTGCAAAACCGGGGGCGCGAGGAACTGCGCGAAGGGGAACGCACCCGTCGGAAAGATCGCGGCGCAGGACAATGACCTGCACTTGATCGCGACCATGCGAACACGTCCACGCTTGTCGCACAGTTCCCCGCGCCCCGACTTCGCGCAAATCCGGGGCTGGCGCCCACGTACGCCGTTCTGCTCGCGGGCCGCGTCCTCGCGGCTCTGGGGGCGGCCGCGTTCACCCCGACCGCCGGCGCGACGGCCGCAGCGCTGGCGCGAGCCGAATCGCGGGGGCGGGCGCTCGCGGTGGTGATCGGCGGGCTGACGGTGGCCACGGCGCTCGGCGTGCCACTCGGACGGGTGGCCGCCGCCGGCCTGGGGTGGCGGGCGGCACTGGGCGCGGTCGCGGCCCTGTCCGCGCTGGGAGCCCTCGCCGTCGCCCTGACGCTCCCTCATCTCCCGGGCGGCGAGCCCGTTTCGCTGCGGAGGCGGCTCGCCGCGCTGCGCCACCCCGGAGTGCTCTCGGTGCTGCCGCTGACGGTGCTCGGCATGGCGGCCTGCTACGCGCCGTACTCGTACAGCGTGCCGGTGCTGGCTGCGGTCGGCGTCTCGGGGCGGATCGCCGTACCGGTCACGCTGGCGCTGTACGGCGCGGGCGCGGTGGCGGGCAACCTGCTGGCAGGTCGCTGGACGGACCGGGCCGGTCCGATGCGGGTGCTGACGGCGGGTTACGCGGCAATGGCGGTGTCGTTCGCGGTGCTGGCCGCGCTCGCGGCTGGGCACCTGGGCGGCGGCGGCATCCCGGCCGGAGCGCTGGCGTTCCTGTGGGGCGCGAGCAGTTGGTGCCAGACCCCGGCGCAGCAGCACCGCTTGCTGGCGGCAGCCGCCGAACAGGCCCCCCTGGTGGTGTCGTTGAACTCGTCGGCGATCTACCTGGGCATCGGCGCGGGCACCGTGCTGGGCGGCTTGGCCCTGCCGTCGGGCGCAGCAACGGTTTTCGCGCTGGCGGCGGTGCTGGCGTGCGGCGCGGCGGGGTTCCTCGGGGTGACCACACTCGGGGCGACCACACTCGGGGTGACCACAAAAGAACGATCCGGTGCTACATCCACATGAACGGCTGGCCGGCTATGGCGGCGGCGGTCCTGGCGCTGGCGGTCAGGACGTCGTCCGGGCCGTCGCCGGGCCGCTGGTCCGCATACCGCGAGACCGCGATGGTGATGTAGTGGCCGACCAGCTCCACCCGCGTCGCGGCCATCGGCTTGACGCCTGCGGCGGGGGCCACCAGCCCGTCGGGGAAGGTGAATTCGAACTCCGCCGCGTGCTCGCGCACGGCCTGCACGGCCCGTGAGGCGGCGTCCGGGTCGTTGAAGCGCAGGACGGTGAGGCTGCTGATCACGGGCTGGTCGTTGCGGGTGAGCGCGACGCCGAGCCAGCTCTGGCAGTCGAGCTTCTCCAGCAGATTGTGTGTCTTGTCGATCTGGACGTTCTGGCAGTCGGCGCCGTCCCGGGCGGCGGTCCGGCGGGCCTTGAACGCGTCGTAGTCGTACGTGCGCTGGGCGGGGAAGTACCGTTCCGCGCCGAATGCCTGAGACTCCGTCAGCGGCTTGGGCACCTGCCCGGGCGTGGCAGCGGCGGCCGCGGGCAGGGTGCTGGTCGGCCCGAGGCCGGGCAGGATGTCGCCGGGGTGCGGGGTGGACACCACCCAGACGCCGCCGGCGGCCAGTACCGCGACGACACTCCACAGGACGGCCAGTCGTCTCCGCTCGCCGACGGCCCGATGTCCGGCCACCGGCAGGTCCTCGTCGGTGCTTGCTGGCGCGTCCCCCTGGATGGTCATGGCGCAGATTCTAAGCAGGTCATCCCACAATCCCACCTTCGGGTCGGGCGTACCGGAAGCACCCTTGCCATTGCAGGCCCGGAGCCACCAATCGACTTATCGGCAGATATGACGTTATGTCCAACTTGCGCGCGCCGACCGGACACTGGGCGACTGTCAGAAGATCACTCGCGCCGCATCCGGCTTGGCGAACGGCATCATGTCCCAGCCCGCGGGCCAGCCCCGCTCGTCGCACCGCTCCCCCGGTTCGGCATGGATCAGGCGCGGAATCCGCCACATCCACCACCGGCCGTCGCCGTCGCCGCGCCCGGGCCAGGGGATCGTGGCGGCGCGAAATCGCTCGTCCAGCCCGCGGAGCTCCGGCTCCCAGGCCTCGCGGACCGCCGCGGGCAGCTGCGGCCATTCCTCCGCCAGCGCACTGCGGCAACCGAGGTCGTTCATCAACTCGGGCGCGCACCACGAGTGCCCCTCTTCGACCCCCTCCACCTCCTGCCGCCACTGCCTCACCAACACACTGACGGCGCCGGGCGACCCGCCGGCTCGCCGATCGGCGCCGGCCACCACCACCTCGGCACCCATCGAGTCACTCACCGAGCCCCGGCACCCACACCAGGCGCAGGACGTCGATGGTGCGTTCCTCGGGGTTGACGAACAGTTCGGCGGTGACCGACGGGGCGAGCACCGCGCTGCGCAGGTCGCCCCACTCGTCGAGGGCGGAGCCGGCCCGGCCGTCGAGTGTCACCAGGGCGGCGGTGACCAGGGCGAACAGCAGGTCGTCCGCCTTGGAGATCTCGATCATCGTCTGGGCGGGCTGGTCCTGGAGCCAGAACCGCCAACCCTTCACGCGACGGCCCCGATCTGTCGCGACCGGGCGGCGGCGAGTACGGGGCCCACGGCGGCCCGGAAGCCGGACCGGTCGCTGCCGTACGCCGCGGACATGGCGCGCAGCCACCAGGACGTGATCACGGCCTCCCGGT
This sequence comes from Kitasatospora sp. NPDC051984, assembly GCF_044593455.1. NCBI lineage: Bacteria > Bacillati > Actinomycetota > Actinomycetes > Kitasatosporales > Streptomycetaceae > Kitasatospora > Kitasatospora sp. NPDC051984. The sequence goes on from NZ_JBIUCB010000016.1 coordinate 107,592, forward strand.
CAAGCGGATCCTCGACCGGCCCCAACTCGCCGTAAAACCGGGCCCGTTCGTCATAGGTGAGCGCATGCCCGATGCCATTGATGCTCCGCGGCACCCGCAGCGTGCCGGACTCCGCCATTGCCGTCATGCCTTGCCCTCCCGTCCCAATGCCTCCGACCGTACCCGGGCAGGCCCGATCCGTCTGCCACCTTTCCCCAACGAACTGTTCACCGCCCCGCCGTGGCCACGGCCGCCACCAGGTGCGCGGCCACGGCGATTCGCCGTCCCGGGCGGGCGGGTGCTCTCCTACAGTTGGGGCGCCGACAGTCCGAGTGACAGGAGTTCCAACACCCCGACGTGGCCCGCCTGATCGACTTCGACCAGCCGGTCGGCATCGTCTTCAGCGCCGTCCTGCACCACCTCAACGACGCCGAACAGCCCGGCGAGCTGGTGCACTGGTGGACGGACCGGGTGCCGCCGGACAGCCGGATCTACATCTCGCACTTCCGCACCGGCGACGGCGACGGCGACGGCGACGGCGACGGCGACGGCGACAACGAACAGACCCGGATCGCGGAACAGAAACTGCAGGACGCGTTCGGCCGCGGCCGCTGGCGCACCGACGAAGAGATCACCGCCCTGTTCGGCGACCTCGAACTCCTCGAACCCGGCCTCGTCAACTGCTCACTCTGGCGCCCGGAATCCGCCCCGGCCCCCAACACCGGCACGCCCCCGCACGAACCGACGGTGTGGGAACGGATGATCTCCTGCGCCCTCGCGCGCAAGCCGTAGGAGCCTCGACCGAGCCGTGTTCGCATCGGCGCAAAGCCGACTGTGGGCGGCAGTTGAGACGATGACGGCATGGAATTCCACGACACTGCCGAGATGCACCGAGTCTGCGTCGAACGGCTCGGAGAGCGAGCCGGCCCGCAGTTCGCCGCGATGGCCCGCCGCGGCTTCCGGTTGGAGCCTGCGAGCGGTGGCGCCCCGGCCACCGGCCGATGCCGGCTCGGCGGCCCGGCCCTCCTCGAACCGGAAACCCGGTGGCCCGAGCTCGACGGCGTTCCGCTGTCCCTGCTCGCCGTCCTCGACACCGATGCCCTCGCCGCCCCGCTCGGCAGTGAACTGCCCACCCGGCCGGGCCTGCTCAACTTCTTCTCCCTCGCTCCGGATCTGCCGTACGAGACTTACCGACAGCTGGACACCTCCGGCCCGCAGGCCCACCGGGTGATTCCGGCGGACCCCGCACGAGCAGTCGAAAGGACCGCGCACGAACCGGCGAGGAACTATCCGGCCCGCCCCGTCCGCGCCGTCGGGTCGACCATGCTCCCGGACGCCTGGGACGTCGAGGACCACGACGTCGAGTTCGACTCCGACAGGCACTGGGGCGCGGCGTCGCTCATCCTCGCCGCGTTCGGCGACCTCGACGGGAACACGGCCGGACAGCACTGCGCCTTCGGCTGGCCGGACGCCTCCTACGCCTACGCGGTGACCGGCCGCGACGCCGGCGGGCCCGCCGTCCATCTGCTCCAACTCGCCGAGGACACCGGTCTCGGCTGGGGCTGGGGTGACGCGGGGACGATGTACTTCACCATCCCGGCGAAGGCTTTCGCGGCGGGGGACTTCGGCAAGGTCGAGGCCGCTGTGCGTAGCTGTTGAGCCAGGGCAACTCGCTTTGAGAGTTCGAGCGAAGCCCCTATTCTTCACGCCGTCACTGCGAGTGATCCACACCGCAGGCACCACTTCGGCGGGGGATCTCCGTGCATTCCGGGAACGTTCACCACATGCCGGGCCCGCAGGCCCTGCCCGACGACAGATCGGCCACCGGCGTCCGGCGATTGGCGCCGGCCGCGCAGGTGCTGATCGGCCTTGAGGCCGCCTCGCAGGCGGCGGTCGCCGCGGCCGGCGGCACCCGGTCGGCGGTGTTCCCGATGCTCGTGCCGCTCCTGGTCGTGCTGGCCGTCGGCAGCATCGTCGCATTCGTTCTCTGGTTCCGGCGCTGTCGGCTCAACGTCGACCGCTTCGGTCCGGATATTCAGAAGTACTCGGCCGGATGGGCCGTCGGCGCCTGGTTCGTCCCCCTGGCGATGTGGTGGATTCCGCGCCGGATCGCGCTGGACATCTGGCGCGCGACCGAGCCCGCCGGCAAGACCTGGTTGATCAACGCCTGGTGGGCCGCCTGGCTCGCCCAGACGGTCGGTGCCACGGTCCTCGACGAGCTCGGCGCGGGCGACAACGGCTACTCGGCCTTCGACGTGGTGGCCGGCCTGGCTGCGGCGGTGCTCGCGATTCTGGTGATCCGGCAGATCACGTCCGCTCAGGAAGCGAAGTTGCGCGGCAGGGTGCAAACCACCGTGACCGTGTGAGGAATGTCTCGCAGCGTCCGCCGGCTATCGGAATACCGTCAGATCGTGCGTAAAGCGGCAGGTCAAGGCCTGTTGTGACTACTCGCACACGCTCCGGGCGATCTTCTGGTGTGTTCCCTCTGGCGGACGGCGGGGCGGCCCGGGCAGGATCGGGCCATGGATCTCCTCGACACGCTGACCGACAAGGGCCTTCGCCGGGAACTGCCCACCCGCGAGGAGGCGCTGGCCGTACTGGCCACCACGGATGACGAGCTGCTGGATGTGGTTGCGGCCGCCGGGCGGGTGCGCCGGCAGTGGTTCGGGCGCCGGGTGAAGCTCAACTACCTGGTGAACCTGAAGAGCGGGCTGTGCCCGGAGGACTGCTCGTACTGTTCGCAGCGCCTGGGGTCGAAGGCGGAAATCCTCAAGTACACCTGGCTGAAGCCGGAGCAGGCCGCCGAGGCGGCGGCCGCGGGTGTCGCGGGCGGCGCGAAGCGCGTCTGCCTGGTGGCCAGCGGCCGCGGGCCGACGGACCGGGACATCGACCGGGTCGCGGACACCATCGCGGCGATCAAGGACGCGGACGAGCAGGTCGAGGTCTGCGCCTGCCTGGGGCTGCTGTCGGACAATCAGGCCGAGCGCCTGAAGGCGGCCGGCGCGGACGCGTACAACCACAACCTGAACACCTCCGAGAGCACGTACGGCGAGATCACCACCACCCACACCTACGCGGACCGGGTGGACACCGTGACGAAGGCCCACGGCGCGGGCCTGTCGGCCTGTTCGGGGCTGATCGCGGGCATGGGCGCGAGCGACGAGGACCTGGTGGACGTGGTCTACGCGCTGCGCGAGCTGGACCCGGACTCGGTGCCGGTGAACTTCCTGATCCCGTTCGAGGGCACCCCGCTCGCCGAGGAGTGGAACCTGACGCCGCAGCGCTGCCTGCGGATCCTGGCGATGGTCCGGTTCGTCTGCCCGGACATCGAGGTGCGGATCGCGGGCGGCCGCGAGGTGCACCTGCGGTCGATGCAGCCGCTGGGCCTGCACATCGCCAACTCGATCTTCCTGGGCGACTACCTGACCAGCGAGGGCCAGGCCGGACAGGCCGACCTCGACATGATCAAGGACGCCGGTTTCGAGGTGGAGGGCGCCGAGCAGACCACCCTGCCCCGCCACCGCGCGTCGGCCGGCGGCTGCGGCGGCGCCTCGGCCTGCGGCGGCCACGAGGAGCAGACCGCCTGCGGGACGGGCGGCGGCTGCGGCCCGTGCGGCGGCCACCAGGCCGACCAGGCCGACGAGGCCGAGACGGCCACCACGGAAACCGAGGCCGCCGAGGACGAGGCGCGCACCGACCTGGTGCGGGTGCGCCGTCGTGGCGCGGGCACCGAACTGGCGCCGAACGCGTGACGGACAACGCGCAGTTGCTCGACCTGGACCGGGCGCACGTCTGGCACCCGTACGGTCCGATGCCGGGGACGGTCCGGCCGTTCGTGGTGGAGTCGGCCGCGGGCGTGCGCCTGCGGCTGGCCGAGCCGGTGGGCGGGCACGAGGAGCTGATCGACGGGATGTCGTCCTGGTGGGCGGCGATCCACGGCTACCGGCACTCGGAGCTGGACGCGGCCGTCCGCGACCAGCTGGAGCGGATGAGCCACGTCATGTTCGGCGGGCTGACCCACCGCCCTGCGGTCGAACTCGCCGTCAAGCTCGTGGAGTTGACGCCTGAGCCGCTTCAGCACGTGTTCCTCGCCGACTCCGGTTCGGTGGCGGTCGAGGTCGCGCTGAAGATGTGCCTCCAGTACTGGCAGTCGCTCGGGCGGCCGGAGAAGCGGCGGGTGCTGACCTGGCGCGGCGGCTACCACGGCGACACCTTCCACCCCATGTCGGTGTGCGACCCCGAGGGCGGGATGCACCACCTGTGGGGCGGGGTGCTGCCCCAGCAGCTGTTCGCCGCCGAGCCGCCGGCCGGGTACGACGCCCCGGCCGACCCGGAGTACCTGGCGCACCTGGCCGATCTGATCGAACGGCACGCCGGCGAGCTGGCCGCCGTGATCGTCGAACCGGTGGTGCAGGGCGCGGGCGGCATGCGCTTCCACTCCCCCGCCTACCTGAGGGCCCTGCGCGAGTTGTGCGACGCGCACGACGTCCTGCTGGTCTTCGACGAGATCGCCACCGGCTTCGGCCGCACCGGCGAACTGTTCGCCGCCGACCACGCGGGCGTCTCCCCGGACGTGATGTGCCTCGGCAAGGCGCTGACCGGCGGCTACCTGACGCTGGCCGCCACCCTGTGCACCAGCAGGGTCGCGGAGGGCATCTCGCGCGGCGAGGTCCCGGTGCTGGCGCACGGCCCGACGTTCATGGGCAACCCGCTGGCCACCGCCGCCGCCAACGCCTCGATCGACCTGCTGCTGCGCCAGGACTGGCGCACCGAGGTCAAGCGCATCGAGACCGCGCTGCGCGACGCCCTCGCACCGTGCGCCGGACAGCCCGGGGTACGGGACGTCCGGGTGCTGGGCGCGATCGGCGTGGTGCAGCTCGACGCACCGGTCGACCTGGCGGCGGCCACCGCGGCCGCCGCCGAACAGGGCGTGTGGCTGCGCCCGTTCCGCGACCTGATCTACACCATGCCGCCGTTCGTCACCGACGACGCGGACGTGGCCGCGATCGGCCGAGCCGTCGCCGCCGCCGCTGCCGCGTCCCACGCGGCGCACAGCAACTGAACCACCCTCCTGAGGAAGCACCATGTCCCCCGTACTGTTCGTCACCGGCACCGGCACCGAGGTCGGCAAGACCGTCACCACCGCGGCCCTCGCGGCGCTCCGCACCGATCCGGTGGCAGTGCTCAAGCCCGGCCAGACCGGGCTGGCACCGGGCGAGCCGGGCGACGTCGAGGAGGTGGCCCGGCTGGCCGGGCCGCTGGTGCACGGCGTCGAACTGGCCCGCTACCCCGAGCCGTTGGCGCCCGACACGGCGGCCCGCCGGTCCGGTCTGCCGACCCTCGCGCCGGACGAGGTGGCGAAGACCGTGGCCGACCTGGCCGACCGTTTCGACTGCGTGCTGGTGGAGGGCGCGGGCGGGCTGCTGGTCCGCTACGACGAGCGGGGCCGGACCCTCGCCGACCTCGCCGCCGCCTGCGAACTCGCGGGCATCCAGGCCGAGTTCCTGCTGGTCGCGGCGGCCGGCCTGGGCACCCTCAACGCGACGGCGCTGACCGCGGAGGCGCTGCGCCACCGGGGCCTGACGCTGCGCGGCGTGGTCGTCGGCAGCTGGCCCGCAGACCCGGACCTCGCGGCCCGCTGCAACCTGGCCGACCTGCCGTCCGCCGCCGGCGCCCCGCTGCTGGGCGCCCTCCCGGAAGGCGCGGCAGCCGACCGGTCCCCGGCCGCTTTCCGGGAGTTGGCCGTGTCCGCGCTCGCCCCGTCGCTGGGCGGCCACTGGGACGCCGAGGCGTTCGCGGCGGCGCACCACCCCGGCTGAGCGGACACACAGGAACGGGGGGGGGGGGGGGCCCCCCCCGCGCGGGGGGGGGGGGGGCCGCCCGCGGGGGGGCCCCCCCGGGGGGGGGGGGGGCGGGGGGGGGGGGGGGGGGGGGGGGGGGGGGGGGGGGGGGGGGGGGCGCCCCCCCCCCCGGGGGCCGCCCCCCCCCCGCCCCCGGGGGGGGGCCCCCCCCGCCCCCCCGTTTCTTCGTCTGCCCGTCAGCCGATCGTCCAGCGCTGGAGCGCCGAGCCGGTGTCGGGCTGCTGGGTGACCAGTGCGCCGTTGCCGCTGGAGGCGGTGGTGAGCAGCAGTCCGCTGCTCTGCGAGGCGATGGTGTAGCCGCCGTTCACCGCGCTGACGATCCAGCGCTGGTTGCTGCCGCCGGTGCAGGTGTACTGGATGATCGCCGCGCCCGCGCTGCCGGAGCCGCCGTTCACGTCCATGCACAGGGTCGATTCGGCGTTGCTGATCTGGTAGCTGCCGTCGGCCTGCGGGGTGAAGATCCACCGCTGGTTCTGCCCGCTGTTGAGCGCCCAGGTGATCAGCTGGGTGCCGGCGGTGGTGGAGTGGTTGGGGTTGTCGAGGGCCTTTCCGGAGACGGTCAGGGTGTGGGTGCCGGTGAGCGCCGGGTTCACCGCCCAGGTGAAGGTGGTCGAGCCGTTGGCCGTCCCGGAGGAGGCGGTGACCGTGACGGTGGCGGAGCCGGTGGTGGTCGGGGTGCCGGTGATCAGTCCGGCCGGGCTGATGGTCAGTCCGGCGGGCAGTCCGGTGGCGGTCCAGCTGAGTGCCTTGCCGGCCGAGTCGTTGCCGCCGAGCTGGAGCGAGACGGCGGTGTTGACCTTGGTGGCCTGGTTGCCGGGGTTGGTGACGGTGACGGTCTCGGGCGCGCTGCCGGCCACCGTGAGGGTGAGTGTCTGCTCGCTCGCGGTGCGGCCCGCGCCGACCGCGCTGCCGCTGGTGTCCGTCCAGGAGCGGGCGGGGACGGTCTCGGCGAGTCGGCCGGTGGCGGCGGAGAGGCCGAGCGCCAGGCCGCTGTAACGGTTCACCAGCTTGACCGTGCCGTCCGCGGCGCCGTTCGCGTCGGTGCCGCGCAGCACCCACCACTGCTGGCCGACGCTCGGCCCGCCGACGGGCGCGGCCGTCACGGTCGGCTGCGCGCCCCAGGCCCGGCCCGCCACCGCGCCGGAGTTGACGCCGAGCAGCTGCCCGGTCGAGGAGTTGGCGATCCGGTAGGAGCCGTCGCCGTTGGCCGCGAAGGTCCACGACTCCAGCGCGGACCCGGTGGGCGCGGCCACCGAAGTGGCGGTGCCGGACGCCTGGGCGAGCACCCGGCCGCCGTTGGTCGCGATCCGGTAGGCCTTCGTCAGGTCGACCGGCGCCGCGGCGGGCGCGGTGGAGTCGATGCTGACGTTCACGTACTGCCCTGACGCACCGCCGGAGCAGCCGAACGCGCAGTACGAACGGAACGACTTGCCGACGATCGCCGAGCTGGTCCGGTTGGCGCCGTCCAGGAACCAGCGGTACCAGGACGCCGTGTGGTACCCGCCGGTGTCCCCGATCGGGTACCACTTCTGCGTGGCGAGGTTGTCGGTGGCGTAGAACTGCTGCGGCGCGTTGCCGCTCTGGTCGACGGCCTGCGGCTCGCCGATGTACAGCCCCAGGTAGGCGTTGTACGTGACGCCCATGACGAACAGCGGCGAGGTCGCGGGCATCTGACCGGCCGCGATCTGCTGGGCGGAGGTGCCGGCGTTCGCCGGGTCGTACTCGCCGGAGACGGGCGTGTACCCGGTGCTGCTGGACGCCCCGACGGGCACCATGTTCGACTCCCGGCCACCGACGCCGGCCTCGCTCCAGGCGCCGTTGTACCACTTCTGCCAGGAGCTCGGCGCCATCTTGCCCGCGATCGGGGCGCGCGCGACGTGCTCGTAGAACGCCTTCCAGCCGCCGCTCTTGTCGACCACCCGGGAGCCGTAGAACACGTAGAAGTACCCGGACGCGGCGTCCACCAGCAGGCGCTGGTCGCCGTCGCCGTACGAGTACGTCTGGTTCGGGAACTGCGCGGTGTCGCCGCGGGTGGTGCTGTACGGCGAGGTGATCACGTGGTCGCGGATCGTCCAGGTCCTGCCCTGGTCGGTGGAGACCGCGTAGTCGATGGCGTCGAAGTGCAGCCCGTCACCGAAGGGTTGGGGCGTGAACTCGTTGTGCACCAGCCCGTACCAGTCACCGGTGTCCGGGTCGATCCAGACGCCCGACAGGTCGCAGTAGTTCTTCTGCGCGTAACCGCTGCCGCTCGGGGCGGCGGTGGCGGTCTTCCCGGTCGGGCTGTTGTTGCAGCGCCAGGTGGTGTCGTTGTTCTTGTCCTGCGCGTTGGCCGGGTTGACGGCGTTGGAGACGGCACCGGAACGGGTGGCGGTGTCGAAGTCCGTCCCCGTGAAGAAGTCCCAGTACCGCGGGTCGCTCGCGCCGTACAGCGCCGCGGACTGCTGGAACCAGAACGTGCCGTCCTTGTCCAGGTACGGCACCGCCGGGGTGTCGGTCGGGTGGCTGTACGTCACCGGCGCGCCGACGGCGACGCTGTACGTCGCGGCGTCCGGCTGCGTCGCCGAAGTCGCGGAAGCGGTCGGCGCGACACCGGCTGCGACGGCCAGCAGCACGGCGGCCAGAGCGCCGGCGGCCGGCCTGCGTGGGGGTGAGAACACGGGTACTCCTTCGGTGGCCCGTTCTGCAATGAGATGCAGTATCCGGGCTCCGATCGAGCACTTGTCAACAACTTCGCGCAGAATCCTGCACACAAAGGCTTCCCGCCCCTGTTCGAAGCTGCTTGACTGACCGTCAATCGATCAGACCTCAACAGACCTTCACCACCCCGAACCCCGATCGACTGCCGCTACCCCGGCCTGCGGGTGTACAGGTGGTCGACGGCCGGCCTGTCGTGCGCGCGGTGCTTCGCTGGGCGTCAAGTGACGGTCGGCGTCGGCCAGTTCGATGGGGTGGCGCGAGTCGGTCGGCTCGCCCGCGACGGCCACCCGACACCACCGAGCGCCAGGCGCGCCACCGCCCCTCCCGCCCCGCGCAACGGGTGGCGCTACTCGGCCGGCGCGCCGATCACCCGGGTCACCAACTCGTCCACCAGCTCGGCGCGTTGCTCGGCGGTGAACAGGTCGGGCAGGGCGAGGCGTTCCAGGATCAGCCAGTTCAGCGCCAGGTACAGCAGCCGGACCGCGGTGGCGTCGCCGGGCAGGCCCGCCGCCAGGTGGTAGTCGATGTTGAACTGGAGGTCCGCGCCGATCCGCCGGGTGACCGTCTCCCGCAGCTCGGGGCGGCGCAGCGCGGCCAGGCGGAGTTCCAGCAGGGCGAGGAAGCCGGTCGGGAAGTCGGCGATCCGGTCGACGAGTTGGTGCATCAGCTCGGCGACCCGCGCGGTGTCGCGCGGCCCGGTCAGGCCCTCGGCGAGGGCCTCGGGGTCGGCGCCGAGGCGTTCGTAGACACGCTCGGCGCACTGGGTGAGCAGGGCGTCGCGGTTGCTGAAGTAGTTGGAGGCGGTGCCGGTCGGGACGGCGGCGCGCTGGTCGACTGCCCGGAAGGTCAGCCCCCGGGCACCTTCCTCGGCGAGGACTTCGATCGCGGCGTCGAGCAGTGCCGCGCGTCGTTCGGGATTGCTTCGGGCCATCGCTTGTAACCACTCCACTCGTAGTGCTACGTTCTTACCACTCCAAGCAGAGTACTACAGACCAAGTGGTCACCCTTCTTCGAAAGGCACCGAGTGCGAAAGCTCGTGTACTACGTCGCCCTCTCCATCGACGGCTTCATCGCCGGCCCGGCCGGCGAGTTCGACTTCTACCCCCAGTGCGACGACATGGTGGACTACCTCCGGGCCGAGTTCCCCGAGACCATGCCGACCCATGCCCGTCCCCACATCGGCCTCGACGGGGCGCCCAACAAGCGCTTCGACACCGTAGTGATGGGCCTTGGCACCTACCGCCCCGCCCTGGACATCGGCGTCACCAGCCCCTACGCCCACCTGAAGCAGTACGTGGTCTCCTCCACCCTCCCCGAACCGACCGACCCGGCGGTCAACGTGGTCCGCACCGACCCGCTGGGCCTGGTGCGGGAGTTGAAGCAGCAGCCCGGCGACGGCGACATCTGGCTGTGCGGCGGCGCCAAGCTCGCGGGCGAACTGCTCCCGGAGATCGACGAACTCATCTGGAAGCGCTACCCCGTGGTCGCCGGCACCGGCCTCCCCGCCTTCGCCGGCGACTTCCGGCCGCGCCCGTTCACCCCCGTCGAGACGCTGGAGTTCAGCAACGGCGGCACCGTCACCACCTACCGCCCGACCTCGTAGCCGCGCGCCGCCCGGACGCCCTCGCGGCGCCGGGGCCCCCGCCCGCCGGACGTGCACGACACCCAACTCCCGCGCGCCTTCGGCCCGGTGAACCGCCCCCGCCCGGGTAGCGTGGCCTCGACCGGCGAGCGCCGGGCCGGGCCGTACGAGGGGGACATGGACGATGAACTCGCCGAAGCCGAGGGCGTATTGGACCCGGCCGGAGACCACCGGCCCGGAGGTGTTCGTCGCCGTGCCGGAGGGCGTCACGCCGCCGGCCACCGTGGTGGTCGGGATGGAGCTGTTCGGGGTGACGGCCTGGGTGCGCGGTGTCTGCGAGCAGCTGGCCGCCGCGGGCTACGCCGCCGTCGCGCCGGACTTCTTCGGCCGCACCGTCCCCCGGGCGGATCTGCCGTACGACGCGGCGGGCCGGGACGAGGGCTTCCGGCTGCTGTCCGCCCTGACGGCCGACCAGGTCGCAACCGACACCGCCGCCGCACTCTCCGTCGGAGCGTCCCTCGGCGCCGGCCCGGGCCGGGCGTTCGCGGGCTTCTCCGTCGGCGGCCACCTCGCCTTCGTCGCGGGCACCCGCCTCCCGCTGGACCTGATCGTCGCCTGCTACCCGGGCTGGCTGCTGGACGCCGACACCACCCCGTTCACCGCCGCCCCCCAGCCCCCGCTCACCCCCACCGGCGCCGCCACCCTCGCCGCCCACGGCACCACCGTCCTCGGCCTGGTCGGCACCGAGGACCACCTCGTCCCACCCATCGACTGGTCCCGCATCGACGCCCGCCTCACCGAAGCGGAAGTCCCGCACGAGCTGGTCTCCTACCCCGACACCCCGCACGGCTTCCTCTGCCCCGACCGCCCGGCGACCTTCCGCCCCACCGAATCCGCCGACGCCTGGTCCCGCATCCTCGTTGCCCTCGCCACCCTGAAGCCCTGACGCCCTGACGCCCCGAACGCCGCCCGTCGGCGCCGGGGGCATCCTGATCGATCACTCCGGCCACTGCGTCTCCGGTCCTGCGAGCACGAACCCGGCCGGACCGGCCGGGCCGAATCGGGGCCGAATCGGGGCCGACCGGCGAGGACTCCGCAGCAGCCCGAATATCAGTCGCCGGGTGCGGTCGATCTGAAGTATGAAGTCGAAGTCGGAAGTGCTCTTTCAAACACTGGAGGGCTCCATGGCCAAGGGCTACTGGGTCAGTTCCTACCGCACGATTTCGGACCCCGAGAAGCTGGCTGCCTACAACGAACTGGCCGGTCGGGCCGTCCGAGCCGGGGGCGGGCGGGTCCTCGCCCGTGACGGTCAGGTCGTCGCACACGACGCCGGAATCGCCGGGCGCACCATACTAATCGAATTCGACAGCTTCGAACAGGCCGTTGCGGCCCGCGAGAGCGAGGCCTACCAGGAGGCGCTGGTCGTCCTCGGCGACGCCGTCGAGCGTGACTTCCGCATCACCGAAGGCCTTGACTGACCGATGAGTTGGAGCTTGCCCGGTCGATCACGCGTGTTCGAGCCGGTTGACGACTCGCTCGACGGCGTTGCGTGCGGCGCAGCGCTGCCGGTCTGGGCCGGGCGGCCGAACAAGCTCTAGTTGCTATGTCCCCAGAGGTTCGACTGCCCAGGGATCGAGACCCATGCCGCGCCAGCGCCGATTGTCTCGAGTGTGGACGAACCGTGAGCCCTCGTAGCGACGGTTGCTGATCCAGAAGTCGGGGATCTCGCGCTGCACGTAGCGGCACAAGAGCTCGCTCATCCCGCAGTCGAAGCGCGTCCAACACTCGGTCACTGGCCAGTGGCGACGCCAGATGACCGTCGTCCATCGGTTGGGGTCGGAGTCGGCGGCGTACCAGCACAGTAGGTCGCCGTCCACCGTTCCACCCCACGCGATCAGGAACTCGGGCTCGTCGAAATACTCTTCCTCGGCTATGAGGCAGGCCGTACCGGTCCCCTCCTTCACCGGGAAGGGAGGATTGGGGTAGACCTCTGCGACGGGAGCATCCACGTGCAGGAAGTCGTCGAACATCCCCTCGCCATAAATCTGCATGAAGGCGCGGTAGTCGTCCGGGAATCCGTGGTCATACTCTGCGGCCACACACGACCAGTCGATGGTGGTTCCGCCACCCGTCGGCGGTGCGACCAGAGTGCGAAGTCTGCGAATCTCCGGAAGTGCGAAGGACATGCCCTCAGACTCGCTGCCCACGTCGTTCTCCTTATCTCCTGTGCCGGGTTGCCGTGACACGGCACGCGCACGTGACCATAGCCAAGCCTGAGGCTGAGGCGCCATCGTCAGCCGCTGCTGTGCTGCCCGGCTCTGATCCCGCTCGAACCAGTTGGCTCGCTGAGCGGACCACGTAGTGTTAGGCGAGAAGGACGCGCTTCCGGAGGAGAGAGAAGCCTGCGCGGCCGAACATTTGCCGTTTGAGCATTTTGATCCGGTTGACGTGCCCTTCGACGACTCCGGAGTTCCAGGGGAGGGTGAGACCGGCGATAACGGCGTCCCGGTCGCGGTCGATGCCGGCGGCGAAGGTGTGGAGGCTGGGCAGGTCGTCCTGGCGGACCGCGTCGAGCCAATCAGGGAGACGCTCGCCCTGGCGCTCGGTGAGCATGACGGCGAAGGCGCGGACGTGCTGGGTCAGGGCGTCGAGCTCGGGACAGTGGGCCAGGACGGTCTTGAGCTGGAGCTGCTCGGCCTCCGACAGCGTCGTGGGCCGCCGGAGGATCCAGCCGGCGACGGTGCGGGGCGACGGCGGCTGCGCGGTCACGGGCCGGGGAGAGGCCCGTTTCTGCCGCAGGTAGACGCGGACGCGCTGGTAGCTGCCTTGGTAGCCGAGCGGGACGATTTCTTCCCAGAGCTTCCAGGCGTTGGTGCAGCCCTCGTTCCAGCGGTCGTCCAGGTAGGACTTGTACTCGTCCAGGACAGACGGGCGGCCCTGCCACTGGCCCCAAAAGAGCTCCTCCGGACTCGCGGCGTCGGCCAGGGCCTTGACCGTGCGCCAAGTCATGCCGAGCTGCCACTGGACGGCGCGCTGGCTGTGCCCGCGGCCAGTAGGGCGTGCACCTCAGCGTGCCGGGCCCGGGTCCGGTCGGCGAACCGGTGGCCGGTCGGCCAGGGCTGATCCACGTTCTCCTCCCGGTCTGCGGACTCGACGGTAACGGCCCGACCAGCCAAGGGAGTTGCGGCATGCAGGCACTGTCGGTGGCGGGCGACGACCCGCTCTGCCGCTTCGCTGAGGTTGTGCCACAGGTGCCAGCGATCCGCGACCTGAACGGCCTGCGGCGCACCGGCGGTGGCGCCCTCGGCGAAGAACGGCGCGCGGTCGCGGCAGACGACCTCGACGCCCGGCCGCTCGGCCAGCCAGGCAGCCAGGCAGCCAGGCTCGATGCCTCCCGGTCGGGCAGCAGGTCCACCGGCCGGCGGGTCTCGGCGTCGACCAGCACCGTCCCGTATGCACGGCCCTTGCCCGTCGCGTACTCGTCGACGCCCACCACCCGCGGGGCCGGCGGCACGGGGTCGGGAAGCTCCTCGACCAGCCGCAGCACCGTGCTCCGGCTCACCGACACCCCGAACACGGCGGCCAGCCGGGCACCTGCCCGCCCGGCCAGCGCCAGCCCGACCGAAGCGAGCATGGCCCGCAACCCCTCGGTCCACCGGCCGTGGCGCCGCGTCAGCCCCTCGATCTGCTCGACGAACGTCCGCCGCGCGCACGACGGGTTGCCACATACGAAGCGCCGCACCCGAAGGCTCAACCGGACCCGTCTGCCCCCGACCGGACCGTCGACGGGAAACCGCAGGTAGGAGCTGTACACACGGGTCGACCAGCCCCGGCACTCCGGGCAACTGTGTCCCGCCGCAGAGGACTTGATCCACACGTTCATCGACTCGGCGTCCTCGTCGACCGACAGCACCGCGATACCCGCGACCGACGGAAACAGCAGCCCTTCCAAGCGGGGCACCAGATCATCCACGGTCCCGCACTGTCGACCACCACGGCCCGACCGCTGGCGAATTCCGGGCAACCTCCCGAGGTTCGACAGCATCGCCAGATCGTCACTCAGCGTGTGTGGACCACGGAAGTTGAGCCAGAACCCGAGAAGGGGAGTCGTTTGTTCACGACTTCGGGGGTCGCTTTGGGAAGTCGCCGCCCTGATCGATGTCGATAAGTTCGGGAGTCACTCATGGCGGTCAGACAAACCCCGCCTCCTGTCATACTTTTCGCGTGGAGATGCCGGCCATGGAAGATGCGCGGCGGTGGCTCGCAGAGCGCGACGTTGTCGAGGCCCGTGAGGGGTGGGTCGATGCAGAGGAGCCGGACCGGCCGCTCACTGCCAACGAGGTCGCGCACTCCTGGGCCGGTGAGGTACTCACCGATGAGTGCCTGGACGTGGCTGAGCGGGTGCGGCTGGCCTTCGGGCTGCTCGATCTTCTCGACGACTACTGGGTGACGTGCGAGATCCGGCTCGCGGACCGAGGCTCGCAGGGGCCCCTGCCCGCCAAGCTGCTGTGGGACGGCTATCGCAGACGGCTGGAGGCGGATCGGGACGCCGAGGCCGTCATCTACTCGCTCTGGGTCGACTGGTTCGAGGACCGCAACACCTCAGCGACGGCCTTCGCCGAGGTACTTGGGAACGACATCGACCACATCGTGGCCGAGGAGTCGGATGGTCCGCTCCGTCGCGCCGGGCGGGTTCTGGCCTGCTCAGGCCCCGTGCCCTGGCCCGTGAAACAGCAGGCGTACGACACCGCTCTCCGGCTCCCCGTACTGCACGGGCCGCTGTTCGAGGGCCTCCTGGCCAGCTACCACGACCTCTACGGCGACCTGGAGCCGACGGCCGCGCTGGCCCTGCTCGGGCGACTACGACTCCCGGCGGACACCCCGCACCTCGCGAAGCTCCGCTCCGTGCTCGCCACAGGACACAAGAACCACTACGGCAGCCCCCACGCCTGGGACGACACGGCGCGGGGCCCGACAGACTGATCGCGGTCTCCCCGGCCGGGCCGGCCGCGAAGAAACGCCACACTGCGGCAGCCCGGCGCGAGCCACCTCCCCGCCCGCCGTCTTCAAGCGGCTGCAAAGCGAAGCCCGGGACGACTGCCTCCCGTTCCCGTGAGCACCGCCAATTCGCGCGAGCGCACGACTCAGAATGTCGCGTCAAAACATCGTCGCTACTCGTGTACAAAGCCAATGGGGACCGTGCCGAAGAACCCACCCGACTCGATGCAGCACCACCTGCGCGCTCGCCTGAACGCCCGCGCGAAGGAACGCTGGCCACAACTGGCCCGCGTCGAGGTCCGCTTCCGCACCGGATTCGCCTACGTGAGCGGCGAACTGGAGGACGGCGAGCAGCTCCCCCTGTGCCGCCTGCGCTTCACCGGCCTGCTGCACACCTGGGGCTTCGCCCTGTACCTGGCCAGCCGAGACAAGTACGAGGACAACTTCCTGCCCACCGGGCTGCCCTTCGGCAACCCCGAGGACTGCCTGGACTGCGCCTGCTACCTCTACCTCGGCGACCAGCCAGCCTGACCAACACCCCTCCACGAACTAGGCCGTGTCTCATAATTGATCTTGTGGTGAGTCGAGGAGAGATAACGGATGCTGCGTGGGCTCGGATAGAGCCGTTGCTGCCGCAGCGGGACGGGGCCGGGCGTCCTTGGCGTGATCACCGCCAGGTGGTGAACGGGGTGCTGTGGCGACTGCGCACCGGCGCCCCGTGGCGTGATCTGCCCGAACGCTACGGCCCATGGCAGACCGTCTACCGGCGCTTCGCCCAATGGGAGGAGGACGGCACCTGGGCCACACTCCTGCGCGAGGTCCAAGTCCGCAACGACGCCGTGGGGATCGTGGAGTGGACGGTCTCGATCGACTCCACGGTCGCGAGGGCTCACCAGCACGCCGCCGGTGCCCGCAGAAAGGGGATCAGCCCGAGGACGAATCGGATGATCCGGCAGCAGTTGCGCGCCGCGAGGCGCTCGGCCGGTCCCGGGGCGGGCTGACCACCAAGGTCCACCTGGCGGTCGACGGCCGGGGTCGGCCGCTGTCGATCGTGCTGAGCACCGGCAACACGGCCGACTGCACGATGCTGCCAGCCGTCCTCGACGCGATTCGTGTTCCGCGCGTCGGGACCGGGCGACCGAGGACCAGACCCGACCGGGTGGTGGCCGACAAGGCCTACTCCTCCCGGAAGATCCGCCGGCTGCTGCGGCGCAGGCGGATCAAGGCGACCATCCCCGAACGCCGGGACCAGATCGCCAACCGCGCCCGCCGCGCGAGCCGGGGCGGGCGGCCGCCGGCCTTCGACAAGACCGCCTACAAGGGGCGGAACGTCGTCGAGCGGTGCTTCGCCAAGCTGAAGCAATTCCGGTCAGTGGCAACCAGGTTCGACAAACTGGCGGCCCGATACAAGGCCGGAGTGGTCATCGCGGCGCTGATCCTCTGGCTCAGGGCGGACAGCTGATCGCCGCGATTCAGTCCGAGTTTGCCCACAGCAGCACTCCGGGGCCGTCCGGCGTGATCACCGGCACCCAGGACTCGTCGGCATCGCGGATTCGACTCTCGTCCAGCCGCAAAACGTGCAGATCCTCCGTGTGCCCGTCGGATGCCCAGTAGGGGATGCTTTCGATGATTCCGCGCAGCCTTGCGCGCTCGTCATCCGGCCACGAGTAGTTCCACGTGCCGGCGCCAGCGAACTCCTCCTCGAACAGCTGGCGCAGCGCGTCCAGCGCGTCAGGGCCGAATACCGGCACCAGGAAGCCCTCCGCCTGCCCCTGTCGACACAGCTGGCCACCGTACTGCTGCTGGTAGAAGACGCCGGTCGGGGCCTCGACGACCACGTGCAGCCACCCGTCGGCCGCGCCGTCCTGATCAAGTGTTACGAAACGTCGAGAGCTCACGGCGGCAGTCTCCTCGACCGCTGACCATGGGCTCAACGACATTTCCCAACCACAAGATCAACTATGAGACACGGCCTAGCGCGGAGCAGCACTAGGCTCAGGGTCCATGATTCTGCTGAGCGATCCCCAGGTGGTCAACATCCCCGTGCAGGACTGCGGCGAGCCTCTCGCGGAGATCGCCTCGGTCCCGGCAATTGCGCTGGACTCCCGGGAACGGGACGAGGCAGGGGCCTACGGCCGGGTCAGGACCGGCGTGCTCGAACGTCTGCGCTCGGCGTCCGAACGGCTTCCCGACGGCGTCAGGTTCCTTGTCATAGAGGGGCATCGCAGCAGCACCGAGCAGGCGCGGCGGTTCGCCCTCTACGAGGACCGCCTGCGCCGCTCGGGCATCACCGACCCTGTCGACCTGCGGCGCCGGGCCAGCGCCTTCGTCTCCCCGGTCGAGGTGGCGCCGCACTGTGCCGGGGCGGCGCTCGATCTGACGCTCGTTGATGCCGAGGGCATCGAGCTGGACATGGGTGGCGCCGTGAACGGCCACCGCACGGGGGACGAGAAGTACTGTCCGCTGGACGCCCCGGGACTGTCGGACCGGGCGCGCCGCAATCGCGACCTCCTGGCCCGGACCATGGGCGACGCCGGCTTCGTCAACTACCCCACCGAGTGGTGGCACTGGTCCTACGGCGACCGGTACTGGGCACTGGTCACCAAGGCCGGCAGCGCCATCTACGGACCGGCCTGACCACCTCGAACCAGCGGGACCCCGATGCGCAGGCATCGACGTCCCTTTGAGTCAATCACCTAGCCACGAGCGGGAAACGATGCACCAGAAACTCCGGCAGGACGACCCGACACCGACCGGTCGATCAGCCGCACTCACGCCCGTCCAGCAGCGCCAGGCCGCCGCGCTGGCCCTGTGGCGGCTGCGGGCGCCGGTGCTCGCGTTCGGGTGGGACGCCGACTGGGGCATCGACCCCGCGCTCGTCGATTCCCTCTTCCGGTCGGCGATCTCGGCTCCCGACCAGCAGTCGAACGATCGGTACACGCAGGCCGCTGCCGTGCTGTCCCGCGCGCCGCTCTTCACCTCCGAGGTGGACGACCCGAACGTCCGCGAACTCGTTCAACTGGAGACCTTCGCCCGCCTGTTGGCCTTCGGCGAGACGCTCGACAACCCGGCCCCGAACGAGATCGAGTTCGTTGTCGACTGCCCGCGCGAGCTCGCCCGCTACGTCGATCAACTCGTCGCGGACTCCTACTACGACCACCCGCAGGAGGCCGCCCACCGCCAGTACCTCGCCACCCCGCCCGACTCCGTCCGCGGCCACGGCCTGGGCTACCTCGCCTCCCGCAACCTCACCGTCGAACGTCTCTGCCACGACACCCTCCGCGCCACCGCCGGCCTGCTCGACACCACTGCCGGCCGGAACCTGATCACCCACTGCGAGGAGTTCGGCGCCGAGCTGGCCTCCGCACTCAAGTGGCTCAGAACAACCGGTCATTGACGGCCGGTGCGGTCGTCGCCCACCCAGGGAACGGCCGATCAGAGGCGCAGGGCGGCGAGTTCGGCCGCGGTGAGGTCGAGACCGGCCGCGGCCGCGGAGTCGCGGATGGAGGCGGGGCGACGGGCACCGGGTATCGGGACGACCGTCGGTGACTGGGCCAAGTGCGAGGCCAGGCAGACCTGTTGGGGGCTGACCCCGTGCGCGGCAGCGAGGGCGTGGAACGGGGTGGTGGTCGGCGGGGTATCGGCGGTCGGGTCGTCGACGGCGCTGAGGGAGATGCCGCCGAGGGGGCTCCAGGGGAGGAAGGCGAGGCCGAGTTCGGTGCACAGGTCGAGGGTGCCGATCGCCTCGACGCCGAGACGGGCCGCCGAGGCCTCGGCGGCCCGTCGCAGGTGCCGCGGGTCGCCGTTGACCGTCCACGAGCCGTCACCAGGCCGGCCCCGGCCGCCCTTGCGACGCGGGCCGGGTGCTGGTCGAAGCGGCGGACACGATCGCAGCCGAACTCGCCGCCACCGCACGGCGGATCATCCGCCTGACCGCCGCACGCACCGCACTCACCATCGCCACCTTCGCCAGCGGCGGCCGACGTCTGCTGCCGGGTGCACTCGCCGGGTTCGTCGCCGACCACCCGGAGGTGGAGCTGACCATCCCGACCTGCTCTCCCTCCCCCTCGCCGAACCCGCCCCGCGCCGCCACCTCGGCCTCGCCCTCTCCCGCCGCCGCGGCCCCGCGGCCCCGCGGCCCGCCTCGCCGAGGAGCCGGCCACCCGCCTCACCACCGAAGCCGGCACCCTCCCGTCCTGACGCACCCTCCTCTGCACCCGAACGGGCGGTCCCGCGTCACCCCCGCCCCTGCCCGCCCGTTGACCAACCGTCAGCCCCAGCCCCCAGAGGAGTCCACCGTGCGCACTGCCCTCACCGCCCTCGCCACCCTCCTCCTCGCCTCCACCCCGGCCGCTGCCGCCGCCACCCTCACCCCGGACCAGACCTACAGCATCCCCGTCGGCGCCATCACCGACCTGGGCGCGCTTCCGACGCTCGGCGGCCTCGGCTACGACTTCGCCCACCTGCTCGGCCAGTAGCGCGCACACATGAGGCCGCGAGCAGTCCGACCGGCAAGCATGCGCGGTCCGCGCGAAGTGCCCTCGTCAGCGGCACAGGGACGGGCTTCCATGGCCCGATAGGGTGACGTGATCGTTCCGAGTGAAAGGCCACGGCACCGCAGTGACCGAGTCCCGCCCCCACGCCCTGTTCTGCTTCGACACGCTGCTGGACCCGCAGGTGCAAACCACCCTCTTCGGTCGCACGGTGCCGACGACCACGGCCTCGCTGGCCGGTCACACGACCAGGCCCCTCACGATCACCGACGAATCCGTGATCGCCACCAGCGGCCGACCCGAACACCTCACCCTGGTACGCGACTTCGGCGGCACGGTCGAGGGCGCCGTCCTGCACCTGACCGACCAGGAACTGGCCGCTGCCGACGCCTGCGAGGTGGACGACTACGCCCGCCGACGAGTGGTCCTCACCTCGGGCCGGACGGCCTGGGCCTACCTGGACGCGAGGCCGCTGCGCCCTGCGGCGCGCATCGTGATCGTCGGCGACAGCATCGCCTACGGCCGCTGCGACCCCCAGGGCGGCTGGGCCGGACACCTGGCGGCGACGCACATCGCGTCGAACGAGAACGCCCACCGGGTCTTCAACCTGGCCATCCCCGGCAGCACCTTGGCGGACGTCGCCCAGCAGACACCCCCGCTGCTGGTTCCCCGCCACCCGGACACGCTGGTCGTGGCCGCCGGGATCAACGACTCGGCCGTGCCGGTCGCCGCGCCGGACACCCAAGTGCCCCACCTCGCCGACCATCTCGCCTCGCTCGCCGACCATCTCGCCTCGCTCGCCGCAACCGCCCAGCGCCACAACGCCCGCATGGTCGTCGCCGGACCGTCCTGGCTCGACGAAACACGGCTCGACGACTACGAGGGCCTCCGCTTCACCACGGCGCGAGCCCTCACCCTGCGCGTCACCCTCCAGGCCTGGTGCGAGGACCACCACATCGACTTCATCGATATGTGGGAACCCCTCCGCGACCAGCCCCACCAGTTCGTCGACGGCGTGCACCCGACCCCGGACGGACACAAGGAGCTCTACCGGCAGCTGAGCAGCCACAGCTGCTGACCCCTGCCGTTCAGGAGAAGGACAGCGACAGAAGGACGACTCAGGAGGCGAACGGCTCGATCTCGCCCGCGAAGACAATGACCTGGTCGATGAGGCTCCGTCGTAGATGGACGACGTCCGTTCCCGCCAGGCGGGGGCCTCCGTCCGGCATGGTGAACACCCACTGGTACCGGGCCCATTCGTCGGGCATGTCCACTGCTGAGCAGCGCGTCATCGTGCCGGTCCCCGCCGGGTGGCGTCGGATGTCCAGCACGAACCGCTCGACCGCCGCGATTCCTTCGCTCCGGCCCAACGGCCCCCAGAAGACCACGTCCGAGGTCAGGGCCTGGGAGAGCAGGGCAGTCACATAGCTGTCGTCCGAGGCGTTGAACGCGGAGATGAACGTGTCGATCGCGGAGCGTGCGGTCTCTTCCTGCATGTCCCAGTAATACCAGCCGGCCCGGCCCATGTGGGCACTCCGGCGGGGGACTTCGGAGCGATCGACGTGCAGGACGCCGACGGGTGGGTGGAACAAGCCGCGGCCGTGGCCGACAAATTATTGACCCCAAGGTCAAATATGTCGTACCGTCAGGTCATGGGACGACCGAAGCAGTTCGACGAGGGCACCGCGATCGCGCAGGCGATGGAGGTGTTCTGGACGAACGGCTACGCCGGCTCCTCCCCGGCCGAACTCGCCGAGGCGGCGGGCATCGGCAAGGGCAGCCTCTACCACGCTTTCGGCTCCAAGCGGGAACTCTTCAGGCGGGCGCTGGACGCGTACGACCGGGGCGGCGCCGAGCTGGCCGAGGAGTTCCTGGCAGGGCCGGGCACCACGAAGGAGTGCATCCGCGCCTTCCTGACGATGCTGGTGGACGCGGACTTCGACGGCCCGGTGCGTCGCGGCTGCCTCGCCGTCAACACCGCGCTGGAGCTCGGCGGACGGGACGCGGACGCCGCACTCGCGGTGCGCCGAATGACCGACCGCAGCGCCGGCCTGCTGGCCGCGCGCATCGAGCGGGGCAAGCTGGAGGGCGACGTCCCGAGCTCGGTGGATGCGAGCGCGCAGGCCAGGTTCCTGATGACCGCACTCGCGGGACTGCGGGTGATGGCCCGGGCCTACGACCGCGAGGCGGTCCTCAAGGTCGTCGACACCACCGTCGCCACCGTCTTCGGACCCTGAAACCCAGACACTGAAACCCGGACACTGAAACCCGGGCGCCGAAGAAGCATGGACCGCGCCGCCCGCGCGGTTTCGCATGCCCAAATATTTGACCTCAAGTTCAAGAATATCGACCGAAAACGAGGAACCATGGATCTCGGACTCAACGGCCGCACCGCCCTGGTCACCGGCGCGGGACGCGGCATCGGCCTCGCCGTCGCCCGCGCGCTCGCCGCCGAGGGAGTGAAGGTGGTGGGCGCAACCCGCACCGCCACAAAGGAGTTGGCGGAGGTCGCCACCGTCGCGACGGCCGACCTGAGCACCCGCCAGGGCGCGGAGAGCGCGGTCGAGCAGGCACTGGCGGCGCTCGGCGGCATCGATCTGCTGGTCAACAACGTGGGCGCGGGCGACGCCTCCACGTTCACCCTGGGCGGCGTGCTGGACGTCGCGGACGAGCAGTGGCAGGCGCTGTTCGACCTGAACGTGATGTCGGCGGTGCGCACCACCCGGGCCGCGCTGCCCAGCCTGCTGGAGCGGCGCGGCGCGATCGTCAACGTGTCCTCGATCAACTCCCGCATCCCCACCGGCTCCCCGGTGGGGTACGCGGAGGCCAAGGCGGCACTCACCCAGTTCGGCAAGCGCCTCAGCGAGGAACTCGCGCCGCGCGGGGTGCGCGTCAACACCGTTTCGCCCGGCCCGACTTCCACCGACCAGTGGACCTCCGCCGGCGGCTACGGCGGCCGGATGGCCGATGCCATGGGCGTCCCCCTCGATGCCCTGCTGGACGGACTGCCCACCCAGGCGGGCACCGCGTCCGGCCGGCTCTCCACTCCGCAGGAGGTCGCCGACCTGGTGGTCTTCGCCCTCTCCGACCGGGCCGGCAACATCCACGGCGCCGACCTGGTCGTCGACGGCGGCACCCTCAAGTCCGCCTGACGCAAGCCAAGTTGACGACGGCTCAGCCCAGCGGCCGGGTCCACCGGCGCCACCGCTCCTCGCGCCCGTACCCGGCCGCCTGCCAGGCCGACTGCCCGAGTTCGTTGTGCTCCAGCACCATCGCGTCGGCCCGCCGCCCGCCCAGCGCCTCGAAGCGGGCGTGCGCGACGTCCAGCAGCGCGCCGCCGATGCCGCGGCGGCGGGCCGACGGGTGGACGGCCAGCCGGTAGAGGTGACAGCGCCAGCCGTCGAAGCCCGCGATCACCGTACCCAGGATCACGTCCTCCGCCACCGCCAGGATCAGCGCCTGCGGGTCGCGCTCCAACAGCCTTGCCACGCCCGCCCGGTCGTCGCTGATGCTGGTGCCCTCGGCGGCCTCGGCCCAGAAGGCCAGCACCGCGTCGATGTCGGCGGGCAGCGCGGCCCGCAGTTCGTACTCGCTCATGGCGCCTCTTCCTACCAGCGGCGATGCCCGCGCCACCAGCCATTTACGGTCCCGCTCTTGACGGCACCGGCCCCGCGCCAGCAAGGTGTGGGCCACTCCCTCGCACCGCTTCCCGTCCCGATCCTTCCCACCTCGGAGATGGCATGCGTGCGCAAAGAACCTCCCGTCACTACCGCCGCGACGGCCTGCCGATCGGCCTAGGGTCTGCCCGGCCGATCTTGCCGGGCGCGCGACGCCGGATCATCCCGCCTGGAAGCACCGGCAAAACATCCAAGTACACCCAGTACGAGGACGTTTCGCCGGCACTCC
>NZ_JBIUCB010000017.1:0-122796 GCF_044593455.1 Kitasatospora sp. NPDC051984
GATGTCAACATATCTGGCGTTGACTTTTGGCACGCTGTTGAGTTCTCAAGGAACGGACACTTCCTTCAGGCGGCCTTCCGACCGACCCTCCGGGCGCTTCGTTCTTTCGTGTTTCCAGCTTATCAGATGTTTTCCGCTCCGTTTTCCGGAGTTTCATTCGATCTGACTCGCTTTCGTCTTCCCGACCTGACGGCCCGTCCGACGTTTCAAACTCTAGCCGATCCCCGCTCCGAAAAGCGAATCCGCCGCAATCTCCGAAAACGCGCACAGCAAATACGAACGGAGACGCGAAAAGGACGCGACCCGTCACGGATCAACTGGGTGGTTCTCAGGGATTGGCCGCCCCGGGACCGTCCACACAGATTGCGTGTCCGGTGCTCCCTGCCGAGCGACCAGTGAACACTACGCCGGATCCGCCCCAGGCGCAAACACCTGCCCGCCTCCTCCGACGCCACCGTCGCCGGCCCCACCGCGGAGACGCCGACGGCCGACCCGGAAGTTGCCTTCCGAACCGGCCGTCGCGCAGAACAAGCAGAGCAGAGCCGTCAGCCCTGACGCCCCATCTCCTCCGCGATCGCGGCGGCGAAGGCGTCGATGTCGGCCTCGGTGGTGTCGAAGGCGGCCATCCAGCGGACCTCGCCGGTGTGCTCGTCCCAGAAGTAGAAGCGGTAGTGCTTCTGGAGGCGCTCGCTGACCTCGCGCGGGAGCAGCGCGAAGACGGCGTTGGCCTGGACGGGGCGGACGACGGTGACGCCGGGGATCTCGCGGACGGCGGCTTCCAGGCGGAGCGCCATCGCGTTGGCGTGGCCGGCGTTGCGGAGCCAGAGGTCGCCGGTGAGGAGGGCCTCGAACTGGACCGAGACGAAGCGCATCTTCGACGCGAGCTGCATCGACATCTTGCGCAGGTACTTGAGGTCGCGGACCTTCTCGGGGTTGAGGACGACCACGACCTCGCCGAGCAGCAGGCCGTTCTTGGTGCCGCCGAAGGAGAGCACATCGACGCCGGCGTCGGTGGTGAACTCGCGGAACGGGACGCCGAGGGAGGCGGCGGCGTTGGCGAGCCGGGAGCCGTCCATGTGGACGAGCATGCCGCGTTCGTGGGCGTGCTCGCAGATCGCGCGGACCTCGTCGACCGTGTAGAGGGTGCCGAGTTCGGTGGACTGCGTGATGGAGACGGCGAGCGGCTGGGCGCGGTGCTCGTCGCCCCAGCCCCAGGCCTGCTGGTCGATCAGCTCGGGGGTGAGCTTGCCGTCGGGGGTGGGGACGGTGTGGATCTTGATGCCGGCGATCTTCTCCGGCGCGCCGCACTCGTCGACGTTGATGTGCGCGCTGGCGGCGGCGATCACCGCGCCCCAGCGCGGCAGCAGGGCCTGGAGCGCGACCACGTTGGCGCCGGTGCCGTTGAAGACGGGGAACGCCTCGGCCCGGTCACCGAAGTGGCGGCGGAAGACGGTCTGCAGGTGCTCGGTGTACTGGTCCTCGCCGTAGGCGACCTGGTGGCCGTCGTTGGCCAGGGCTATCGCGGCGAGGATCTCGGGGTGGACGCCGGCGTAGTTGTCGCTGGCGAAGCCGCGCACGGCGGGGTCGTGGTGCCGCACCGCGTCGGTCGGGCCGAACGGGGTGGTCATCGGGCTGTCAGCCACAGGTGCTGTCCATTCAGTTCTGCTGCGGGGCGGTCCCAGAGGCTCGCCATGTTTGCGGCCAGGTCGGCGGTGTCGGTGAAGCCGGCGAACTTGGCGTCCGGCTTCTCGGCACGCATCTCAGGGCTGACCAAGGCCTTGATGACCAGGATGGCAGCTGCGGCGGTGGGGGTTCCGTCCTCGGCGGTGGTCTCCTTCACGAAGGAGTGCGCCATGGCGAGGGTCCAGGCCTCGGTGGCGGCCTTGGCGGCGGCGTACGCGGCGCCTCCGCCGGTGGGCTTGTGCGCGGCGGCGGCCGAGACCATGGCGTAGCGGCCGGCGGGGCTGCGCAGCAGAGCGGGCTGGAACGCCAGCGAGGTGTGCTGGAGGGTGCGCACGACGGTGTCGTGCAGGAAGTCCCAGTCGTCTATCCGGGTCTCGAAGAAGCTCTTGCTGCCGCGCCAGCCGCCGACCAGGTGGATCAGGCCGTCGACGTGGCCGTGCTCGGCTTCGAGGTGGTCGGCCCAGTCGTGGACCTCCTGCGGGTCGAGCAGGTCGATGACCTGCCCGGTGACCTTCGCTCCGGGGACGGCGGTGCGGATGCCGTCGATGGCCTTGTCGAGGCGCTGCTGGTCGATGTCGGCGCCGATCACGGTGGCACCGTCGGCGGCGAGCCGGCGCAGCGTGGCCTGGCCGGCGGGGCCGCTGGCTCCGGCGACGGCGATGACCTTGCCGGCCAGCGGGCGGCCGTTGTCGGTGCTGGGTGCGGTGGTCACGCGGCGATCTCCTCGACGTCGGCGCTGGTGATGCCCTTGGTGTCGGCGATGACCCGGCTGAGCTTCTTGGCCAGGGCCTCGTAGAACATGCTGAGCGGGAACTCGTCGGGGTGGACGGCGTCGCACAGCGCCTTGCGCAGTGCCTTGTCGTCGCCGAGGTCGAGCGGGAGCGCCTCCGGGCCCTTGGCCCAGGTGGAGGCGGGGTGGGGGGTGAGGTACTTGGAGACCAGCTGGTAGGCCGCGATCCAGTGGGCGGTCTTGGGGCGGTCGATGCCCTCGCGGTAGAGGGTCTCGATCTCGGCGCAGAGCTGGTTGGTGACGTCGGCGACGCGCGACCAGTCGATGGTGAGGCGGTTGTCGCGCCAGCGCAGCGCGTCGTGCTTGTGCAGGTAGGCGAAGAGCAGCTGGCCGCCCATGCCGTCGTAGTTGCGGACGCGGTCGCCGGTGACCGGGAAGCGGAACATCCGGTCGAACAGGACGGCGTACTGGACGTCGCGGCCCTGGGTGTAGCCCTCGGCCTCCAGCTTGACCGACTCCTTGAAGGTGTTCAGGTCGCAGCGGAGCTCTTCGAGGCCGTACATCCAGAACGGGCTGCGCTGCTTGATCATGAACGGGTCGAAGGGCAGGTCGCCGTGGCTGTGGGTGCGGTCGTGGACCAGGTCCCACAGGACGAAGGTCTGCTGGGTGCGGTCCTGGTCCTGCAGCAGGCTCTCGGCGTCGGCCGGGATCTCGAGGCCGAGCTGGCGGACGGCGCTGGTGGAGACGGTGCGGAAGCGGGCGGCCTCGCGGTCGCAGAAGATGCCGCCCCAGGTGAAGCGCGACGGCGCCTCGCGGACGGCCACCGTCTCGGGGAACAGCACCGCGGAGTTGGTGTCGTAGCCGGCGGTGAAGTCGTCGAAGGTGATGCCGAGGTAGCCGGGGTTGTCGAAGCGGGTGCGCTCCAGTTCGGCGATCCACTCGGGCCAGACGACCTTCAGCAGGACGGCTTCCAGGTTCCGGTCCGGGTTGCCGTTCTGGGTGTACATCGGGAAGACCACCAGGTGACCGATCCCGTCGACACGGTGCTCCTCGGGGCGGAACGCCAGCAGCGAGTCCAGGAAGTCGGGCTCCCGGTAGCCGGTGTCGGCCCACTTGCCGAGGTCGGCCCGGACGGCGGCGAGGTACTCGGCGTCGTGCGGGAAGTACGGGGCGAGCTCGGCGACGGCGGCCTGCACGGTCTCGACCAGCGGGTCGACGGTGGGGCGCGGCACGGCGGCGAGGTCGATCGAGCCGTCCTTGGACTGCAGGGGCCGGAGGGCCTCGACAGCGTCCTTGAGGCGCAGCCAGGCCGGGTGCGCGGCGAGGTCGGCGGTGGGGGCGTCACCCGCAGCCGCGAGAGTCGGCGAAAGATTCTGCATCTCAGGCTCACTTCGACAGGAGTTATTTCGACAAGACCACGTTAAACGCGAAAGGTCTTCCGGCTCAAGAGCAAGTTGACGGCGGACACTCCGGTTCGTAGCGCGATCGGCTCCGCTCCCTGACGTGATGGATGAAACGGACAGATCCGGCGTCGCTTCCGGTACGCCCGACCCTGCCCCTCCCCCGAACGGACCGCCACCGGGGACCACCAGTCCGTCACCACGGCCCGCGGCGGGAGCCGCTCGCACGCCCGGCGCGGGCCCGGCCGAGCCTCGGTGCGCCCCCGTTCACGCCCTGCTGCGCCCGGTCGGGGTCGGTGATCGTGGGGTGGGCGCACATCCGGCCGGAGGGGGACGCGATGCACGGTCCGGCGCTGGTGAACTGGCTGCTGGCCGCGTTGGCCACGGGAAGCGGCGGCTACTGCGGGTGGCGGGTGCGGCAAGGACGGAAGGACGCGTCCTGCGGGGGCGACCGGCCGGCCCGCCGGGAGTCGGACCTGCTGGAGGCCGCGATGGGTTTGGGCATGGCCGGGATGGCGCTGCTGCCGGGCGTGGCCTGGGGCTGGCCGTACGCACTGCTGGCCGCGGCACTGCTGGTGGGCGCGCTGGCCGGACGCGGGGCGGGGCTGCGGGCGCACCGGCTGCACCACGGGATCGGCGCGCTGGCGATGGCGTACATGGCGCTGGCGATGACGGCCGGCGCACCGGGCGGGCACGCCGGCCACCACGGGGAGCCGGCCGGGCTGCCGATGGTGACGGGGCTGCTGCTGGTGTACTTCGGCGGGTACGCGCTGTGGGAGGGCAGCCGGGTGATCGCGGCGGACGGCGCGACGGTGGCGGCGCCGCTGCCGCGGGCCTGCCGGGCCGCGATGGGGATCGGGATGTTCGCGATGCTGCTGACCATGTGAAGCACCGCCATTTTTGGCTCCGCCCCGAGTGGCTGACGGGGCGTCCGAAACCCTGTGGCGACGTGGTGTTGGTCACTGGAGGCACCCGGCCGTTCCCCGTGGGCGTGAGGCGGCATAGGTTGGGGGGCAGGCGCACCGCCGCGCCTCGAATCCCGCCTCGGGGAGCCCCTGCCATGACGGCACTGCTGAGCCTGCTCCTGCTCGGACTGCTGCTCGCCACCGTGGCGCCGAGCCGCCTGGCCCGGGCCCGCTGGCCCGAGCGAGAACCGGTGCTGGCCCTGCTGGTGTGGCAGATGCTGGTGGTCGCGGTGCTGTTGTGCTGCGGGCTGAGCCTGCTGCTGGCGAGTGCGGCCGCTCTTCCGGCCTGGCGGGACGTGGTCTTCTCGGGCGCCCCGGACGGAGTGGTGGAGGCGTACGGCCTGGCGGGCCGCGAGGGTTGGGGCCGGCTGTCGGCGGCGGTGCTGGCGGCGGGCGGGGTGTGGACGGCGCTGTCGCTGGCCCGGGAGATCCGTTCGGCGCGCGCGGAGCGCGGCCACCGTCACACCCAACTGGCGCGGCGGGCCCCGGAGTTGCCGGCCTCGCTGCTGCCGCGCCGGCGGGCGGCCAAGGAGCCGCTGGTGGTGCTGGAGAACGTCCGGCCGCAGGCCTGGTCGCTGCCCGGACCGCGGGCCCGGCTGGTGGTGACCACGGGGGCGTTGCAGCAGCTGTCGGACCGGGAACTGGCGGCAGTGCTGAGCCACGAGCGGGGCCATGTCCGGGCCCGGCACCACTGGTTGGCGCAGTGCGCGCAGGCGCTGGCGACGGGCTTTCCGGGGGTGGGGGTGTTCTCCGAGTTCCGCGACCAGGTGGCGGTGCTGGCGGAACTGGCGGCGGACGACCGGGCCGCCCGCCGGCACGGGCGGGTGACCACCGCGCTGGCACTGGCGGAGCTGAATAGTGAGGTGTTCGCGTCCTGCCCGCCGCGGCAGCTGGCGCAGTCCCCCGCCCGGGTGGACCGGCTGCTGCTGGGCGAGCCCCGGCTCCCGCGCCGGGCCCGGCTGGGCTGGACGCTGGCGGCGCTGGCCGCTCCCGTGGCGGCGGCGCTGATCGCGGCCGCACCGGGGCTGTCGACGCTGCTCTGAGCGTCCGTCGCCCCGCCGGCCCGTCGCCCCGCCGGCCTTACTGGCCGAGCGTCTCGGCGAGGATCCGGCGGTGCACGGGGCGGGCCTTGCGGTAGCGCTCGCGGCCCTCGTCGGTGAGCGTGATGAAGATGCCGCGGCGGTCGTCCGCGCACATCGAGCGCTGCACCAGGCCGGACTTCTCCATCCGGGCGACCAGCCGGGAGAACGCGCTCTGGCTGAGGTGCACGCTGCCGGACAGCACCTGGGCGCGCGAGCCCGCCAGGTGCTCCTCCTGCTCGAACTCCCAGAGGCGCTCCAGCAGTTCGAACTCGCTGACGCCGATTCCGAAGGCCTCGCCGAGCTCACGGTCTATCGCGCAGGACGTGGCCGCATGGCTGGCCAGCACGGCGCGCCACTTCTCGGCCAGCGCCGTCTCCGCCGCAGGGTCACGATCCGGATCTAGGTCGGTCACGCCGCCACGTTAGCACATGCGTACGCATGTGTTGCAGCCGCATTAAATGCATTTGCATCCCATGCACATGCATGTAGCGTACGGTGCCATGACCGACACGCGATGGACCCCACGCCTCTGGGGCGCCCTGGTGGTGCTCTGCGCCGCCATGTTCCTGGACGCCCTCGACGTCTCGATGGTGGGCGTCGCCCTGCCCTCGATCGGCACCGACCTGCACCTCTCCGACTCCGCCCTGCAGTGGGTGGTGAGCGGCTACGTCCTGGGATACGGCGGTCTGTTGCTGCTCGGCGGCCGCGCTGCCGACCTGCTCGGCCGCCGCCGGGTGTTCCTGATAGCCCTGGCCGTATTCGCCGGCGCCTCGCTGCTCGGCGGCCTGGTCGACAGCGGCCCGCTGTTGATCGGCGCCCGCTTCCTGAAGGGCGTCAGCGCCGCGTTCACCGCCCCGGCCGGCCTCTCCATCATCACCACCACGTTCGCCGAGGGCCCGGCCCGCAACCGCGCGCTGTCCATCTACACCACCTGCTCCGCCGCCGGCTTCTCGCTCGGTCTGGTGATCAGCGGGCTGCTGACGTCGGCCGGCTGGCGGCTGACGTTCCTGATGCCCGTCCCGATCGCGCTGATCGCCCTGCTCGCCGGCATCAAGCTGCTGCCCCGGCAGCACGGCGAGCAGCGCAGCTCCGGCGGCTACGACATAGCGGGTGCGATCACCGGCACCGCCGCCGTGCTGCTGCTGGTCTTCACGGTCACCGAGGCGCAGGGCGCGGGCTGGCTGTCGCTGCGCACGATCGGCTCGCTGCTGCTGGTGGCGGCGCTGGCCGCGGCCTTCCTGCTGATCGAGTCGCGCACCGCGCACCCGCTGGTGCGGCTGGGCATATTCCGCAGCGTGGGCGTCCGCCGGGCGAATCTGACGGCGCTGACGCTGATGGGCTCCTACGCCGGCTTCCAGTTCGTGGCCACGCTGTACCTGCAGCGGCTGCTCGACTGGTCGGCCCTGGAGACGGCGCTCGGCCTGCTGCCCGGCGGCGCGATCGTCGCCCTCTCGGCCGGCTCGGTCAGCCGCCTGCTGGACAGGTTCGGCCCGGAGCGGGTGCTCCCGGTCGGCGTCGCCTCGATGGCCCTCGGCTACGCGCTCTTCCTGCGGCTGGACGAGCACAGCTCGTTCCTCGGCCTGGTGCTGCCGAGCATGCTGCTGATCGGCGCGGGCTTCGCGCTCGGCTTTCCGTCCATCAATGTGGCCGCCACCAACGGCGTGGCGGACGACGAACAGGGCCTCGCCTCGGGCCTGGTGAACACCGCGCTCCAGGTGGGCGGCGCGATCGTGCTGGCCGTCACCACCGCGGTGCTCACCGCGGGCACCGGCAGCGGCACCGACGCGCACGCCCAACTCGCCGGGTACCGGCCCGCCCTGCTGCTGGTGACGGGCACCACCACGCTCGGCCTGCTGATCGCGCTCACGGGCGCCGTACGCCGCAACGGCCGCAAGACCGCCGCCGCCGCGCCGGCCGCCGTGCCGGACTACCGGTACCGGCCGCTGGAGCAGGAGGTGCTGTCGGAGCGCTGAGCGTCATCCACCGAGATGTCGGAGCCGGCTCCACCAAACCCCCGTATTGGTGGAGCCGGAGCGCCGCCGGTTCCGAGGCCCACCGGGCAAGCCGGACGGCGGCGCAGTCACCATGGCAGCTTGCCGGGCGCCGGTCAATCCGCTCGACCGCGCCGATACCGAACTGCGGCCCGGACTCCCGTGCGAGGCCCGGACACTGACGATTCGTCAGCCACCCGAGCCCGCCGGGCACCGCGAACCCCTGCCGTCACTGGCTCTTGAGGATGCCCTGGAGCAGCTCGAGGGTCTGCTGCGGGGTCAGACTGTCCACGCAGAGCCGCTCCATGACCTGCACGTACTCGTCCACGTCGTCGCGCTTGTCCAGGTACAGCGCGCTGGTGAGCTGCTCCAGGTAGACCACGTCCGGCAGGTCCTGCTCGGGGAAGCGCAGCACCGAGAAGGCGCCGCTCTCACCGGCGTGCGCGCCGAACCGGAAGGGCATCACCTGGAGCACCACGCTGGGGAGTTCGGCCAACTCCACCAGGTGCTCCAGCTGGGCGCGCATCACCTCGGGGCCGCCGACCGGGCGGCGCAGCGCGGCCTCGTCGATGACGGCCCACAGCTTGGGCCCGCGGCCCTCGGTGAGCAGCTTCTGCCGCCGGGCGCGCAGCGCGACCCGGCGTTCGATCTCGTCGTCGGCGAGCACGGGCCGGTTCTGCGCGAAGATCGCCCGGGCGTACTCGTCGCACTGGAGCAGGCCGGGAATGAACTGCACCTCGTAGGTGCGGATCAGCGCGGCGGCCTCCTCCAACCCCATGTAGGTCTGGAACCAGTTCGGCAGCACATCGTTGTAACTGTGCCACCAGCCGGACTTGTTGGCCTCGCGGACCAGGGCGAGCAGGGTCTCCCGCTCGGCGCCGCCGCCCAGGCCGTAGAGGCTGAGCAGGTCGGCGACGTCACGCTCCTTGAAGGAGACCCGGCCGAGTTCCATCCGACTGATCTTGGACTCCGAGGCGCGGATCGCGTAGCCGGCGTCCTCCCGGCTGATCGCGCAGCCCTCACGGAGCCGACGGAGCTGGGAGCCGAGGAGGATGCGGCGCACCATCGAGCCCCCACCGGGCTGCACTGTGGTCATCTGACCAAACCTCCATTGGGAAAGACCAGTTGCACAGTCTGCCATCACTTGGACGCACTGAGTGCCGGTAGTGGTGCGCAGGGCTACCGCTTCTGACACGCAGACACCATCTTGCACGTGCATCCGGTGCATGCATATGCCAATCGCACGACTGCACGTGAATCGACTCTTGCATCTGCCGTAAGCACAGAGGAGCATGGTGCACGTGCACTTGCACGCCCTTGGCAACCCCGCGGGCTCCGCGTCGACAGCTAGCGCGATTCCGCACACCCGTCCCGGCAACGCCCGTGCGTCGCTGGGTACTTGCGTGTGCGCGCAGTGGTCGGACGCGGCGGCAGAGCGGCCGAGCGAGTCGGAGGTGACCGGCATGACCCCGATGGGTCCCGCCGTGTCCGCCCCCTTATGGGAGGAGCTCTTCATGAGCACCGGTACCGCCCTGGCAACCGACCCGCATGTGGTCAGCTGCACGCTCGCTCCCCGGTTCGAAGCCGTGCGCACCGCGCGGGAGTTCGCCCGGATCACCCTCGACACCTGGGGCCTCGGCGAGCTCTTCGACGATGTGGCCCTGGTGGCTTCCGAGTTGGTGACCAACGCGCTCCGGCACGCACTCGGCCAGCGCGAGCCGTCCCGCGTCCCGGCCCAGACCACTCCGCAACTGGCCGTCGGCTCACTGCCGATCCGGATCAGCCTGGTGCACCGGGCCCCGCAGGTGGTGTGCGCGGTGAGCGACCCGTCCAGCTCCGGCCCGATCGCCCGCGAGGCCGACTTCGTGGCGGAGTCCGGTCGCGGCCTGCACCTGGTCGACTCCTTCTCCCACTCCTGGGGCTGGCACCCGCTGGCGGGCGCGGGCAAGGTCGTGTGGGCGCTGTTCGACGCCCCCGCGCCGGCGCTCGCCGCCGAACCCCCGTTGCCGAACCTCGGCCGTCACCGCCGCTCCGCCTGACGCCCCGCACCCCTTCTTCTCCGGCCGAACCGGCCGCCGCCTTCCCGACTTGGGCCGTCCGGCCCGTCCGGTCCAAAAAAACATTGAAGGCCGTCGCGGGATCTCCCACGACGGCCCGTCTGTGCGGCCACCGACACACCGTCAGGGCTAGTTGCCCAGGTGGTCGAACTCCCCGTCCTTCACGCCGAGCAGCATCGCGTCGATCTCCGCCCGGGTGTAGACCAGCGCCGGCCCGTCGGGGAAGCGCGAGTTGCGCATCGCGACGTCGCCGTTCGGCAGCGCGGCGAACTCGACGCAGTTGCCCTTCGAGTTGCTGTAGCCGCTCTTCTGCCAGACCACGCCCTCGAGGTCCGTCGCCGCCATGCCGTTGTACGCCTCACCCATTGTTTTCTCCCCAGACCCTGGCGAATGCCTCACTTGACGTGATGATAGCCCGGCTGCACGTGCATCAGCATGGGAAATTTCCCGTGCAGAAGAACGTGCCAATGCCGTCACCAACCCTTCACGACCCAGCAATTGACGGTGCGTAAGCGGACACAGCAGGGCGAATCGCCAACTTCGCCATGACCGTCCGCACACAGCCGTCAGCGCGTTGTCGATCACCCACCACCCGCCCCGCGCCTCACAGCCAGTCACAACTGCCGCTGTGATGACCGTCACTTCCTGGCGGAAAGCCGCCCACTCCCGGTATCCGGCTGCAAGGCACGCTGGGCAATGTCCTACGATTCGGCGCATGAGCACCGCAGCCATCCCGGGCGCGCCACTGCCCGTCCGTACGCCAGGCTCCCGTGCGCGGGGGCGCCACCGCCGTCCCGAGCGCCCCGAGATCATGGCCGGTTCGCCTGCCCTGGTGCTGGCGGTTCCGGCCGTCGCCGGGCCGGAGACCCGTCCGGTCGTCGAGGAGCTGCTGTCCGTCGTGCGCGGCGACCAGCCGGGCATCGAGGTGACGGCCGCTTACCTGGGCGGCGAGGACGCCCAGACGGTGGCCGATCTGCTGAACGCGGCCGCCGAGGCCGGCCAGCCGGCACCGGTCGTGGTGCCGCTGGTTCCGGGGCCGCACGAGTTCCTGCCGGAGCTGCACAAGTCGGCCGCCGAGACCGGCGCCCAGGTGCTGGACCCGCTGGGCCCGCACCCGCTGCTGGCCGAGGCCGTGCACGTGCGCCTGTCCGAGGCGGACCTGGCCCGCGCCGACCGCGCCCGCCTGTTCGCGATCGCCACCGCCGCCGACGGCGTGGTGCTGACCACCACCGGTGGCGAGGAGGCCGCGTCCGCGGCCGGCATCACCGGTGTGCTGCTGGCCGCCCGGCTCGCCGTGCCCGTGGTCGCGGCCGCGCTGGACGTGCCCGGTTCGGTCGCCGCGGCCGTCGAGCACCTGAAGTCGACCGGCTGCGGGCGCCCCGCGCTGGCCCCGCTGGTGATCGGCCCGGAGGCCGACCCGGAGCTGCTGGCCGCGGCCGCCGAGGAGACCGGCTGCCCGAGCGCCGCCCCGATCGGTGCCTACCCGACGGTGGCTCAGCTGATCGCCTCCAGCTACCTGGCGGCGCTCCCCGAGCCCACCGCGGAGCAGTTGGAGGCCGCCGAGGCCGCCGCCGAGCAGCGCACCACGCCGGGGGCGCACGCGGCGCGCTGACGCGCCGTCCGAGGACCGCGACGGGCGGGAGCAGCGCATCGACGCGTTCCCGCCCGTCGCGCTTTTGCCCTGCGCGCGGGCATCAAGCCTGCCGCAGGCAGTCGCGCTTCGCCGTGCCCACGGCGATCAGCCGGTGACGCGCCCCGTTCGCGGCGCGCCGTCGGTGAACTTCAGCACGGGCAGCTCCACCTGCCGCGGCGGCGTGGGCGCGCCAGCGGGGCTGGTGGCGGCGTTCCACGGGCCGGCGGCGAGTCCGGGGCCGGCTTTGCCGAGCGCGAGCGTCTCCGACTGCCCGGCCTTGCGGAACAGGATCTGCTTGGGCGCGGGCGCGTCCGGGTCGAGCCACAGCTCGGGGCCGTCGCCGAACTCGCAGTCCAGCACCGCGATGTCGTCGGGCTTCCCGTCCCCGGTGGCCCGGAACGCCACCCCGGCCTTGCGGTAGCCGATCAGCCGGCTGCGGCTCAGGGTGACGAGTTCGCCGTCGAGTTGGTGTTTGAGGGTGGCCACCGCGTAGTCGGACTTCCCGGCGGCGTCGATCAGCAGCCCGTCGAACACCGTGCCCTTGTCGCGCCCGAGCGCGTGGACGGCGATCCCGCCGGCGGCGTTGCCGTACAGCAGCGAGGCGCTGTAGGCGAAGTCGTTCAGGTAGGCGCCGTGCTCGATGCCCCAGCCGCCGTTGTGGTAGGCGGCGAACCGGCTGACGGTGTGCGGGTGTTCGGAGTTCTGCCAGACGAAGATGCCGTTCTCCAGGTTGTTGTGCGCCAGGCAGTTCTCGAACGTCCACACCCCCTCGCTCGTCTCCGGCCACTCGTACCCGGACGCCCCGGTCGCGCCCTGCACGCCGACGGCCACACAGTCCTTCGCCGAGGAGCCGGTACCCGCGCCGAGGCTGAAACCGGTCAGCCGGTAGCCGCGCGGATTCGGTTCGAACACCGTCCTGGAGGCGACGCACCCCTCGTACGCGATGTCGTCGGACGGGCCCTGCGGGGTGCGGGTGTCGATCGGGCCGTCCCACCAGTACGCGTCCTCCCAGGTGTTGTGGGAGATGCAGCCGCGGAACGTGATGCCGTGACTGTTGTGCGGCACGAACGCGTGGCTTCCGGCGTCGCGCACCACCACGCCCTCGACCACCGTGCCGCGCGAGGTGTCCAGCAGCATGTGGAAGTGCAACCCGTACCGCCCGAGCACCGGCTCACTCACGGGCTGCCCGTTCCAACTCTCCTTCCCCACCGCCCGCGGCCCGACCCGCCGCAGCACCGCATGCCGCACATCGGCCGGCCGGCTGGACGTCAGGTGGACGTGCGCCCGCCCCTGCTCGGTGCCCTCGACCCGCACGTTGCGCGTCAGGTTGAGCACCTCCGCCCCGAACACCGCCCCACCACCGAGACTCACCCGCGGGTGCGCGTGCTGCAACGACGCGGCCAGCGTGACGTTCGGGCCGTCCACCCGCTGAACCGTCACCAGGTCGTACGCATCGGAGAACCCCTCGGCATCGGGCGGCGCGGTCGGCGTGACGGCGAGCTCGTCACCCACCTGCCAACCCTCCGGCGCCACCGCCAGCTTCAGTACGGTGTCCCCCGCCTTCAGCTCGGTCGCGGCCCGCACCCACGCCGTCCGGGGCGCACCGTCCAGCCGCAGGTAGCCGCGGCCGGTGACCCACAGGCCGGTGTCGGTGTCGACGACGGCCATGCCGCCGCCCTGGAACCGCCGTTCGTCGATGCCGGGAAACCGCAAGGTATGGGTGTGCGCCGCATCGGGCGCGAGCGCCAGCACCCCGCGGACCTCGACGTTGCCCGCGCTCTCCAACGTCACCGACCGGTCCCCGGCGAACACCAGCGACCCACCCGTGTCGATCAGCAGCGACCCGACCTTGGCATCACCGTCCAGCACCACCTTGTCGGTGATCCGCACGGCACTCCCCGCCCCGGGCACCTTCCCGCCCCACCCCTCGGCATCCGACCACCGCCGCCCACCCTCGCCCACCGCCCCCGCCGCCGGCTCCGCCCCGGCCAGCGACTGCCGCAGCACCACTCCCCCACCGACCGCCGCCACCGTCCCGACCGCCAGCCAGGCCAACACCCGCCGCCGCCCCGACAACGGCCGCCGCTGCCGCGCGTTCTCCCACTGCTCCACGATGGCCGCCTCCCGAAACGCGCAGGGACTCCGAATCGTCGCGGGCAGCATAGATGGCTGTCACAACGGAAATCGGCGACTTCCGAAACAGCTAAGCATTCTGACGTAGCATCACCCATCAGTTCGACAGAAATGGGCGATGGCCGCAATTCCACGACCTGTCAGCAAAGGGTCTTCAGCGCCCGGGACAAGATGGACAGAACGCCCATAACCCCCCATCCGGTCGATCACAAACACTAACCAAGGTGAATATTTGCCCGACAGGCCACATAACCACCCAAAACGGGCACAAGATCGCCAATTTCCTGACGGAAGCCCAGGTTTGGCCGCTCGCCGTGGAGTTCGTCCGAAATTCCTTGATCGAATTTTCCGGACCCGGTGACGGCCGTCACAGGAATTTGCTAATCGTCCTTAAATCCGCTTAATCTCCTGCCCACGTTCGTGGACACACGGACCCAGCTCGCCCGGAACGCCGAATCCTGCCGCCGGGTGGGCCGGCTCATGCAATGACGCACCGCGGCAGGGGCGGGGGAACCAGGTAAGTCGCCCTGGGGCGGTCCTGACGGACCGGTCCGGGGCTTGGGGTGAAGCCGTGCGCGCCGAAAGGTGTGCGCGGCCGGGCAACTCCAGCCCGAATCCGACAGCTCACCTCGCAGGCGTGGGAGAGGAACGCTTCTTCATGCTGCCCATCAGCGCCAAGCGCGCCCGCCGTCTGATTGCCACCACTGGTGTTGTGGGCATCGGCCTCACGGTCCCCGGCCTGGCCGCGGGTACCGCCTCCGCCGCTTCGGTGGCCACCTGGGACAAGGTCGCGCAGTGCGAGTCCAGTGGCAACTGGTCGATCAACACCGGTAACGGTTTCTACGGCGGCCTGCAGTTCACCGCCTCCACCTGGGCCGCCTTCGGCGGTACCGCGTTCGCCCCGCGCGCCGACCTGGCCACCAAGGACCAGCAGATCGCCGTCGCCGAGAAGGTGCTGGCCTCCCAGGGCCCCGGTGCCTGGCCGGTGTGCTCGGTCCAGGCCGGTCTGACCAAGGGCGGCGCCGCCCCGCAGGTCGACACCTCCACGGGCTCCACCGCCGCCAAGCCGCAGGCCCAGGCCCAGGCCCCGGCCCAGCCGCAGGCGCCGAAGCAGGCCCAGCAGCCGGCCCCGCAGCAGCGCCAGGGCCAGGCCCAGAGCCGCCCGCAGGCTCAGCCGCAGGCCGACACCCAGGCCTCCGGCAGCTACACCGTCGTGGCGGGCGACTGGCTGTCCGCCATCGCCCAGCGTCAGAACGTCGAGGGCGGCTGGGAGAAGCTGTACGAGCTGAACCGCTCCGTCCTCACCGACGGCCCGGACATGATCTACCCCGGTCAGAAGCTGGCGCTCGGCAACGTCGCGGTCGCCCAGGCCCCGGCCAAGCAGTCGGCGCCGGCCAAGCAGTCCGCCCCGGCCAAGCCGAGCACCCCCGCGCCGGCCCAGCCGAGCACCCCCGCCAAGCCCGCCGCCGCCACCACGACCGCCACCACGACCGCCACCGCCGCCGTCAAGGCGACCGGCTCCAAGGCCGCGGCGATCGACTTCGCGCTGTCGAAGGTCGGCCAGCCGTACATCTACGGCGGCACCGGCAACGGCGGCTGGGACTGCTCGGGCCTGACCCAGGCCGCGTTCCGCCAGGCCGGCATCAGCCTGCCGCGCGTGGCCGCGGACCAGGCCGACTACTCGACCCGGGTCTCGCTGAACAGCCTGCAGCCGGGCGACCTGCTGTTCTGGTCGAACAACGGCTCCAACTCGGGCGTCTATCACGTGGCGATCTACATCGGCGACGGCAAGTACGTCGAGGCCGCCAACCCGAAGTCCGGCGTGAAGACCGAGACCATCGCCAACTGGGCGCCGGACTTCGCCGGTCGGGTCTGAACCGCCTGACACCACACGCACCGCGCACACCACGCGCACGCGCACGAGGTGACCGCACCGCGGACACCGCTGCCCTCGGGGACCCTGGTCGGCTCCGGGGGCAGCGGCCTATCCTCAGCCGAGACCGAAGGCCGAACGCCGAACGCCGAAGGCCGAACGCCGGAAGCGGTCCCAAGCCCCTGGAGCGGTGCGATGGCGAAGGTGACGATCACGCTGGACGCGGACCTCGCACTGGAGGCGATGATGCGCCTCGGAGTGAGCAGCCCGCAGGACGCGGTGGAGCTGCTGGTGCGCGACTACCTGTCCACCGGCCGTCGCACCCAGGCCCGCACCGGCGGCAGCCGGGACGGCGAGCGCTTCACCGGCCCGGCCCCGGCCGTCGAAGAGGGCTGAACGCAGCGGCCGAAGCGAGCCCAACACCCGTTACTGTCAAGGAACTTACCGTCTAGTAAGTTCGCGGCGGAGTCCCTACCCTGGGCGAACCCCACCCAAGGGAGTTCGCTGATGGCACACCCCCTCGCCCGTGCCGCCCGCGCCGAGCACCTGCGCGACCGCGCGCCCGTCGAAGTCCTGCACTCCGACGGGCGGGTGGTCGAGGCCCGCACCCCGCACCTCGTCCCGCCGCCGGACTCCGGCAGCCTCGCCGACCTGCCGTTCCGCAACGCCGTCGAAGCCCCGGCCGCCGAGGTGCTCACCAGACGTCAACCCGCAGGCGGGTGGCGACATGTGACGGCCAGTCAGTTCGCCGACGAGGTGGCGGCGACCGCCCGCGGGCTGATCGCCGTGGGGGTGCGCCCGGGCGGGCGGATCGTGCTGATGTCGCGCACCCGCTACGAGTGGACGCTGCTGGACTTCGCGGCCTGGGCGGCCGGTGCGTCCCTGGTGCCGGTGTACCCGACTTCCTCGGTCGAGCAGGCCGAGTGGATCGTCCGGGACTCCGGCGCGGCCCTGGCGGTCGCGGAGGACGCCGACACCGCCGAGGTTCTGACCACGGCGATCGCCCGCACCGGCGGCACGGTGCCGCTCTGGCGGCTGGACGAGAACGCCGTCGAGGCCCTCGGTGAGCTCGGAAAGGCGGTGCCCGCCGGGGAGTTGGAGAAGCGGCGGGCGGCTCTCGGCCCGGACAGTGAGGCCACCCTGATCTACACCTCCGGCACCACCGGACGCCCCAAGGGCTGCCTGCTCACCCACGCCAACTTCCTCACCGAGGCGGCGAATTGCCACGCCCTGCTGGAGCCGGTGTTCACCGCGGCGACCGGGGAGACGCCGTCCACCCTGCTGTTCCTGCCGCTGGCGCACGTGTTGGGCCGGATGATCCAGGTGACGTGCGTGTTCGGCCGGATCCGGTTCGGCCACAGCCCGTCCCTGAAGCCCGCCGAACTCCGGCCCGACCTGGCCGAGTTCGGCGCCACCTTCCTGGTCGGCGTGCCCTACCTGTTCGAGAAGATCCACCAGTTGGGCCGGGCCGAGGCGCAGGCGAAGGGCGCGGCACGGATCTTCGACCGGGCGGCCGAGGTCGCGAAGCGCTACGCCCGCGCCGAACTGGCCGCGCTGGACGGCGGGGGCGACCGCGCCCCGCTGTCGCTGCGGCTGGCGCACGGCCTGTACGACGCCCTGGTGTACCGCCGGGTGCGGCAGGCGATGGGCGGCCGGATCCGGTACGCGATCAGCGGCGGCTCCTCGATCGACCCGGAACTGCTGCTGTTCTTCGCCGGCGCGGGCGTGCTGGTGTACGAGGGCTACGGGCTGACCGAGACCACCGGCCCGTCCACCGTGAACCCGCCGCTGCGGCCCCGCCCGGGCACCGTCGGGCCGCCGGTGCCGGGCAGCGCGGTGCGGATCGCCGAGGACGGCGAGGTGTTCCTGAGCGGACCCCAAATCTTCGACGGCTACTACGAGTTGGGCGCACCAACACCCGAACGGGAACACTGGTTCGCCACCGGCGACCTGGGCCGGCTCGACGAGGACGGCTACCTGACCATCACCGGCCGCAAGAAGGAGATCCTGGTGACCTCCGGCGGCAAGAACGTCTCCCCCGGCCCGCTGGAGGACCGCCTGCGCGCCCACCCGCTGATCAGCCAGGCCCTGGTGGTCGGCAACGACCGCCCGTACGTGGGCGCGCTGCTCACCCTGGACCCGGAGGCGGTGGAGCACTTCCTGCAACAACGCCAACCGGCCACCACGAAAGCCCAGGACGTGACCAGCGCCGTCCCCGTCCACCCCGCCGTCCTGGCCGCACTCGCCGAGGCGGTGCAGGCCGTCAACTCGACCGTCTCGCGCGCCGAGTCGATCCGCCGGGTGCGCGTGGTCGGCGGCGACTTCACCGAGGAACGCGGCCTGCTCACCCCGTCCCTGAAGGTCCGCCGGCAGGCCGTCAGCACCGCCTACCGCCGCGACATCGAGCAGCTCTACACCTGAAAACGCCTGCGGCCCCCGCTCCACCGAGGAGCGAGGGCCGCAAATGCCTTGAAACACCGATCAGTTGCGCGGGCCCGACCCGGTCGAGCCCCGCATCACCAGCTCCGGCTGGAACATGAACTCCGAGCGCTGCGCCGGGTTCCCGCCGACCTCCTCCAGCAGGGCGTCGACGGCGGCGGTGGCCATCGCCTCGACCGGCTGGCGCACGGTGGTCAGCGGCGGTTCGGTGAACGCTATCAACGGCGAGTCGTCGAACCCGACCACCGAGACGTCCTGCGGCACCGACAGGCCCCGCCGGCGCACCGCGCGGATCGCGCCGAGCGCCATCATGTCCGAGCCGCACACGATCGCCGTGCAGCCCTTGTCGAGCAGTGCCTGGGCGGCGGCGTGCCCGCCCTCGACGCTGAACAGGGTGTGGTGGATCAGCTCCCCGGCCTCTTCGGCGGTGCGCCCGGTGAGCTGCTGGAGCGCGGCGGTGAAGCCCTCGATCTTGCGCAGCACGGGGACGAACCGCTTCTGACCGACTGCCAGCCCGATCCGTTCGTGGCCGAGTTCGACGAGGTGCTGGACGGCCATCCACATCGCGGCCCGGTCGTCCGGGGAGATGAACGGTGCGGCGATCTTCTCGCTGTAGCCGTTGATCAGCACGAACGGGACCTGGCGGCCGGAGAGTTTGGCGTACCGGTCGTGGTCGGCGGTGGTGTCGGCGTGCAGTCCGGAGACGAACACGATGCCGGCCACGCCGCGTTCCACCAGCATCTCGACGAGTTCGTCCTCGGTGGAGCCGCCCGGGGTCTGGGTGCACAGCACCGGCGTGAAGCCGTGCCGGCTGAGCACCTGTTCGATGACCTGGGCGAGCGCGGGGAAGATCGGGTTGCTGAGCTCGGGGGTGATCAGGCCGATCAGCCCGGCGCTGCGCTGGCGCAGCCGGGTGGGCCGTTCGTAGCCGAGCACGTCCAGCGCGGCCAGTACGGTCTGCCTGGTGGTCGCGGAGACGCCCGCCTTACCGTTGAGTACGCGGCTGACGGTGGCTTCGCTGACCCCCGCCTGCGCCGCGATGTCGGAGAGTCGCGCTGTAGTCACGAGCCCAGAGCCTATTGCAACCACCTCAGACCGCCCACCATGCGGTGCTGTCGGCCGGGAGTTCGGTGTGCTCGGATTCCACCGTGGCGGCCGAGGACAGCAGCAGCCGGCCGGGCGCCGGAATGGTCACGCTCTCCCCGGTGGTGTTCACGGTGCACACGAACGACCCTTCGGCCGCCTCGCGACGGAACATCAGCACGCCTTCGGGGGCGTCCAGCCACTCGACCTCGGTGCCGGCGCCGAGCGCGGGCTGTTCGCGGCGGACGGCCAGCGCGGAGCGGTACAGCTCCAGCGTCGAGGTCGGGTCACCGGTCTGGACCTCTACCGAGAGTTCGGCCCAGTCGGCGGGCTGCGGCAGCCAGCTCGGGCCGCCGGCCACCGGGCCGAAGCCGTACGGCGCCTCGGTGCCGGACCACGGGATGGGGACCCGGCAGCCGTCGCGGTAGCCGTCCTGCCCGGCCTGCCGGAAGAACGACGGGTCCTGGCGGACCTCGTCGGGCAGGTCGGTGACGTCGGGCAGCCCGAGTTCCTCGCCCTGGTAGATGTACGCGGAGCCGGGCAGCGCGAGCATCAGCAGGGTGGCGGCGCGGGCCCGGCGCAGGCCGAGCGGGCGGTCGCCGGCGGTGCGGATCTGGGTGCCCAGGCCGGGCTCGTTGGCGAACCGGGTGGCATGCCGGGTGACGTCGTGGTTGGACAGCACCCAGGTGGTGGGGGCCTGCACGGGCCGCATCGAGTCGAGCGAGAGGTCGATCACCTCGCGCAGCTTCGCCGCGTCCCAGTCGGTGCCCAGGTACTGGAAGTTGAACGCCTGGTGCAGCTCGTCGGGGCGGACGTAGTTGGCGGTGCGCTGGACGGTCGGGGTCCAGGCCTCGGCGACGCCGATCCGGTCGCCGGGGTACTCGTCGAGGATCTTGCGCCAGCTGCGGTAGATGGCGTGCACGCCGTCCTGGTCGAAGAACGGCATGACGTCGTTGCCGAGCAGCTTCAGCTGGTCGTGGCCGCCGAGGTCGGGCAGGCCGGGGGCCTTGACCAGGCCGTGGGCGACGTCGATCCGGAAGCCGTCGACGCCCATGTCGAGCCAGAACCGCAGGATGGAGCGGAACTCGTCGGCGACCGCGGGGCTGTCCCAGTTGAAGTCGGGCTGCTCCGGGGCGAACAGGTGCAGGTACCACTCGCCGGGGGTGCCGTCGGGGTTGTCGCTGCGGGTCCAGGCGGGGCCGCCGAAGATGGACTCCCAGTCGTTGGGCGGGAGTTCGCCGTTCTCGCCCTTGCCGGGGCGGAAGTGGTAGCGCTCGCGCAGCGGAGTGCCGGGGCCCTCGCGCAGCGCGCGCTGGAACCACTCGTGCTGGTCGGAGGAGTGGTTGGGGACCAGGTCGACGATGATCCGCAGGCCCAGCTGGTGGGCGTCACGGATCAGCCCGTCGGCGTCCAGCAGGGTGCCGAACATCGGGTCGACGGCGCGGTAGTCGGCGACGTCGTACCCGGCGTCGGCCTGCGGGGAGGCGTAGAACGGCGACAGCCACACCGCGTCCACCCCGAGGTCGCGCAGGTAGGGCAGCCGGCTGCGGATGCCGGGCAGGTCGCCCATGCCGTCCCCGTTGCCGTCGGCGAAACTGCGCGGGTACACCTGGTAGATGACCGCGTCCCGCCACCAGCCGCCTCTGGAGGCCCCGGTGGTCGCAGCAGTCGTCCGAGCGACGGGAACGGCGGCGGGCCGGGAGGCGTCGGCCAGG
Source organism: Kitasatospora sp. NPDC051984 (assembly GCF_044593455.1). Taxonomy (NCBI): domain Bacteria; kingdom Bacillati; phylum Actinomycetota; class Actinomycetes; order Kitasatosporales; family Streptomycetaceae; genus Kitasatospora; species Kitasatospora sp. NPDC051984. The sequence goes on from NZ_JBIUCB010000017.1 coordinate 20,785, forward strand.
TTCTGGGTCATAGGACAGTCATCCCTTGGGTGCTGTGGAAACGGAGGGTCAGGACTTCGCCGCGCCGGCCGTCAGACCGGTCACCAGGTGACGCTGCACCAGGTAGAAGACGACCGCGGCGGGGATGGCGATGAGCACCGAGGTGGCGGCCATCAGCTGCCACTGGTGGTCGTGCTCGCTGACGAACGAGGCGAGGCCGACCGCCAGCGTGTACTTGCTGGACGAGAGCATGAAGGTGGAGGCGAAGGCGACCTCGCCCCACGCGGTGAGGAAGGAGTAGAACGCGGCCACCGCCAGGCCCGGGCGGGCCAGCGGCAGGACCAGCCGCCAGAAGGCGCCGAACGGCGACAGTCCGTCGACCCGGCCGGCCTCGTCGATCTCCACCGGGATGGTGTCGAAGTAGCCCTTCAGCAGCCAGGCGCAGTACGGCACGGTGGTGGTGGAGTAGACCAGGATCAGGCCGGTGTAACTGTCCAGCATCTGCACGCTGGACAGGATGTAGTACATCGGCACGATCAGCACGGCGATCGGGAACATCTGGGTGACCAGCAGGGCCCACATCAGCGGGCGGTAGCCGGGGAAGCGCATCCGGGAGACCGCGTAGCCGGTGGTGGCGGCGATCAGCACGCCGATCAGGGTGGTGCCGCCGGCCACGATGGCCGAGTTGCCGAACCAGGTGAGGAAGCCGGTGTCGCCCAGCACCCGGCCGTAGTTGGCCAGGGTGGCCTTGTCCATGATCTTCGCCGGGTGCAGGTAGTCCATGTCGTCCGGGCCCAGCGAGATGTACGCGATGTACAGCACCGGGAACAGGGCGATCAGGCTGGCGACGATCAGGGTGCCGTGCGAGAGCACGGTGGCCAGCGGCGAGGACTCGCCGCGCAGCCGGACCTTGACGGGTCGTCCGGCGGGCTTCGCGTCGGCGGCGGGGCGGTCGGCGGGGCGGTCGGCGGTGAGTGTCATGGGGCTACCTGCCTGGTCCTGGTCCTTGGGCTGGGGGTCGGTTCCCGTACGGGCGTCGGCGCTCATCCGTTGGCCTTCTCGACCCGGGCCGTCCAGCGGCGGTAGAAGCCGGTGAAGACGATCAGGATGGAGAGCAGCAGGATTCCGTAGGTCGCCGACTGCGCGTAGTCCGAGGGCTGCTGGCCGAAGCCGAGACGGAAGGCCCAGGTGACCAGGATCTGCGCGTCGGGGGCGCCGGAGCCGAACAGCAGGAAGATGATGGCGAACTGGTTGAAGGTCCAGATCACGCCGAGCAGCACGACGGTGGACGAGACGGTCCGCAGGCCGGGCAGGGTGACGTAGCGGAACCGCTGCCAGGCGCTGGCACCGTCCATCTCGGCGGCCTCGTACAGCTCGGCCGGGATCGACTGGAGCCCGCCGAGCAGCGAGATCATCATGAACGGCACGCCGACCCAGGTGTTGACCAGGATCGCGGCGAACTTCTGCGCCAACGGGTCGGACAGCCAGCCGGGTTCGGGCAGGTGCAGCATCGACAGCAGGCCGTTGACGGCGCCGCCGTCGGCGAGCATCAGCCGCCAGGAGAAGACGGTGACGAAGGTCGGCACCGCCCAGGGCAGGATCAGGATCAGCCGGTAGACGCTGCGGCCGCGCATCTTGCGGTTGAGCAGCATCGCCAGGCCCAGGCCGATGCTGTAGTGCAGGAACACGCAGACCGCGGTCCAGATGACGGTCCAGACGAAGTGCGACCAGAACCGGTCGTACGACGTCGGCCCCCACAGCACGTCCGCGTAGTTGTCGAGGCCGACGAAGTCGAAGCTGTCGGGTATGTGGTTGACGCCGATCTGGCGGCCCACGTTGAGGCTGGTGGCGTTGGTCAGGGTCAGGTAGAAGCCGCGGGCCAGCGGGTAGCCGACCAGCACCCCGAGGACGATCACGACCGGCGCGACCATCGCGTACGCGTACCAGTACTTCGAGTACGACAGCTTGATGCGCTGAACGACCGCAACTGCCATGGGTTGACACCTTCTCCGGGAGGTCCGCCGCCTGCCTCGGCGACTGGTGCTGTGTGGTGTGACGGCGGGCGCCCGGCCCACCGTCAGGTGTGGGCCGGGCGAGCCTGGTTCCGACTTACTTCTTGAAGTCCGGCAGGAGCTTCGCGTAGTCGGTGGCGGTGGCGTCCAGGCCGGCCTTGGTGTCGGACTGGCCCTGGACGATCTTGCCGAGGTTGGTGCCGAAGGAGCCGAACAGCGAGGCGTACTCGGGCAGTTCGGGGCGCGGCTGGGCGGAGGCCAGGATCGCCTGGAAGTCGGCGATGCCCGGGTTGGCCTTGACCTCGGCGGTGTAGGCGTCGCTGCGGGTGGGCAGGGTGCCGTTCTTCAGCGCGAGGAAGGTCTGGCTCTCGGCGGAGGTCAGGAACGCGGCAAGCTTCTCGGCGGCGGCCTTGTGGGCGGCGTCGGAGCCGGCGTAGACCGAGACGTTGTGGCCACCGGTCGGGGCGCCGCCCTTGGCGGAGCCGTTCGGGACGGCGGCGATGCCGAGGTTCTTCTTGTCGGCGAAGGAGGCGCCCTTGTAGATGTTGGTGACCTCCCACGGACCCTGGATGATCGCCGCGACCTTGCCGTTGTTGAAGGCGTCCATCATGTGCGCGTAGGCGTCGGTGGTGACGTCGGCCTTCGCGGTGCCGGGCGAGGTGAACATCGTCTTGTAGGTCTCGATCGCCTTCACCGCCTCGGGCGAGTTGACGGTGACCTTCTTGCCCGCGGCGTCCACCATGTTGGTGCCCTCGCCGTACAGGAACGGCATGGCGTAGTAGCCGTCGCCCGCCTTCAGCCAGAAGCCGTCGACGCCCGCCTTCTCCTTCAGCTGGGCGGCGTCGGCCTTCAGCTCGTCCCAGGTGGTCGGCGCGGCGGCGATGCCGGCCTTGGCGAACAGCTCCTTGTTGTACATCAGGGCGAGGGTGTCGGTGACCAGCGGGACACCGTAGGTCTTGCCCGCGTACTTGGCCTGCTGGATCAGCGACGGCTGGAAGGCGGCGGCGTCGGTCAGCGCCGGGGTGCCGTCCAGCGGCTCCAGGTAGCCGGCCTTGGCGAAGGCGGAGGTCCAGCCGACCTCGGAGCGGAAGGCGTCCGGCGCACCCTTGGCACCCATCGCGGTCTGCAGCTTGGTCTGCGCCTGGTCGAACGGCACGTTCTCGAACTTGACCTTGATGTTCGGGTTCGTGGCCTCGAACTTCTTGACCAGTTCCTGGTAGTTCGGCGCCTCGTTGGTGGCGTTCGAGGTGTCCCAGTAGGTGATGGTGACCGGTCCGTCGCTCTTGGCGTCCGAGCCGGAGCCGCTGCTGCCGCACGCTGCAAGAGTGACCGCAAGAGCCGCAACGAGAGCGGAGGCCGCGATACCACGCCGCATGGAAACTCCTAGAAAGATGAGGGTGCCCGAGTGGGGGGAGGACCGCGCATAATGGCTGTCCGGGCCGACCGCGCCGTCGCAGGCCGTCGGGCTTGAGCAGGAACGTAACAGCGCGGTGAGCACGCCTGAAAGGTCTTGCAGCAAGTTTCTGCAAGTTACCGGCGATCGTTACATCGACGTGTCCTCAGTGTTGCCGCCGCGCGTCTTGACCATCCGTGGCCCTGCGGAAACTCCTTGCACCCCCACCGCCGCTGAGCAGCGAAAAAGGGCCCCGGGACAGCTCCCGGGGCCCTTCTCGATACAGCTCCTGGACTCAGCCGGAGGTGCCCAGCCGCAGCACCGTGCTGGAGCGGAACTCCTGCCCCGGCCGCAGTTCGGTCGACGGATAGGACGGCTGGTGCGGCGAATCCGGGTGGTGCTGGGTCTCCAGCGCGACGCCGGCGAACGGGCCGTACGCCGTACCGGACGGGCCGGTGACGCTGCCGTCGAAACCGTTCGCCGTGTACACCTGCAACCCCGGCTCGGTGGTCAGCACCTCCAGCGTCCGCCCACTGCCCGGGTCGGCCAGCAGCGCCGCCCGCACCGGCGGCCCGTCCGCGGGGCGCTCGCGCAGCACCCAGTTGTGGTCGTACCCGCGCGACTGCTTCAGCTGCGGGTGCCCCTCCGCCAGGCCCTCGCCGATCGGCCGGGGCGTGGTGAAGTCGAACGCGGTGCCCGCCACCGGCTCGTACGGGCCGTACGGGATCTGCCGCTCGTCGGCCGGCGTGATGGCGTCCGCGTCGATGGTCAGCAGGTGGCCGAGCACGTCGCCGCGGCCCTCGCCGGCCAGGTTGAAGTAGGCGTGGTTGGTGAGGTTGACCACCGTGGGCCTGGTGGTGACGGCCCGGTAGGAGATGGTCAGTTCGGCGCCGCTCAGCGTGAAGTCCGTCCAGACGTCCAGCGCGCCGGGGAAGCCCTGGTCGCCGTCCGGCGAGTGCAGGTGCATCCGCACCCCGCCGGGGATCTCCTCGGCCTCCCACACCCGGTGCGAGAACGAGTCGGGGCCGCCGTGCAGGGTGACGCCGTGTCCGGTGGGCAGCAGCGGGTGGTCCTCGCCGTCCAGGGTGATCCGGCTGTCGGCGATCCGGTTGGCGTACCGGCCGACGGTGACGCCGTAGTGCTTGGCCGGGCCGAGCAGCGTGCCGACGTCCTCGGTGGTCAGCAGCACCTGGGCGGGCGTGCCGTCCCGGTCCGGCGCGGTCAGGGTGTGCAGCGCCGCGCCCAGCGTGATGACGGTGGCCTCGATCAGGTCGGAGCGCAGCGTCCACCGTTCCAAGCCCATGCCGGCCCCCGACAGGTCGTACGGTGCCCGGTGCACCTCGGCGGGCCGGTCCGGCGCGGTCATGGGCTGCTCCTTGGTTCGTGATCACCCTTTTCGGCCAGCGTAGCGGGGCCCGGCGCACGGGGCGGTGACCCGCTCCCGCGCGCCGGAGCGTCCGTCAGCCGGGCTGCCCGGGGCCGCCGCTGGGCAGGCCGAGCGCGTCGGCGAGACCGTCCGGTCCGGTGCCGAGCTTGCGGTGCACGGCGGCCAGCCGCTGCTTGACCACCGACACCGGCAGCTTCAGCCGTTCGGCGATCCGCTGCGGCGGCAGGGCCAGCGCCGCCAGTTCGGCGACCTCCAGCTCCTGCGGGTTGAGGTTGACCTTGTTCGGCACCAGCGTCCGGTTGGGCTGCAGCCCGGACGCGGACAGCACGTTGCGGGCCCGCACCTCCAGACCGTCGGCCCCGCAGTGCTTGGCCAACTCCATTCCCTGGTAGAGGTGTTCGGCGGCCTCCAGGCTGCGGCCGACCTGCACCAGAGCGGCGCCGAGGTCGACCAGCGCGTGCGCGTGCTCGTAACTGGCCGGGGAGCGGCCGAGGCAGCCCACCGCCTCCTGGAGCAGCTCGACGGCGTGCGGCCCCTCCCACACACTGGCGGCCAGCCGCAACGCGCTGCCGATCGCCGACGGCGAACCGGACTCCCGGGCCCGGGCCACCGCGTCGTCGCCGTTCTTCCGTGCGGACGGCAGATCCCGGTGCGCCATCGCCACGGCCAGGTAACCGGCCCACGGCGCGTGCACGGTGGAGCGCCAGCCGCGCTTGTCCAGCCGCATGCCGGTCTCGGCGAGCACCTCGACGGCCATGTCGTAGTCGCCGCGAGAGATCAGCAACTTGCCGTAGATGGTGGCGACATCGGGCAGCACCAGCGCGGTCTGGTGGTACGGCGGCGAGAACCGGTACCGCTGCGCGACCTCCCAGGCCTCCCGGTCGCGGCCGCGGGCCAGCAGGGTGTCGATCAGCGAGCCGACCAGGTTCCACTGCAACGGCAGCCCGGTGCCCATCCGGTCGGCGATCCGCAGTCCTCGGCGCAGGAAGTCCTCGGCCTCCGGGAGGAAGCCGCGGCGCAGCCGGGCGAAGCCCATCAGGAAGTAGGCGAAGCCGCGGTGCGCGCCGCTCCACCCGGCGATCTCGAACTCCAGGATGGCGGAGCTGAACAGCTTTTCGGCGCGGGCGAGTTCGTCGTTGTAGGCGAAGCACAGGCCGAGCAGCGCGGGCAGTTCGAAGTTCCAGGTGGTGTTGGTCCAGCCGAGGCTGCGCGACAGCCGTCCGTTGACCAGCGCGTCCTCGGCGGCCCGCAGTGCCTCGGCGCTGGGGCCGCCCTTGAGGGTGAGGTCCCAGGCGTGCAGGGCGCGCACCGGCCGGGAGGCCTCGCTCTCCTCCTCGACCTGGGCGGCGAGTTCGGCGACCTTGCGGGCCCGTTCGGGGCCGTTGTCCTCGTCGCGCCGCAGGGCGGTGTACAGCAGGTGGGCGGTCAGCAGCCGGACCCGGCCGAGGCCTTCGGTGGTGTTCTCGGCCTCGGTCAGGCAGAGCCGGGCGGCGCCGTTCAGGTCGCCGCCGTGGGCGATCACCTCGGACAGCCGGAAGACCGCCTCGACCCGCAGGTCGGCGTTGAGGCCGTCCTCGATGTCGAGTGCGCGGCGCAGTTGGTTGGCGGTGGCCTCGGGGTCGGTGAGCAGTGCGGCGCTGCCGAGTTCGTACAGCACCTCGGCGCGGTAGTCCTCGTCCGGCGGCTCGGCGAGGGCGCGTTCCAGGCAGCGGCGGGCGGCTTCGGGGGCGCCGATGGCGAGGTTCTCGGCGGCGGCCCGGCGCAGTTTGCGGACCATCGAGTCGTCGCCCTCGCCGGGGTGGGTCTCCAGCAGGTGGCGGGAGGCGGTGAGCAGCGAGCCGCCCTGGGCCTCGATCGCGGTGGCGGCGACGCCGTGCATACCGGCCCGGGTGGCCTCCGGGATCGACTGGTAGATCGAGGTGGCGATCAGCGGGTGGACGAACTCCAGCCTGCCGTTGGGCTGGGTGGTGAGCACCCGGGTCCGGCGCAGTTCGCGGACCGACTGGGCGGTCTGCTCCGGGCCCTGGGCGCAGATCGCGGCGGCCAGGTCCTCGTCGATGTCGGTGTCGAGCAGCGCGGCGGCCCAGGCGAACTGGAGGACGGTCGGGCCGAGCTTGTCGAGCCAGTAGTCGCGGCCCTGGCCCCGGGCGGCCGCGGCGAGGTCGCGCAGCCGGGGCGAGTTCTCCTCGACGGGTTCGAGGTTCTGGTCGCGCACCTCGCGCAGCAGTGCGACGGTGTCGAACGGGGCGCCGGCGGTGACGGCCCACACCTGGCGGCAGAACGCGTCGTCGGCCTCGGCGAACTCGTTGTGCACGATCTCGGCGGTCGACAGCGGGTTGAGCGGCATCAGGTCGTGCCGACGCTCGGCACGTTCCTGGATCTGCAGGACGAGCGGCCGGGCCGCCTCGTCGAACTCGTGGCGGTAGGCGAAGACCAGCAGCACCGGGAGTTCCCGGGCGCGTACCGCGAACGAGGCCAGCCAGGTCAGCGACTCCTGGTCGACCACGTGCAGGTCGTCGATCACCACGACCAACGGGGCACGCCGGGGCGCGAGTTGGGTGATGACGAAGTCCAGGCCGTCGTGCACGCCGAGCGGGTCGATCCGCTCGACCGCGTCGGGCGGCGGGGCCAGGCCGACAGCCGGCGCGACGATGTTGTACCAGTTGCCGAACACCTCGGTGCGCTCGTCCGGGTCGAGACTGCCGAGGACGGGCTTAAGTAGCTGCCGCAGGACGCGGAACGGTTCGTGCTTCTGCCGTTCGCCGCCCCGGGCGAACAGTACGGTGGGGTCCTTGCGGGCTCCGGCGATCCGGCGCACCTGTTCGAGCATCGTGGTCTTGCCCATACCGGCCGGTCCGGAGAACAGCAGCAGTTCACCGATCTTGGTGCCGCCCGCGGCGAACTCCCGGCACAGCTTGTCCACGGCCTGTTCGGCGGAGGCGAGTTCCTTCTCGCGCTCCCACAGCCGCTGGGCGGTCTTCCCCTCGCCGGCCGCCGATGCCTGCGGCCCGCTCTGATCTTCGGCCACGTCCGTCCTTCCGACTCGCCTTCCCGGCACTCGCTTCCGACCATAGCGCCGTCAAGGGCCGCCTGGGCGGCGTTCCCGCAGGCCGTGGACCTGACGGGGGCCAGATTGCCTGGTCAGAAGCAACTACCTTGCAGGCGTCAATTTCTGGTGATTCGTCATGGTTAACTCTTTCCGGTTTCCCAGGTGTACTCGATCCCGGCGAGGGAAGACCGACGCCGGGCGCAAGCCCGACCGACTTGACGCACCAACACATCAGGCCGCTCTGGAGAAACGTTGGCTGCCATACCGCCGCTCTTCTGCCCCATCCCCTCGGCCCTGCATCCCGCGCACGAGGAGGTCGGCAAGACCACCGAACTCTGGCTCGACGCAATGGGATTCACGGGGGACGCGGAACGCCGCCGCCGCCTTCTGGCCATCGGTGCACACGAGTTCGTCTGCCGGATCGCCAAGGACGCCGAGGGCATCACGGGGCTGGAACTGGTCTCGCAGTGGCTGTGCAGCATGCTCATGCTCGACGACGAGTGGGACACCGGCAGACTGAGCCGGGACCCTTCCCGTGTACTCACGATAGCAGCCACATTACTGGCGGTTATCAACTCGACGCCCTCCCACCCGGAGGAATCGGACATCTACGTCGCTTCGGTGCGCGACGTGTTCCGCCGGGCCCGGGACTGGGCCCCCGCGGTCGCCGTGAAGCGTTGGGCGGACAGCCAGTTGGAGTCCTTCATGGGCGCCGCCACCGTCGCGGCCTACCGCTCCCAGGGGCGGACGATGTCCATGTCCGAGTACCTGACGATCGGCCCGCTGGACCGCGGCAGCCGCTCCTGCATCGAGATCATCGAGGTCTGCGAGCGCACCGCCGTCCCGCAGTCCCAGCTGGACTCGCCGCGGGTGCACGCACTCACCGAAGCCGCCAAGTTCCTGGTGCTGATCTCCGCGGACGTCTACTCGTACAGCCGCGAGGACAGCCAGGGAGACTTGGACAGCAACATCGTCCACCCCCTGGAACGACATATGGGCTGCAAACGGGACCAGGCCCTGATCGAGGCCGCCGCCCTGCACGACCGCACCATGTGCCTGTTCCTCCGCCTGGCGGACCGCGCCTCCCGCCGCGCCGGGCCCGAACTGCGCCGCTACATCGAGCAGTTGTCCAACCTGGTGAGCGGAAACCTGGAGTGGGGACTCACCTCCGCCCGCTACACCACGCACGTACCTGGCGTCGCCCCGGTCGCCGAACGCGCCGAACGCCCCGCCGACGGCCGGCTCACCCCGCCGCCCTACCCCGAGATCGCCTGGTGGTGGGAGCAGCTGTGGTGACCACCCGCTGACGGATCATCGGAAGCCTCCCCGATCCGCGGCACGAACCCGCCCATCCGGACATCACATCACACCACTCCCACGGCCCCGGCCCGCGCCACGCGCCCGGCTCCGAAGCGTGCCCGCAGCGGTGGCACACCGGCTCCGACCGGCCCAGAAAGGCTGGCGGACGACCGCCCGGCGTGGTCACGTCGGGTCAATGTCCGACCCGTCGGGCCTGATCCCACCGTCAAGGAGTGAACCCTCATGACCATCGCCGTCGACAAGCTCTCCGACCCGGCCGTGCGCCGCCTGCTCGGCGCCGTCAACTCGGGCAACCGGGACGCCTTCTTCGCCGCCCTCACCGACGACGCCACGATGTCCGACGACGGCGCCGACCGCGACCTGGCGGACTGGGCGGACCGGGAGATCTTCTCCTCGCACGGCCACATCGAGGTGCAGACCGAGAAGTCGGGCGGCCGCGCCCTGGTCGCCGACTACCGCAACGACACCTGGGGCGAGATGCGCACCGCCTGGCGGTTCACCGTCTCCCCCGACGGCCGGGTCAGCCGCTTCGAGACCGGCCAGGCCTGACCGCCCCACCGGTACTCGCTCAGGCCCGGCCCTCCAGGCACTGCCGGACGGCCGTGATCAGCGCCCGCGAGCGGATGTCCCCGGTGACGCCCGGCTGCATGCCGTTGGTGACGTAGCCGAAGCCGATGCCCAGCTCCGGGTCGGCGAAGCCCAGCGAACCGCCGCGGCCCGGGTGCCCGAAGCTCGCCGGGGACGCCATCGGCGAGCTGCCGCTGTGCCGGAAGAAGCCCTGGCCGAACGTGGTGTTGACGATCAGCACCTGGTCCGGCCCCTGCACCGAGGGCCCCGCCGCCTCGGCCAGGGTGGCCGGCTCGAACAGCGCGGGCAGCCGCTGCCCGGGCGCATCCGCCCGGTCGGCGGCGCCGATCAGCGACGCGTAGAACCGGGCCAGCGACCGGGCGGTACCGATACCGCCCGCGCCCGGCACCTCCACGGCCTGCACCGCCGGGTCGTTCAGGTCCACGCTGCTGCGCATCGAGCCGAACGAACGAGCGGTCAGCGAACGCGGGTCCCGGTAGGCGTCCACCACCGACTGCTTGGGGCGTATCCGCATCCCGCCCGGCCCGGCCTTGGCCTCCTCCGGCGCGGGCAGGTCGACCAGCCGCCCGACCCGGCCGGACTCGGTGGCGGGCAGGCCGATCCACAGGTCCAGGCCGAGCGGGGCGGCGATCTCCTCCGCGAAGTACCGGCCGACACTGCGGCCACCGGCCCGCCGCACCACCTCGCCCACCAACCAGCCGAACGTCAGCGGGTGGTAGCCGTGCGCGGTGCCCGGCTCCCAGGCCGGCGCCTGCGCGGCGACGGCCGCCGCGGCCGGATCCCACGCCAGCACGTCCTCGATCCGCAGCGGCACGTCCAGCGCGGGCAGCCCGGCCTGGTGCGACAGCAGCCAGCGCACCGGAATCCGCTCCTTCCCGGCCTGCTTGAACTCCGGCCAGTAAGCGGACACCGGGGCGTCCAGGTCGAGCAGCCCGCGCTGCGCCAGCAGCAGCGCGGAGGCAGCCGTCAGCCCCTTGGTGACCGACCGCAGCACCTGCGCGCTACCGGCCTCCCACCGCACCGCCGGCGCGGGCCTCGCACCCACCTCCGGACGCGCGTCACCGCCCCACAGGTCGACCACCTTCCGGCCGTCCAGGTACAGCGCGAACGCCGCACCCAACTCCCCGTACTGCCGGAAGTTGCCCTCGAAGGCCGCCCTGACCGGCTCGAACCCGTCCGCCGTGAACCCCTGGATCTCCACCCGCCCACCTTAGACACCGCCCCCAGTGACCTGCGGCGGGGCCCATCAGCAGCCGGCTCTCCCCTACTCCATCGGCTACTCCACCGTCCAACTGATGTGACCGATCCCGGAGGAGTAGAAGGCGCAGTGGCCCGCCGACTCCTGGGTCTGGCCGGGCTGGGCCGTCACCGAGGTGCCCGAGACGTCCGGCGCGAGACCGCACACGATGTCCGCGTGGAAGGTGATCGGCGCGCCCGTGTTGTTGGTGCAGAGCACTCCTCCGGTCAGCGGGTCGTTCTCGTGCACCCAGGTGGTGCAGTCCAGCCCCGAGCGGACGGCGGCGGGCGCCGACGCGGCCGCGACGGGCAGCGCCGTGCCGAGCCCCAACAAGGCGGCAGCGACGGACAGAACAACAACACGGTTCCTCAACACCCCTCCAACCAGCGGTAACTGACGCTCCGACAACTGAATTGCCCAACTCCCGCACTCCGTATACCAACTCTTTCGGGTGATACCTGCCTCCCCGGGGCCAGAATGGCGGGCATGACCACTCCCTCCCCCGACTCCGGTCCGCTGGACGAACTCGTCGACGTCGTCGACGAACACGACCGGGTGCTGCGCACCGCGCCCCGCTCCGAGGTCTACCGCGACAACCTGCTGCACCGCTGCGTCTTCGTACTGGTCCGCGACCCGCAGGGCCGGATCTTCACCCACCGCCGCACCGACACCAAGGCGTTCGCCCCCGGCGCCCACGACTGCTTCGTCGGAGGCGTGGTCGGCGCCGGCGAGAGCTACCTGGACGCCGCCGTCCGCGAGGCCGAAGAAGAACTCGGCGTCACCGGCATCCGCACCCGCCCGCTGTTCCGCTTCCGCTACACCGACGGCGAGCGGTTCAGCTGGTGGTCCGACGTCCACGAGGCCGATTGGGACGGCCCGGTCGACCCCCAGGCCGAGGAAGTCGCCTGGTACACCTGGCTCACCGAGGACGAACTCAACGACCGCCTCACCACCTGGGAGTTCGTCCCCGACGGCCGGGAGGCCTGGCGCCGCTACCTGGAACAGCGCACCGGCCGCTGACCTCCCTGTCGACGCCCGTCCACCCCCCCGTCCACGCTGTCCCGCGCCACCGCGACGAACTAGTGCCGCAACAGGCAACTTTGCCCCGTCGCGGCCCGATGCATCCCGCCTGGACGCACCGCCAAAGCACCCAGGTACACCCAGTACGAGGGCGCTTCGGCGGCACGCCCAGCCGGGCGCCTCGGGCCGCTCCTTGACGGGCAAAAGTTGCCTGCCGCGGCACTAGGGTGGGCCGCATGGCTTCCCGTACGCCGTCCGTGGCCCCCCGCTCGGAGGAACAGCAGCCCGCCCGCCCCCCCAGGCGGCGGCTCACCGTCGACGAACGCCGCGAACAACTCATCGCGGTGGCCCTCGAGTTGTTCTCGGACCGAGCCCCCGAGGACGTCTCCATCGACGACATCGCGGCCGCCGCCGGCGCCTCCCGCCCGCTCGTCTACCACTACTTCCCCGGCAAGCAGGCCCTCTACGAAGAAGCCCTGCGCCGGGCCGGACGCGAACTCGCCGGACGCTTCGAGGAAGTCGCCGACGGCCCGCTCTCCGAACGCCTCTACCGCGTCATGGGCCGCTACCTCGACTTCGTCCAGTCCCACGAAGCCGGCTTCACCGCCCTGCTGCGCGGCGGCTCGGTCGCCGCCAGCCCCGACGCCGACGCCGTCATCGACCACGTCCGACGCGCCGCCCAGGAACAGATCCTCCACCACCTCGGCCTCCCCGACCCCAGCCCCACCCTGCGCCGCACCGTCCGCGCCTGGATCGCCAACGCCGAAATCAGCTCCCTCGACTGGCTCGCCGACAAGCCCGTCCCCGCCGAAACCCTGCAACTCCACCTGGTCCAGGAACTCGTCGCCGCCCTCGCCGTCGCCGCCACCCGCGACCCCGAACTCGCCGCCCTCTTCACCGAGTTCTTCACCACCGAACACCCCGAAGGCCCCACCGCCCGCCTCATCCGCGACCTCACCACCACCCTCGCCCCCCTCACCCCTTCCCTCCTCCGCCTCGCCACCCCACCCACCCCCTGACCCCCCTCAACTCCCGCCGCCGAACCACGTCGCTTTCCCCAGACGATCCCTCAACCCACCCCCAAGCCCCCGTCACCCCACACCCCGCCCACCATCCCGCCCTCCGACGACCCCTCAACCCACGTCATCACCTTTCCCACCCCCCAACCACCCACCCCCCAAGCCCCCGTCACCCCACACCCCCACCCGCACCACCCACTCCACCCCCGACGACCCCTCAACCCACGTCATCACCTTCCCCATCCCCCACACCCGCGCCGCAGGCACCCCCAACCACCCACCCCCCCAACACCCCTTCACCCCACACCCCCACCCACACCACCCACCCCACCCCCGACGACCCCTCAACCCACGTCGTCCACGTCTGATACAAAGTGGCTGAACTGTCCACACCCGAGAACGAGGGGGCTCGGCGAATGACGCAGGAAGGCTTCGCCGCCGCAGACCGGATCACGGCCACGCTGGACGCGGCATGCGCCGCACTTCTCGGCAGCCGCGCCACCCACTACCCGATCGACGCATTCACCGCGTTCCGTCGGCCTCAGCATCCGGCCGCCAAGGCCCTGTTCGGTCTACGGATCAGCCAGATCGGCCCGGGCCTGCTCTCCGTCCCGAAGCTGGGCACGGTGATCGAGGTGTCCGCCAACCGCCGCCCGAACGCGAACGCCGGCCGCGAGGCCGTCCCGGTGCTGACGCAGCGTTTCGCCGCCTCGGCCCTCGGCCTGACCGACCCCGCGTCGGTCTCCGCGCTGCGGTTGCACGCCGAGCCGACCCCGGTGGACACCGAGCCGCTCGCCGGTTTCACCCAGGCCCTCGCGGCCCTGGCCGAACCTCGCGTGACGGTCGCCCCTGACGAACTGTCGACCGGCTCGGGTGTCGAGGCGCGCCTTGTCGTCCCGCCGGCGTTCCACACTCTGACGGTGCGCGGTTCGGGCAACGCCCTGTCCGCCCATCTCACCGAGACCGCCGAAGAGTTGTTCTCCGGCGCGTCCCCGGCCGAGCGCAACGACTTCGCCGTGGTGGCGGCGCTGCTGTCCGAGCAATTCGCCGCCTCGAACGTCGCCTACGCGGGTGTCGCGACGCTGCTGGTGAACGGCCGCAGTTCGCGGGTCTCGCTGGTGGTGTCGACCGTCCCGTGCGCGCAGCCGATCCAGGAGCTGGCGGTGGAACTGTCCACCGAGCGCCCGTACTCCGAGGTGTGGACGGTGTTGCTGCCGGCCGGCCCGGCCGCGGTGCTGGTGGAGAACCGGGCGATGCCCGCGCTGAAGGAGCTGCACGACGAGCGCCCCGGCGGCGTGGTGTACAGCTCGGTGGTCGAGGCGTTCGTGCCGATGCCGGACGGGGCGACGGTCCTGACGGTGCAGCTGACCACCTCCGACACCGAGGACTGGGACGTCTACACCTCGGTCTTCGCGGACCTGCTCTGCTCGGTCCAACTCGCTTGGGACGGTGTGGCCGTGGCCCCGGCCCCGGTGCCGGTCGGCCGGGCCGTTCCCGCTCACAGCCCGGCCGTTCCGGCGCAGTCCGCCGCGCCGTCGGTACCTGTCGCCCCGCCGGTTCCGGTCGCGACGTCCGAGCAGCCCGACGCCCCGTCCGGCACCTCGGTGCGGGTCCCGCCCTCGGACTTCAATCCCTTCGGCGCCCCGGCCCCCGCCGATCCGCGGGCCCAGCAGCCGTCCCCGGTGCTGGCCTCCGCCGACCCGTTCGGTGCCCCGGCCCCGGTCGCCCCGGAGGAGCCCGCCAAGGGCACCACCGTCCGGGTTCCCCCGGAGGACTTCAACCCCTTCGGCGCAGCCCCGACCCCCGCAGCGGCAACCCCCGCCGCCCCGGCGGCCACCACCCCGGCCGCCGACCCCTTCGGCGCCCCGGCGGCCACACCGGAACCCGAACCCGAAGCCGCCGACCCCACCAAGGGTCGCCTCGTCAAGGTCCCCCCGGCCGACTTCAACCCCTTCGGCGCAGCCCCGACCCCCACAGCGGCAGCCCCCGCCGCCCCGGAGCCCGCCACCCCGGCCGCCGACCCCTTCGCAGCCGCCGACCCCTTCGGCGCCCCGGCCGCACCCCCCACCCCTGCACCCGAAGCCGAACCCGAAGCCGCCGACCCCACCAAGGGCCGCCTCGTCAAGATCCCCCCAGCCGACTTCAACCCCTTCGGCGCAGCCCCGACCCCCGCAGCGGCAACACCCGCCGCCCCGGAGCCCGCCACCCCGGCCGCCGACCCCTTCGGCGCACCCGACCCCTTCGGCGCCCCGGCCGCACCCCCCGCGCCGGCACCGACACCGGCACCGACACCGGCCCCCGAAGCCGCCGACCCGACCAAGGGCCGCCTGGTCAAGGTCCCCCCGGCCGACTTCAACCCCTTCGGCGCAGCCCCGACCCCCGCAGCGGCAACCCCCTCCACCGAGGAACCCGAAGCCGCCGACCCCACCAAGGGCCGCCTCGTCAAGGTCCCCCCGGCGGACTTCAACCCCTTCGGCGTAGCCTCAACCCCGGCCGCAGCAGCCCCTGCCGCCACCCCGGCGCCCGCCCCGGTCGCCGCACCGGCGCCGGCCCGCGCGGCGTCCGCCGACCCGTTCGGGACAGTTCTGTCCTCCGAGCCGTCCGACCCGTTCGGCACCATCACCGGCCCGCCGAGCAACATCCCGCCCCGGCCCAGCGCCCCGCCGACGGTCCCGGCCCCGGCCGACCCGCCGGAGGCGGCGGACCCCACCAAGGGACGCCTGGTCAAGGTCCCCCCGGCGGACTTCAACCCCTTCGGTGCAGCCGCGGCCCCCGCAGCAGCTGCCCCCGCCGCCGAGGAACCGGAGGAGGCCGACCCCACCAAGGGACGCCTCGTCAAGGTCCCCCCGGCCGACTACAACCCCTTCGGCGGTCTCTCCGCACCCTCGGCCCCTGCGGCGGCACCGCAGTCCCCGCCGCCCCCGCCGGCCAACAGCCCCTTCGGCTGATCCGCACCTGACGAACGGCGAGCCCACCCCGGGCTCGCCGTTCCGCATTCCCCGGCCGCCCCATCGCCCACCCGGCCACCCGGCCACCCACCAGGCCCGCTGGCCTCGCCCCGTCCGGTCGACTACCTTGTCCGACCATGACGACCGGGACGGCCTCGCGCCACACACGAATCGGCGACCCGGCCCTCCCCTGAGCGCCGCCCGGGCCCCACCTCCGTCGAGTTGACACCTCATCCAACGGTCAACCGCGACAGGAGACTTGATGCCCGCCCAGCCCCGCACCGACCTGCTGCATATCCCCACCCCGGACGGCCACGCCGACGCCCTCGCCGCCTTCCCGTCCGAGGGCGGCCCGCACCCGGCGGTACTGATGTACCCGGACGGCTTCGGCATCCGCCCGGCTCTGCGCGCCCTGGCCCGCGAACTGGCCGGCCACGGCTACTACGTGCTCGTCCCCAACCTCTTCTACCGCCACGGCCCGGCCCCGGTGCTCGAACTCCCCGCGTACATCGGCGAGGACGCCCGGCACGACCTCTTCACCCACCTGATGCCGCTGATCACGGCGCACACCCGCGAACGCGCCCTGCGCGACGCCGACGCCTTCCTACGCTGCCTCACCACCCGCCCCGAGGTCGCCGCCGGCCCGGTCGCCGTGACCGGCTACTGCATCGGCGGCCTCCAGGCCGTCCGCACCGCCGCGGCCCACCCGCACCGGGTCGCCGCCCTCGCCGCGTTCCACGCCCCGGTGGCCGCCGACGGACCCGAGGTCTTCGCCGAACTCACCGCCGAGGTCCATCTCGGCCACGCCGCAAGCGATCTGACGCCCGAGGCCCTCGCCGAGCTCAACCACGCCCTCGATGCCGCCGGGGTCCGCCACACCTCCGAGATCTACCCCGGCACCGTCCACGGCTTCACCATGCCCGACACCGACGCCTTCGATCCCGCCGCGCTCCGCCTGCACTGGGCCCGGCTGCTCCCCCTCCTCGCCCGCACCCTGCCCGCTGTCTGACACCCGACCTGTCAGTCCACCCTGCGACGATCTCCGCACTGCAACCGAAGGAGATCACCATGGGTGCCTGGGACATCGGTCCGTTCGACAACGACACCGCCGCCGACTTCGCGGGCGACCTCGACGAGGCCGCCCCGGAGCAGCGCGAGGCCCTGATCCGCGCCGTACTCGGCGGCGGTGTCGGCGAGTTCGACGACCTGGACGCCGACGACGGCTGCCAGATCGTCGCCGCTGCCGCCCTGGTCGCCGCCCAGTGCCCGGGCGGCACCCCGATCAGCACCGCGTACGGACCGGACCAGCCGCTCCCCCTGTTCGGTCCCGAGATACGCCGCCTCGCCCTGGACGCACTGGCCGGTGTGCTCAGCGAGGAATCCGAACTCGCCGAGCTCTGGGAGGAGTCGGACGAGGGCCCGGCCTGGCGTCACGAACTGGAGCAGCTCCGCACCGTCCTGTCCGCCGCCCTCTCCGTCGGCTAAATCCCTCCGCCTCCCCGCTCGAGGTCGATCTCCTCCCGCTCGAGGTCGATCTCCTCCGTCAGCACCGCCATCCGGTACAGCGCGACGAAGTACCGCGAGGCGTAGCCGTCGACGGCGAAGGCCGGCAGCAGCTCGCCGAGCAGGACGATCCGGCGGCGCAGGTGCTCGCGGTGCCGGGCGCCGAGCGACGGCCCGTCGAGGACGCTGGCGGCGAAGCCGGTGAGGACGGCGCCCAGGGTGACCAGGCAGGTGCCTTCGGGCTCCTGGTCGTACCAGCCGTTGGGGAACCGCATGGCGTTGAACTCGTCCCAGAGGCACGCCAGGAGGTCCGTCTTCTCGTCCGCCATGATGATGATCATGCCGCACGCGAGCGCTGCTGTGAACGCGTCACGGGCACAACTTCCGCACCGAATCCGGCAGTTCGGCCGCGTGAAGGCCGCGCCCCGTCAGGCGGCCCGGCGCGCCAGGTGCACCACGTCGGGCACCCCGCGCTCGACGGCGATCTCCTCGCTCCGGACATCGATGAACCCGGCGTCCCGCAGCGCCTGTTCGAAAGCGGCGGAGGGCTGGGCACTCCACACCGCGAGGACGCCGCCGGCCCGCAGCCGGGCAGCGGCATTGGCCAGGCCGGCCGGGCCGTACAGCGCGTCGTTCTCCTCACCGACCGTCCAGTCGGGCCCGTTGTCGATGTCGAGACACAGCGCGTCGTACTGCTCCCCGCTGGAACCGAGATGCGCCACCAGATCGGTGTGCACCACCTCGACCCGCGGATCGTCCAACGCGCCCGCGGAGAACGCCCCGAGCGGCCCGCTCCGGTGCCAGTCGATGATCGCCCCCTCCCGCTCGACCACGGCGATCCGCCCCCACCGCGGCTCGGCGGCGGCGTACGCCAGCGAGAAGCCGACGCCCAGTCCACCGATCAGCACACTCAATCCGCCCCCCGCACCCACCGAGTCCAACGCCGCCTGGATCAGCAGCCGTTCGGACCGCCCGTCGGCGGTGTCCATCAGGAAGCACCCGTTCGCGATGATCTCGTAGTGCCCACCGCGCCGCCGCAGCGCCACCTCGCCGTACGGCCCGTCCCGCCGGTCGATCACTTCGGCATCGGGCAGGCCCTGCCGGCTGGGCAGCACGGACATCCGGCAACTCCTCGTGTGCGCTCGGTCACAGACTTTCCGACCCTAGCCGACCGCCCCGACCCGGACCCAACCCTTTTCCGGGCCCCGAAGAGGCGCTACCCCTGCCCGTCCACCACCGGCCCGGCCTCGGCGACCGGCGTCGCCCCTTCACGCGGGCTGCGCCGAGCGCGCCGCTCCAGCCACTTGGCCAGCCAGGACAGCAGCAGACACATGCCGATGTAGACCGGGGCGATCACCATCACCACGGGGATGAACGGCAGGTCGTAGTCCAGGTTGGTGGCGATCAGCTTCCCGGCGTGCAGGAACTCCTCGTAGGTGATCAGGAAACCCAGCGAGGTGTCCTTCAGCGCCACCACCAGCTGGCTGACGATGGTCGGCGACATCGCCCGGACCGCCTGCGGCACCAGCACGTACGTCATCACCTGGGTCTTCCGCAGGCCGAGCGCGAACGCGGCCTCCTTCTGCCCCTTGGGGACGGCGAGGATGCCGGCCCGGAACACCTCGGCCAGCACCGAGCCGTTGTACAGGGTGAGTCCGGCCACCAGCGCCCAGAGCGGTTCGACCTTGAGCGCGACGAAGATGAAGAAGATCATCACCAGCAGCGGCATGGCCCGGAAGAACTCCACCACCAGGGTGGACACCCAGCGCACCGCCCGGTGGTCGGAGAGCCGTCCGGCGGCGAACAGCGCGCCGAACGGGAGCGCGAACAGCACCGTCCAGCCGAACGCCTTCAGGGTGTTGCCGAGGCCCCGCAGCAGCAGCTCCTGGACGCCTTTGTACTGGAAAGCCGTCCACTTCTCGTAGGTGAACTGGTTGGTGTGGAACAGCATCCAGATCACCCAGCCGACCACCGCGGCGATCACCAGCAGCGTCAGGATGCCGTACAGCCGGTGCCGGGCCAGCGCCTTCGGCCCGGGGATGTCGTACAGCGCGGAGGACTCCACCGTCATCGGGACACCGCCACCCGTCGCTCCAATACGTTGAACAGGGCGCTGATCGCCAGCGTGATGATCAGATAGCCGACCGCGATCCAGACGAAGGTCCAGACGATGCTGTAGCCCAGCTCGTTGATGGTCCGGTAGGTGCCGAGCAGTTCGACCACGCTGAACGAGCCCGCGATCGCGGTGTTCTTCGCCAGCGCGATCATCACACTGCCCAGCGGGGCGACCACCGAGCGGTACGCCTGCGGCATGATGACCAGGCTCAGCGTCTGACCGAACGTCAGACCCAGGCTGCGGGCCGCCTCACCCTGCCCCGTCGGCACGGTGTTCACGCCCGAGCGCAGCACCTCGCAGACGAACGCCGAGGTGTAGCAGCCCAGCGCCAGCACGGCGAAGGTGAAGAACGGCAGCGTGATGTGGAACCGGGGCAGGCCCAGCACCACGATGAAGAACAGCAGGGTCAGCGGGGTGTTCCGGAGCACCGTCACCCACCCGGTGCCGACGGCCCGCAGCGGTTTCACCGGCGAGACCCGGAAGCCCGCCATGACCACCCCGAGCACCAGCGCCAGCGCGGCACTGACCAGGGTCAGCCACAGGGTGCCGAGGAAGCCGTGCCAGTAGGTGGACCAGTTGCTGGTCAGGACGTTCATCCGCGCCCCCTGCTCACTTGTACCGGTCGATGGCCGGGGGCTGCGGCGCGGGCACCCCGGAGAGGCCGAGCGTCGCTTCGTACGCCTTCTTCCAGTTGCCGTTGTCCATGTTCAGCTGCAGCGCGTCGTTGATCGCCATCCGCAGCACGGTGTCGTTCTTGGGGACGCCGATGCCGTACGGCTCGGTGGAGAACGGCTCGCCGACCATCTTCAGCTCGTCGGGGACCTTGGCCACGTAGCCCTGCAGGATCGCGTTGTCGGTGGTGACGGCGTCGACCTGATTGCTGATCAGGTTGTCCACGCAGGCCGAGTAGGTGTCGTAGCCGACCAGCTTGGCCTTCGGATAATTGGTCTGGATCCGCTGGTACGGGGTGGACCCGGCGGCCGAGCAGACCTTCCGGCCCGCCAGGTCCTGCGGGCCGTTGATCTTCGTCTCGTTCTTGCGGACCATCAGCGCCTGCCCGGCGATGAAGTACGGGCCGGCGAAGCCGACCAGCTTCTTGCGGTTGTCGTTGATGGTGTAGGTGCCCACGTAGTAGTCGACCTGGCCGTTCTGCAGCGCGGTCTCCCGGTTGGCGGAGGCGATGGTGCGGAACTCGATCTGGTCGGGCGCGAAGCCCAGGTCGGCGGCGACCATCCTGGCGATCTCGATGTCGAAGCCGGAGTACTCGCCGGTGGCCGGGTTCTTCTGGCCCAGGTACGGCTGGTCCTCCTTGGCGCCGACCACCAGGTGGCCGCGCGCCCGGGCCGCGTCCAGGGTGGGCGAGCCGGTGATCGTGTTGTTGCGCACCTGGTAGCTGGGCAGCGCGCTCGGCTGCGGGCCCTTCGGCGGCGGGGTGCCCTCCTTGCCGCAGCCGGACAGGCCGGCCGCCAGGCCGGGCAGCACGGCGCACAGCACCAGTGCGCGCAGGATGTACCGCTGTTTCACCGCGCCGCCTCAGTGCTTCAGGATCTTGGACAGGAAGTCCCGGGCGCGCTCGCTCTGCGGGTTCGCGAAGAACTCCTCGGGGACGCGGTCCTCGACGATCTTCCCGTCCGCCATGAAGACCACCCGGTTGGCGGCGGAACGCGCGAACCCCATCTCGTGGGTGACCACCACCATGGTCATCCCCTCGGCGGCCAGCGAGCGCATCACCTCCAGCACCTCGTTGATCATCTCGGGGTCGAGCGCCGAGGTCGGCTCGTCGAACAGCAGCGCCTTCGGGTCCATCGCCAGCGCCCGGGCGATCGCCACCCGCTGCTGCTGGCCGCCGGACAGCTGCGACGGGTACTTGTCGGCCTGCGAGGCCAGTCCGACCCGCTCCAGCAGCGCCCGCCCCTTGGTCTCGGCCGCCGCCTTCCCGCGCTTGCGGACCTTGATCTGGGCCAGCGTGACGTTCTGCAGCACCGTCCGGTGCGCGAACAGGTTGAAGGACTGGAACACCATCCCGACCTCGGCCCGCAGCTTCGCCAGTCCCTTGCCCTCGGCGGGCAGCGGCTGGCCCTCGATCAGGATGTCGCCGCTCTCCACCGGCTCCAGCCGGTTGATCGCCCGGCACAGCGTGGACTTCCCCGACCCGGACGGGCCGATCACCACCACGACCTCACCCCGGCCCACCGTCAGGTCGATGTCCTGCAGCACGTGCAGCTGCCCGTAGTGCTTGTTCACCCGGCGCAGCTCGATCAGCGGCTCTCCGGTCGACCGCCCCGTGGCCTCCTGCGGCGCCGTCACCGGGTGCGCCGGCCCTTCAGCAGCCAGCCGAGCGCCGTTCCCGCGAGCAGCGTGGCCAGCAGCGCGATCCAGAGCGGGCAGGTGACGGTGAAGACCCAGAACTGGATCTTCACCTTGTCCAGGTTGGCGAACAGGAACCAGATCGCCAGCACCACGATGACGCCGATACCGATGTACCGGGTCGGGACGCCGCCGATCTCACCGCGCTGGCTTGACGGAGAACCTGAAGTCTTGGTCACCCCGGCAGTCTGGCCCGGGCCCGCCCACCGACCGCCGCACCACCACCGCCGGGCCCGCCCATTCACCCGTCCGGACCACCCTCCCCGGACGCGGCGGAATCACCTGTGATGCACGCCTCACGGGCTTTCGCGGTTCTGCCCGATCCGGCTGCGGCCCCCGAAGCGTTTCCCCTGTTGGGGGGAACTCCTGCCCATCGGGAATACTCCGCTGTTCAACCCGGTTGCCGCCCTCTTGGAAACTCCCCACAGCCACCCGACCGAAGGGCACCCCTTCTCGTGACCAGCACTCCCGCAGTACCCCCGATCCCGTCGATCACGCTGAACAACGGCGTGCGGATCCCCCAGCTCGGCTTCGGTGTCTGGCAGGTGCCGGACGCGGAGGCCGTCCCGGCGGTGCGCACCGCGATCGAATCGGGCTACCGCTCGATCGACACCGCCGCGATCTACGAGAACGAGGCGGGCACCGGCCAGGCGATCGCCGAGTCCGGCGTGGCCCGTGACGAGCTGTTCGTCACCACCAAGCTGTGGAACTCCGGCACCCTCGACTGGTCCGGCGAGCAGGGCCGCGACCGGGTGCTGCGCGCCTTCGACGAGTCGATGGCCAAGCTCGGCCTGGAGCAGCTGGACCTGTACCTGATCCACTGGCCGCGGGCGATGCACGGCCCCGCGTTCGTGAACATCTGGCGCGCCTTCGAGCAGCTGCAGGCCGACGGCCGGGTCCGCGCGATCGGCGTCTCGAACTTCCACATCGCGGACTTGGAGCTGCTGCTCAAGGAGACCTCGGTGGTCCCGGCGCTGAACCAGGTCGAGCTGCACCCGTACTTCCCGCAGGCCGAGCTGCGCGCCTTCCACGCCGAGCACGGCATCGCCACCGAGGCGTGGAGCCCGCTGGGCCAGGGCGGCGACCTGCTGGCCGAGCCCGCGCTGCTGAAGATCGCCGAGAAGCACGGCCGTTCGACGGCCCAGGTGGTGCTGCGCTGGCACCTGCAGAGCGGCGTGATCGCCATCCCGAAGTCGGTCACCCCGGCCCGCATCCGGGAGAACCTGGACGTGACGGGCTTCGAGCTGGACGCCGAGGACCTCGCGGCGATCGCAGCCGTCGCCACCGGCAAGCGAATCGGCCCCGACCCGGCCGACTTCGACTGGAACTGACGCCCCGCCGTTCCCCCGCGCGACTGACGTCACGTCAGCTCTAGCTGACGCTCAGTCAGCACGGAGAGTGACGGCCGGAACAACCCGGAAGGGGCCGACACCTGACGAGGTGTCGGCCCCTTCCGGAGCGTCCCGAGCGGTGCCGCGTGCCCGCCGGAGCGCGTTCGTCGCCCAAAAAATTGGACGACGCTTTGCAGAATCGTTACAGCCGAGCCGCCTTGGCGAGCAGCGCCAGAGCCTGCGCGTGCTCGTGCGGCTCCAGCGGAGCGAGCAGCGCCTCCTGGACCTCACGCACCCCGGCGGTGGAGCGGTGCAACAGCTCCTGGCCGGTCGGGGAGAGCGAGAGCAGGTTGCGGCGCCCGTCCGAGGGGTCGCGGCGGCGCAGCACCAGGCCGCGTCGCACCAGCCGGCTGACCATCTCGGCCATCGTCGCCTTGTCCAGCGAGGCGAGCTCGCCGACCGTGCGCTGGTCGGCGCCCGGTTCGGTCTCCAGCGCGTCCAGCACCGCGTACTGAGGAGCCGTCAGCTCGGTGCCGACCTTCTCCGACCAGAGCTTGGTGTGCACCTGCTGGGCGACCCGGATCAGGTAGCCGATGGCACGCTGGGCGTCCAGCGTGGGCCGGGCGTCGGCCATCACGGCAACGGCGGCCGGCTCCAGCCGGGCGATCCGTGCCATGGTCCGGACGAGTTCCAGCTGCTCGTCCGGGCTCAGCGACTCGAACAGGGTCCGCTGGACCCGGACCACGCCGCCGGTCGCCTCGCGCACGGCCTGAGCACCGCTCTGCGAGAGGGCCAGCAGCTTGCGACGACCGTCGGCCGGGTCCCGGCGGCGGAGCACCAGGCCCCGCCGGACCAGCCTGGCGACCATTTCGGCCATCGTCGCCTTGTCGAGCGATGCCCGTTCGCCGACCGTTCGCTGGTCGGCGCCGGGCTCCAGTGCCAGTACCAGCAGCACCGCGAATTGCGGAGCCGTCAGCTCGGTACCGACGTATTCGGACCACAAGCGGGTGTGTACCTGCTGGGCCACGCGGATGAGGTGACCGGGCGACTGCTGCAGTCGACCGGGCACACGGGTTGTCGGGATCTCCCCCAGCACCATGAAATCCGTCCCGGTGTCACGCTCGCGGTGTGTGTGGGACACCCGAGCGGGGCAGTAACGGCGAGTGAGCATCCCGCTGTGAGTAAGGACGCGCCGGCCGTGCAGCCGGTGGCTGCTGGCGCACACTATACAAACGGTCGGCCTGGACCGGCAGGTAGGGGCGCAGAGTAGTCGCAGGTTCGGCAAAGTTGGCATATTTCCCCCCTATGTCGGGGTCACGACCAACCTGGTTCACCCAGTCGGCCGCCGAGCGCCCTCACCCTCCGTCACCTGCGGCGCTGCCCCTGGCCGGAATTTCTACTCGCCGGTAGGGTTGCCGCGCTGCGCGCTGCGCACCTCATTCAATTCCCATCCGCGGGTCACCGGCCCGGGCCGGTCCCGTCGTCCGACTTCGAGAGAGACGAGTACGAAGATGACCGAGCAGAGCACGTCCGTGACCGCAGACGCTCCGGTGCGGGTGGCCGTGGTGACGGGTGCGGCCCGCGGGATCGGCGCGGCCACCGCACTCCGGCTGGCCGCCGACGGTTACGCGGTCGCGGTGGTCGACCTGGAGGAGTCCAACGCGAAGGGCACCGCCGAGGCGATCGTCGCCGCGGGCGGCCGGGCGCTGGCCGTCGGCGCCGACGTCTCGAACGCCGAACAGGTGGAGGCCGCGGTCGACCGCATCGCCGCCGAACTGGGCACCCCCGTCGTGCTGGTGAACAACGCGGGCGTGCTCCGCGACAACCTGCTGTTCAAGATGTCCGAGTCCGACTGGGACACCGTGATGAACGTGCACCTCAAGGGCGCCTTCCTGATGACCCGCGCGGTGCAGAAGCACATGGTCGCGGCCGGCTTCGGACGCGTCGTCAACCTGTCCTCCTCCTCCGCGCAGGGCAACCGCGGCCAGGCCAACTACTCGGCGGCCAAGGCCGGCCTGCAGGGCTTCACCAAGACCCTGGCGATCGAGCTCGGCAAGTTCGGCATCACCGCCAACGCGGTCGCCCCCGGCTTCATCGCCACCGACATGACGGCGGCCACCGCGGCCCGGGTCGGCATGGAGTTCGAGGCGTTCAAGCAGGCAGCCGCCTCGGCGATCCCGGTCCAGCGGGTCGGCGTGCCGGACGACATCGCGCACACCATCTCCTTCCTCGCCTCCGAGGGCGCGGGCTTCGTCTCCGGCCAGGTCATCTACGTGGCGGGCGGCCCGCTCGACTAGATGATTGATGCCAAGGGCTCGCTGGCGTGCATGAAATGACGCGAGGGAGTCCAAAGGTCGGTTGTGACGCCTGACCTGGACTCCCTCGCGACCGCACTCTACGTGAAGACCGACGACCTGCTGAAGGAATCGCCCCATCTGGCGCCGTGGCGACCCGAGATCGGGATCGCGCCCCGGCTCAGCGATGCCGAACTGGTCACCCTGGCGGTGATGCAGGCCCTGCTCGGCTTCACCTCCGAGCGCCGCTGGATCCGCCACGCCACCACCCACCTGCGGCACCTGTTCCCGTACCTGCCCGGGCAGTCCGGCTACAACCGGCGCCTGCGCAAGGCCGCCGGCCTGATCGCCCGCGTCAACCGCCTGGTCGCGACCGACACCTCGCTGTGGACCGACAGCGTGTGGGTCGTCGACTCCACCCCGGTGGAATGCGGGCGCTCACGCGAGACCGCCAAGCGCTCCGACCTGGCCGGATGGGCCGAGTACGGCTACTGCGCCAGCCACTCCCGCTACTTCTGGGGCCTGCGCCTGCATCTGGTGTGCACCCTGCACGGCCTGCCCGTCGCGTTCGCGCTGACCGGCGCGAAGGCCGACGAGCGCCAGACCCTGCTCGGCATCCTCCACGCCGAACCCGACCTGGCCGGATCCCGGCCGGGCCAGACCCTGATCGGCGACCGGCACTACTACGGCCGCGCCTTCGAACACGAACTCGCCAAGTGGGGCGTCCACCTGCTCCGCCCGGCCCGCAAGGGCGAACCCGAGCGGGCCGGAGCCAGGCTGTTCAAGCCGCTGCGGCAGATCATCGAGTCGGTCAACCAGACGTTCAAGGCCCAGCTCGACCTCGAACGCCACCAGGGCCGCACACCGGCCGGGGTGATGGTCCGTGTCCTGCAACGCATCCTCGCGCTGACCTCGGCGATCTGGCACAACGACCGGACCGGTCAGCCCGTCATGCGCTCGCTGACCGCCTACGACCACTAACCCTTCGCATCATTCATCTAGTTGGGGTCTCGTGGTGCGCCCTCAACGGCGCGGGTCCAGACTCGACGTGCAGACCTCCCGCCGCCGTCCACCGGCGGCGGGCGTACCCACGGAGGATCTTGATGACCGACACCACGGACAGCGACTCCAAGCCGACTCCGGACAAGCTGCTGCACACCGGGGCGGAGAACCCCGTCGACCCCGAGGACCTGGTGATGGCCCAGGGGCTCGACGTCACCCCGAAGCGGGTCGCGAAGGCGAAGAAGGACCTGGAGGAGCACGGCGCGGCAGCCGTCGAGAAGGTTCTGCCCTGACCCGACCCCGTCGCCCGACCCGGCGGCCGATTTCCCGGAAGTGACCTGCGTCACGGGAAATCGGCCGCTTCTTTCGTTCCCGCACTACCCGCCCGGCAATTGGAGAAACCCGGAGGAAACGGCACCCGGAGCGCCGCAGAGGGTGATTTCGCACACTCCGCTCCGCTTTACGGCCCTTCCGCTCGCACGCCGAACTGCCCGTATGGGGAAAGTGCGGACAACCGATCACCGGCGGGTGACAGATTGCCCGTACAGCCCGGAGCGCTCGGAGGCAGCCGGTAATGTCGAAGGGTGCCAGCCAAGCCCGAATCCCCCGTGCCGCGGATATCGACCGGACCACGCACGTTTCCGGTCCAGTCCGAGCGCGATTCCGTCACCGCGCCGACAGAATCCGCGCCCCCGTCGATCAGCCGGCGGCACGTTCTGCTCTTCGGCATCACCGCCGTGCTCTACCTGGCGGTGGTGCTGGCCATTGTGCTCGACTCGCCGCTGGTCGACCTGGACTGGTCACTGCAGCAGCTGCGCCCGTACAAGGTGTGGCCGCAGGCGCTGCCGTACCTGGACATCTGGGTGATCGCCGGCCAGCGCGGCCCGACCGCGATCGCGGCCTGTCTGTGGCTGGGCTGGCGCTGCTACCGCACGCACTCGTCGCGGCCGCTGCTGGTGATGGGCATGGCACTGCTGCTGCTGAACGTCACAGTGGGCGCGGTGAAGATCCTGACCGGTCGGCTGGGCCCGCACTACGCGCACTACATAGGGTCGCCCGAGCTGTTCTCCGGCGGCACCATCTTCCCGTCCGGGCACACCGCCAACGCCGTGGTCACCTGGGGCGTGCTGGCCTACCTGGCGGCCCGCTGGCGGCGCACCGGCACGGTGCTGGCCTCGCTCACCGCGGCCTCGATCGGCCTGACCACCGTCTACCTGGGCACCCACTGGATCTCCGACGTGTTCGCCGGCTGGGCGGCGGGTGCGCTGGTGCTGCTGTCGCTGCCGCTGGCCGAGCCGGCCATCGCCGCGCTGGACCAGCGGGTGCTGGCGGTCTGGCACCGCGAGGGCCGGTTCGCCCGGCCGGTCCCGGTGCCCCGCCCGCAGCCCGCGGCCGCGCACTGGGCCGGCCGCCCGCTGCCGGTGCGTCCTCAGCCCGCCCAGGCGCGTTCCACCACGCCGTCCCGGACGGTCAGGTTGAGCCGCTCGGAGCGGTACTCCATGGTCAGCAGCGCCTCGGGTTCCACCACCCGCACGGTGCGCCAGCCGCGCTCGGCGGCCAGCGCCCGCGCGGGCTCCACCCGCAGCCCCAGATAGTCGTCCAACCGGTCGTTCATCGCCCCGCCTCCCCGCACCCCGACAGTTCTACGCTGGAAGGGTAGAGGGAGGCGGTTGCGTATGCGGCGGGCGAAGACTCCGGTGGTCTGGCGGAGCGGAACGGAGCCGGCCACCGCGCGCACCGATCTGAAGCTGCGCTTCCTGCTGTCGATGCTGTTCCTGCCGTTCTTCGCGCTGTGCACGGCGGGGTTCGCGGTCTGGGCGGCCTTCGCATCGCCGCACGGCGCGCCCAGCAGCGGGACGCTCACCGTGTTCGCGGTGTGCTGCGGGCTGCTGACGCTGGTGGCGGCGGCGGACCTGTGGGTCGTGGTGCGCCGCCGCCGTACCGAGCTCTAACGCGATCCGACGGCCTGCTTGACCAGGGTGCGGCCGAAGTCCCACATCAGGCCGCTGCCGCGGTGCGCGTCGTCCATGACGTCGGTGAAGGCGTCCATGAAGCGGTCGACGTCCCGCTCGGTGATGATCAGGGGCGGGATCAGTTTGATCACTTCCAGGTGGTCGCCGGAGACCTGGGTGAGGATCCGGTGCCGTTGCAGCAGCGGGACGACCACCATCTGCGCGAACAGTCCCTTGCGGGCGGCCTGCAGCGCCGTCCAGCCGGTGCGCAGCTTGAGCGACTTGGGGCGGCCGAACTCGATGCCGATCATCAGTCCGCGACCGCGCACCTCGGCGAGCAGTTCGTACCGTTCGACCAGCGCGGCCAACCGGGCCCGCAGCAGCTCGCCGACCCGGGCGGCGTTCTCCACCACCTCCTCCTGCCGCATCACGTGCAGGGTGGCCAGGCCGGCGGCCATCGCCTGGGCGTTGGAGCCGAAGCTGGCGGAGTGCACCAGCACGCGGTCCATCGAGGAGTACACCTTCTCGAAGATCCACGACTTGCCGAGGGTGGCCCCGATCGGCACGTAGCCGCCGGACAGCGCCTTGGCGGCGCACACCAGGTCGGGCTGCACGCCGTCCTCGGCCTGGTGGGCGAAGAAGGTGCCGGTGCGGCCGACGCCGGTCTGCACCTCGTCGCAGATCAGCAGCGCCTTGTGCTCGTGCAGCAGCTGCTGGGCGGCGGCCAGCCAGCCGGGCGGCGGGGCGAGCACGCCCTTGCCCTGGATCGGCTCCACGATCAGCGCGGCGACGTCGCCCTTCTTCAGCTCCCGCCGCAGCGCGCCGAGGTCTCCGAGCGGGATCGCGGTGTCCGGCAGCAGCGGGTCGAAGCCCTTGCGGAAGCCGCCCTCGCCGTTGACGGACAGCGAGCCGGCGGTGAGGCCGTGGAAGGCGTGGTCGCAGTACAGGACGCGGCGCCGGCCGGTGGCGTACCGGGCGAACTTGAGCGCCGTCTCGACCGCTTCGGTGCCGCTGTTGCCGAAGAACACCCGGTCCAGGCCGGGCGCGTGGGCGATCAGCTGTTCGGCGAGCAGGCCGGGCAGCGGGGAGCAGTCGAAGCGGGTGAGGTCGGCGGTCTCCAGCTCCATCACCTGCTGGACGGCGGCCCGGACGGCGGGGTGGTGCCGACCGAGCGCGAAGATGCCGAATCCGGCGAGCATGTCGAGGTACTCGTTGCCCTCGCCGTCGTAGAAGTACGGGCCTTTCGCCCGTTCGTAGTACCGGTCGAAGCCGATGGTGTGCAGCATTCGCGGCAGCTGCGGGTTGAGGTAGCGGGCGTGCAGCTCGTAGCGTTCGCCGCCCCGGGCGTCGAGCAGGGCGGCGAGGTCGAACGGTTCGGCCTGGGTCACGCTGGTTCGCTCCAATCGGTCAGCGGCATCCGGGGCCGGTACTCCTGGACGCCGGTGCGGGTCCCGGGCAGCAGCCGGCGGGCGTGGGCGGCGGTCTGGGCGGCGACGCCGGTGCCGGTGAGCCCGATCTCCTCCAGCAGCTCACCGCGGGAGGCGTGCGCCAGGAACTCCCGCGGGACGCCGAGGTCGCGCAGCGGCGTGTCGATGCCGGCGTCCCGCATGGCCTGGGCGAGGGCGGCGCCGACGCCGCCGGTGCGGCCGTTGTCCTCGACGGTGACCACCATCCGGTGCTCGGCGGCCATCATAACGAGCGCGGGGTCGACGGGCTTGACCCAGCGCGGGTCGACGACGGTGGCGGTGATGCCTTCGGCGGCGAGCAGCGCGGCGGCGTCCAGGCAGGCGGACGCCATCGGGCCGACGGCGACCAGCAGCACGTCGGGCGTGGGCCCGGTGCGGGCGAGCACGTCGATGCCGCCGGTGCGTTCGATCGCGGGCACCTCTGGTCCGAGTTCCCCCTTGGGGAAGCGCACCACGGTGGGCGCGTCCTCGACCTCGACGGCTTCGCGCAGCTGTTCGCGCAGCCGGGCGGCGTCGCGCGGCGCGGCGATCCGCAGCCCGGGCACGACCTGCAGCACCGACAGGTCCCACACGCCGTTGTGCGAGGCCCCGTCGCTGCCCGTGACGCCGGCCCGGTCGAGCACGAAGGTGACGCCGAGCCGGTGCAGCGCGACGTCCATCAGCACCTGGTCGAACGCCCGGTTCAGGAAGGTCGCGTACACCGCCACCACGGGGTGCAGCCCGCCGGTGGCCAGCCCGGCGGCGGAGGCGACGGCGTGCTGCTCGGCGATCCCGACGTCGAAGGTGCGCCCGGGGTAGGCCTTGGCGAACGGCCCGAGTCCGACGGGGTGCAGCATCGCGGCGGTGACGGCCACCAGGTCGGGCCGCTCGGCGCCGAGCGCGAGCATCTCCGTCCCGAACACGGACGTCCACGAGGTGCCGGCGGTCGGCGAGATCGGCAGGCAGGTGTACGGGTCGATCGGGTTCACGGCGTGGAACCGGTCGGCCTCGTCCTGTTCGGCGGGCCGGTAGCCGCGGCCCTTGACGGTGAGGCAGTGCACGATGACGGGGCCGCCGAAGTTGCGGGCCTGGCGCAGCGCCTGTTCGACGGCGGCGATGTCGTGCCCGTCGATCGGGCCGAGGTACTTCAGGCCGAGGTCCTCGAACATGCCCTGCGGGGCGAAGGCGTCCTTGAAGCCCTTCTTGGCGCCGTGCAGCGCGTCGAACAGCGGCGGCCCGACCACGGGGGTGCGCTGCAGGGCGTCCTTGCCCCAGGCGAGGAAGCGTTCGTAGCCCTTGGTGGTGCGCAGCGTGGCGAGGTGGTGGGCGAGGCCGCCGATGGTGGGCGCGTAGGAGCGTCCGTTGTCGTTGACGACGATGATCAGCGGGCGGTCCTCGGCCTCGGCGATGTTGTTGAGGGCTTCCCAGGCCATGCCGCCGGTGAGCGCGCCGTCGCCGATCACGGCGACGGTGCAGCGGTCGACGCCGAGCAGTTGGTTGGCCTTGGCGATGCCGTCGGCGTGGCCGAGCGCGGTGGAGGCGTGCGAGTTCTCGATCAGGTCGTGCGGGGATTCGGCGCGCGAGGGGTAGCCGGACAGTCCGTCCTTGGTGCGCAGTCGGCTGAAGTCCTGCCGGCCGGTGAGCAGTTTGTGGACGTAGGCCTGGTGGCCGGTGTCCCACAGGATGCGGTCGTGCGGGGAGTCGAAGACGCGGTGCAGGGCGATGCTGAGTTCGACCACGCCGAGGTTGGGTCCGAGGTGGCCGCCGGTGCGGGTGACGGCGTCGATCAGGAAGTGGCGGATCTCGGCGGCGAGCGGCGGGAGCTGTTCGGGGTGCAGTCGGCGGAGGTCGGCGGGCCCGGTGATCCGGCTCAGCAGTGGCATGGCGTACCCCTCACGGCTGGTGCGGGTGGGTGGACGGTCGGTGTCCAGCCTGCGGCCCCGCTCTCGCGGTCGCCTGTCGGCGTGGGCCGCCTGCGCGGGTACGCGGGCGGCCCGTGACGGCTGCTCAGGCCTTGGGGGCGGCGAGGGTCTCCCGGGCGGCGCGGATCGACTCCTTGAGCGAGCCCATGGTGGCGAGCACGGCGGTGGGTTCGTATCCGCAGTGGGCCATGCAGTTGTCGCAGCGCGGGTCGCGGCCGCGGCCGTACTTGTCCCAGTCGGTCTTCTCGATGAGTTCCCGGTAGGTGGGGACGTAGCCGTCGGACATCAGGTAGCAGGGCCGCTGCCAGCCGAACAGCGAGTAGTTGGGGATGCCCCAGGCCGTGCACTCGAAGTCGACCTTGCCTTCGAGGAAGTCCAGGAACAGCGGGCTGTGGTTGAGCCGCCAGCGCCGCCTGTTGCCGCCGGCGAAGGCGGTGCGGAACAGCTCGCGGGTCTGTTCGACGCCGAGGAAGTGCTCCTGGTCGGGTGCCTTCTCGTACGCGTAGGCCGGAGAGATCATCATCTCGTCGACCTTGAGTTCGTCGTTCAGGTAGTCCAGTACCTCGACCACGGTCTGCGGGGTGTCGGTGTTGAAGAACGTCGAGTTGGTGGTGACCCGGAAGCCCTGCCGCTTGGCCTCCTTGATCGCCTCGACGGCCTCCGCGAAGGTGCCCTCCTTGGCCACCGAGGCGTCGTGCCGCTCCTGTAGTCCGTCGATGTGCACGGCGAAGGTGAAGTACGGGGACGGGGTGAACAGCTCGAGCTTCTTGCGCAGCAGCAGCGCGTTGGTGCAGAGGAAGACGTACTTGCGGCGGGCGACCAGTTGCCGGACGATCTCGTCGATCTGTGGGTGCATCAGCGGTTCGCCGCCGGCGATGGAGACCATCGGGGCGCCGCACTCCAGGACCGCGCCGACCGCCTGCGCGACCGGCATCCGCTGCTTGAGCACCCCCGCCGGGTGCTGGATCTTGCCGCAGCCCTCGCACTTCAGGTTGCAGGCGAACAGCGGCTCCAGCTCCACGATCAGCGGGAACTTGTCCCGGCGCTTCAGCTTCTGCTGCATGAGGTAGGTGGACACGCGGACGGTCTGACGCAGCGGCATGGCCATGACTTAGCTCGCTTCCTGAGGGAGCGTCGAGGGCTGTGTGGTCGTCGGCGGACGGGGCGCGGCGGCCAGTTGCCGGTGCCACGCGGTGAGGGCGGGGACGGCGGCGCGCAGCACCCGCCAGGCGCGGAATCCGGCGGGCAGGGTGCTGAGGCGGATGAGTTCCCGCTCGGGGGTGTCGACCACCACCCGCAGGACGGCGGCGGGCAGGTCGGGAGCGCGCTCGGCGCGGGCGGCGAGCACCGCGGCGGCCTCCATGTCGACGGCGAGCGCGCCCTCGGCGTGCAGCCGGGCCCGTTCGGCGCCGCGCACCACGTGGTCGGCGGTGCGGTGGGTGCCCAGGTGGGCGCGGATCCCGGCCTCCTCCAGCGCGCCGGCCAGCGCGGGCGCGGTGGCCAGCGGGTGGACGCTGCCCTCGGCGTCGGTGACCCGGTCGGCGACGATCACCTCGCCCGGGCGCACCCCGGGGCCGACCGCGGCGCCGAACCCGGCGACCAGCAGCGCCCCGTAGCCGCCGACGTCCAGCAGCGCGCCGGCCCGCCGCCCGGCGGTCCGGCGGCCCATCCCGGTGCGGGCCAGCACCGGGGGGCCGCCGGCCGCGCCGGACCAGTCGCCGCCGCGCA
Organism: Kitasatospora sp. NPDC051984; assembly: GCF_044593455.1. Taxonomy (NCBI): domain Bacteria; kingdom Bacillati; phylum Actinomycetota; class Actinomycetes; order Kitasatosporales; family Streptomycetaceae; genus Kitasatospora; species Kitasatospora sp. NPDC051984. Next base: position 54,397 of record NZ_JBIUCB010000017.1, read on the forward strand.
GCGCCCAGGCCTCGGGTCGCAGCGCGCAGAGCACCAGCAGGGGGTCGTTCATCGCCGGCCACCGCGGCCGAGCGGGGCGTCGTGCACGTAACGGCCGAGCGCGGTGACCGGGAAGACCAGCCGGTACAGGTGGTAGTTGATGGAGAAGTCCCAGGGGAACCCGGTGCCGGTGAACTGCGGTTCGTCCCAGCTCCCGTCGGGCCGCTGGGTGCGGGTCAGCCAGGCGATGCCGCGTTCGACCGCCTCCGAGTCGCGTTCGCCGGCGGCGAGCAGCGCCATCAGGGCCCAGGCGGTCTGCGAGGCGGTGGAGTCGCCGCGGCCGGCCCAGGTGGCCGGGTCCTCGTAGGAGCGCATGTCCTCGCCCCAGCCGCCGTCGGTGTTCTGCCGGCCGGTCAGCCAGCCGACGGCGCGGCGGACGGAGGGGTGGCCGGGGGTGAGTCCGGCGGCGATCAGGGCGGGCACCACGGAGCCGGTGCCGTAGATGTAGTTGGTGCCCCACCGACCGAACCAGGAGCCGTCGGCCTCCTGGTGGCTCAGCAGCCAGGCGACGCCGCGCCGGGTCCGGGGGTCGCGGGTGCGGCCGGTCTCGGCGAGCATCTCGACCACGTGCGCGGTGACGTCCGCGGAGGGCGGGTCGATGACTTCGCCGAAGTCGCAGAACGGCAGCTTGTTGGGGAGCTTGCTGGTGTTGTCGGCATCGAAGGCGCCCCACGCGCCGTCCTTGGACTGCATGCCGAGGTTCCAGCCGACGGCGCGTTCGACGGCGCCGGCCAGCCGGACCCGGTCGGGGTGGTCGATCCGGCGCAGCGCGAGCACCACCTCGGCGGTGTCGTCGACGTCCGGGTAGGTGTCGTTCTGGAATTCGAACGCCCAGCCGCCGGGGGCGAGCCGGGGGCGTTTGACGGCCCAGTCGCCGCGGGTGGTGACCTCCTCGCCGAGCATCCAGTCGCCGGCCCGCACCAGCGCGGGGTGGTCGCCGGGCAGTCCGGCGTCGCGCAGCGCGATGGCGGCCAGGCAGGTGTCCCAGACCGGGGACTGACAGGCCTCCAGCCAGCGCTTGCCGTCCTCGGTGTGCACGGTGAAGCTGTCGAACGCGGCCAGTCCGGCCTTCATCACGGGGTGGTCGAGGCGGTAGCCGAGCAGCCGCAGCGCGATCAGCGAGTACACGGCGGGCGGCTGGATGCCGCCCCAGCAGCCGTCGGCCTCCTGCCGTTCGACGATCCAGGCGGCGGCCTGCCGCAGTGCGAGGCGGCGCACCGGTTTGATGGCGTGCCGGTGGTAGCGGTGCATCAGCTGGTCGAGGCGCTGGAAGAGGCCGTCCCAGCTGTGCGCGGGGGCGAGCGGCCGCTTCGGGTACGGGTCGGCCGGGTCGGTGTGCAGTTCGGTGAGGTCGAACGGGGCCGGGCGGACCGGGCGGTGGGCGGAGACCACGGTCAGCGGGACGATGGTCTGCCGGGCCCATTGGCCGAAGGAGTAGATGTTCAGCGGCGCCCAGCTGGGCAGGAACAGCACTTCGGGGGGCAGTTCGGGGAGTTTCGCCCAGGGCCACCAGCCGAACAGGGCGAGCCAGATCCGGGTGAACACCCGGGTGGCGGCGATGCCGCCGTTCTCCCGGACGAAGGCGGCGGCGGCGCGCAGGTGCGGGGCGTCCGGGGGGTCCCCGGCGAGCCGGAGGGCGACGTACGCCTCGACGGTGGTGGACAGCTCGGGCGGGCCGCCGTGGAAGGTGGCCCAGGTGCCGTCCTCCCGCTGCCGGGAGCGGATCCAGGCCGCGGTGGCCCGGGTCTGCTCCTCGGTGCGGATGCCGAGGAACTGGCGGAGCAACAGGTCTTCGGCGTCCATGGTGACGTTGGTCTCCAGGTCGCCCTTCCACCAGCCGTCGGCGTGCTGGAGTGACAGCAGGTGTGCGGTGGCCCGGCTGAGCGCCGCCGCGGGTGAGGAATCGTCAGATCGTGTTACTGCAACTGAGGTTTGGGGTCCGAGCCTTCCACCCGCGGTTGCTGTCACTCTTACGTCACCTCTCTCTGACCACCACGAATTCGGCGAGTGCGACGAAGTGCTCGCGCACCTCGTCGGCCATGGGCACCTCGCCGAGCGCGGCGAGGGCGGTGTCGTACTGGCGGCGGGCCTCTTCCTGCGTCCAGGCCCGGCCGCCGGCCTGCTCGATCAGCGCGGCGCGGGCGGCGAGCTGCTGCTCGCTCTCCTCGCCGCGGCCGGTCGGGTCGGCCAGCTGTGCGGCCAGCTCGCGGGAGGCGGCGCCCCCCTCGGCCAGCGCGGCGCACACCGGCAGCGACTTCTTGCGCGACTGGAGGTCGCTCCAGTGCGGCTTGCCCGTCACTTCGGTGGCACCCCAGATGCCCAGCAGGTCGTCCACCGCCTGGAACGCCAGACCCAGGTGGTAGCCGTACCGCTGGAGCGCGTCGGAGATCCGGTCGTCGGCGCCGGCCAGTACCGCGCCGATCGCCGCGGAGGCCGCCAGCAGGGCGCCGGTCTTGCCGCCCTCCATGGTCAGGCACTCCTCGACCGTCACCACGTCCCGCTGTTCGAACGAGACGTCCAGCGCCTGACCGTCGATCAGCCGCCGGGTCGCGGTGGTGATCAGACGGACCGCGCGGGCGGCGTCGGTCGGGGTGGCCCCGCCGGTCACCGCGGCGTCCAGCAGGACCTCGGTGCCGAGAGTGGACAGCGCGTCGCCGACCAGCACGGCCTGCGCCGGGCCGAACACCGTCCAGGCGGTGGCCCGGTGCCGACGCGTCTCGTCACCGTCCATCAGATCATCATGAAGAAGGGAGAAATTGTGCACCAGCTCGACCGACACGCCGCCCGGTACGCCCACCTGCGCGTCCGCGCCGACCGCCTCGGCCGACAGCAGCGCCAGCGCCGGGCGCACCGCCTTGCCGCCGTCGCCCGCGGCGGGCTTGCCGTCGCGGTCGATCCAGCCGAAGTGGTACGCCGCGACGGTGTCCATCGGCGCGGCCAGACGGGCGACGGCCTCGCGCATCGGCGGCGTGCAGAGCGTGCGCCCGCGCGCCAGCAGGTCCAGGACCGTCAGGGTGTCCCCGACCGTCGAGCCGGTGCGTGCCTCCACGTGCGTTCCCTCTCGGTACGTCTGACCGGCCGCGAACGGCGGCCGGCCGGGTGCGATGTCGGTGGTCGGGGACTGCCGGGTCGCCGTCATCGGGGCCACCGCCCGTCCGCGCGATCGACCGGGAGCCGGCCGGTGCCGGCCAGCGCGGCGTCGGCCGCGGCGTGCCCGCTGCGCACCGCGCCCTCCATGGTCGCGGGCCAGCCGGTGGCCGTCCAGGAGCCGGCCAGCAGGATGCCCGGCAGGTCGGTGCGCGCGCCGGGGCGCAGCCGGGCGGTGCCGGGCGCCGGGTCGAAGGTGGCGGTGCGCTCCCGGGTGACGAAGAAGTCCAGCACCCGCGCGTCGCGGGCGGCGGGCAGCAGCCGGGCCAGCTCGGGCAGGTAGCGCTCGCGCAGCTCGGCGACCGGCAGGTCGATCTCGTCCTCGGCGGCGGACTGCGACACCGCCAGGTACTGGGCGCCGGGGACGTCCAGGCCGGAGTGCGGGGTGCGGTCGAAGACGAACTGCACCGGGGAGCCGATCGCGGCGAAGAACGGACGGCGGATCAGCGGCCGGTCGTAGATCACGTGCACGTTGAGGATCGGCGCGGTGCCGAACTCGGCGAGCCGCTCCTGCCCGGGGATCGCGCCCGGCGGCAGCAGCGCCGCCGCGGTGTCCTGGGCGCCGGCCAGCACCACGGTGTCGGCGGTGAGCAGTTCGCCGCTCTCCAGCCGGACGGCGTTCGGCTCGGCGGCCTTGAGTTCCGCGGCCTTGGTGCGCAGCAGCACCCGGACGCCCGCGCGTTCGAGTTCGGCGCGGGCCCGGTCGTGGTGGATCTCGCCGAGCGGGACGCGGGCGATGCCGATGTCGGCGGCGCCCGGGTCGGACAGCAGGCCGGTCTGGAACACCTTGGCGGCCAGCGCCATCGAGGTGCGGTCGGCGGTGGCGTTCAGGGTGGCGACACCCACCAGGTCCCAGACCGCTTCGATGGCGGCCGGGGTCTGGCCGTGGCGGCGCAGCCACTCGCCGAAGGAGATCTCGTCGAGCGCCGGGTCGTCCTGGTCGAGGCCCTTGAGGGCGAGCGCGCCGCGCACCACCCGCAGCCGGTCGGCCGGGCTCAGGTGACGGTAGGTGGCGAGGCTGCCGGCCAGGTGCAGCGGGACGGGCAGGGCGGCGCGGCGCAGCCGGCCGAGGCTGCGGGTCCCGTCGGCGGCCAGGCCGAGCACCGGGACGTCCAGCCGGTCCTGGAGGTCGACCAGGGCGTTCGCACCGAGGCGGTCGATCAGGCCGCGGTAGGCGGTGCAGCAGCGCAGGTAGACGTGCTGTCCGTTGTCGACCGTCAGGTCGCCGCGCTTGAAGGAGAAGGCCAGGCCACCGAGCCGGGGACGGGCCTCGACCAGGGTGGTGCGCACACCGGCCTCGGCCAGCCGGAGTGCGGCGGTGATGCCGGCCAGGCCGCCGCCGATCACCACGGCGGTGCGCTGCCGCTGCGGCGTCGGCGTGCTCATCGGTCCTCCCTGGCGGCAGTGGACTGAGGGCACAACAACGTGCGCATGCGTCGTGACTCCCTGTTGACACAGCGTGACATAACTGGCGTGAGAATCAAGAACGCCCTCCGGCGAGCCCGGACAGTGCCACGTACGCCTTCTCCCAGCCGGGCAGCGAGACCCGGCCGCGGAGCACCGAGTGCGGGTCGGCGGCGATCCGGCCGAGCAGGCGGTGGTAGATGCCGGCCATCGCGGCGGTGGCGGCGCGGCTGCGGCGGTCGAGCATCGGCAGCAGTTGCAGGCCCTCGGTGAAGGCCTGCTGGGCGCGGTCGGCCTCGAAGGCGACCAGGCCGGTGAAGTCGGCGCCGAGCGGGAGCTTCGGGAGGGCGAAGCCCTGCTGGCAGCCGAACCGGGCGAGGTCCTCGGCGGGCAGGTAGGTGCGGCCGTTCAGGGCGTCCTCGCGCAGGTCGCGCAGGATGTTGGTGATTTGCAGCGCCAGCCCCAGGGTGTCGGCGTAGGCGGCGCCGCGCTCCCAGTCCTCGCAGCCGTACACGCCGAGCGAGAGCCGGCCGATCGAGCCGGCCACGCAGCGGCAGTACACCTTGAGCTCGTCGAACGTCTCGTACTCGACGCCCTTGAGGTCCATCTCGACGCCGTCGATCAGCTCGTCGAAACCGCCGAGCGGGATCGGGAAGCGGCGGGCGGCGTCGGCCAGCGCGACCTTGATCGGGTCGGTGTCGTCCTCGCCGACCGCGCCCGCCCGGATCTCGTCCAGCAGGACGCGGGTGCGGGCCAGCGCCTCGGTCTTCTGCTCGGCGGGCAGTTCGCCGTCGCCGATGTCGTCGACCCGGCGGGCCAGCGCGTACAGCGCGGACATCGCCAGCCGCTTGGCCTCGGGCAGCAGCCGGATGCCGTAGCTGAAGTTGCGGGCCTGCAGGGCGGTGACCGCCTCGCAGTACCGGTAGGCCGCCATGACCGGCGCGGACGCCAGTGGTGATGCCCCCACGCGGGCGCTCACCTTCCCTTCGCGAAAAGTGCCGCCGCCCGGCCGGCCAGGCGGCGCTTGTCCGGCTTCGCCCGGTGCGCGAGCACGTCGTACCCGGCCGCCGCGATGGCGTCCAGGGCCGCGTACCCGCCGGCGGTGAATCCCGCCAGCAGCAGTCGAAGCCTCCCGTGAACCGTACCTACCAGCGGCGCGCCGCGATCGAGCAGGGTCCGGGCCCGGCTCGCCTCCCAGGCGATCAGCTGCCGCACCTCGCGCGAGGCGGCGGGGGCGGCGAGGTCCTGTTCGGTGACGCCGAAGGTGGCGAGGTCCTCCTGCGGGAGGTAGATCCGGCCGCGGTCGAGGTCCTCGGCGACGTCCTGCAGGTGTTCGACGATCTGCAGCGCGGTGCAGATCGCGTCGGAGAGTTCGATCCGCTCGGGGGTGGCGCGGCCGGCCAGCGCGAGCACCAGGCGGCCGACCGGGTCGGCGGAGAGCGTGCAGTAGTGCCGCAGGTCGTCGTAGGTCGGGTAGCGGGTGACGGTCTGGTCGACCCGGTTGGCCTCGATCAGCCGGCGGAACGGCTCGGGGGTGACGGCGTGCTGTTCGATCAGCGGGACCAGACGGCGGACCAGCGGGTGCCGGGGCTCGCCGGCGGCGGTGCCGAGCACGGTGCCGCCCTGCGCGCGGTCGTCGCCGAGGGCGGTGGCGAAGGCCCGGTCGAGGTCCCGCTCCAGGCCGTCCAGCAGGGCCAGCCGGAAGCCTTCGTCCTCCGGCGCGCCGGGGACGTCCAGCAGGTGGGCGACGGAGACCGGGTCGGCGAGGTCGCCGTCGCCGGCGTCGTCGATCAGCCGGGCGAAGCCGTAGACCGCCATCAGGTCGCCGCGCCAGGCGGCGGGCAGGAAGGCGGGCGCGACCGGGAAGTTCTCCAGGTCCGCCTTGTCCAGCGTCACCGCCGCTGTCTGGTTATCAGATTTGGTTGAAGCCGACACTGCCGTCACTCCCCCGTTCTACACCGGTCCCGGCCGCCATCGCGCCTCGGACACGCTTCCGTCTCCACGCCTTCACCCGCCGCACGGCGCAGGGCCGGTGCCGGGGAGAGCTCCCCGCGCACCGGCCCTGCGACCGTCGGCCGCGCCCCGTCAGGGGCGCTCGCCCTTCTCGTACCGCCGGACCACCTCGTCGGTGTGCCCGTCCATGATCAGCTCGCCGTGCTCGATCCAGATGGTGCGCTCACAGGTCTCGCGGATCGCGTTGTTGTCGTGGCTGACCAGGAAGACCGTGCCGGCCTCCTTGCGCAGCTCGTTGATCCGGGCCTTGGAGCGCTGCTGGAAGCCCTGGTCGCCGGTGGCGAGGGCCTCGTCGATCAGCAGCACGTCATGGGTCTTCGCCGCGGCGATGGAGAACCGCAGGCGGGCGCCCATGCCGGAGGAGTAGGTGCGCATCGGGAGCGAGATGAAGTCGCCCTTCTCGTTGATGCCCGAGAACTCCACGATGCTCTGGTAGCGCTCGCGCACCTGGGCCGGGGACATGCCCATCGCCAGGCAGCCCAGCACCACGTTGCGCTCGCCGGTCAGGTCGTTCATCAGCGCCGCGTTCACGCCCAGCAGCGAGGGCTGGCCGTTGGTGTAGATGGCGCCCTTCGCGGTCGGCAGCAGGCCGGCGATGGCCGCCAGCATGGTCGACTTGCCGGAGCCGTTCGAGCCGATCAGGCCGACGGCCTCGCCCTTGTACGCGGTGAAGCTGATGCCGCGGACCGCGTGCACCTCGCGGATCGCGGGCGACTTCTTGCGGGTGATCATCCGGCTCAGCGCCGAGGTGGCGCTGCCCTTGCCGGCGCCCGCACCGTGCACCTTGTAGATGATGTGCACGTCGTCCACCACGACGGTGGGGACCCGGGCCTGGTTGTCCACCGCGGTGGTCTCCTTCAGGGTGTCGATCGCTGCGTCAGCCACGGCCGTACTCCTCCTCGGACTTCCAGAAGAACACGAAGCCGATGACGAAGGCGACGACCGCCCAGGTGCCGGCCATGATCCAGATGTGGTGCGGGAGGTTCAGCGCCTCGGGGAGCTTGTGGCCCGCCGCGTCGTAGCCGCCCGGGTACTTGCTCTTGTCGAAGCTGTCCGGCATGAACGCGTAGCGCATCAGGTCCATGTAGACCGTCGCCGGGTTCCAGGAGTAGACCGTCTGCCAGATCGTCGGCCAGCTCTTGATGTAGCCGGAGACGCTGTACATCACGCCGGAGACGTACATCCAGGTGCGCAGCAGGAAGGGCATCAGCTGCGAGATGTCCGAGGTCTTGGCGCCGATCCGGGCCATCACCATGGCCAGGCCGGTGTTGAACAGCGACTGCAGCACCAGCGCCGGGATGATCAGCAGCCAGGTCATGGCCGGACGGATGCCGTTGGCCAGCACGATGGCGACCAGCACCACCATCGAGATCAGCAGCTGCTGGAGCTGGATCACGGTGAACGCGATCGGCAGCGAGGCGCGCGGGAAGTGCAGTGCCCGGATCAGGCCGAGGTTGTCGGAGATCGAGCGGGTGCCGGCCTGGATCGCGCTCTGCGAGAACTGGAACACGAAGACGCCGACGCACAGCCAGGCGATGTAGACCGGGACGCCGTCCCGGCTCTGCATGATCACACCGAAGACCAGGTAGAACACCGCGCAGTTGAGCAGCGGGGTGAGCACCTGCCAGAGCTGGCCGAGCTTCGCGGTGGTGTACTGCGCGACCAGGCGGGCGGTCGCGAACGAGCTGATGAAGGCGCGCCGGGCCCACAGCTGGCCGATGTACTTCGGCAGACTCGGCCGCTTGCCGCTGACGGACAGCCCGTACTTGTCCGCCAGTTGCTTCGGGGTCAGACCCGCGTCGGTGCCCCTCGGTGCGGAGAGGTTGACCGGGTCACTCAGTGTCGACACATTCGTCCTTCAGGGGGTCGAAATTCCGCGGCCCCGGGGGGACGGGGCGCGGAACCGGGGCGTACCACGAGGAGCTCAGGTTTGCGTGCGGGCGGCGGGGGTAATGCCGACCGGTTGCGATCAGATGATTGGCGGTCTGCCGAGCCTGGTCAAGCGCCAGACGGTGGACCACTTCATCGGCCGACGCGGGCCGCAGGGCTCGCTCCAGCCTGCCCGGAACCCGCCGAGCCACGCCTTGAGCGCCGAGCCGGAGGGCCGCCGGGCGACCGTCAGCAGGAACCAGGTCCCCAGATAGAGAGGCACCAAGGGGGCCGGAAGGTTCCGTCGGGCCAGCCACACCCGGTTGCGGGCCACGTTATGGAAGTACGCCGCGTGCCGGGCCGGGGAGGTCGCCGGGTGGTGGAGCACCACGTCCGGGAGGTAGTCGATCGACCAGCCGGCGTCCAGCGCCCGCCAGGCCAGGTCGGTCTCCTCGTGGGCGTAGAAGAACTCCGCGGGCAGCTGCCCGGCCTGCGGGAAGACCGCGCTGCGCACCGCGCTGGCGCCGCCGAGGAAGGTGGTGACCCGGGAGGCGCGCAGCGGGTCGCTGGCGCGCAGCCGGGGCACGTGCCGGCGCTGGGTGGTACCGGTCTCCGGGTCGGCGATCCGGAACGAGACGATGCCCAGCGACGGGTCGGCGGTGAACGCCTTCCGGAGCAGCTCGGCGGAGTCGGTCTTCGGCAGCGAGCCGTCGTCGTCCAGGAACAGCACCGCGTCGACGTCCCGGCCGTCCGGGCCGAACAGCTCGATGCCGACGTTGCGGCCGCCGGGGATACCCAGGTTCTCGGGCAGTTCGACGGTGCGGACGTCCGCCGGCAGCGGGGGCAGCGGGGCGCCGTTGCCGACCACGGCGAGTTCGACCGGCGGGCCCTGCTGGGCGCGCACCGACTCGATCAGCGCGTTCAGTTCGGCGGGCCGGTTGCCCATGGTGATGATGACCGCGCCGAGGCGGAAGTCGTCGCTCATCGGAGCCTGCTGGAGAGCACGATGGACAGCAGGTGCAGGACGGTCTGCAGCATCGCGATGGCGGCCAGCACCACCACGGCGAGGCGGGTGAAGTACAGGCCGCCGTGGACCTGGTCGGCGATGCCGGCGGCCAGGATGAACAGCGAGGCCTCGACGGCGCCGACCAGGCGGTGGAACTTCAGCAGCGAGGCGGCCCGGCGGGCCTTGGCGACGGCGTTCGAACGCGGCACCGAGGCCTCGTCCAGGACGGCGGTCAGGCCGGAGCGGGCCCGGGCGACGTCGACCAGGTCGGTCTCGGACTTGATCAGGATCGCGCCGAGCGCGGCCAGCGTGCCGAGGAAGGCCCACTGCCAGGCGGCGTGCGAGCCCTCGCGGTGCAGCAGGTCGGTGGCGCGCAGGCCGAGGCCGGTGAGCAGCGCCGCCTCGGACATGTAGTGGCCGACCCGGTCGAGGTAGACGCCGGTGAGCGAGGTCTGGCGGCGCCAGCGGGCGACCTCGCCGTCCACGCAGTCCAGCAGCAGGTAGATCTGGATCAGCAGGGCGCCGAGGATCGCGCCGCCCAGGCCCGGGACCACCAGCGCTATGCCGGCCAGGATGCCGGTGAGCATCATCAGGTAGGTCAGGCCGTTGGGCGTGATGGCGGTGACGGTCGACAGGATGCGGGTGATCCGCAGCGAGATCTTCCGCATGTAGAGGCGGCCGGCCCAGTGCTCGGCGCTGCGTCGCTGGAGCATGCCCTCGGGGTGGATGACCGCCCGGAGCTCCTCGATCGACGGGCGGCGGGTGAGGTCAACCGGCGGGCGTTCAGCTGTTGACGGCTTGGACATAGTCGGCGTACGCGTCCCTGATGTCTGTGGCGGAGAGGTCGAGGTGTTCGAGGATGGTGAAGCGCCCCGGTCTGGTGTTCGGAGCGTAGTGCACCGCTTCGGTGAACTCCGCCTCGGTGAAGCCGAGCTGATCGGCCGTCACCGGCAGGCCGTGGAAACGCAGGCGTTCCACGATCAGTCCGGACAGGTCCTGCTCGCCCCGCAGGAAGCAGGCGAAGGCCGCGCCGAGGCCGACCTGCTCGCCGTGCTGGGCGGACCGCTTGGGGTGGAGCACGTCCAGGGCGTGCGAGATCTCGTGGCAGGCACCAGAGCTGGGCCGGGTGCTGCCGGCGATGTTCATCGCGATGCCGGACAGTACCAGTGCTTCCGCGAGCGTGGTCAGCAGGTCCGGGTCCTCCAGGGTGCCCGGGTGCCGCAGCAGGTTCTCGCCGGCCGCCCGGGCCATCGCCACGGCCAGGCCGTCGACCGGCTCGCCGGTGACGGTGTGCGAGAGCTCCCAGTCCGCGCAGGCGGAGATGTTGGAGACCGCGTCGCCGATCCCGGCGGCCACGAACCGCTTCGGCGCCTTGGAGATGACGTCGAGGTCGACCACGATGCCGATCGGGCCGGGCACTCCGTAGGAGCCGCGGCCGGCGTCGTTGTCGAGGGTGGAGACCGGGGAGCAGATGCCGTCGTGGGCGAGGTTGGTGGCGACCGCGACCACCGGCAGGCCGACCCGGGCCGCGGCGTACTTGGCCACGTCGATGATCTTGCCGCCGCCGAGGCCCACCAGGGCGTCGTAGTGGCCGCGGCGGATCTCGTCGGTCAGCCGGACCGCGCTGTCCAGGGTGCCGTCGTCGACCTGGTACCAGTCGGCGCCGGGCAGCGCCGGCTCCAGGCGTTCGCGCAGCACCGCTCCCGAGCCGCCGCTGATCGCCACCGCGATCCGGCCGGACGAGGACAGCCGCTGGTCGGCGAGGATGCCGCCGAGCGCGTCCAGTGCGCCGGCCCGCACCTCGACGAACACCGGCGAGGGCACCAGTCGGGTCAGTACCGGCACGCGATCTCCCGAGCCTTGGCCAGGTCGTCGTGGTTGTCGACCTCGACCCAGGAGACCTCGCCGATCGGCTGCACGTCGATGATCAGACCGCGGTCGACCATCTCCTGGTAGCCGTCCTCGTAGTACAGCTGCGGGTCGCGCTCGAAGACCGCCTTGAGGGCGTCGGCCAGGGCCGGGCCGGCGGACGGGTTGATCACGGTGACGCCGATGTACTCGCCGGTGGCGTCCAGCGGGTCCATCAGCTTGGTGATCCGGCGCACCCCGAGCTCCGGGTCGACGACGACCTTCATCTCCTCGTCGGCGAGCTTCTTCACGGTGTCCAGCGCCAGCAGGATGCCGGGGGCCTTGCCCTCCTTGATCCGCCGGTCGTTGCCGTCCAGCATGGTGCGCTGCACCGACGCCGGGTGGACGGTGTCGCCGTTGGCGAGCAGCAGGCCCTCACCGAACAGGTCGCGGGCGCACCACAGGGAGTAGGCGTTGTTCCACTCCTCGGCCTTGTCGTTCTCGACCAGGGTGAGCTTCACGCCGTACTTCTGCTCCAGCGCCTGCTTGCGGTCGTGGACCGCCTCCTTGCGGTAGCCCACGACGATCGCGGCCTCCCGCAGGCCGACCTCGGCGAAGTTCCCCAGGGTCAGGTCGAGCACCGTCCGCTCCCCGTCGACCGGCACCAGCGCCTTGGGCAGGGTGTCGGTGTACGGACGAAGCCGGCGGCCTGCGCCGGCGGCCAGGACGAGGCCGATCATGCGGGACTCCAGGGTCTCGGGTGCCGTCCGGCGCACCGGTGCGGGTCATGGGCGCCGGGGCGCGGCCGCGGCTGCGGCGCGCCGTACGGGCGCGCCTTGCGGACCGCCCGGTGTACCTGATGGTAGGCGACCCCGACCACCTGCCAGAACGCGGCCCGGGCAGGTCAGGTGATCAGCTGAGGGTACGACGTGAACCTTCGGCGAAGGTCCGCTGTCGCGGATCGAACAGTTCTGCCGAACATCCGATCCACCGTCCCGGCGGTGTGCGTCGCGGCCTCGGGCCCGCCTGGCCATGCGGCAGACTTGGGCCCCGACGCCGTCGGCGGACCGGGCCGGTCCGATCCGGTCCCGCCGTGCGCGCAGCCGACCTCAAGGACCGGGGTGGGCGGCCCGGAGGCCGCCCCCGGTCCACGTGCCGAAAGGGGCATTGTGCCCATGAGCCCTGCTGTCAGCCCGACCGACGACCTCTCCCCCGAGGTCGCCGCCCAGTCCCCGGCCGCACCCGGCGAGATCATGCTGGAGCTGGTCGACGACCACGGCGTGACCATCGGGACCGGCGAGAAGCACTGGGCCCACCAGCAGCCTGGCCGACTCCACCGCGCCTTCTCGGTGTTCCTGTTCGACCGGCAGGGCCGGATGCTGCTGCAGCGTCGGGCGCTGAGCAAGTACCACTCGCCGGGTGTCTGGTCGAACACCTGTTGCGGCCACCCCTACCCCGGCGAGCAGCCGTTCGTGGCGGCCGCCCGCCGCACCACCGAGGAACTGGGCGCGGCCCCCGCGCTGCTCTGCGAGGCCGGCACCGTCCGCTACGACCTGCCGGACGAGACCACCGGGCTGATCGAGCGGGAGTGGAACCACCTGTTCGTCGGCCTGATCACCGCCGAGGCGGACCCCAACCCGGACGAGGTCGAGGACACCCGCTTCGTCACCGCCGCCGAGCTGCGCGCGCTGCGGGCCGAGAAGCCGTTCTCGGTGTGGTTCGAGACGGTCTTCGAGGCCGCGCTGCCCGGGATCCGGGAGATCGCCGGCAACGACTGGTGACACCTCAGTAGTCCGGGTCCCCGTCGGGGCCGTCCCCCGTCCCGGCGGGCCCCGGTGCGGGCAGTGGCAGGTCGGCCCAGATCACCTTGCCGCCGTCCGCCGTGCGCTCCACGTCGCACTCGCCGCCCGCCTGCAGCGTGACGCTCTTGACCAGCAGCAGCCCGCGACCGCCCGGGCGGGCCGGGTCGTTCTCCTGCGCCCTCGGGCGGTACGGGTGGCCGTCGACCACCGAGATCCGCACCCGGTCCGGGCCGATCACCAGTTCGCAGTGCACCTCCGGGGAAAGCGCCGCGGCGTGCGTGACGGCGTTCGACACCAGCTCCGAGACGATCAGCAGCAGATCGTCCACCAGCTCCTGGTAGCGCTCCCCCGCCATGCCCTGCGCCAGCAGCCTGTCCCGCACCGCGTGTCTGGTGCGCGGCACCGAGGACTCGTGCGGGGCCGCGGCGAACCGCCACACGCCCTGACCCGGCCCGGGCTTCCGGCCGGGCCGTCGGGTCGCGACCGCCTTCTGCGTCTCTTCCACTGCACGCCGCCCTTCACGCGGTGACGGGAGCCGGCGGCAGCTGTCGGGACATCGGGCGTTCCGCGCGGGGCTCCTGGTCACCCGAGGCTAGGAGAGCGGGTGGTCGGGGGTCGCACCGGGACCGGATTGACGCGTGTCGTGAAGCTTCCCGACCGATTCGGCACGCGACCTGCCCCGTCCTGCTCGCCCGCACCGCCGGGTCTGCCGCCAGAACACCCGCCCGAACCCCCTCCACCAGCTGTTTCACCCCGATCTCCGCCCGCCTTGCCCCCCTTCCGCCCGAATTGCCCACCGATCCCGGCCCGCAGCACGAAAACGCAGGTGAGAAGCACTCCGGAAGCCTGGTAATGTTCTCTTTGTCGCCAGGGGGCAGCCGAAAGGAAGCCTGAAGGCGGCAAGACACCTAGTCCGGGTGGCGGAATGGCAGACGCGCTAGCTTGAGGTGCTAGTGCCCTTTATCGGGCGTGGGGGTTCAAGTCCCCCCTCGGACACCAACGGAAAGGCCCCAGTTGATCTGGGGTCTTTCTGCTTTTCCCGGCCCTGTACGTGAATCGCACGGCCCCGCCGCGTGACCGACCGTGGCCTTCACCGGAATGTGGTCTTCACGCGGACGGTTCGCCGGGGGCCCAGAGGCCGGTGGCGTGGCCGGTGGTGAGGCGGGATCGGTAGGTGTCGACCTTGTGGTCCCTGCGGGTGAGGTGGGACTGGAGTTCGGTCAACCGGGCAGCCACCTCGGTGCGGTGGGCTTCGAGGAGGGCGAGGCGGTCGGGTTCGTTGCCGGGGCCTGCGGTGACGAGTTCGGCGTAGTGGCGGATGGTGCGGATCGGCATGCCGGTGGCGCGCAGGCGGGTGCAGAGGTCGATCCATTCGAGGTCGCGGCGGTGGTAGCGGCGGCGGCCGCCGGGGGTGCGGTCGATGGGGGTGACGACCAGGCCGGCGCGTTCGTAGTAGCGCAGGGTGTGGACGCTGACGCCGGTCCGCGCGGCGGCCTCGGCGATGGTCAACCCCTGGGCGGGGAGCGCGGGTTGGGGATTGATTTCGAGCACGCTCGAAATCGTAGCGTCGGCTCCGAGGACCGGACGGGGCGTCAATTGCCGCTCCGGGCAGGGGTGGAGGGGTGTCAGATGTCCGAACTCGGCGACCGGCGGAAGCGGTTGGTGCTCGCGGTGTGCTGCGTGAGCATGGTGATGGTGGTGCTGGACATCACCGTGGTGAACGTCGCATTGCCGTCCGTCCGAAGGGAGTTGGGGGCGTCGGTGGCGGCGCTGCAGTGGACGGTGGACGCGTACACGCTGGTGCTGGCGGCGTTTCTGCTGCCGGCGGGGGCGGCGGCGGACCGGTGGGGGCGGCGGCGGGTGTTCATGGTGGGGCTGGCGCTGTTCGGGCTGGGGTCGGCGCTGTGTGCGCTGGCGCCGGGGCCGGGGGCGCTGGTGGGGGCGCGAGCGGTGCAGGCGGCGGGCGGGACGATGCTGAACCCGGTGGCGATGGCGATCGTGGCGACGACCTTTCCGGGGCGGGAGGAGCGGGCCCGGGCGGTCGGGGTGTTCGGGTCGGTGTCGGGGCTGTCGCTGGCGCTGGGGCCGGTGCTGGGCGGGGCGCTGGTGGACGCGCTGGGCTGGCGGGCGGTGTTCTGGGTGAACCTGCCGGTGGTGGCGGCGGGCCTGGCGGGGGCGGCGCGCTGGGTGCCGGAGTCCCGGGCGGCGCGGGTGCGGCGGTTCGATCCGGTGGGCCAGTCGCTGGTGGTGGTGCTGCTGGGCGGGCTGGTGTTCGGGCTGATCGGGGCGGGCCGGGAGGGCTGGTCGGCGCCGGTGGTGTGGGGGCCGCTGGCGGTGGCGGCGGTGGCGGTGCCGGTACTGGGGTGGTGGGAGCGGCGGCGGGCGGATCCGTTGCTGGAGGTGGGTCTGCTGCGCAGCGTCCCGGTGGTGTCGGCGCTGGTGATGGCGTTCGCGGCGCTGTGCGCGTTCGGGGCGTTCCTGTTCGCGGTGACGCTCTATCTGCAGGGGGTGCGCGGGATGTCGGCGCTGCGGGCGGGGTTGTGCGTGGCGCCGGTGGGGGTGCTGATCGTGCTGCTGTCGCCGTGGACGGGCCGGGTGGTGGGGCGGCGGGGGACGCGGCTGCCGCTGGTGGTGTCGGGGGTGGCGCTGGCCTCGGCGGGCGGCCTGTTGCTGCTGGTGGGCCCGGGAACGCCGGTGCCGGCGCTGTTGGCGCCTTTCGCGCTGGTGGGGGTGTTCCAGGGGACGGTGAATCCGCCGGTCACCACGACGGCGGTGGCGGGGCTGCCGGTGTCGATGGCGGCGCTGGCATCGGCGTTGGCTTCGGCGGCCCGGCAGACGGGTTCGGCGGTGGGCGTGGCGGTGGCGGGCACGGTGCTGGCCGGTGGGGTGGCGGCGGGCGGTGCGGCGTTCACCTCGGCGGCGCGCGGGGTGTGGTGGCTGCTGGTGGCGGCGGGTGTGGTGATCGCGGTGCTCGGCGCGGCGGGGTCGGGCCGCCGGTCGGGTGGGCCCGGGGGTGGGCCCGGGGGTGGGCGTCAGGCGGCGGCGCGGGCGCAGTCGGCGCAGAGTCCGCGGTAGGTGACCTCGGCGGCGGTGATGGTGAAGCCGAAGCGTTCGGCGGCGGGAAGGGAGGCCAGCGGGTCGCCGGTGGGGTGGACGTCGCGGATGGTGCCGCAGACGAAGCAGACCAGGTGCTGGTGCGGCCGGTGCGCGTTGGGGTCGTAGCGCTTGGCCCGGCCGTCGGTGGCGACTTCGAGGATCTCACCGAGGGTGACGAGTTCGCCGAGGGTGTTGTACACGGTGGCGCGGGAGATCTCGGGGAGGCGTTCGGCGGCGCGCGCGTGGACCTCGTCCGCCGTCAGATGGACGTGGTCACCGTCGAGGACTTCGGCCACCACCCGGCGCTGGGAGGTCAGCCGCCAGCCGCGGTCACGCAGACGTTCCAGCAGGTCACTCATGTGTTCATCCATTCAGCTCAACAGACGCCCGAACTGTACAGGGGGCGCGGCAGCGCACCGGATTCGAGCGGGAACCACCACCCGATTGAGGGAGTTCTTGACTTAGACTGTGTCTATCTTAGGATCGACTCCGGCGAACAGCCAAGGTGCCCGTCAGAAGAGTGCGATCTGCCCGACCCGGAGGGACTCCCATGCCCGAGAACGACGACGCCATCGTCACCGACCCCAAGTCCGAGGGTGCGGGCGGCTGCCCGGTCGCGCACGGCCGCGCGCCCCATCCCACCCAGGGCGGCGGCAACCAGCAGTGGTGGCCGAACCGGCTGAACCTGAAGATCCTCGCGAAGAACCCGGCGGTGGCGAACCCGCTGGGCGCGGACTTCGACTACGCCGAGGCGTTCAACAGCCTCGACCTGCCCGCCGTGAAGCGGGACATCGAGCAGGCGCTCACCACCTCGCAGGACTGGTGGCCGGCCGACTTCGGTCACTACGGCCCGCTGATCATCCGGATGGCCTGGCACAGCGCCGGCACCTACCGGATCTCCGACGGCCGCGGCGGCGCGGGCGCCGGCCAGCAGCGCTTCGCCCCGCTGAACTCGTGGCCGGACAACGCCAACCTGGACAAGGCCCGCCGGGTGCTGTGGCCGGTGAAGAAGAAGTACGGCAAGAGCCTGTCCTGGGCCGACCTGCTGATCCTGTCGGGCAACGTGGCACTGGAGTCGATGGGCTTCGACACCTTCGGCTTCGGCGGCGGCCGGCCGGACGTCTGGGAGGCCGACGAGGACGTCTACTGGGGCCCCGAGACCACCTGGCTGGGCGACGAGCGCTACACCGGCGACCGTGACCTGGAGGACCCGCTGGGCGCCGTCCAGATGGGCCTGATCTACGTCAACCCCGAGGGCCCCAACGGCAACCCGGACCCGATCGCGGCGGCCCGCGACATCCGCGAGACCTTCCGCCGGATGGCGATGGACGACGAGGAGACCGTCGCGCTGATCGCCGGCGGCCACACCTTCGGCAAGACCCACGGCGCCGGCCCGGCGGACAAGGTCGGCGAGGCCCCCGAGGGCGCGGGCCTGGAGGAGATGGGCCTGGGCTGGAAGAGCACCTACGGCACCGGCAAGGCCGGTGACGCGATCACCTCCGGCCTGGAGGTCACCTGGACCAACACGCCGACCACCTGGGACAACTCCTTCTTCGAGATCCTGTTCGGCTACGAGTGGGAGCTGACCGAGTCCCCGGCCGGCGCGCACCAGTGGAAGCCGAAGGACGGCGCCGGCGAGGGCACCGTGCCGGACGCGTTCGACCCGGCGAAGAAGCACGCCCCGCAGATGCTCACCACCGACCTGTCGCTGCGCTTCGACCCGATCTACGAGCCGATCTCCCGCCGCTTCCGCGACGACCCGGCGGCGTTCGCGGACGCCTTCGCCCGCGCCTGGTTCAAGCTGACGCACCGCGACATGGGCCCGGTCGTCCGCTACCTCGGCCCCGAGGTGCCCAGCGAGGAGCTGATCTGGCAGGACCCGCTGCCGCAGGCGCAGGGCGAGCCGATCGACGCGGCGGACATCGCCGTGCTGAAGGAGCGGGTGCTGGCCTCCGGGCTGACCACCGCCCAGCTGATCTCCACCGCCTGGGCCTCGGCGTCCTCGTTCCGCGGCAGCGACAAGCGCGGTGGCGCGAACGGCGCCCGGGTGCGCCTGGAGCCGCAGCGCGGCTGGGACGTCAACGACCCGGAGCAGCTGGCTCAGGTGCTGCGGGCGCTGGAGGGCATCCGGTCGGCGTTCAACGCGCAGGGCGGCCACCAGGTCTCGCTGGCCGACCTGATCGTGCTGGCGGGCTCCGCCGCGGTCGAGCGGGCCGCGCAGGCCGGTGGCGTGGACGTCCAGGTCGCCTTCCGCCCGGGCCGGGTGGACGCCACCCAGGAGACCACCGACGTGGAGTCGTTCTCGGCCCTGGAGCCCAAGGCCGACGGCTTCCGCAACTACCTCGGCAAGGCCACCCGGCTGCCCGCCGAGTACCTGCTGGTGGACCGGGCGAACCTGCTGAACCTGTCCGCCCCGGAGATGACCGTGCTGGTCGGCGGCCTGCGGGTGCTGGGCGCCAACCACGGCGGCTCGCAGCACGGCGTGTTCACCGACCGTCCGGGCACCCTGAGCAACGACTTCTTCGTCAACCTGCTCGACATGGACACCACCTGGGCGCCGGTCGCCTCCGACAACACGGTGTACGAGGGCCGGGACGCCTCCGGTGCGGTCAAGTGGACCGGCACCCGGGCCGACCTGGTGTTCGGCTCCAACTCGGAGCTGCGCGCGGTGGCCGAGGTGTACGCCTCGGACGACGCCGCGCGGAAGTTCGTCGAGGACTTCGCCGCCGCGTGGACGAAGGTGATGGAGCTGGACCGCTACGACCTGGTGTGACACTGAGTTGACCGAAGGCCCGGTTCCGTTCGCGGAGCCGGGCCTTCGGGCGTCCGGGGTCAGTGGCGGAGTTCGAGGGTGCAGCACTTGACGGCGCCGCCGGCCCGGAGCAGTTCGGTGAGGTCGATGCCGATCGGGGTGAAGCCGCGGGCGCGCAGCTGCCCGGCGAGGCCGGTGGCGGCCTCGGGGAGGACGACGTTCGCGCCGTCCGAGACGGCGTTGAGGCCGAACACCCGGGCGTCCTCGGCGCCGGCCAGGATCGCGTCCGGGTAGAGGCGTTCCAGGACGGCCCGGGAGGCGGCGTCGAAGGCCGGCGGGTAGTACATGATCTCGTCGTCGTCGAGGACGGCGAGCGCGGTGTCCAGGTGGTAGTAGCGCGGATCGACCAGCCGCAGGGTGACCACCTCGCGGCCGAGGAAGGCCGCGGCCTCGGCGTGTGCGGCGGGTTCGGTGCGGAAGCCGGTGCCGGCCAGGATGCGCCCGCCGGCCACCAGCAGGTCGCCCTCGCCCTCGTTGACGTGCTCGGCGTCCCGGACCTGCCAGCCGCCGCGCTCGCGGAACCAGTCGGCGTACGCCGGGCCCTCGGCGGTGCGCTCCGGGTACCGGAAGCGGGCGCCGAGCACCTTGCCGTCGACCGTGGTGGCGCCGTTGGCGGCGAACACCATGTCCGGCAGGCCGGCCAGGGGTTCGATCAACTCGACGGTGTGGCCGAGGCGTTGGAAGAGCGCGTACAGCTCGTCCCACTGGGCGAGGGCGGCGCCGGTGTCGGTGGGCTTGGCCGGGTCCATCCACGGGTTGATGGAGTAGTCGACGGTGAAGTGGGCGGGCCGGCACATCAGGTAGTGGCGCGGGCGGGCGGTTCGCGGCGACACGGTGGTGTCTCCTTCCGGGCGGAACGCGACGGCTGACGGTGGGTCAGCGGCGCGCGATCTGGTGGGGAGGGTCAGCTGCCGATGGACTGCGGGAAGGCGAACAGCCCGCTCGGGTCGTGACGGTGCTTGATGGCGACCAGCCGAGGGTAGTTCGCACCGTAGTAGGCGGTCCGCCAGCCTCGCAGGTCCGGATCGGTGAAGTTCAGGTAGGCACCGTCCGTCGTGTGCGCGGCGATCAGGTGATCGAATCCGGCCAGCCAGTCGAGCCGGCCGGCCGGGTCCTCGCCGGGCAGCCAGGAGGTGTCCAGGCTGACCAGGTACTGGGCGTCGCGGTGGACGAACGCGGTGGCCTGCGGGTCGACCCGGTTGATCGCGCCGCCCCAGCCGAACAGGGCGAGGCCGCAGCCGTCCGGGTTGCCGCTCGGCGGTGCGGCGGCGAGCAGGTCGAGCGCCGCCGCGACCGCCTCTGGCGGCAGCGGGTCGGTGGCGAAGTGGGTCCGGACGGCGAACGCCCCGCCGGCGGTCTCGTGCTGCAGGTACTCCATGGCGTCCCAGAAGTCCCGGTCGGCGATCTCGGCGCGCAGCGGCCGGCCGGCGGCGAGCGCCGGGGCGAGCAGGTCGCGCAGTTCGGCGGCCGGGCCGAGGTGCAGGCCGACGGTGGAGACCAGGGTGCGGCCGCCGGACGTCGCGACGCCGAGCCGCAGCGAGGTCTCCTCCGGGGCGGTGCGCATCACCCGCTGGACGGCCTCGAACACGGCGGGCGCGTGCGGGGCCTCCCAGAGCAGCAGGCAGGTGGACGCGGCCGGGGCCTCGACGGCCTGGAAGGTCAGGTCGAGGTTGATCCCGAAGTTGCCTCCGCCGCCGCCCCGGCAGGCCCAGTACAGGTCCTCGTTCTCCTGCGCGTCGCAGCTCAGCACGGCGGCGGACGCGGTGGCCAGGGTGGTGGCGCGCAGTGTGTCGGCGGTCAGCCCGAGCCGGCGCGAGGTGGCGGCGGATCCGCCGCCGAGGGCGAGTCCGGCGATGCCGACGCCCGCGCCGTTGCCGAGCGGCAGGGCCAGCCCGTGCGGCCGCAGCGCGGCGTACAGCGCGCCGGTGAGGACGCCCCCGCCGACGACGACCCGCCCGGTCGCGGGATCGACGTCGATCGCGTCCAGCGCCCGCAGGTCCACCACCAGGCCGGAGTTGACGGAGTGCCCCGCGTACGAGTGCCCGCCCCCGCGCGGGACGATCGGCACCCCGCTCTCCCCCGCCCATTCGACGGCCCGCAGCACGTCCGCAGGACCGGCCGCCCGCAGGACGGCGGCGGGCGCCCGGTCCGCCCACCGTTCGTTGAACGCCGCCGACGACTCCCGGAACGCGCCGTCCCCGGGGTGCAGCAGCGGCCCGGCGGTGTGCTTGTCCAGCAGCGCCCAGTCGGGGGTCACGGGGCGACCTCTTCGATGGTGGAGGTGCCGGTGGTGGGGTGGGGGCCGTAGCGTTCCCAGGTCTCGTGCAGGCGGATACGGCCGTCGGGGGTGAGCGAGGGGGTGTTGCGGGTGTGGCCGCAGACGACTTCGCCGTCGGTGAGGACGAAGGTGTAACCCATGGCGAGGGTGCCGTCGGGCCGGCGGGTGCCGGCGGTCCAGCCGCGTCGGATCGCGCCGCCGGAGATCTCGCCCCAGACCAGGTCGCCCTGCTGGTGGTAGACGGCGACGGTGCGGTGGTCGCCGTCGGGGGCGTGGAAGCGGCGTCCTTCGTAGTCGAGGTGGCGGGTGTTCATGCCTGCCACCAGATCGCGTAGTAGGCGAAGTCGGTGTCGTGCGGGTTGGCGACGGCGTGGTCGGTGTCGGCGGGCAGCAGGACGAGGTCGCCGGCGGCGATGGGGTGGCTCGCGCCGTCGGGGGTGCGGACTTCGCCGCTGCCGCTCATGCAGATGAACAGTTCGCGTTCGGCGTGCTGGTGGGTGTCGGTGAGGTCGCCGGGGCGCAGGACGCACCAGGCGCCGTGGAAGGGGGTGGTGAGGCCGCCCCAGGGGTGGAGGAGTCGAAGGTCGAGGCCGTGGGCGCGTTCGAGCTGCCGGTGTTCCTGGCGGCGGATCACCAGGCCGGGCGGTGGGCCGGTTTCGGGCATGGCGGACTCCGTTCGGAAAGGGCGGACGGTGGAGGGGGTGTCAGCGAACGGCGGCGACCGCGTGGCCGAGGCCGGCGTCGCGGGCGAGCACCAGTGCCTGCGCGCGGTCGGCGACGCCGAGTTTGCCGAGGATGCCGGAGATCCGGTTGCTGACGGTTTTGGAGGCGAGGGCGAGTTCCCGGGCGATGGCGGTGTTGGAGCGGCCCGCGGCGAGGTGTTCGAGTACTTCGCGTTCGCGGTGGCTGAGCTGCGGGAACGGGTAGCTGCGGGCGCGCTGGCCGGTGCCGATCAGGGTGCCGAGGCGGGCGGCGATGGTGCGGTCGAGGATGGCTTCGCCGGCACCGACGGCGAGGATGCCGCGGACGATCTGGTCGGCGGTGGCGCGTTTGACCAGGTAGCCGCGGGCGCCGGCGTGGAAGGCGGCGGCGACGGCCTTGTCGTCGTCGAGGGTGCTGAAGACCAGGACGCCGGTCTCGGGGGTGAGTCGCAGGACCTGGCTGATCACCCGCACGCCGGCGCTCTCGTCCATCTGCGGGTCGAGGACCAGGACGTCGGGCCGGTGCCGGGAGGTGGCGGCGAGTACTTCGCCGGTGGTGCCGGCCTCGCCGACCACCGCCGCGCCCCCGGAGGCCTCGACCATGGAGCGGACGCCCTGCCGGACGGCGGGTTGCACGTCGGCGAGCAGCACGGTCGGTGGCACCGTACTCCCGTGCTGGTTCATCGTTCCCTCGCGGCGTGTGGGGGTGCGGCGGTGGTGCGGCGCTGCCGACCGTGATCACCGGCAGTGATGACTCCGCCACACCAGCATGAGCCGATCACTTCTCCGTCTCAAGTGCGCAATGTCATGCAGGAGTTGGCAGATGTGAGGGTTGAGAGGCCGCTTCCCGGGCTTTGCGCATGATCTCCTCGCGGCCGCGCCAGTGCGACCAGAAGGCGCCGGTGTGGCCGAGGCCGCCGAGGCTGGTGAGGAAGGGGTTGTCGGCGTAGTTGTTGTCGTGCTCGCTCATGCCCTCGACGGTCGGCAGCATCACCCGGTAGTGGTCGGCGGGGTCGATCAGCGCCCACAGGTCGGTGACCGCGCTGTGCCAGCGCTCCGCCGGGTCGGCGGCGCGGGCCGGGTCGGACAGCAGGTCGGGCGAGAAGTAGCAGACCAGGCGGAAGTTGCCGTGCTCGTCGAACATGAACTGCCGTTCGTACTCGGCCGGGGAGGCGCACATCCGCAGCGGCTTGAGCACGATCGGGCCGTCGGCGGTGTTGGACTGCAGGCCCGGGACGGTGCGCACGCCCGCGCACCGTTCGGCCAGGTCGATGCCCATCGGGGTGTGGGGGAACAGCCGCAGGCCGAGCGAGAAGCCGGTGACGGTGGCGTCCAGCGCCATGAAGGCGTCCACGCAGGCGCGCACCGTCCCGGGGGTCTCGCCGGGCATGCCGAACAGCGCCTCGACCATGGTGAGGATGCCGCGTTCGTGGCAGAGCCGGACCAGCCGCTCGGTGTCGGCGAAGGTGTAGTAGGTGCCGCCCTTCTCGGTGACCTTCCAGCCGCTGAGCACCTCCGGCCGGATGTGGTCGCTGCCGACGTTGACGCCCCGGCAGCCGGCCGCGGCCAGCAGGTCGGCGAACTCCTCGTCGAACGGGCTGGGTTGGCAGTAGACCCAGAGCCGCAGGTCGTTCAGCGGGTTGCCGGGGTCGGCGTGCCGGCGGCGGACGATCTCCCGCAGCAGGTTCTTGGCGTGCGCGACCGACAGGTTGAACTCGCTGTCGGTGGTGTGCTGGTCGAGGATGCCCTGCGCGGCCAGCGACTCCATCTCGTCCACCACGGAGGCGAGTTCGCGCTGTCCGTAGCGGGTGCCCTTGGCGTCGGGTTCGACGCAGTGCGAACAGCGGTACGCGCAGCCGTTCTTGGTCAGGATCGAGCCGAGTCCGCCGCGCCGGTAGTACTCCAGATTGTCCACCCGGTGCGGCAGGCCGGAGCGCCGCCGGTACACCGAGAGCCGGTCGACCTGCCACACCCGGGGCTCGAACCGGCCGGTGGGGTCGGCCGGTTGGGGCTCGCCGTGGCGGACGGTCAGCACCGCGGGCGGGACCCGGACGGCGCCGCGTTCGGTGTTGCGGATCAGGCCGGCGATGCCGGAGGTGTCGCGGCCCTCGGCGACGGCTGCGGCGAGTTCGCAGAGGATCTTCTCGCCGGGGCCCTTCACCCCGTAGTCGATGCCGAAGTACTCGACCAGCGCGAACGGCATGGTGGAGAAGCCGATGCCGCCGCCGACGATCGGCGCGTCGCTGAGCCGGCGGATCTCGGTGATGATCTCCCGGTGCTCGCCGACGAACGGGCGCTGCTCGAAGGCGTACACGGTGTCGGTGTTGCGGACGGTCACGCCGACCAGCAGCGGGCTGCGTTCCGCGAAGTACTCGTGCAGGCAGGCCTTCCAGTCGTCGCGGCGGAAGGTCAGGTCGAGCACCTCGACCTCGAAGCCGGCGTCCTCCAGTGCGGTGGTGAGGACGTCGAGGGCGTACGGTGCGATCGGTGGGTGCACCTTGTTCGGGTTGACCAGCAGGACGGGTCTGCTCATCGGGTTCCTCTTCCCTGGGAGGTGGGTGGCGGCCGGTCAGACCAGGCCGAGGCTGATGCCGAACTCGGGTGTGCCGCCCAGCAGGTACGCTCCGGCGGACTGCAGGATGCGGTCCTGGGCGACCAGGTGCTGGGCCATCACGGTGGTGTCGCGCAGCCAGCGGTCCATCGGCGAACTGCGGTTGATCGCCCAGGTCTGCAGCAGGTCGTAGGTGCGGGCCACGATGGTCCGTGAGTTGCGGAAGGCGTGCAGCCAGGACAGCGGGGAGGCCGCGCGCTCGACGGGCGTGAGGTCGTCCAGCGTCCCGCCGGCCGCGAGCACCTCCCACTGGCGACGCATCGATCCGTACACGCCCTCCCGGGTGGCGTTGAACTCGGCTTCCAGGCGGGCGATTTCGGTCTGCACCCGCCAGCTGTCGGCCCAACTGCGGCCGGCCATCCGGTCGTAGCGGGACGTGGCGATCTCCCGGGCGTGGTCGAGCGCGGCGCGGGCCACGCCGAGCGGGACGCCGCACATGGCGCGGGTGAAGGAGTCCGGCTGGGCGAGCGGGCCGGGGCGGCCCTGCGGGGCGGCGAAGGTGTAGGTGTGCTCCTCGGGGACGAACACGTCGGTCATCGTGTAGTCGCAACTTCCGCTGCCGCACAGGCCGGTGGTGTCCCAGTTGTCGATCACCTCGACCTGTTCGCGGCGCACCAGGAACTGCCGGGAGTCGTGCCGGTGCTTGCTGCCGGGCGCCGACCAGGGCTCGCCGTCCTGGAACAGGAACGCGCCGGAGGTCACCCAGTCGGCGTGCTTGATGCCGGAGCCGAACGACCAGCGGCCGCTGAGCCGGAAGCCGCCGGGGACGCGCTCGGCCCGGCCGGCGGGCTGGAGCAGGCCGGCCACCACCAGGTCCAGGCGCGGGAAGACCTCCTTGGCGACCCGCTGGTCCAGGAAGTTGGCGTAGATGCCGGTGTTGGCGCCGATCACGGCGCACCAGGCGGCGGAGGCGTCGCCGTACGCCAGGGCCTCCACCACCTCGGTCTGTTCCATCGAGGTGAGTCCGGGGCCGCCCCACTCGGGGCCGAAGCACATGCCGAACACGCCGGTGGTGCGCAGCAGTTCGACCACCTCGGCGGGCAGCGTGCGGTTGGCCTCGATCTCCGGGGACTTCTCCCGCAGCGTCGGCGCCAGCTCCCTGGCGCGGCGCAGGATCTCCGATGTCATCGCGTCACTTCTCCTTCCAGCAGGGGGTCAGCGGTCCAGCCCGAGGCTGATCCGGAACATCGGGGGCCGGCCGAGCAGGTAGGCGCCGACCGACTCCAGTACGGCGTCCTGGGCGGTGAGGTTCTGGCACATCACGGCGGTGTCGCGCAGCCAGCGGTCCATCGGCGAGGAGCGGTTGATCGACCAGGTCTGGAGCAGGTCGTAGAGCCGGGTGACGACGGCCCGGGAGGCCCGGAAGGCGTGCAGCCAGGCGAGCGGGGAGGCGGCGCGCTCGGTCGGGGTGAGGTCGTCCAGGGTGCCGCCGGCCGCGAGCACCTCCCACTGGCGGCGCACCGCCCCGTACACGCCCTCCCGGGCGGCGTTGAACTCCGCTTCGCAGCGGGCGAGTTCGGTCTGCACCCGCCAGCTCTCCGCCCAACTGCGGCCGGCCATCCGGTCGTAGCGGTCGGTGGCGACCTCGCGGGCGTGGTCGAGGGCGGCCCGGGCCACGCCGAGCGGGACGCCGCACAGGGCGCGCATGAAGGAGTCCGGCTGGGCGAGCGGACTGGGGGTGCCGCGGACCTCCCAGAAGGTGAAGGTGTGCTCGTCGGGGACGAACACGTCGGTCATCGTGTAGTCGCAACTGCCCGTCCCGCACAGGCCGGTGGTGTCCCAGTTGTCGACCACCTCGACCTCGGATCGGGGCACCAGGAACTGCCGGGAGTCGTGGGCGTGCGGGCTGCCGGGCTCGGCCCAGGGCTCGCCGTCCTGGAACAGGAAGGCCCCGGAGGTCACCCAGTCGCTGTGCCTGATGCCGGAGCCGAACGACCAGCGGCCGCTGAGCCGGAAGCCGCCCGGCACCCGCTCGGCCCGGCCGGCGGGGGCGAGCACCCCGGCGGTGATCAGGTCCAGGCTCGGGTACACGTCCTTGACCACCGACTGGTGGAGGAAGTTGGCGAGCAGCCCGCTGTTGGCGCCGATCACGCCGCACCAGGCGGCGGAGGCGTCGCCGTACGCCAGGGCCTCGACGACCGCCAGCTGTTCGGCCGAGGTGAGTTCGGGGCCGCCCCACTCGCGGGCGAAGCACATCCGGAACACGCCGGTGCCGCGCAGCAGTTCGACCACCTCGGCGGGCAGCGTGCGGTTGGCCTCGATCTGCGGGGACTTCTCCCGCAGCACGGGGGCGATCTCCTTGGCCCGGCGCAGCACCTCGGCGGCGTCCTGGGGCGGGGCGTCCCAGCGCGCGGCGCTCACCGGTCCACGTCCAGCAGTCCGGCGGGCATCGCGAACGGGGCCTGCGGGTCGGCGGGTTCGACGTCGGAGGTGACCGTGCCGACCAGCGCGGCGGCGGCGTCCAGGCGCTGTTCGCACCCGGTGACGCTGTCGGCCTCGCAGATGACGAAGGAGTGCCGGGCCAGGTAGCCGCCGGGGGGCAGCCGCAGCACGGTGCCGGGCGGGGCCATCGGGGCGGCGTGCAGCAGGCCGGGCGCGTCGCCGGGTTGCGGGAGGGTCAACTCGTCGAGCCGGCAGTCCTGTTCGGGGCAGCCGAAGCGGATCCCGGCGACCGCGGCCCGGGTCGGGGCGATCTCCGGTCGGCGGCCGACGGCGACGTCGAACAGCACCTCGCCGGGCTCCAGTCCGGTGGCGATCCGGCCGAGCAGCGGGATCAGGTCGCCGCCGAGCCGGCCGTTCACCTCGACGATCAGCGGGCCGCGCGGGGTGAGTCGCAGCTCGGTGTGGGTGATGCCGTCCTCGACGCCGAGCGCCCGGTGCGCGTCGGCGAGCACGGCCAGCAGCTGCGGGTCGGCGAGCAGCGGGTCGGCGGCGTCGACGATGTGGCCGACCTCCTCGAAGTACGGCTCGTCGCTGCTGTACTTGCGGGCCAGGAACAGCGGCAGGTACTCGCCCTTGTGCACGGCGCCGTCGACGCTGATCTCCGGGCCGCCCGCGTACTCCTCGACGATCACGCCGGCCCGGTACGGCCCGGGGTCGACCTCGCTGGCGGACAGCGCGGTCGCGAACGCCCC
Organism: Kitasatospora sp. NPDC051984; assembly: GCF_044593455.1. NCBI lineage: Bacteria > Bacillati > Actinomycetota > Actinomycetes > Kitasatosporales > Streptomycetaceae > Kitasatospora > Kitasatospora sp. NPDC051984. Next base: position 82,157 of record NZ_JBIUCB010000017.1, read on the forward strand.
GTCCAGCTCGCCTTCGCCGGCGGCGAACACCACGCCGATGCTGGCGCCCATCGCGCGCGGCTTGAGGACGACCGGGTAGCCGATCCGTCCGGCGGCGGCGCGGGCCTCGGCGAGGTCGGCGGTGAGCGCGAAGCCGGGCTGGCGCAGGCCGGCGGCGGTGAGCACGGCGCGGGTGCGCTCCTTGTCGCGCACGCCGCGCACGCCGCGCTCGGACAGGCCCGGGACGCCGAGTTCGGCGGCCAGCAGGCCGGCGTCCAGCACCAGCGGCTCGTCCCAGCAGAGCAGGCCGACGATGTGCTTGCGGGCGGCGATCTCCCGGACGGTGGCGTTCATGGTGGCGGTGTCGAAGACGTCGGCGACCACGATCTCGTCGAAGTGGTCGCGCTGCCAGGTGGGCCGCAGGTTGTTGACCAGCAGCAGTTCCAGCCCGGCGGCGCGGGCGCGGCGGCTCATCGGGCCGACCAGGTACTCGCGGTACTCCTTCAGTCCGCTGCCGATCACCAGCAGCGTGCCGGTGGCGGGCACCGGCTCTTTGTCGTGACTGTCCGTCATGTGCGGTCCTCCGTCCTTGCGTTGGGGTCTATCTCGAACCGGACCAGGGCGGCGGCCGCGTCGGCGAGCCGGCGGGCCTCGGCGGGGGTGTCGGCGAGGGTGGTGACGATGCCGACCCGGTCCCAGGAGCTGCGCAGTCCGGCGGCTCGGTGGCCGGGGGCGATGCCGACCACCGCGAGTTGCACGCCTCCGGCGGCGGCGGCCGCGTCCAGGCCGTGCACGGCGGTGACGGTGCCGGGCCGGTCGGGGGCCAGGAAGCGGGCGGCGGTGGCCCGTTCGGCCCGGTCGGGCAGCGGGCCGAGGGGCGCGCCGCTCATCAGGGCGAAGTAGGCGCGGGTGAGCTCGACGGGGTAGGCGGCCTCGATCAGGTCGGGGATCGAGTCGCCGGGCAGCCGCCCGGCGCACTCCACCAGCACCGGCACGCCGTCCGCCACGATCCACTCGCAGTGCAGCACCCCGTCGCCGAAGCCGATCGCGGCGGCCAGCCGTTCGGTCTCGGCGACCAGTGACTTCCGCTGCCGGTCGTCGAGTTCGGCGGGGACGGTGTGCCCGGCCTCGATCGGGCAGGGGCCGGGGTAGAGCACCTTGCCGGTGGTGTTGGCGAACACCGGGCGGCCGTCGGACACCAGCATCTCGACGCTGAACTCCGGTCCGTCGACGTACTCTTCGGCGAGCATCACGGACGCGATCGGCCGGTCCGGGACGAAGGCGCCCTCGTCCTGCGCCTGCCCGAACGCCCAGGCCTCCTCGGCCTCGTCGGGCGTGCGGAGCACCCGGGTGCCGACCGAGGCCTGCCGGCCCGCGGGCTTGAGCACCGCCGGTCCGGGGTGCCGGGCCATGAAGTCGGCCAGTTCGGCGGCGTCGGCGACCGGCTCGGAGGCCGGGTTGGCGATCCCGGCGGCGGCCGCGACGGTGCGCAACTGGTGCTTGTCGCGAAGCAGTTGCGCGGCTCCGAGGCTCGCGCCCGGTAGTCCGTAGCGCTCGGCCAGGCGGGCCGCGAACGGCACCGCGTACTCCACGGCGGGGATCACCGCAACCGGGTCGAGATCGCGGTGGGCGGCGAAGAAGGCGTCCGCCCGGCCCGGCAGGTGGTACTCCCATTCGATCAATTCGCGGGCGTAGCCGATGTGTTGGACGGCCTCGGCGAGGTTGCGCTTGCGGGCGACGTCCGGTTCCTCGACGTAGACCACCGAGTCGGCGGCCTGGAAGGCGGCGATGGCGGGCACCGCGAAGGCGACGTAGCCGACGATCAGCACCGGGCGCGGGCCGGCCGCCTTGCTGTTCATACGGTCTCTCCGCTGTTCATACGGTCTCTCCCACGGGGTCCGGGTCGGTGGTCCGCTCGGCGGCCCGATGCTGGGCCCGTTGCTTGATGCCGGTCACCGCGAGCACTCCGGCCAGGCCGTTGACCAGGGCCATCAGCACCCAGAACCCGGCGTGCAGGTGCGTCCAGGCCCACACGCCGAACAGCGGTCCGACCGCCGAGGCGAGCCCGGCCGCGGCCTGCATGGTGGCCAGGTAGCGGGCCTTCGAGGCGTCCGGGAAGGTCGCCGGGTGGGCGAACATGCTGGGCCCGGCGATCATCAGGCCGCTGACCGCGAGCACCGCGCCGAACAGCACGAACGCCCCGGAGTGCACGGCCAGGCCGTACGCGGCGAGCCCGATCGAGTTGACCAGGTGGCCGACGCCGACCGCCAGGTGGGTCGGGATCCGGGTGATGTAGGCGGTGATCTTCAACTCGCAGGTGATCAGCACCAGCGAGGAGGCGGTGAGCACCGCGCTGTAGAGCCAGGTCGGGTAGCCGTCGTGGACGATCTCCAGCGGCAGCGAGATGGAGGACTGCACGTAGGCGACCGTCCCCAGCACCACTGCGGCCAGGTACGCCAGGTACGCCCGGTCCCGCAGCATCGCCGCGTACGCCGCCCGGCCGGTGGAGCGCCGCTCGGCGGTCTCCTGCGGGGCGGCCTCCGGCACCGCGTGCCGGGACAGCAGCCGGTAGGCGAGCGCCGCGTAGAGCAGGGTGGTGAAGCCGTCCACCCAGAACAGCAGGTCCCAGTCGAGCAGGATCACCCCGGCGGCGATCAGCGGGGCGAGCGCCGCTCCGGTGTTCAGCGCGATGCGCATCATGGAGAACGCCATCACGTGGTAGCGCTCCGGCATCAGGTCGCTGAGCAGCACCGAGGCGGCGGGCCGGTACGCCTGGGCGGACAGGCCGGCCAGCGCGATCGCCACCAGCAGCGCCGGGACCAGTCCGGGCCGGGCCAGCAGCGGCAGCACGGCGACCAGCGGCGCGGAGACGGCCATCGCCGCGACGATGGTGGTGCGGGCCCCGAGCCGCTGGGTGATCTCCCCGCCGAGGACGGTCCCGAACACCGTGCCCAGGCTGTACGCGCCGAGCGCGAAGCCCGCGGTGCCACCGGACATTCCCTTGTGTGTCAGGTAGAGCACCAGGAAGGTCTGGACGAACGCGCCGAGCTGGTTGACCAGGACGCCACCGAGCAGGTACCGGACGGTGGTCGGGGTGGCCCTGAGCGTGTCGAGGACGCCGATCGGTGGCTTGTCGTCGGTCATGCCGCCTCCTTCACTGCCGTGGCGATGCGTTCCGCGACCAGCGGAGCGGTGGAGAACCCGCTGCCGCCGCAGGCGGTGCGGGTCCACAGGCCCGGGGAGACCCGGGTGAGCTGCGGGCCGCCGGTGGCGGCGTCCGCGGTGTAGTGGCAGACCCGGACGCCGGCCACCCGGTAGCGGTCCAGGTCGGGCAGGATGCCCTCCTCGGCGAGCCGGTCCAGGTAGGGCCGCTGGTCCTCGCCGGCGCTGTCGGTGTCCGCGACGGGGCGGCACACCGAGTCGGAGCTGAGTTTGAGCAGGGTTCCGGCGCCGGGCGGCAGCACCCAGCCGCGGCCCTCGCGGCCGAGGCCGCCCGCGGCGGGCGCGTCGTCCCAGCGGTCGCCGCCGGCGGGCCGGCCGAGGTAGACCATGGTCTGCCGGTGCAGCACGACCCGGGTGGCCGTCAGCTTCCGGGTCCACGGCCCGCCGGCCAGCAGCGCCAGGTCGCCGCGGACCACTTCGCCGCTGTCCAGCACGATCCGTCCGGAGCCGGTGAACACCGAGCGGACGGTGGTGTGCGGGCGCAGCACCACCCCCGGCCGGGCGGCCAGCCAGCGGGCGGCGGCGTGCAGCACCCGGTCGGCGAGCAGCACGCCGCCGGTGCGCTCGCGCAGTGCCACGGTGCCGGGCGGCAGTCCGAGCGGCGGGAGTTCGTGCTCGGCCGGCAGGTCGACGGGGACGCCGGCCTTGTCGGCCTCGGCGAGCAGCTCGTCGAGGCGGCCTTCGGGGTGGGCGGTGAGCGTGCCGACCCGGCGGTACAGCGGGGTGCCGAACAGCGCCTCCAGGTCTTCCCAGTGGCGGTGCGCGGCGAGCCGGCGGGCGGTGCCGTCGGGGTCGCCGGGCAGCAGGGTGCGGATGGCTCGGTGCTGGTCGTGCGAGGTGGCGTCCGGGTTGGGCAGCGGGCCACGCTCCAGCACGGTGACCCGGTGCCCGGCCCGGGCGCACGCGACGGCGGCGAGCAGGCCGGTGACGCCCGCGCCGACCACCACCACGTGCGCGGCGGCGCTGTCGGTGCTCACCGTCCGCCGCCGTGCGGCCGGGGCCGGACGCGGGTCGCCAGCCTGGGCAGCGGGCGGGGCAGGACGGTGGTGGCGGTCGGCTCGGCGGGGATGGCGCTGTCCGGCAGCCCTTCGGCGGCGAGGTCGACCAGCAGCGGGGCGGCGCAGCGCAGGAACAGGTCGAGTTCGTGCCAGAAGTCGCCGGCGTCCTGGTCGGTGACCTCCCAGCGGTCGAGCCGTCCGAGCTGTTCGGTGAGGGTGAAGGCGGCGGCGCTGAGGCTGAAGCGGCGCGGGCGCAGCGCGGCGGCGAAGCGTTCGGCGATCAGCGCGGCGGCGTGCCTGGAGCGGGCGCTGACGGGCAGCGGGCCGCGGTCGAGGTACGCCTCGGCCTTGGCGGCGACCCGGTTCCACGGTTCGACCAGGCGCTGTCCGCAGACCCGGTCCATGGCGGCTCGGGTGAAGTTGGTGCGCTGGAAGTCGGGTCCGGTGGCGGCCAGGTAGTAGCGGGCCAGGTCGCGCGGCACTTCGGCGGTCAGCTGCCGTCCGGTGACCACGTGGCCGCGGCTGGTGGAGAACTTGTCGCTGTCGAGTTCGTAGAACTCGTTGGTGACGAAGTGCGCGGGCAGGGCGAGTCCGCCGAGTGCCAGCAGCATGGCGGTGCCGGCCAGCGCGAACGCGAAGCTGGCGTCGGAGCCGAAGAAGTACACCACTTCGGGTCCGGCCTCGGCGGCCCAGTGCCGTTCCTCGTCGCCGGGGACTTCGCCGCGGGCCTCGGCGGCCAGCGCGATGGCGTGCAGGCTCCAGGCGACCGTCTCGGTGTCGGAGTACAGGACCTGGTCGGGGGTCTCCGGGAACGGGGCGGGGATGCCCCAGTCGATCGGCAGGGTGATCGGGTAGTCGGGCAGCCGGCGGGCCATCAACTCCTCGACGAGTTGGGCGAGTCGGGGCCGCATGGTGGGGGCGAGCCGGGCGAAGTAGGAGGCCAGGGCGGCCCGGTGCTCCTCCAGCGGCAGCACCAGGACGTCCTTCTCCCGTAGTTCGACCGGGAGTTCGGGGTGCCGGGTGGAGCGCGGGTCGAGCAGTTCGCCGGAGGCGATCCAGTGGCCGCAGTTCTCGCACAGCCCGGCGCAGCCCTCGGCCAGGCAGACCGGGCAGCCGCCGCGCACGTACGCGTCGGTGAGGTACTCGCCGGTCTCCGGCAGGTACGGGAACCTCACCTTGCGGAGCCTCAAGTGGCCTTCGCCGTGCAGCCGTTCGAAGAAGGTGCGGACGGTCTTCAGGTACCGCTCGTCGAACCGGACGAAGCCGTCGGGGACGATGCCGGCGGCGGCGAGGGTGGCCTCGACCTGCTCGGCGGCGCGCAGCCGCAGCTCCTCGGGCTGTTCGCCGAGGCGGCGGGCGGTGGTGACGATGTAGTTCTGGGTGAAGTGCACGCCGGTGCCGAACAGGGCGTCCCGGCCGGTGGCGCGGGCGTAGCGGGCGCACACGTCGGCGGAGAGGAACGGCCCGGCGAGGTGGCCCAGGTGCAGGTCCCCGTTGGCGGTGGGGCCGGGGGCGATCACCAGCAGCGCGGCCATCAGCGCGCCGCCGCGGCGGAGTCGAGGCCGTGGCGGGCCAGCAGGTCGCCGGTGATGTCGCGGGCCCGGTGGGCGAGCACGCTGATCAGTGAGTCGGCGATGCCGTGGGTGGCCTCGTTGACGCCCTGGAGGTACAGCGCGGCCTCGGTGCCGGCGCCCAGGTCGACCCGGTAGTCGCGGCTGACGGACACCTCGGGCAGCCCGGCCTTCTCGGTCAACTCCCGCACCAGGGCGGGCATCCGGCCGTCGTAGCCGGTACCGAGCAGCACCAGGTCGCAGCGGTGCTCGGCGACCTTCCCGGTGCGCCGGTCGCGCAGGTCGAGCACCACCTCGCCGTCCTCCTCGCGGGCGGCGACCACCTCGGTCATCGACCGGACCTCGGCGCGGCCGGTCCCGATCATCTTCTCCCGGTACAGCATCATGTACAGCTCGTCCAGGAACGGCGGGGCGAGGCCCGCGTAGTTGGTCAGCCGCATCTCGTCGAGCACCTGGGCGCGCATCTCGGCCGGGGCGTCGTAGAACTCGTCCACGAAGGACGGGTAGAACAGCTCGTTGACGAACTTGCTGGTCTGGTAGTTCTGCAGGCCGATCGAGCGGACCAGCATGGTGACGGTGGAGTTCGGCAGGTTCTCGTACAGCGCCATGAACATCTCGGCGGCGGACTGCGCCCCGCCGATCACCACGGCGCGCAGCGGAGCGTCCTTGTCGACGGCGTTGATCCGGCTGCGGAACCGGGCGCTGTGGATGACCCGTTCGGCGGGCAGGTCGGCGAAGACCGGCGGGATGTGCATGTCGCGGCCGGCGCCGACCACCAGGTCGCGGCAGCGGATGGTGTCGCCGTCGGCGAGGGTGACCTGCCAGCCGATCAGCTTTCCGTCCGCGTCGTAGCGCGGCTCGGTGGCGGTGGCCCTGGCGTCGTAGCGGATCCGTACCTTCTCCAGCGAACGGGCCACCCACTGGAGGTAGTCGGAGAACTCCCAGCGGTGCGGGTGGAAGGTGCCCAGGTTGATGAACTGGTCCAACCGGTCGTGCTGGTGCAGGAAGTTGAGGAACGAGAACCGGCTGCGCGGGTCGCGCAGCGTCACCAGGTCCTTGAGGAAGGAAACCTGGCTGCGGGCCCACGGCATCAGCAGGTCGCGCTGCCACTTGATGTCCGGGGCCTGCTCCAACAGCAGGGTGCCTTCGGCCAGTTCGGCCGAACCGCTCTCCTCGATCGCGGCCGCGAGGGCCAGATTCGCCGGGCCGGCGCCGATCGCCAGTACGCCCACTTCCAGGTCAGCCATGCTCTCCCCTACGTGAACTCGGTGTTCTCCAGGGCCGGTTGTCGCGCCGAGAAACCTAGGGAGCCCGCATTCCCACCAGGTAGGGCCGCGTTCCCGCCCGCGGGGGAATTTCCGGAACGGCCCGCCGACCCGACACACGAAGGCCGGGCACCGCCGTCCACCGTTTTCCCGGCCCCACGCCGGGCATGGCAGAGGAGAACGGCAGCACTGTGGCGGTCGGGACGGAAGGGGACGGGTGTGGGGACGGACTGGGTGCGCGGTGCGGTGCTGTACCAGATCTATCCGCAGAGTTTCGCGGACGGGAACGGCGACGGGATCGGGGACTTCGCGGGGCTGACGGAGCGGCTGGAGTACCTGCAGTGGCTCGGCGTGGACGCGGTGTGGCTGAACCCGTGCTTCGCCTCACCGTTCGGGGACGCCGGGTACGACGTCGCGGACTTCCTGACCACCGCGCCGCGGTACGGCGCGCCGGAGGATCTGGCGAAGTTCACGGACGCGGCCCGCCGAGCGGGGATCCGGGTACTGCTGGACCTGGTGGCGGGCCACACCTCGGACCAGCACCCGTGGTTCGCGCGGTCGGCCGGCGACCCGGACGACCACCGGTACATCTGGGCGGACCGGCCCGCGCCCGGGTTCGTGGCCTCGCCCGGGAGCCGTCCGGGCTGGTACAAGCCGAACTTCTTCGACTTCCAGCCCGCCCTCAACTTCGGCTACGCGCAACGGGATTCGACGGAGCCTTGGCGGCAGCCGGTGGACGCGGAGGGCCCGCGGGCGAACCGGGCTGCGCTGCGGGAGATCATGACGCACTGGTTCGGCCTGGGCGTGTCGGGCTTCCGGGTGGACATGGCGTCCTCGCTGGTGAAGGACGACCCCGGGTTCGTCGAGACCGGCAGGCTGTGGCGGGAGACCCGGGCCTGGATGGACGCCCACCACCCCGACCAGGTGATCCTCGCCGAGTGGGGCGACCCGGCGCGTTCGGTGCCGATGGGCTTCCACGGCGACTTCTTCCTCCAGTTCGGCGGCCCGGACGACGGAGCCGCGCTGCGTTCGCTGTGGGACAACGGCGCGGGCACCGTGCACGAGCACTGGCCGCGGCAGGACTGCTACTTCGACGCCGAGGGCCAGGGCTCGATGCAGCCGTTCGTCGCCGAGTGGGAGCGCACCGCGCAGGCCATGGACGGCCGGGGCTTCGCCTCGCTGCCGACCGCGAACCACGACTACTCGCGACTGGCCTGCGGCCCGCGCACCCGCGAGCAGTTGGCGGCGGCGTTCACCTTCCAGCTGACCTGGCCGACCGTCCCGGCGATCTACTACGGCGACGAGATCGGCATGCGCTTCGTGCCGGGCCTGCCGGACACCGAGGGCAGCGCGCTCGGCCCGCACTACAACCGGGCCGGCTGCCGCACCCCCATGCAGTGGGACGCGACGCCGGACGCCGGGTTCTCCACGGCGCCCGCCGAGCGCTTCTACCTGCCGCTGGACCCGGCGCCGGGCCGTCCGGACGTGGCGTCCCAGCGCGCCGACCAGGCCTCGCTGCTGCACCAGGTACGGCAGTTGATCGCGCTGCGCCGCGCGCACCCCGGCCTCGGGCCGGACGGGTCGGTCGAACTGCTGCACACCGGCTACCCGTTGGCGTACCTGCGCGACGGCCGCTACCTGGTGGTGGTCAATCCGCGCCGCACGCCCGCGCACCTGCCGGTGGAGCGGGAGCTGCCGGGCCGGTTGCTGTTCGGGCGGGGAGTGTCGCTGACGCACTCGGTGCTGCACGCGGACGGGTTCTCGTACGGCGTGTTCGGGCTCTGATCCAACTAGCGTTCGCCGCAGAGCAGTTCGGCCGCCGCCGTGCGCAGGTAGAGCACGGTGCGGCCGGTGCGGTGGCGGGCGGCGAGGCCGGCGTCGTGCAGGGCGTGCAGGTGGTGCGAGACGGTGGGGCGGACAGGCCGGTGCGGGCGGCGAGTTCGGTGGTGGTGGCGGGGGCGTCGAGTTCGGCGAGCAGCTGGGCGCGGGCCCGGCCGAGGACTCGACGCTGTAGGTCAATTCGGGCCTAACTGCTTCGCCTCGTTGCTTGTGCGGCGGGGCGAAGTGCTGTCAGGGGCTGGTGCGGGTGCGGGCGTGGGGTTTGCCGATGAGCCAGGCGTCGTCGATACGGCGGTGCGCTGGGCGCGCTGCTGGTGGGCGACGGCGGGGCGGGCGGGCTGCGGCTGCTGGTGGTGCTGAACGCGGCCTCGTACCTGGCGGCGGGCGCGCTGCTGGCGGCGTGGCGGCCGGACGTCCCGGCGGTGCCCGGCGGCCAGCCGGTGCCCGGCACCCCGTCGACGCCCGGCACCCCATCGGCGCCCGGCACCCCGTCGTCGCCCGGCACGCCGTCGTCGCCCGCCATGCCGGAACCGCCCGCCACGCCGGAACCGCCCGGCACCCCGTCGTCGCCCGGCACGCCGTCGTCGCCCGCCATGCCGGAACCGCCCGCCGCCCCGGAGCCGCCGTCCGCGCAGGGCGGTTACCGGGCCGTCCTGGCGGACCGGCGGTACCTGCTGATGGTGACGGCGAACCTGTCCTTCGTGCTGGCCTCGATGGCGCTCAGTGTGCTGATCGCCCTGCACGTCACGGAGGCGCTGCACCTGGATGCCTCGGTGGCCGGTGCGCTGCTGGTGCTCAACGGCCTGCAGGTGGTGGCCACCCAGAGCCCGGTGTCGCGGCTGATGGAGGGCGTCCGGCCGACCCGGGCGGTGGCCGCCGGCGCGGTGCTGAACGCGTTCGCCTTCGCCGTCTTCGCGCTGCTGCCCGGCGCGCCCGGGTGGGCGGTCGGCGCCGGGCTGGTCGCCGCGATGGTGGTGTACAACCTGGCCGAGACGGTCGCCACGCCGGGCCGCGAGGAGTTGAGCGTGGCGCTCGCCCATCCGGCGCGCCGCGGCCGGTACCTGGCGGTCAACCAGCTCTCCTGGAGCATCGGTCAGGCGCTCGCTCCGGGCCTGCTGACCTTGCTGTTCGTCCACGGCCCGGCCTGGCCCTGGCTGTTTCTGCTGGCCGCCTCGCTGGCTGCCGTCCCCGCCCTGCTCCGGCTGGAACGCCCCACTAACACGGTTCCCGACATTCCGTCGGAAAACGGAACGCTCGCCAGGGTCTAGCATGCCGTCAGGGTGACGGAGATTAGCGGGAGTTGACGATGGTCGAACTGGTGGTGGGGTCACGGGCCAGCCAGCTGGCGCGGGCCCAGGTCCGGGAGTTCCTCGCCCCGGTCCGGGAGCGCTTCCCCGAGCTGGTGATCCGCCACCGGATCATCCTGGAGGACGGCGACCTGGACCGGAAGGCCGCGCTGCGGGAGGTGTCGGAGCGCGGCGGCGGCTCGGCGTTCTCCACCAACCAGGTCTCGGCGCTGGTGAACGGCGAGGTGGACGTGATCGTGCACTCGCTCAAGGACCTGCCCACCGAAAACCCGGACGGCCTGATCCTGCTCCCACCGCCGCCCCGCGCGGACGTCCGCGACGCACTGTGCGGATCCCGGCTGACCGCACTACCGCCGAGCGCCCGAGTGGGCACCTCCGCCGCCCGCCGGATCGCCCAACTCCTGCACGTCCGACCGGACTTGCAGCCCGAGCGGATCCGCGGCAACGTGCCGACCAGACTCGCCCGGCTGAAGACCCTGGACGCGGTGGTGCTGGCCGCCGCCGGCCTGCGCCGCCTCGGCCGGGCCGAGGAGATCGCCGAACTCCTCCCCGTCGAACTGTTCCCGCCCAGCCCCGGGCAGGGTGCGCTCGGCATCCAGGTCCGCGCCGACAACGCCCTGGCCCGCGAACTCCTGGACGGTACAGGTGACTTGGACACCGACGCCGAGGTGCGGGCGGAACGCGCGATGCTCGCCGAACTGCACGGCGGCTGCTCCGTCCCGGTCGGCGCGTTCGCCCGAACCGTGGACGGCATCCTCACCCTGCACGGCCAAGTCACCTCGGTGGACGGCACCCGGCAGGTGGAGGCCCGACTGTCCGGCACCCCGGCCGGGCCTGAGAAGCTCGGCATCGCGGTGGCCGGGCTGCTGCTCGACCAGGGCGCCGAAGCGATCCTGGCGGAGGCCCGCGCGTACGCCTGACGACCCGGGACGCGCAGTCCGAATGCCGCCAGCGACGGCCTCGCGCTCGGACAAGCATCGAGATCACCGCCACCGTCGCCCACCTGGCGAGCCCCCACGCGCGCTACGTCACCGGCGCGGTGATCTCCGTGGACGGCGGGCTCTCCGCCTGACGTCGCTTCCGGCCGGCCGCGCAGCGCCTCGACGACCTGGTCGACTGCGCGCTGTGCGGCGCGGCCACCTGAGGTGCTTCTCCGGTCAGCCGCGCAGTGCCTCGGTGATCTGACGGGTGGTCTGGGCCGCGACGCGCGGGTTGGCGGCGGCGTAGTGGGTGTAGGCGTTCAGGCCGGTGGTCAGCGCCCAGCCGCGACCCCTGGTCCAGGTCGCCTCGTCCACGCCGAGCGCGTCGCGAAAGGCGGCCCGGCTCGCGGGCGACATCAAGGTGAAGGCGATGGTCAGGTCGCAGGCCGGGTCACCGAGGCCGAGGCCGCCGAAGTCGATGACAGCTCTGAGCCGCCCGCCGCTCGTCAGCAGGTTGCCGGTGTGGAAGTCGCCGTGGCACCAGACCGGCGGCCGCCCCCACCCCGGCGCGGCCAGTGCCGCGTCCCACAGTTCCGTCATCGCCGCGCCGTCGAACACACCGCCAAGCGCGGCGATGGCGGCCCGGGTGTCCTCGTCCCGCTCGGCCAGTTCCTCGCCGGTGCGCTCACCTCCCCCGACCGCGCACCCCTGAAGTGCCCTGAGAAACCCGGCCAGTTGGACGGCCGCCCCCGCCGACTCCCCCAGCACCTCGACGGTGGCCACCTCCCCGTCCAGCCACCGGCTCACCCCCCACGGCCACGGGTACCCGAACCCGGGCCGGCCGACGGCCACCGGCACGGGCACCGCCAACGGCAACCGTGGCGCGAGCCGCGGCAGCCACTCCAGTTCCTTCTGCGCCTGCCCCACAGCATCCGCGTGCCGGGGCAGGCGTACGGCCAACTCGCCGCCCAGCCTGAAGATCGCGTGATCCGATCCGGCGGCCTCCAGGGGCGTGAGCGGCAGCCCCGCCCACTGCGGAAACTGCACGTCAACCAGCCGCCTGGCCAACGCGGCATCGATCAGCACCCGGGCCACCAACAGCAACCCCCAAGCCCGACCCGCTCCGTGCGGCGGGCAGTCGAAGCCATCACATCGCACCCCTGCCGCCCTGTCCATCGAGACCGCTCGAACCTCGCCGAGAGTTCCAGTACTTGACGACTCATCAGATTGTCGGATCGCAATTTGATGAATGCGCAGTCCGATTGTGAAAGGTGTGGAAGGATCTCCGTCGGCACTGCGCCCACATCGCCGACGCCCTGGTGTCACCATCGGCGGCCGAGTGCGGCGAGCGCCCACCGATCAACTGCCGTTCAGCGGGCGGCCGCGCTCACGCGCCCCCGCTCGGCCTCGCCGGACCGGCATCGCCCGTCATGGCGCGGCCCGACCCCTCATGAAGGGTGTTCATGTCCCGTTCCATACTCGCCGCGACGCCGGCCCGGCGCACCGCGGCGCTGCTCGCCACGGCGACCACCACCTTCGGCCTGCTGACCCTGGCCGCACCCGCGCACGCCGACTCCGTCGTGCAGATCAACGGCCCGGCCGCGCCCGTGCCGACGAACACTCCCTACACCCTCACCATCAACCTCCCCAACACCGACCAGCGCACCGGCGCACCGATGGTCAACGTCAAGCTGTCCGGTGCCGCCGCCAGCGTGACGAGCGCACTCACCTCGGTCTTGGACTGGTCGTGCAAAGTCGAGTCGGGATCGTCCGTCTCGTGCCGGAACCTCGCCGGCATGGGCACCCCGGTGTCGATCACCCTCACTGTCAAGTCGACCGCTGGCGGAACCGTCACCACTACCACCTCCGCCACCGACACCCGCAACCGTCCGTTGGGAAGCGCCACCCTCGACACGCAGGTCGCGGCCCCGGCCCCCGTGGTGAACGGCCTCGAGCCCGGTCACGGCCCGCTGGCCGGCGGCACCACCGTCTCCATCACCGGCAGCCACTTCACCGGGGCGACCGGGGTCTCCTTCGGCTCCACCCCGGCCACCGACTTCACCGTCGACAGCGACAGCCGGATCACCGCCACCGTCCCCGCCGCCGAGTTCCCCGGACCCGTCGCCGTCGTGGTCACCACCCCCGCCGGCACCAGCACCGGCCAGTACACCTACGACCCGGCCCCGGTCGGGACGTACACCTTCACGGAGAACTCCGACCCGAAGTCCGGCTCGATCGTGCACCCCGGCGACAAGGTGACCTACACCGTGAAGGTCGCCCAGCACGGCGACGGCGCGGTCAAGACCGCCCGGATCCTCGACGACCTGTCGCAGGTGCTGGACGACGCCGACTACAACGGCGACGTCACCGCCGACCTCGGCACCGCCGAGGTCAAGGACGGCAGGCTGCTCTGGACCGGCGACCTCCCGGTCGAAGGCAGCGCGACGATCACCTACTCCGTGACCGTCAACGGCAAGGGCGACCGCAAGCTGTCCACCTCCGCCATCGCACCGGACGACCCGCGCGGCGACTGCGACAACGAGACGGCCTGCACCACCGACCTCACGGTCAAGGACGCCACCACCCCGTCGCCCACCCCGTCGCCGACACCGACACCCACCGGCGGCAGCGAGACCCCCGGCACCCCCGACCCGTCGACCTCCTCCACCCCGCCGGCCTCGCCCGACACCCAGACCCCGTCGGCCACCACGTCGTCGCAGACCTCTGGCGTCCTCGCCAGCACCGGCACCACCGTCCTCAGCACCGCCGCGACCGGCGGCGCCCTGCTGCTGATCGGCGGCCTCACCGGCGCCCTCAGCCGCCGCAAGGGCCGCCACAACTGATCCGTTCCTGATCCGGGCCGCAGGGTGGTTGTGACGTCCGGTCACGACCACCCTGGGCCGCGCAGGAACCCGTCAACTGATCACGGCTGCGATCGCCACGTTCGGGTGAAACTGTCAACCCGCCACCCAACCTGAAGATCACGTGATCCGACCCGCCCGGCTCCACCGGTCGGAGCGGCAGCCTCGCCCACTGCGGAAACTGCGCATCAACCAGCCGCCTGGCCAACGCGCCGTCGATCACCGGCCGGAACTCCACGCCCACCACGTTCAACTCCCGATCCGGGCCCGCTCCTTGCGGCGGGCGGTCGGGGCCATCACAGCGCCCTTCTGGGGCACCTGTCGATCGGAATTCCTCGCATCGGGACGTACGCCTTCCCGTGACAACTGGGCCGAGTACGTCAGGAACCCGGCATGCTCGCCGGTCGGGACGAATCCCGCTTTGCGGAGGACACGACCGGAGGCCGGGTTGGCCGGGTGGTGTCGGGCGGAGACGTGGGGTATCCCGAGGAGGCGCGCCAGGTTGAGCAGGTGGTGCACGGCGGCGGTGGCGTATCCCCGGTTCCAGGTGTCGGGCCGCAGGAGGTAGCTGACGGCGGCGTCGGCGGCGGTGCGCTGGTGGAGTTTGGCGATGCCGACGAGTTCGCCGTCCGCGGTGATGCCCCGCACGAAGTCCCGTGGCGGTTCTGCCGGTTGAGTGCGAGCCCGCTGGACACGGTCGAGCGCTTCCGGAAGGTTCATCGGTGGTCGGCCGAGGTGGCGGACTGCTTCGGCGGTGTAGATGTCGGGCAGGGCATGGGCGTCGCCGGGCACCAGCTCCCGGAGGGCGATCAACGGCGCGCTGGTTCGTTCAACGTGCCGAGCTGGTCGGCAAGTTCGGTGGCCGTCGGGCGGGCCGTGGCGTCGCCGAGCAGCACGGGCCTCAGCACGTGCTGGAGTTCGGGCCAGACCTCGGTGCTGACGAGCGGTACGGCCCGCTCGCCGATGGCTTTGAGCAGGGCGGCCGGACCGGCGGCCTTGCGGTCGATGCCGGCGGCCTCGTAGTCCAGCGGCCAGTCTCCGGTGGCGCAGGTCCACAGGGTGGCGGCGAGGGCGTACACATCGGATGGGAACGTGGTGAGGACGGGCTGCCGCCCTGCCGTGATCCCGGCGGCCAGCTCGGGTGCGGTGAGGTGCACCATCGCTCCCCGGAACGCAATCCAGGGCGTTTCGCCAAGTTGGCGGGACCACGCGAAGTCGATCATCCGCACCCCGTTCGCGGTGTGGATGGCGTGCGCGGGCTGGAGGTCGCCGTGGATCCAGCCCATGGCGTGCAAACCGGCGACGGCCCTGGCCAGTTCGACGGCGGACGTCAGTGCGACCGGCCTGCCGTCGGGCCGTCCCGCGCGGACGGCCTTGTACTGCTGCCAGGTGCTCGGCCCGTGCTCCCAGCGGGTGACGAACCAGATCCCGCCGCCATCGATCCGGCCCACGGCCACGGTGCAGCCGGGGAGTTGGTCGATTACGGAAGCTTCGCGGACGATGACCTCGGCGACCTCGCCGGTGCCGAACTTGATGCTCGCCGCACCGTCCGGGCCGGTGGCCTTCCACACCGCCGAGCCGCGCCGATCGCTGACCGCCGTCAGCGTGACGGGCCCGCACAGGGCCTCGGCCGCCTTCAGTGCTCCGTGGGCCGCGGCAGGGAACTCGCCCATTCTCGAACTGCCTTCCACTCGCAGGGGATGTGTTCGAAGACGTCCCGGCCGTCGTCCACCGAAACGGCCAGGGCCGTGGCGAGGTCGGGCGTCTTCGTGAGAAACCTCGGGTCCAACGGCCGCACACCCACCCGCACCGGGAGGAACGAGAACGGCGGCGGCGGGATGCGCTGCCCGTACCGGCCGGTCTCGGCCGCGCCCTGGAGGAACTTGCCGAACATGATTCCGATGGGGGCGTACAGGTGCTTGAGCGCCCAGTGCGGCCAGGCCATCAACTCCCGGTGGTCCGCGCCGTCGCAGTGCCCGAGCAGCACGATGTTCTCGCAGACGAGCGTCCCGTACGGCCGCCGCATCAGCGGGCGGACCCACTCGGCGGCCTGGACCCCGGCGTGGAACAACTCGGCCTCCACAGCGTACTGGTGAGCGCCCGGGGTGATCTCGTAGACGGTCCACCCAGTCATACCGCGCCGGACGGACGGACGCAGGAACGGGCAGTGCTCGTACAACTCGGCGAGGTATCCGTTCACGTCCGCTCTGACGGGGTGCTCGGTCCGGGGTTCGACGAGGCGGAGCGCCCCGGCGGTCGGCCGGGACGCTCCGTCGGGCGGTGCGGCGATCACAGCTACGACGACGCCGGGGTCAGCTCGTCGCCGTCGCCGGGCGCGGGCGAGCAGTCCCACTCCGCCCAGACCGTACCGGTGGCGCGGTACCGACCGAGGGCTTCGACGTCCAACTCGCCTTCGGCATCGGTGAACCAGAGGTCCGGCAGCGGACCGTACGCCCGCTCGTAGGCGTCCACCCAGTCGATGAAGCCCGCACCGCTGCTCTCCGTGTGCAAGAGCCTGCGGCCGGCGTACTTGGCCGTGAAGGCGTCGTGCTCGCGGGGGTCCTCGACGAGCCGGTGCCACGCCAGATCCACGGCCTTGGAGAACATCTGCGGCGCGGGGAGACCGGCGTCCAAGAACTGGCCGGCGACCACGAAGAACTTGCCCAACTCGTCCAGGACAGTGTCGGATTCGGTGATGTCGGAGATCACGTAGCGCTCCAATCGGGTTGGTTCTGACCGCCCGTGACGGACGGGCAGTGGTTCAGTGGCGTCCCGGCCCGGTAGGTCCTTCCCCACAGGGCCGGGAAGTTCATGGACGCCCCGGGGTGCGGGAGTGCGGCCGGATGTGGTGAGTGCCGTTACCCCGCGCACTCCTGGTCGGCCTTCCGGCCACGCTGGCCCCACTGCCGGGCTGTTGATGTCGCTGCACCCAGTGAACGGTCAACACATTGCCCGGAACCAGAGCAGAATCTGAGCATTCGTCAGGCATAATCGGTGCGTTGTCGGTCATGAGCTGGGCCTCTCAACGCGAGTGGGGAGAAGCATGTGACGGCGAGAAGGAAGCGCCTTGCCGCCCGCCGCAAGGCGCTGGGCCACAGCCAGGAACGTCTGGCCGAACTGCTGGGGGTGGCGACCTCCACCGTTGCCCGCTGGGAGGCCGGCACCGACCCGCACGGGTGGGTGCTCCCCAAGCTGGCCCTGGCGCTGAAGGTCAGTCCCGAGGAGCTTGCCGACCTGCTGACTCCAGAAGCGGCCCTCCCGACCCTTCCGGCAGCTTCCGCCGCCGGCCCTCCTGCCGGGGACACAGACGACATGAAACGCCGTGATGTCCTGAGTCTGCTTGCCACAACAGGCGCACTCGTCACCCTGCCCGGAATCGGCAACTCGCCACATCGGTGTGGAGTGGCCGAAGGTTTGGCGGAGACCGGGCCCGAGCTTAATTCGAATCTCTGGCGAGTATTTTCCCTTACCGATTCCAAGAAGGCCGTCTATCCGATGGTACGACACCAGTTGGGGTTGTTGGCCAAAGGCCTGGAAGAGAGTCGAACCGATTACTTGCACAAACGGCTGTGCCTTCTGGTTGGTGATCTCTACCAGCTGGCCGGGGAGATCTTCTTCGATGCCAACAGATACGCCGATGCGGCCCACTGCTATACGCTGGCCGCCAGCGCCTGCAAAGAGGCGGAAGCTTTCGACATGTGGGCCTGCGCATTGACCCGGCATGCCTTTGTGGAGCTGTACGAGCGGCGGTTCACCGTTGCCGCCCCGATATTGTCGGCGGCTTCCCGGGTGGCCGATCGGGGAGACGGTCAGTTGTCGACTCGCCATTGGGTGGCGGCGGTCCAGGCCCAGGCGTATGCCGGGCTCGGCGACTTCGAGGCCGTCGGCCGGGCCCTCGACACAGCCGAGAAGGTACATGACCTGTCGGGCCGACCACACAACGGTGGCTGGCTTCGTTTCGACGGATCACGTCTCTCGGAGGAGCGAGGGACCTGCTATCTCACCCTCGGACGCCCGGACTTAGCAGAACAAGCACTGACCTCGGCGCTCTCCCAGCAGCTATCACCACGCCGCCGGGGAGCAGTGCTCGCGGAATTGGCCGCCCTCGAGGCCGAGCGCAGCGACCTTGATCAGGCGAGCCACTACGTCCGTGCTGCTCTGGAGCTGGCCGAACAGACCGGCTCCGGCTATGTCGGAAGAAAGCTGGAAGCCGTCAAGGATCGCCTTGTGCCGCTCATGCCCGATGGTCGGGCCCTGGAATTGCATCAGCAGATCTCGGCGCTCGACAGCGCCGTCTGACCGAGGAGCAATACGTGTCGTATACGTCAACTGACGGCCAGATTTTTCGCGAGGCGTGGATTGCTGGCGTCTCGAAGCATTACCCGGGTGATCCGAAACCCGGATACGTTGCCCCGTGGGCCGAGACGCCGGACTGGGAACGCAAGTGCGCCGCCGCAGTGTTCGGCCAGGTCCGCGAATTCCTTCTCGTGAGTGGA
Organism: Kitasatospora sp. NPDC051984; assembly: GCF_044593455.1. Taxonomy (NCBI): domain Bacteria; kingdom Bacillati; phylum Actinomycetota; class Actinomycetes; order Kitasatosporales; family Streptomycetaceae; genus Kitasatospora; species Kitasatospora sp. NPDC051984. The sequence goes on from NZ_JBIUCB010000017.1 coordinate 100,615, forward strand.
GGAAATGCCGCGAAACTCACCCGGGAGCAGAAGGGGCGGTTCGTGGCACTGTGCTGGATCGCCCAGATCCACAAGCACATCGAGAACCCGAAGCCGGGATACATCGCCGACTGGAATGAGCTGCCGCTGTGGCAGCAGGAAACCGATGCGGACATCTTCGAGGCGATCGAGCGGGCACACGCCTGACAGCTCACCCGCTCCTCACCTGATGCGGACGGGGATCGGCAACGACGGCGAGGAGGCCGACATGGGCGTCGGCACAGACGACGGGGGCGACCGCCGCCCCGACACGCCATGGACGCCGCCCGGAGACGGGGGAGGACGCAAGTGACGTAAGCGGGGCGGTCCTTCCCCGTCTCCGCCGACTGGGCAGCGGCCTTCGACGCCGTCCCGCGCTTGCTGTTCCGCCTCGCCATGCGCGCGGACGGCACCGCCACCGGCCCGTTTCTCCAGCCCGTCGATTTCATGAAGATGCATTCCCAGCGCCTGACTTGGCCCGCACCCCCGCCCGCCGGCGGCGCCGTCGCCGAGCGCATCACCAATCAAGTGCTTCCTGCGCACGGCGAGTTCGACCCGTTCCCGTTCGTCGCCGGCCTTCGCCTGCGGGACGTGACCCATACCGTCCAGGTCCACGACAACGGTGCCCACACCCTGTGGCTGTACTCCTTCACCGTCCCGGCGTGGGCGGCCGCGACCTTCCGCGACGGCGAGGACGTCCACTACATCCGCCAGTACGGCGACCGCCGTCTGTGGGACGCCTTCGAACGGGCCCTCGGCTGGTGGCAGCGGGCGGGCGAGCCCGGCGTCGAACGGTTCGGACTCGCCGTCAGCCCGGCCGGTTGGTATGCCTGGCTCGACGAGCCTGACCGTCCGATCTGAGCCGAGCGGCAGGAGGAACGCTCTGACTTCCGCAGACTATCGGTTAACTCACGTGGCAGGGTGCGGAATTGTCAGTGCCGGGTGGTGGAATCGCCGCGTGCGGGGAGCATGTCCACAACCCTCTCTGGAGTGTCGATGACCAAGACCGTCCGGGTTCGCGGCTACTACCGAAAGGACGGGACCTACGTCGGGCCCCACGATCGGGTGATCAACAGCCCGAACAGCGTCACCCGCAGCTCCAGCTACACCAGTTACAGCGGCGGGTCCGGCGGCGGGAAGGCGGCTGCAGGGGGTGGCGGGCTGCTGTTGGCGCTGCTGTTCCTGATCGGCATCACCTCCGGCGGCGGCGACAGTGCCGGTACCAGCAGCCCATCTCCGACCTCCACCGTCATTCAGCACGCCGGAGTCACCCCCTGATCCCGTAGGGGCTCAGGCCGTCCGCACGACCTGAGCCCTGCTGCGTGACACTAAAAACCGCCGCGCAGACCCCCGTTGAGCAGCAGGAGGGCCACCGCCACCGCCGTCGCCGCGATGACCGACAGGAAGGGGAGGCGGCCGCGGGGGGCGAGCAGGGTGGCGAGGGCGGGTGGGGTGGTGATGGCGAGGACGGGCCAGCCGGGGGCGAGGAGGAGGGCGGCGGCGGTTGCGGCGAGGACGGCGGTGAGGGCCGAGGTGCGGGCGCCGGCGCGTTGGGGGAGGCCTCGGATGCCGGCGGCGCGGTCGGCGGCCAAGTCCGGTAGGACGTTGGTGAAGTGGGCGGCGATGCCGAGCAGTGCGCCCGCGCCGAGGACGGGTGCGGCGGGCCAGGGGCGGCCGGGGAGGGCGAGAGTGACGAAGGCGGGGAGGAGGGCGAACGCGACCGCGTACGGCAGCCAGGACCACCAGGTGGCCTTCAGCCGGAGGTTGTACGCCCAGCCGGCGGCCACCGCCAGCAGGTGCACCGTCGCCGCCGCGACCCCGCACGCCGCCGACAGCAGCACGCAGCAGGCGACGGCCCAGCCGGTGGCCGTCACGGCCTGATGCACGGGCAGTTCAGAGGCGGCGAGCGGCTTGTCGGTGCGCCCGGCGGCCCCGTCCCGCTGCCGGTCGATCAGGTCGTTGCTCCAACCGATCGACAGTTGCCCGGCGGCGACCGCGCCGCCGGTGAGCAGCGTCCCGGCCAGCCCGCGTCCGGCACCGACGGCCATCGCCCCGGCAAGTCCGGTCACGGCCGCGGCCGGTACCGGATGGCAGGCCCGCACCAGGCCCCCGACCAGCCCCCGGGACACCACCGTCGCGCCGCTGCTCATGCCCGCCACGCTAACCGTCCGGGAAGCGGCGGCGTGGGATCACCGCGCCGACCGCGCACCGCGACGAGATGCGGAGGAGTGTCAAGAATGCTGTGGAGTAGAAGAGTTGTCGTGTCGGGAGCAGTGCGTCGCACATATACTCCCGGTGCCCGTTCACCGGCCGATCAGGGGGAATCCGACGGTGCTGGACTCCGATCTCGCCGTTGACCTGCCGCTCGTGCTGTTGCTGGCGCTGGTCACGCGCATGCTGTCCCTGCCGCTGCTGCGGCGCTCCCAGCGCACGCTCCGGGCGCGGGCCGTGGCCACCGTGGCCGGGGCCGTGTCGCCCGGTGTCGGGGCGGTGGTGGGCGAGCTGGTGGTGTGCGTGGCAGTCGCGGCCGCGCTCGAGATCGGGATGATCCTCGTCCCGAACTACGGCTTCCTGGTGCTGCACAGCCCGGCGGCGTTCGCCGACGAGCACCCGCTCGCGATGACGCTCCATGTGCACAGCGTCAGCGTGCGGTTCTGGCTGTGGGGCGTCTCGGCGCTGCTGGTGGGTACGTTGCTGCTGCTCACCCACCGGGTCGGGCGAGCGCTGCTGACGGTCGGCATGCCGCCCGGGGTGGCCGTGGACGGGCGGCTTCGCCGGCGGGAGCGGATCGCGCTCTGGGTGCTGGCGGTGCTGGCGGTGCTGGTGCTGCCGCTGGGCGTGGTGATCGGTGCGCTGGTGTTCCAGACGGTGGCGCTGATCACCGCCCGCCGCCACCCCGCACCGTCGCCCGCCGCACCGATCGGTCAGGCGTACGGCCAGCCCTATGCCCAGCCTTACGCCCAGCAGCCCCAGCAGCCCCAGCAGCCCGGCCAGCCCTACGCCCAGCCCTACGCCCAACCCTTTGTCCCGCCCGCCACCGCGTTCACCGCCCCGGCGACCGCCCTTGCCGCCCCGCCTCCGCCCGCCGTTCCCCCGGTGCAGGCCCCGGCGCCCGCCCAGGTGCCGCACCAGCCGTTGAGCGGCCACGAGCCGCGCAGCATCGGCGGGTACCAGTTGCTCGGCCGGATCGGGGCGGGCGGCATGGGGACGGTGTACCTGGCGCGGCGCGAGGGCGCGGCCACTCAGGTCGCGTTGAAGACGATCAACCTCGAACTGCTGGACGATCCGGACCTGTTGCGCCGGTTCCAGCGCGAGTCCGAGGTGCTGGCGATGGTGCCGGGGGCGTACACGGCGCGGGTGCTGGACACGGGGGTGGACGCGGGGCGTCCGTTCCTCGCGATGGAGTTGCTGGACGGGCGGCCGCTCGACTCCCACCTGCGGGAGAACGGTCCGGTGCGTTCGCCGGAGGCGCTGCGCGCGCTCGGCCTGGCGTTGGCGGTGGCGCTGTCGGGCGTTCACCGGCTCGGCCTGGTGCACCGCGACCTCAAGCCGGCGAACATCATGCTGACCTCGGCGGGGCCCCGGCTGCTCGACTTCGGTATCGCGGCACTGGTGGACGGCACCCGGCTGACCATGACGGGCGCGGGGCCGGGCACGCTCACGTACATGGCTCCGGAGCAGTTCGGCGAGGAGCGGGTGGGCACGGCCGCCGACATCTGGGCGTGGGCGTGCTGCGTGGTGTGCGCCGCCCATGGGGCCAGCCCGTTCGCGGCGACCAGTACCGGCGGGGTGATCCGCCGCATCATCGACACCGGCCCGGACCAGGCCGCCCTCGCCGCTGTCCGCGCCCTGGACCCGGCGCTCGCCGCGGTGGTCGCGCGTGCTCTCACCCCCGACCCGGCCGCCCGCCCGGCCGACGGCACCGCGCTGCTCGCGCTGCTGGCGTCCCCGCAAGCGGACGGCACCACGGACGTCCGCGACGAGATCACCCGCGGCTGGAGCACGCTCCGCCTCTGACAACCGAGGTCTCCGACCACCTGCAGGACGCGCCCGGCGTGCGGGATTTGCCCGGTTCGGGTGGGTTCGGTCCCTATCCTGGGTCGGTGACGCGGATCGCGGGAGTGGGCGGGGTCCTTCCGCCCCATCGGTACCGGCAGGGCGAGTTGGGCGCTGGGCTGGCGGCGCTGCGGGGTGGGGCGGGGGACGAACTGGCGCTGGCGGAGCGGTTCTTCGCGGGGGCGGGGGTGGAGTTCCGGCACCTGATGTTCCCGTTGGAGCGGTACGGCGAGTTCGACGGGTTCGGGCAGGCCAATGATGCCTGGTTGGAGGCTGCATCCGAACTCGCCCACAGATCAGCCGAGTTGGCACTGAGATCGGCCGGGATGGACGCGGAGCAGGTCGACGTGGTGGTCTCCACCACCGTCACCGGAATCGCCGTTCCCTCGCTGGAGGCGCGGATCGCGTCCCGGCTCGGTCTGCGCCAGGACGTGCGGCGGGTACCGCTGTTCGGCCTGGGGTGCGCCGGCGGGGCGGGCGGGTTGGCCGTGGTGGACGAGGTGCTGGCGGGGCGTCCGAACGGGGTGGCGCTGTTGCTGGCCACCGAGTTGTGCTCGCTGACGCTGCAACGGACGGACGTCTCGCCGCCGAACCTGCTGGCCACCGCGCTGTTCGGGGACGGCGCGGGTGCGCTGCTCGCGGTCGGCGAGGAGCACCCGGCGGCAGGCGGTGGGCCGACGGTGGTGGCGACCCGGAGCCGGCTGTACCCGGGGACGGAGCGGCTGCTCGGCTGGCAGGTCGGCGACTCCGGGTTCGGGATCCTGCTGGGGCCCGACCTGCCGGAGCTGGTGCGGCTGCACGTCGGCGAGGAGGTGGCGTCATTCCTGGCCGCGCACGACTTGAAGCCGGGGGACGTGGGCAGTTGGGTGTGCCATCCGGGCGGGCCCCGGGTGCTGGACGTGCTGGGTGAGGAACTCTGCCTGCCGGATGCCGCGTTGGCGCCGAGCCGGGAGTCACTGGCGCGCTGCGGCAACCTGTCCTCGGCGTCGGTGCTGCACATTCTGCGCGACGTGATCGACCAAGGCCCGCCGCCACCGGGCTCGTTCGGGTTGATGCTGGCGCTCGGCCCTGGCTTCTCCTCCGAACTCGTCCTGCTGCGCTGGTAGTTGATGATGATCGCCTACACCGTGCTGGTCGCGTTGGTCGCCGTGGAGCGGCTGGCGGAGCTGCTGGTCGCCCGCCGGAACGCCGCCTGGAGCCTGGCCCGGGGCGGGGTGGAGTACGGGCGGCGGCACTATCCGCCGATGGTGGCCCTGCACACGGGGCTACTGGTGGGCTGTCTGCTGGAAGTCCGTTGGGCGGGGCGGCCGTTCCTGCCGGTGCTGGGGTGGCCGATGCTGGCGCTGGCACTCGGCGCACAAGGGCTGCGCTGGTGGTGCATCGCGACGCTCGGGCCGCGCTGGAACACCCGGGTGATCGTGGTGCCGGGCCTGCAACTGGTCGCCGGCGGGCCGTACCGGTGGCTGCGGCACCCCAACTACCTGGCGGTGGTGGTGGAAGGCTTCGCACTGCCGCTGGTGCACACGGCGTGGCTGACGGCGCTGACGTTCACCGTGCTCAACTCCCTCCTGCTGGCCACCCGTTTGCGCTGCGAGGACGCCGCGCTGACGCTCTGCCGGGCCGCCGCGTGATCGACCTGCTGGTGATCGGCGGCGGCCCGGCCGGGCTGGCCACCGCGATCCACGCCGCCCGCGCCGGGCTGTCCACCACCGTGCTGGAGCCGCGTCCGACGCCGGTCGACAAGGCCTGCGGCGAGGGCCTGATGCCGGGCGCCGTACGGGCGTTGGCCCGGCTCGGCGTCACCGTCGAGGGGCATCCGTTCCACGGCATCCGCTACCTGGAGGCCGACGGCCCGCGCACCGCCGAGGCCCGCTTCCGCACCGGCCACGGCCTGGGCGTACGCCGCACCGTGCTGCACGCCGCCCTCGCGGACCGCGCGGACCGGCTGGGCGTCCGACGCGCCACCGGCCGCGCGGAGAATCTGCAAGTCACCGAACAGGCCGTGACGGTGGGCGACTTGACCGCCGGGCACGTGGTCGCCGCCGACGGCCTGCACTCCCCCGTCCGCCGCGCGCTCGGCCTGCACCGGCCGGCCGATCCCCGCCGGCCGGCGCGGTACGGGCAGCGGCGCCACTTCGCGGTGCGGCCGTGGAGCGACCTGGTGGAGGTGTACTGGTCGCGGCACGCGGAAGCGTACGTCACTCCGGTGTCCGACCGGGCGGTCGGGGTGGCGATTCTGGGCTCGCAGCGCCTGCCGTTCGACCACCAACTCGCCGCTTTCCCCGCTCTGTTGAAGCGCCTGGCCGGAGCGGAGGCGGGCCCGGTCCGGGGCGCGGGGCCGCTGCGCCAGCACGCGGCGGCGCGGGTGCACGGGCGGGTGCTGCTGGTCGGGGACGCCGCCGGGTACCTGGACGCCCTCACCGGCGAGGGCATCGCAATCGCCCTGGCCTCCGCCGAGGCCGCCGTCCACTGCCTGACCACCGACCGCCCGGCCGGGTACGAACGCGCCTGGCACCGCGCCACCCGGCCCTACCGACTGCTCACCACCGCCCTGCTGGCCGCCCGGCACCACCCGCTGACCGGCCCCCGGATCGTCCAACTGTCCGCCGCAGCATCGCCGTTGTTCCGCGCCGCCGTCAACTCGCTGGCCCGCTGAGCCGCTCCGTCAGCCGCATCGGCTGCGGCCCGGGCGAGAGCACCAGCCGGGGCAGTGGCCGCACCGGTCCGGCGACGGCCGGGCGCAGTTGCCAGCGGCCGGCGATGGTGGCCAGCGCGAGGGTGGCTTCGACGGTGCCGAAGCGGTCGCCGGGGCAGCGGGTGGCGCCGAGGCCGAACGGCAGGTAGGCGTCCCGGTGGACGGCGCCGGGGGCGAACCGGTCGGGGTCGAAGCGGGTGGGGTCGGGGAACAGTTCGGGGCGGCGCTGGAGCAGGTAGAGGCAGCAGATCACCAGCGCACCGGCGGGCAGTCGGACGCCGCCGAGTTCGAGCGGGCGGGTGGTGGTGCGGCTGATCGCCCAGGCGGGCGGGTAGAGCCGCAGTGCCTCGCTCACCACCTGGGCGGTGTACGGGAGTTGGGCGAGGTGCGGCCAGCCGGCGGGGGTGCCGGCCGGTCCGGCGTCCAGCTCGGCGTGCAGCTTCCGTTCCACCTCGGGGTGTTCGGCGATCAGGCGGAGCGACCAGGCCAGCGCGGAGGAGGTGGTCTCGGCCCCGGCCAGCACCAAGGTGGCGACCTGGTCGGCGAGTTCGCGTTCCGCCAGCGGCCGGCCGTCCTCGTCGCGGGCGGCCAGCAGCAGCGACAGCACGTCGCCGTGGTCGGTGCCGCGGGCCCGGTAGTCGGCGATGATGGCGGCCACTCCGGCGTGCCAGGTGCGCAGCGCCCGGCGGTACTCGCGGCGGGCGGGGGTGGGCAGCAGGTCGGCGGCGGGCAGTACGACGCGCAGGTAGAGGCCGCGCAGAAGTACGTCCAGGGCGTGGCGCAGCTGTTCGGCGGCATCAGTGGCCAGGCCGGCCGAGAACAGGGTGCGGACGGCGACGGCGGTGGTGAGGGTGAATGCCTCGCGGGTGACGTCGATGGTCCGCCCGGCCTGCCAACGGGCGGTGAGAGCAGCCACTTCGGCGGTCATCACCTCGGCGTAGCGCGGCAACAGGGCGCGCTGGAAGGCCGGTTGAACGATGCGGCGGAGCCGCTGGTGGTCGGAGTGCGGGCAGGAGGCGAGGCCGTTGCCGAGGAAGGTGCGGATCTTCGCGTAGAGCGGCCCGGTGCGGTCGAAGTCGGCCCGGTCGGTGAGCACTTGCCGGATCAACTCCGGTGCGCCGACCATGTACAGCTCGCGCGGACCGACCCGGACGCGGACCACTTCGCCGTACCCGGGCAGGGAGTCGAGGAAGGCGAGCGGGCGACTGATCATGGCCGGCAGGTGGCCCAGCAGCGGGAGGCCGCCGGGGACGGTGGCGGGGTGCATGGGCCCTCGATTCGGTGACGGGACGCGGATGGCACACGCGAGCGCCACGATACGTCACCACGCGCGCACAATGTGCAACAATCGTGCCGCATCCGGGTGGTGATGATGCGTCAGGCGCGGCCGTCGCCTCCGGCCCGGCGGCCGGCCCGGCCCCGGTCCACCGACAGACGGGACGACCGTGCCCTCAAATCCCGCACCGACGGATGCCCGCACCGCCGAACTGCCCGTCCCGCAGCCGCCATTGCTGCGGCGCCTCGTCGCCACGGTGCACGTGGATCCGGCCGGGCGGGTGCTGCTGTACCGGCGCACGGCCGAGGCGCCGCACTACCCCGGGCACTACGACCTGCTGATGCAACGGAGGCCACCGGAAGGGCAGTTGCTGGCCGGCGGTGGCTTCCTGGTGGTGCGCCGGGTGCTGACCGACCGCCCGCCGGTGCCGGGCCCGGACGACGCCGAGATCGACTGGTGCGGCTTCGTCCCGCCCGCCGAACTGCTGGCCGGCCACCGCCTGCCGCTGGTGCCGGACGGGGTGCCCGTCCTGCGCCGGCTGATCACGGTCTGAACCGCCGCCCCGGGCGCGCACCGCGACCGTCCGACCACGCTCCGCACAAGCCCGCCGACCTGCGCCGATGCCGGTCCGTCCAGGGCGCGCGACACTGGGGGTATGAGCCAGTCCGGAGACATATTCCACCCGCCGGTCGTGGTCCGCCCACCGACCCGCGGGGCGCGACCGTACCGGCGGGTGGAGATCTACGGGCGGACGGTGGGGCGGGCCACCTCGGCCGAGGACGTGGCGGAGTTCATCCGCCGCGCGGGCGTGGACGAACCCGACCTGGACGACCCCGAGCTGGTCGCCTGGCGCGGCGGCGACCACACCGTGTGGTCCCAACCCGAACAGCCCGCACAGCCCGCACAGCCCGAGCAGCCCGAACAGGCGCAACAGCCCGAACCGCCCGAGCAGCCCGAACAGGCGCAACAGCCCGAACGGCCCGAACCGCCCGAGCCTCCGCAGAAGCCCGAGCGGCCCGAGGACGCGCCGTCCTAGCCGGGTTCACACCGCCCTGCGGTAGAGCCAGACCCCGAGCGGCGCGAACGCCGCGACGATGCCGACGTCCCACGCGAGCGCCTGCCAGACCTGCGAGCCGACCGGCGTGCCGAGCATCAGTGCGCGGACCGCATTGGCGGTGATGGTCACGGGCTGGTGGTTGGCGAACACCTGGAGCCACCCGGGCATGGTCACGGTCGGCACGAACGCGGAGGACGCGAACACCAGTGGTGCCAGCACCGGGAACGCGGCAGCGGTCGCGGTCTCCGGGTCGCCGACGGCCAGGCCGACCACGGCGAACACCCAGGACATCGCGAAGCCGAACGCCACCACCAGCAGCGCCCCGGCCAGGAATCCCCAGGCGTTGCTGTGCACCCGGAAGCCGACCAGGAAGCCGACGCCGCTGATCAGCGCCACCACGAACACGTTCCGGACCAGGTCGGCGGCCGTCCGCCCGGAGAGCACCGCGGAGCGGGCCATCGGCAGCGACCTGAACCGCTCCATCAGGCCGGTCTGCAGGTCGGTGGCCAGGCCGATCGCGGTGTTGACCGCGCCGAAGACGACCACCTGCACGAACACGCCCGGCATCAGGTAGTCGACGTAGCTCACCCCGTGCAGGGCCGCGCCGACCACCCCGCCGAACACGTAGCGGAACATCAGCACGAACACGACCGGCTGCACGGTGGAGAAGATCAGCAGCCGGGGCACCCGTCTCAGCGCGATCAGGTTGCGTCCGCAGACGGCCAGGCCGTCCCGGACGGGGGCCAGCAGGCGTCCGGACAGGCCGGGCGTGGGGGCGAGGTCGATGGCTGGGGCAGCAGCGGTCATGACGTGCCTCCGGAGGTGCGGTGGCCGGTGAGAGCGAGGTAGACGTCGTCGAGGCTGGATTCGCGGACGGCGATGGTGTGCGGGGTGAGCTGTTCGGCCTCCAGCGCGTGCAGGACGTCCGTCAGCAGCAGCGACCCGTCCGGGCTGGGCAGGCGCAGCAGGGCGCCCTCGCGCTCGGGGGCGCGTTCGAGGCGGTCGGCGAGCAGGGCGGCGGCGCGGACGGCGCGCGGGTCCTCGCCCATGCCGAGTTCCAGCACGGTGGTGCCGAGGCGGGTCTTGAGGGCGTGCGGGCTGTCGTCGGCGACCACCCGGCCCTCGGCGAGGACGGCGATGCGCTGGGCAAGCCGGTCGGCCTCCTCCAGGTACTGGGTGGTGAGCAGGACGGTGGTGCCTCCGGCGACGAGTTCCCGGATCAGCTCCCACAGGGCGGTGCGGCTCTGCGGGTCGAGTCCGGTGGTGGGTTCGTCGAGGAACAGCACGGGTGGTTCGGGGACCAGCGCGGCGGCCACGTCGAGCCGGCGGCGCATGCCGCCGGAGAAGGTGCGGACGGGCCGGTCGGCGGCCTGGGTGAGATCGAATTGGGCCAGCAGGTCGGCGGCGCGCGGGGACCTTCGGTGGCGCGGCAGCTGGGTGAGCCTGCCGATCAGGCGGAGGTTCTCACGGGCCGTCAGGTTGGGGTCGACGGCGGCGTACTGGCCGGCCAGGCCGATCAGTCGGCGCACGGTGCCCGGGTGGGCGACCACGTCGGTGCCGAGCACTTCGGCGTGGCCGCTGGTGGGTCGGATGATGGTGGTGAGGATCCGGATGGCGGTGGTCTTGCCCGCCCCGTTCGGCCCGAGCAGTCCGAACACGCTGCCGGGTGGCACCTCGAAATCGACGTCGTCGAGTGCGACGAGGTCTCCGAAGCGCTTGCCGAGCCCTTGGACCCGGATCGCGGGTGTGGTGCTGTTTTGGGTGGTCATGGGCGCCCCCTCGGGCGAGGTCGTACCTCTCCAGTGTCCGCCCGTCCGGGTGGGGCGCGCAGGACGGCCGTTCGACGGTCGGGGCTGACGGGCCGCCAGCCGCGGCGGGTGGGCCGTCCAGGGCAATGGGGTACCTCCTGGTGCGGACCGGGCCCGCTCTGGAGTGGCCGGGTGGCCGGTGGCGGGGGTGGATGGTGACCAGCCCCCGCAGACCAGCCCCCGCTCCGTCGCCAGGAGTCGTGATGCCCCGTTCCCGTTGTCTCGCCGCCGCCGCGGTGCTGTCCCTGTCCGTGCTCGCGGCCGCGGGCTGCGGCGCGGATCTCGCCCCGAGTGCCCCACCGGCCGGATCCGGGTCCCCGGTACCGACGCCTGCCGCCGAGGAGAATCCGTCGGGGTCGACGTTCGCGACCTCGGCGGGCACCCGGGTGGCGCTGGCGAGCGTGGGCAGCCTCGGCCCGATCCTGGTGGACGCGCAGGGCCGCACGCTGTACCTGTACGGCGCGGACACCTCGGTGCACGGCACCTGCGTGGACGAGTGCGCGAAGTCCTGGCCGCCGGTGACCACGCCGGGCTTCCCGATGGCCGATCCGGGCGTGGACGACGGGCTGCTGGGCGCGGCGGCGCTCCCGGACGGGTCGGCGCAGGTGCTGTACAAGGGCCACCCGCTGTACCGGTACACGGGCGACCACGGGCCGGGCGAGGCCACCGGGCACACCGTGGCGGACCCGCGCGGCAAGTTCTACGCGGTGACCTCGCTGGGTGACCCGGTTGGCGTGGACGTCTCGACGCTGCACGGGGCCGGGACCGTGCCGTCGGGGGCGGCGACGGCGAGCGCGGGCGCCACGGCGAGCGCGGGCGCCACGGCGACTGCCGATCCCACCGCCGGGGCGACCGCGGGTGCGACCGCCGAACCCACCGCCGGGGCCACCGCCACGGTGGCGCCCGCCAACCCCGCAGACCCCTACGTGCCCGTCGAGCCGTCCGCGCCCGCGGTGGTGCAGCCGCCAGGCACCTCCGGAACGAATCCGGGCACGGACGCAGGTACCGACTCGGGCACGGGCACCGACACGGGCGCGGCCACGAGCTCGGGCACCGACACGGGCGCGGCCACGAGCACGTACACGGACACCAGCACAGGCACCGGCCCGGGCGCGGCCACCAGCACGGACACGGGCGCGGGCACGGACGCGGACGCGGGCACGGACGCGGGCACCAGCACGGGCACGTACACAGACGCGGACACGGGTACCGGAACGAATCCGGGCACCGGCACCGGCACGTACACAGACGCGGGCACCGGCACCGGCACCAGCACCAGCACCAGCACCAGCACCAGCACCAGCACCGACAACATCACCGGCACCGACACCGGCACCGACACTGACCCCGGCACCGACCCCGGCACGGGCAGCCAGAGCAACCAAGGCGGCCAGGCCGCCATCGACAACGGCACCCAGGACAACTGAGGTGCCGCGCCCGACGATGTCCAGGCAGACCGCCCTGACCGCCCTGGCGGTGCTCGCGCCGCTCGTGGTCGTGGCGGGCCTGCTGTGGTTCGGGCGGGCCCACACGCCCGACCCGGGTCGCAGCCTGTTCGGGCAGTCCGGCGAGGACGCGCTGCGGCTGAAGTCGCAGCTCGGTACGGCGCTGCTCGGTGTGGCGCTGGTGCAGGTGCTGCTGGCGCTGTGGATGTACCGGGGCGGCGTCCGGGCGGACCGGGTGCGGCTCTGGCACCGGGTGGGCGGGGTGTTGGCGTTCGTGCTGTCGTTGCCGATCGCGCAGCACTGTCTGCTGGCGTACGGGGTGCGGTTCACGGACGCGCGGGTGGGGGTGCACTCGATGGCGGGGTGCTTCCTGTACGGGGCGTTCGCGGCGAAGGTGCTGCTGGTGCAGCACGGGAAGCTGCCGGGCTGGGCGCTGCCGGTGGCGGGCGGGGCGCTGTTCTGTGCGATCGGGCTGCTGTGGTGGACGGCGGCGCTGTGGTTCCTGAACGGATTTGCCACACCTGGTTTCTGATGCTCCGTCAGATGCGGGTCTGCGGTTGTGGGCGGCGGGGGCCGGTGTTCGAGTGGTAGGCAGTCGCGGTGGACGATCCTCGCCGCCGCGCGGCTACGGCGCCCGGCGGGGTGCCCGAGGAGGAGTTGCCCCGATGTCCCAGCACGTCCCGTTCACCACGAACAACGCGGGTGTCCCGGTCGAGAGCGACGAGCATTCGCTGACGGCGGGCCCGGTCGGCCCGATCCTGCTGCACGATCACTATCTGGTCGAGAAGATGGCCCAGTTCAACCGGGAGCGGGTGCCGGAGCGGGTGGTGCACGCGAAGGGCAGTGGCGCGTACGGCTTCTTCGAGGTGACGCAGGACGTCAGCCGGTTCACCAGGGCGGACCTGTTCCAGCCGGGCAAGCGCTGCGACATGCTGGCCCGGTTCTCCACGGTGGCGGGCGAGCTGGGTTCGCCGGACACCTGGCGCGACCCGCGCGGTTTCGCGTTGAAGTTCTATACCGAGCAGGGCAATTACGATCTGGTCGGCAACAACACGCCGGTGTTCTTCGTCCGCGACCCGATGAAGTTCCAGGACTTCATCCGCTCGCAGAAGCGCCGTCCCGACAACGGCCTGCGCGACCACGACATGCAGTGGGACTTCTGGACGCTGTCGCCGGAGTCGGCGCACCAGGTGACCTGGCTGATGGGCGACCGGGGCATCCCGAAGAACTGGCGGCACATGGACGGGTTCTCCTCGCATGCCTACAGCTGGGTGAACGAGGACGGCGAGCGGTTCTGGGTGAAGTACCACTTCAGGACCGATCAGGGCAACGATTTCCTGCCGCAGGCGGAGGCGGACCGGCTGGCCGGCGTGGACGGCGACTGCCACCGGCGCGACCTGTTCGAGGCTGTCGAGGGCGGCAACTTTCCGTCGTGGACGCTGCACGTCCAGGTGATGCCGTTCGACGAGGCCTGGAGCTACCGGTTCAACCCGTTCGACCTGACCAAGGTGTGGCCGCACGGCGACTATCCGCTGATCGAGGTCGGCCGGTTCACCCTCAACCGCAACCCGGAGGACCACTTCGTCCACATCGAGCAGGCCGCGTTCGAGCCGTCCAACCTGGTGCCGGGCATCGGCGTCTCGCCGGACAAGATGCTGCTCGGCCGGATCTTCTCCTACCCGGACACCCACCGGCACCGGATCGGCACGAACTACGCGCAGTTGCCGCCGAACCGTTCGCACGTGCCGGTGCACTCGTACGCCAAGGACGGCGCGATGCGGTTCGACGCGGCCCGCACCGCCCGTCCGTACGCGCCGAACTCCTACGGCGGGCCGGCCGCCGACCCGGAGCTGTGGGGTGCGCCGCTGGGGTGGGACGTCGCCGGGCAGATGGTCCGCGAGGCGTATCCGGTGCACCGGGACGACGACGACTGGGGGCAGGCCGGCACGCTGGTGCGCGAGGTGATGGACGACGCGGCCAGGGACCGGCTGGTCGCCAACATCGCCGGGCACCTGCAGGACGGCGTGTCCGCGCCGGTGCTGGAACGCGCTTTCCAGTACTGGCGCAATGTCGACCGCTCGCTCGGCGAACGGGTGGCCGCCGCCGTGGCCCGCTGAACCCCCGCCGCTCGCATCGCCCGTCCGGATTCCTTTGCCGGGCGGGCGGTGCTCGTTGACAACTCGGGCCCCCGGGGCAATCCTAAGCAAGCGCTTAGTCAGCCCACGTTTCTCTGCGAGGTGCCCCCGATGACCACCGCCGCTCCACCCGGACTCGACCTGGAGAGGCTGCGCGCCCACCTGGACGTCGCCCTGCCCGCACCCACCGCCGGACCGCTGACGGCCCGCCGGTTCGAGGGCGGCCGGTCGAACCTGACCTACCTGGTCGAGGACGGCGTCTCCCGCTGGGTGCTGCGCCGGCCCCCGCTCGGACACGTGCTGGCCACCGCGCACGACATGACCCGCGAGTGCCGCGTGCTGGGCGCGCTGGCGCCGACCGCCGTGCCGGTGCCGGACCCGGTGCTGCTGGTCGAGGACGACACGGTGATCGGTGCGCCGTTCTACCTGATGGAGTACGTCGAGGGCACCGCGCACCGGGACGCCAAGACGCTGGCCGCGCTCGGCGAGCAGCGGGTGCACGGCCTCGGCGAACAGCTGGTGGACACCCTGGTCGCCCTGCACGCACTCGACCCAGAGGCGATCGGCCTGGCCGGATTCGGCCGCCCCGAGGGCTTCCTGGAGCGCCAACTGCGCCGCTGGGGCAAGCAGTTGGACGCCTCGCGGAGCCGCGAGGTACCGGGGATCGACGAGCTGCACCAGCGCCTCGCCGACACCCTGCCCGACTCCCCCGCCCCCGCGCTGGTGCACGGCGACTACCGCCTGGACAACGTGCTGGTCGGCCCGGACGACCGGATCACCGCGGTACTGGACTGGGAGATGTCCACCATCGGCGACCCGCTCACCGACCTGGGCCTGCTGGTGATGTACACCGAACTGGCCCGCCGCTTCGACGGCGTACTGCCCGGCGCGGCACTCGCCCCCGGCTTCCCCGGCACCGAGGAACTGGTGCGCCGCTACGCCGAGTTGTCCGGCCGGGACGTCTCCGGGCTGGGCTGGTACGTGGGCTTCGCCTCGTTCAAGCTGGCGGTGGTCCTGGAGGGCATCCACTTCCGGTTCACCCAGGGCGGCACGGTCGGCGCCGGGTTCGACCGGGTCGGTGACATGGTGCCGCTGTTCGTGGAGTTCGGACGCACGTCGGTGGAGGGCTGAGGAAATGGATTTCGCGTACGACGCCAGGACGGTCCACCTGCTGGGTGAACTCGGCGCGTTCATGGACGAGTTCGTGTACCCGGCCGAGCCGGTACTGGCCGAGCAGCTGGAGGACCCGAAGCGCGAGCCGTGGGCGATCCCGCCGGTGATCGGCGAGTTGCGGGCGACCGCGAAGGCCCGCGGCCTGTGGAACCTGTTCTTTGTGGACAAACACAGCTTGCCGGGCGAGCACGGCGCCGGCCTGACCAACCTCCAGTACGCGCCGCTCGCCGAACTCACCGGCCGCTCCGTCCTGTTGGCCCCGGCGGCGGTCAACTGCGCGGCCCCCGACACCGGCAACATGGAACTGCTCGCCCAGTTCGGCTCCGCCGAGCAGCGCGAACGCTGGCTTCGCCCGCTGCTGGACGGCGAGATCCGCTCGGCGTTCGCGATGACCGAGCCGGACGTCGCCTCCTCGGACGCCACCAACATCACCACCCGGATCGAGCGGGACGGCGACGAGTACGTCGTCAGCGGCCGCAAGTGGTACATCACCGGGGCGATGAACCCGAACTGCCAACTCCTCATCGTGATGGGCAAGACCGACCCGGACGCCGAGGTGCACCGCCAGCAGTCGATGATCCTGGTGCCGCGCGACACCCCGGGAGTGCAAGTCCTGCGCGGCATGCGGGTGTTCGGCTACGAGGACGCCGACCACGGCGGGCACGCCGAGATCGTCTTCGACGACGTCCGGGTCCCGGCGGCCAACCTTCTCGGCGAGGAGGGCTCCGGCTTCGCGATCGCCCAGGCCCGGCTCGGGCCGGGCCGGATCCACCACTGCATGCGGGCCATCGGCATCGCCGAGAGGGCGCTGGAACTGACCTGCCGCCGGGTCAACTCCCGGGTGGCGTTCGGCCGTCCGCTGGCCGACCAGGGCGTGGTGCAGGACTGGATCGCCGAGGCCCGGGTGCGGATCGAGCAGGCCAGGCTGCTGGTGCTGAAGACCGCCTGGCTGATGGACACCGTCGGCAACCGGGGTGCCCACACCGAGATCCAGGCCATCAAGATCGCCGTCCCGTCCACCGTCGAGTGGATCCTCGACAAGGCCGTCCAGGCGCACGGCGCGGCCGGCGTCAGCCAGGACACCGTCCTCGCCCAACTCTGGTCCGGCAACCGCACCTTGCGCCTCGCCGACGGCCCGGACGAGGTCCACAAGCGCTCGCTGGCGCGGCGGGAACTGAAGAAGTACCGCTGAGCACGGAGCAGGGGCGGCCCCAACGGGCCGCCCCTTCTTGGCAGTTACGGCAGGACGACGATCCGGCCGGTGCTGGCGCCGGTGGCGACCCGGTGGACGGCCTCGGCGGCGCCGGACAGCGGGACCCGGTCGGAGATCAGCGGGCGGACCACCCCGGTGTCGGCGAGCGCGGTCAGGGCGTCGTGGCAGTCCCGGACGGCCCCCGGGTCCTTGGCCACGTACAGGCCCCAATGCAGGCCCAGCACCGAGTAGTTCTTCACCAGGGCGTGGCCGAGCGGCGGCGCGGGGATCTCGCCGGAGGCGAAGCCGACCACCACGATCCGGCCCTCGAAGGCGACGCACTTGGTGGAGCCCGTGTAGGCGCTGCCGCCGACCGGGTCGAAGACCACATCGGCACCCCGGCCCGCGGTGGCGGTCCGGACGGCGGCGACGAAGTCCTCGGACTTCCGGTCGATCACCAGGTCGGCACCCAACTTCCTTGCCGCGTCAACCTTTTCCGCTCCGCCGACCACGGCGATGACGAACGCCCCGGCGGCCTTGCCGAGTTGCACGGCCGCGCTGCCGACGCCGCCGGCCGCCGCGTGCACCAGCAGCGTCTCGCCGGCAGCCAGGCGGGCCCGGCGGTGCAGCGCGAACCACGCCGTCTGGTAGGCGATCAGCAGGGCGGCCGCCTCGGCGTCGTCCAGGCTGTCGGGTGCGGGCAGCGCGGTGGCGGCGTTCATCAGCGCGTACTCGGCGAACGCCCCGGCGGGCAACTCGGCGGTGCCGATGAGGCGTTCACCCGCGCGCGGGCCCTCGGCCACCTCGCCGCAGAGCTCCACCCCGGGGGTGTAGGGCAGCGGCGGGCGCACCTGGTAGAGACCGGCCGCCATCAGCGCGTCCGGGAAGTTGACGGCGGCGGCCCGGACCCGGACCAGCAGCTGCCCCTCGCCCGGGACGGGGCGGTCCGCCTCCTCCGCGAGCTTCATCACGTCCAGCGGGGCGCCGAGTTCGGCGATTTGCCAGGCTCTCATCGGGCCTCCTTCCGGTCCTCGATCTGCTGCTGGAGCCGGTTCATGCCGTGCAGCCAGCGGTCGGGGGTGGTGGCGCGGGCCGCGTAGTAGTCGGCGACCTCGGGGTGCGGCAGGATCAGGAACTCGCCCGCCGCCATGCCCCGTAGGGCGGCCTCGGCCACCTCGGCGGGCTCGATCGCCGTGGGCGCGAGCAGTGCCTGCCCGTACTCGCCGGTGCCGTCCAGCATCCTGGTCCGCACGCCCTGCGGGCACAGCGCGTGCACCTGGACGCCGCGGTGCCGGTACGTCGCGGACAGCCACTCGGCGAAGGCGAGCGCGCTGTGCTTGGTGACGGCGTACGGGGCGGAGCCGAGCATGGTGAGCAGCCCGGCGGCGGAGACGGTGGCCAGGAAGCGGCCGCGGCCGCGCTCCAGCCAGTCGGGGAGCAGCAGTTGGCCGGCTCGGACGTGGCTGAGCACGTTGACCTGCCAGGCCTGTTCCCAGGCTTCGGGCGGGGCGTCGGGGCCGCCGGTGGTGGCGACGCCCGCGTTGGCGCAGTACAGGTCGATGGCGCCGAGGCGGGCGCGGGCGGCGTCGATCAGCGCGGCGACGCCCTCGGCGCTCGCGGCGTCGCCGGGGGCGGCGTGCGCGCCGAGTTCGTCGGCGACGGCGTGCGCGGCGTCCGGGTCGAGGTCGTTGACCACGACGCGGGCGCCGGCCTCGGTCAGCGCGCGGGCGAGGGCCGCGCCGATGCCGTGGCCGGCGCCGGTGACGACGGCGCCGATCCCGCCGGCGTCGAAGCGGGGTTGGCCGCCGGTCACAGCCCGCCGCCGAGGGTGACGCCGCCGTCCACCACCAGGGTCTGGCCGGTGATCCAGCCGGCGTCCTCGGAGAGCAGGAACGCGACGGCGCCGGACACGTCCTCGGGGAGGCCGAGGCGGCCGAGCGGGTAGGCGCGGGCGACCTTCTCCTCGCGGCCCTCGAACAGGGCTTCGGCGAAGCGGGTCTTGACCACGCCGGGGGCGACCGCGTTGACCCGGATGTCGGGACCGAGTTCGGAGGCGAGTTCCATGGTGAGCCGCATCAGCGCGGCCTTGGAGACGCCGTACATGCCGATGCCGTTGGAGGCGCGGATGCCCGCGATGGAGGCGACGTTGACCACGGCGCCGCCGTTCTCGGCCATCCAGGCGGCGTGCGCGCGGCGGGTCCAGGCGAGCGGGGCGAGCACGTTGACGGCGAGGATCTTCGCGGCGGCGACCGGGTCGGTGTCCAGGATCGGGCCGTAGATCGGGTTGATGCCGGTGTTGTTGACCAGCAGGTCGAGCCGGCCGAAGGTCTCCATCACCCGGGTGACGGTCTCCTCCTGGTGCGCGGTGTCGTCGGACTTGCCGGCCACCGCCAACGCGTGGTCGGGGCCGCCGAGTTCGCGCACCGCCTCGTCCAGGGTTTCCTGGGTGCGGGCGGTGATGCAGACCTTGGCGCCGCGCTGCACCAGTTCGCGCGCGATGCCGAGGCCGATGCCGCGGCTCGCTCCGGTGACCACCGCCACCTTGCCCTTGAACGACACTGTCATCGCCGTACCTCTCGGATCTGCTGCCAGGGATGGTTCCGCCGCCTCGCGCCGGCGCCACCCTCGCACCGACGACTTGACTAAGCGCTTGCTTAGCATCTTGGCGGCGGGCGACACTGTCAACAGCCCACCCGCCCGGACCGGCCCGAACCGTCTGCGAGGATTGCCCCATGAACGACCCAGCGACCGCCGCACTGTGGCCCGGGGAGCGCACCGAGGCAGCGCGGCGACTGCTGCTGGCCGCCGTGGACTCCTTCGCCCGCCGCGGCTACCACGCCACCACCACCCGGGACATCGCCACCGCCGCCGGCATGAGCCCCGCCGCGCTCTACATCCACTACCCCTCCAAGGCGGCCCTGCTCGCCGAGATCTCCCGCGCCGGACACCAGACGACGCTGAACCTGGTCGAGGACGCCGAGGCCTCCGCCACCGACCCGGTCGCCCAGATGCGCACCCTCGCCGAGTCCTTCACCACCTGGCACGCCCGCGGCCACACGGTCGGGCGGATCGTCAACCACGAGCTGCACGCGCTGCCCGAGGAGGACTTCGCGGCCGTCGCCGAACTGCGCATCCGGATCGAGGAGACGGTGCTGCGGATCATCGCGCGCGGCGTGGCGGACGGCGCCTTCCAGGTGCCCGACCAGCGGACCGCGGCCCGCGCCGTCACCTCGCTGGGCATCGACGTCTCGCGCTGGTACAGCGAGCGCAGCAGCGAGTCGCCGGAGGAACTGGGCCGCCGCTACGGGCAGTTGGTGCTGCGCATGCTGGGCGCACCGCCCTCCGCGATCGACGGCTGAGTCACCATGGCTGGACGCCCGACCTCCCATTGACTTAGGTTAGCCTCACCTAAGCAACCAGGAGGCTTCCCGTGCTGCCCCAGCCCGCCCGCCGCTCGCCTTCGGCCGCCGAACGCGCCCGCACCCTGCTGGAGTTCGCCTCCTCCGCCGTCCTGGACATCCGCGGCGCCGACCTCACCGCCCGCCCCGGCCTGCCCCCACAGGTCCGGTGCACCCTGCGGCCGGACGGCACGGTGGCCGTCCTGGTCGGCCGCGAGTCCGCCCTGCACCGGATCACCGCCCTCGCCCGCGGCCCCCTCACCGCCGAACTCGAGTGCGTGGACGTCGCCCCCGTCGCCCTGCCGCACCGCATCCGCGGCCGGCTGCACGCCCAGGGCCTGCTCACCCGCTCCCCCGGCCAGACGCCGCCCACCGGCGGGGGCGTCCTGCTGCGCCTGGACATCGACCACCTGGCGCTGGACGACCTGTGGGGCTCCGAGTGCTGCCTCGACCCCGCCGGCCTGACCGCCGCCACCCCCGACCCGGTCGCCGCCGACGAGGCCCACCTGCTCCAGCACCTGGCCGCCGCCCACGCCGACCAGCTCCTCCTCCTCGGCGCCGGCGCCCTGCCCCGCCCCGGCACCCCGCCGTTCCGGCCCGAGCACCTCCGCGAGGTCCTCCCCGTCGCCCTCGACCGCCACGGCCTCCGCGTCCGCCTGCTCGCCACCGACCCGGCCGCCCCGCTGGACGTCCGCTTCGACTTCCACCACCCGGTGGCGCACCCCGGCGACCTGCCGGAAGCCATGCACCGCCTGTTCGCCCCCACCCACGACCGCAGCGCGACCTGACTAGGCCGTGTCCTGCCGATCAGTTGAGTCGTTGATACGACTATGGGGAGTAGGGGTGATCTGACTGACAGCCAGTGGGAGCGGCTCCGGCCGCTGCTGCCGGTGAGCAACGGGCGTTGTGGCAGGTGGCGGGACCATCGGCAGCAGCGGCTCCGGCCGCTGCTGCCGGTGAGCAACGGGCGTTGTGGCAGGTGGCGGGACCATCGGCAGGTCATCGACGGCATCCTGTACCGGACGCGAACGGGCGTGCCGTGGCGGGACCTTCCGGAGCGCTACGGCTCATGGAAGACCGTCCATGAGCGGCATCGTCGCTGGTCGGCGGACGGGACGTGGGAGCGTCTGCTCCAGCGGGTCCAGGCGGAGGCGGATGCCGCCGGTGGGATCGGCTGGGACATCTCCGTCGACTCCACGTCGATCCGTGCGCACCACCACGCGGCCGGAGCCCGCCATGCACCGCCGGTCCTCAAAGGGGGCGCCGCGCACGCGATCAGGAACGCTCGGGTGTGGACGGAACTGTTCAACTGCCTGGTGGCGGTGGTGCGGCCGGAGAGGCCCTCGGACGGTCCCGGGGCGGCCACACCACCAAGATCCACCTGAGCGCGGAAGGCCACTGCAGGGCGTTGTCCCTGGTCATCACGCCGGGACAGCGCGCCGACTGCACTCAGTTCGAGCCCGTCATGGACAAGATCCGGGTTCCGCGTATGACGGCTGGCCGGCCTCGCACCACGCCCGACAGCGTCAGCGCCGACAAGGCGTACAGCAACCGTCGGACCCGCCGCTACCTGCGACGACGAGCGATCCCGCACGTCATCCCCGAGAAGGCCGACCAGGCGGCGAACCGCCGCAAGCGGGGAAGCGCCGGCGGCCGGCCGCCCGGATTCGACAAAGAGCGGTACAAGAAACGCAACGTCGTCGAGCGTGCGATCAACAAGCTGAAGAACTTCCGCGCCGTCGCGACCAGATATGACAAGCGCGTCTACGTCTTCCTCGGCACGGTCATGGTCGCGGCACTGGCCATCTGGCTCCGCTCATGATCGACCGGACAGGACCTAGTGCCGCAACAGGCAACCTTTGCCCCGTCGCGGCCCGATGCATCCCGCCTGGACGCACCGCCAAAGCACCCAAGTACACCCAGTACGAG
>NZ_JBIUCB010000018.1:0-121045 GCF_044593455.1 Kitasatospora sp. NPDC051984
AACGCTCGGCTGGGAAACCCCAGCCGAGCGTCTCGCTAAACTCGTCGCGGCCTAGACAACCGACCACGTGTTGCAACGACCGCTAGAAACCGCCGTCAGCGGGGCGGGCCGTCCGTTGGTCTGAAGCGGATCCCGACGGCCCGCCCCGGGCGGCCCCGCCGCGCAGGCCCCGCACCGGGGCGATCCCGGAGGACGCCTACGCCCCGCAGGAGGCGCTGCTCTGCGAACGCCCGGATCTTCACCCCTTCGGGTGCGGATCGAAAACCGCCCCGCTCCAGGCTGATCGACCGTCACCGATGATGCGTGCGGAAGAGGTCGTTCGGCGGCCGACCGTGTGTGGCGGCGGGCGGGTTGGACTCGCCCGGGCCCCCTCACACGCACCCGGCCCGGCAACCAGCACGCCGACGCCGAGCACATGACGATGCCTCAGGCCGTCCGGGGAGGCGGCCGGTGCCCGGGTCAGCGACGGGCGGAGTCCGGGCGGGGGCGCAGGGTCAGCGGGCCCTCGCCTCCGGGTGCGAGGTCCAGGCGCAGGCCCGCGGCGGTCCGGACGGCGACCGCGCCGACCGGTCGGCCGGTGCGGTCGGTCACCCTGCACTGCGGAGTGCCGGGCGGCAGCAGGACGGCGACCTCCCGTTCCGCCCGTTGGTGCAGGACCGCTTCGGTGAGGCGGCCCGCGTCCCAGCGCAGGTCGACGGTGGTTCCGCCGCGGGCACGCAGCCCGTCGACGCGGCCGGTGGGCCAGGCGGCGGGCAGCGCGGGCAGCAGGCGCAGCACTCCGTTGTGGCTCTGCAGCAGCATCTCGGCGATGGCGGCGGTGATGCCGAAGTTGCCGTCGATCTGGAACAGGTCCGGCGGGTGGAGGCCGAACAGGTTGGGGGCGGTGTACTCGGCGAGCGCCGTGTGCACGCTGCGCCCGGCGAGGTCGGCGTCGCCAAGCCGGGCGGCGAGGGCCGCGACCCAGGCCCGGCTCCAGCCCGTGGAGCCGCCGCCGTGCGCCAGTCGGCGGAGCAGAGCCAGGCGCGCGGAGTCGGTGCCGGCCGGGTCGGTGAGCGGGTCGAGTTCGCTGCCGGGGTAGAGCGCGTAGAGGTGGGAGAGGTGGCGGTGGCCGGGGTCCTCCTCGGGCAGGTCCTCCCACCACTCCAGCAGGCGCCCGTCGGCGGTCGTCGCCGGTGGCCTCAAGCGGGCGCTCGCGGCGTCGAGTTCGGCCGCGAACTGCTCGTCGACGCCCAGGGTCCGGGCTGCCGCCGCGGTGTTGGCGAACAGTTCCCGGGTCAGCCAGTGGTCCATGGTCGCGGCGGCCGAGACGGCGGTCAGGCTGCCGTCGGGCAGGCGGAAGCGGTGTTCCGGGGAGGTCGACGGGCAGGTGACCAGTCGGCCTTCGTGGTCCTCGGTGAGGAAGTCCAGCAGGAACCGGGCGGCGCCGGACAGTAGCGGGTAGGCGCGCCCGGCCAGGAAGTCGGGGTCGCCGTCGAAGAGGTGACGCTCCCACAGGTGGGCGCACAGCCAGGCGCCGGCCATCGGCCAGTTGGCCCAGACGGGCTCGCCGGAGACCGGGTTGGCCGCGCGCCACAGGTCCACGTTGTGGTGGACCACCCAGCCGCCGGTGCCGTAGTAGGTCTTCGCGGTGCGGGCACCGGTGTGGGCGAGGTCGGCGAGCAGGTCGAACAGCGGCTCGTGGCACTCGGCCAGGCCGGTGGTCTCGGCCGGCCAGTAGTTCATCTGCAGGTTGATGTTGGTGGTCCAGTTGGCGTTCCACGGCGGGACCACTTCGGTGTTCCAGATGCCCTGCAGGTTGGCGGGCTGGGTTCCGGGGCGTGAGGAGGCGATCAGCAGGTAGCGGCCGTAGGCGAACAGCAGGGCGGCCAGCCCCGGGTCGGCGGCTCCGGCGCGGACGGCGGCGACGCGTTCGTCGGTGGGCAGCCGGTCGGCGGGCCCTTCGGCGCCGAGCCGGAGCGTGCTGGTGGTGAACAGCCGCCGGTGGTCGGCGAGATGCTCGTCCAGGAGACGCTGGTAGGTCAGTGCGGAGGCGGCTGCCAGCATCCCGGCCACCTCCGACGAAGGGCCGTCCTCGGGGCCGGCCGGCACTTCGGTGTAGCCGCGGTAGCCGGTGGCGACGGCGACCAGCAGGACGACCTCGTCCGCGCCGTCGACGACCACGGCCGTCGGCTGCCGCTCGATCCGGCCGCCGGTGGCGAGCACCCGCAGGCCGGCCGCGAATCCCATTCCCGCGTCGGCGCGGTAGTGGGCCGCGTCCGGCTCGGCGAAGGCGAGGTGGGCCGGTGCCCGGCCGGTGATCAGCAGGTCGCCGTGGTCGTCGACGCCGGTGGGCGAGCCCGGGTGCGGGGTGTCGAACCGCGCGGTGAGGTCGAGCCGCCCGGGGACGGAGGACGTGATGCGGGTGACCAGTACCCCGGCGGGCGCCGAGACGAAGGACTCGCGCACGATGTCGGCGTCGCCACTGCGGTAGCTGACGCGGTGGAGGCCGGAGGCGAGGTCGAGCGAGCGTGTGTAGTCGTCCGTCCGGTCCTCGCCGCAGTGGAGTCGGAGGGTGGCGAGGGGCTGGTAGGCCTGCGTGTAGGGGCCCTGCATGCGGGTGGCGAGCGTCTCCGCGCGGGCGTAGTCACGGTCCTCCAGCACCGCGGCGCGCAGCGCGGCCAGGTGCTCGACCGCGCCTTCCCGGTCGTGCGGGCCGGGCCCGCCGGACCACAGGGTGTCGGCGTTGAGCCGGAGGGTCTCTCCTGCGCCGGGCGCAGTGTCCTCGTTCGTGCCGCCGTACAGCATGGCGCCGAGCCGGCCGTTGCCGAGCGGGAGGGCTTCCAGGAAGGAGGCGGCCGGTCGGCGGTACCACAGTCGGTCCGGTCCGGGGCCGGGGTCCATCGACAACTGAGTGTCCTTTCGGGGGGTGTGCGCCGGCAGCGGCCCCCTGGGGTGTGCGCCGGTCGGGCGCTCACCCCGTGGGCTGTTCGCCGGTCAGGCGCCGCGCCGCGTCGGCGGGTCGCCGACGGGGCCGGTGCTGTCCCGTACGACCAGTTCGGGTCGCAGGAGCTGGAGCGAGTTGGTCAGGGTGCCCGACTTGGTGACGGCGCGCAGCAGCAGTTCGATCGCCTGGCGGGCCATCTCCCGGTTGGGAGTCGCCACGCTCGTGAGCGCCGGTCGGGTGGTGCGGGTTTCGGGGATGTCGTCGTGGCCGATGACGGAGAGGTCGTGCGGGACGGAGCGGCCGGCGGCCCGGGCGGCGTCCAGTGCTCCGAGGGCCAGCACGTCGTGGGTGGCGAAGAGGGCGGTCGCCTCGGGGTTCGCGGTCAGGGCGGCGGTGGCCGCTTCGAAACCGCCGCCGGGGGTGGGTTCGGGCGCGTAGTGCACGGCGGAGTCCGGCACGGTCAGCCCGTCCGCCTCGAAGGCGCGGCGGAAGCCCTCGATGCGGACGGCGTGGGCCGGGCTGGCCAGCACCGCCACGTTCCGGTGGCCGAGTTCGCGCAGGTGGCGGCCGGCCAGGTGGCCGGCCCGCTCGTAGTCGATGGTGACCACCGGGAACCTGTCGGGCGCCTCGGTCTCCCAGGCGCACAGCACCACGGGGAAGCGGGCGTCGCCCAGCAGCGGCAGATGGTCGATCAGGTCCCGGTCGCCGGCGATCAGCAGGGCGTCCACCGAGCGGCTGGTCAGGTTGGCCAGGTGCCGCCGGGCCCGTTCGCCGTCCAGGCGGGTGGTGGAGAGCAGCAGGTGGTAGCCGTGTTCCTCCAGGACGTCCTCGACCTCCTCCACGATGCCCGCGTAGAAGGCCCCGAAGACGCTGGGGACGAACAGGCCGACCGTCCTGGTCGCGCCGGTGGCCAGCGAGCGTGCGACGAGGTTCGGCGTGTAGCCGAGTTCCGCGATCGCGGCGCGCACCTTGGCCGCCGTCGCGGGCCGGACGGGCACCCGGCCGCTGATGACGTTGGAGACGGTCTGCTTGGTGACTCCGGCCCGTTCAGCCACGTCCTGCATCGTCACCATGAGTAGGCCCTCCCCATTTGACCGGTCCATCGAATGAGCCGGAAGGCTAGCCCCCACTCCCGGGCCGGGTCAAGCCGCGCTCCGCCGGGGTCGCGCCCTTTGGACGGGCAAACTACGCAAAAGCTTCATCTGGCCGTGGCATCACCGAAACGTTATCTGCCCTCCTCTTGTTTTACCGGTCAATAGAACCGTACGTTCTGAGCCGGTCGACGGATCTCCCTCAGTGACTGTCCCCGTCGCCGGCCCCCATCTGTGCGACTTCCTTGCCTCCGAGAGGACCCCCCATGGGAAGACTTCCCCTGCCCTCGCTCCGTATCGTCGGTGCCGCCACGGCCGTGGCCCTCGCCCTCGGCGCGACCGCCTGCGGCAGCAGCGGTGGTTCCGGCGGTGACGCGAAGTCCGGCGGCAGCTTCACCTACTGGTCGATGTGGCGGGCCGACGAGCCGCAGGCACAGGTGCTGAAGGCCGCGATCGCCGACTTCACCGCCTCGACCGGCATCAAGGTCGACGTCAACTGGACCGGCCGCGACATCTCCAAGAAGATCGGCCCGGCGATCGCCGCCAACCAGGCCCCGGACCTGTGGGACGAGTCCAATGACGTGATCTACGGCTCGACCGCCTCGGCCGGCCAGGCCCTGGACCTGTCGCCGGTCCTGGACCAGCAGGTCCCCGGTGAGAACGTGCCGGTCTCGGCCGTGATCCCGGCCAAGTACTTCGACATGCTGCCGAAGGACCCGGCCGGCTCGAACCACTACATGATCCCCTACGAGATCGCCACCACCGGCATGTACTACAACGCGGCCGACCCGGACATCGCCGCCGCCATGCCGAGCGCCCCCGCCGACTGGGCCGGTCTGCTGAAGGTCTGCGACGCGCTCAAGGCGAAGAACAAGCCCTGCCTCGCCTCCGAGGGTGAGGACCCCTGGACCAACGGCCTGTACTTCGACTACCTGCTCAACGCCGGCGGGGTCGACGTCAACAAGCTCTCCGCCGACAAGTCCGGCGCAGCCTGGACCGACCCGGCCGTGCTCACCGCCGCCCAGCAGGTCGAGCAGCTGGTCAAGGGCGGGTACGTCATCCCGGGCTACGACGCCACCAAGTACCCGGCGCAGGAGACCAACTGGACCTCCGGCAAGGCCGCCTTCTACATGGACGGCAGCTACGTGACCGCCGAGGTCGCCAAGCAGATCCCGGCAGGCTGGAAGTTCGGGTCGATCCTGCCGCCCGGCGCCAAGGCCCCGGACGCCAACCTCTTCGGCTTCGCCATCACCAAGAAGGCCAAGCACGCCCCGGCGGCCGAGAAGTTCATCGCCTTCTTCATGCAGAAGAAGCAGATGGCGGGAATGGCGACCACCGCGCTGAACCTCACCCCGCGTGCCGACATCCCCGCCCCGGCCGGCCTGGAGGACGCGCAGAAGGCGCTCGGCGGCGCGACCGTCCGGCTGCCCTACGACGGTGTGGCGGGCGGCTGGCCGGCCAAGGTGTTCAACCAGAACCTCCTCGACCTGTGGCACGGCAGGACCGACGCCGCCCAGTTCGTCGCCAAGTGCAAGGCGGACCAGGTCTCCTACTGGCAGACCCAGGGCTGAGCCTTGGCCGGCATCCTCGACGCCCCCCGGACCCGCGCGGTCCGGGCGGCCCGCTCCTCCCGTCGCGGTACCGGCCCGCACGAGCGCCAACAGCGGCGCACGTTCTGGCCGTTCACCGCCCCCGCACTGCTCGCCTACGCGGTGCTGTTCCTCGCCCCGGTCGGCTACGCCTTCTGGACCAGCCTGCACAAGTGGGACGGCATGGGCGCGATGCAGTGGCGGGGCCTGCGCAACTACCAACTGCTCTTCGACGACCCGACGTTCCGGACCTCGCTGGTCAACACGCTCAAGCTGATGTTCATCGGCGGCGCGGTCACCTTCGCGATCAGCCTCGCGCTGACCCTGGTGCTGCGCGAGATGCAGGGGCGGCTGTTCGCCCGCTCGGTGCTGTTCTTCCCCTGCCTGGTCAACGGCATGGTCTTCGGCATCGCGGCCGGGTTCCTGTTCTCCCCGACCGGCCCGGTCAACCAGGTGCTGCACTTCTTCGGTGTCACCACACCGCCGAAGTGGCTGTCGACCGACAACCTGCTGCCGATGGTCCTCGGGACGCTGATCTGGACGGCCACCGGCTACTACACCTCCATCATCATGGCCGCCGTCGACCAGATCCCCGCCTACCTCTACGAGGCGGCCGAGCTGGACGGCGCCAACGCCCTCCAGCGGTTCCGGCACGTCACCCTGCCGTGCGCCTGGGACGTCATCTCGGTCTGCGCGGTGCTCTGGACGGTCAGCTCGGTGAAGATCTTCGAACTGATCCTGCTGTTCGGCGGCAGCAGCAGCGCCTACCCGCCGATCAGCAGCTGGAACACCGCCCTGTACGTCTACACCGAGGCGTTCCCGCAGGCCACCATCCCCCGGCTGGGCATCGCCACGGCCGCCGCGATCACCAGCCTGGTGATGGTCACGGTGGTGACGCTGGTCCTGCGGCGCCTGATGCGCCGTGAGCCGATCGAGTACTGAGAAAGGTCGCAGCACGTGCGAAGCAAGCGCGGGTCGGCCGGGCCGGCACGACTGATCGGCACCGCCCTGATCTGGTGCGTGGTGGCCGCCGATCTCCTCCTGGTCCTCTGGATCCTCCTCACCTCTCTGCGCGACAGCCCGGACATCCTCAAGCACCCCGTCGGGCTGCCGACTTCACCGAAGTTCGACAACTACGCCACCGCCGTGAACGAGGGCGGTTTCGGGCCGGCGGCGCTGAACAGCGTCGTGGTCTCGGTGGTCGCCTCCGTCCTGGCCGTCGCCCTCGCCGCGCCGTGCGCCTACGCGCTGGCCCGGCGCCGGTCGAAGACCTCCTCGGCGCTGACCATGACCTTCGCCATGGGCCTCGGCGTCCCCGGCCAGGTCCTGGTGGTCCCGCTCTTCGTCGGCCTGGCCCAGGTCGGCCTGACGGACAGCCAACTCGGCCTGATCCTGGTCTACATCGGCCTCGCGATGCCCTTCACCGTCTTCCTGCTGACCGGCTTCTTCAGCGGCATCCCCGCCGTCCTGGAGGAGGCCGCGGTCCTGGACGGCGCGGGCCCGCTGCGCACCTTCCTCCAGGTCGTGCTGCCGGTGGCCCGCGGCGGCCTGATCACCGCGTTCCTGCTGCAGTTCATCAGCAACTGGAACGAAACCCTGTTCGCCATCGTCCTGACGCACAGCCAGGACCAGATCACCCTGCCGGTGGCGCTCGCCGAGTTCGTCGCCTCCGCGCAGCTCAACGGATTGGACTACGGAACCATGTTCGCCGGAGTCTGCCTGATCCTCGCCCCGATGATCGCCCTGTTCTCCTGGATGGGCACCCGGATCATCCAGGGCATGACGGTGGGGATCGGCAAATGACCTCGACCCTGCGCACGGACGCCCTCCGGATCGAAGGGGCGGCCGACCCGGTCGGCACCCTGCCGATCCTGCACGGCATCTCCAGCTACACCGCGGAAGGCGTCGGGATCGACGCCGAGATGCGCCGCAACCTCGCCTACGGCGCCCCGCACTCGCTCCTCCCCTACACCCGGCAGGACCGCTACGACCGCCACCGCGCCCCGCGCGAGATCCCCTCCGTGGTCCTGGAGAACGAGCACCTGACGGCCGTCTTCCTGCCCGGACTCGGCGGACGGCTCTGGTCGCTGACGGACCGCCGCTCCGGCCGGGAACTGCTGCACCGCAACCCGGTCTACCAGCCCGCCAACCTCGCCCTGCGCGACGCCTGGCTGGCCGGCGGCGTCGAGTGGAACCTCGGCACCACCGGGCACTGGCCGCTCACCTGCGAGCCGCTGCACGCCGCCCGCCTGACCGCGCCGGACGGCACCCCGGTGCTGCGGATGTACGCCTTCGAACGGCTGCGCGGCATCGTGCTGCGAATGGACACCTGGCTGCCCGCCGGCTCCCCGGTGCTCTTCGTGCACGTCGAGCTGCACAACCCGTCGGCCGACGAGACGCCGGTCTACTGGTGGTCCAACATCGCGGTGCCCGAGGACGCGGACACCCGCGTCCTCGCCCCGACCGGGCACGCGTTCCACTGCGACTACGTCAGCGACCTGAAACACGTACCGTTCCCGCAGCTGGACGACGGCGAGGACCGGAGCTACCCCGGCCGGGTCGCCCGGGCCGCGGACTACTTCCTCGACCTGCCGGCCGAGGAGCGGCGCTGGATCGCGGCCCTGGACGCCACCGGCGCCGGCCTGGTGCAGACCTCCACCGACCTGCTGCGCGGCCGCAAGCTGTTCTGCTGGGGCACCGGCACCGGCGGCCGGCACTGGCAGGAATGGCTCTCCGGCCCGGACAGCGCCTACCTGGAGATCCAGGCCGGCCTGGCCCGCACCCAGCTGGAGCACCTGCCGATGCCCGCCGGGGCCACCTGGTCCTGGACCGAGGCCTACGGCCTGCTCCAGGCCGATCCCACTGCCGTGCACGGGAGTTGGGACCAGGCCCGGTCCGCCGCCGCCGACGCTCTGGCCGAACTGCTGCCACCGGCCGACCTCGCCGCCGCCCACGCCGCGGCCGCCGCTTTCGGCGCACCCGAGGAGCTGCTGGCGCACGGCTCGGGGTGGGCCGCACTGGAGATCGAGGCCGGTCGCTTCACCGGCTCCCCGCTGCTGCCGTTCGGTACCCCGGGCACCGAACAGGAGCCTTGGCGGCAGCTGTTGGCCACCGGCACACTGCCGGTCGGCGACCCGCCCGCCGCCCCGGTCACCGGAGCGCACTGGCGCGCCCTGCTGGAGGCCGGCGCGCGGGACTGGCACGCCCGGTACCAGCTCGGGCTGATCCGCCTGGCCGACGGAGAACGCGACGGCGCCCGAGCCGCCTTCGAGAGCTCCGTCGAGGAGCGCCGCACCCCCTGGGCGCTGCGCGCCCTGGCCTTCCTCGCGCCGTCGCCGCAACAGGCCGCCGAGCTCCTCGCCGAGGCCCACGAACTCCGTCCCGATGTCCAGGAGTTGACCATCGAGGCGGTGGACGCGCTGCTGCGGGCCGACCGCCCGGCGGACGCCCTCGGAATCATCGGCGCACTCACCGGCGCCGCCCGCGCCCACGGCAGGATCCGACTGGCCGAGGCGAAGGCCGCCCACGCCTGCGGCGACGACCACCGGGTGCGGCAACTGCTGGCCGACGGCATCCAGGTGGACAACATGCGCGAGGGCGAGGTGTCACTGGACACCCTCTGGCTCGCCGTCCACCCCGGTGAACCGGTGCCGCCGCACTACGACTTCCGCATGTCGGACGGCATGCCGGAGGCCTGAGACCGCGGCTCCCTTCCCACCGGGGGGTGGGAAGGGAGCCGCGCACCACGGGAACGCAGGCCGAGCCGGGCCCCACCCCGACCCCGCCGGCGCCACGAACGGCGCCGGCCCGTTCCGGGGTGCGAGGACGCACCCCGTCACACTGAAGGAGTACCTGTGTCAGCTCCTCGACAAAGGCTCACCGGCGCGGTACTCGCCGGTGCGCTGGCCGCCGCCGGCCTCACCGCGGCGACGGCCCCCGCCACCGCCGCGGCCCCACCCGCGGCCTACACCGTGTCCGTCGGATCGACCGGGTCCTACGCGTACCCCACCGACACCCCCGCCGGCGCGTACATCGACAAGGACGGAACGTTCTACTTCCAGCAGTCCGTCGCGCTGTACGGCGCGAACGAGGCCAGGAACTGGTCGTTCTACACCGGCAGCGACTTCGACCACGCCACCAGGTCGCCGATCAGCGACGCGGTCGACCCGGCCAACAGCAGCGACGCCAACAACGACACCACCTGGCGCTGCAACAACAGCCCCACCGGCCGGGAGGCCACCCCCGCGCCCGCCGGCTCCGGCTACTCGCAGCGCAACTTCTGCGACCTCGTCGGCACCTGGGTCGACCCGGACACCGGCGACTGGTACGGCCTGGTGCACAACGAGTTCACCCCGCAGCCCTTCGGCGACGGCCTGCACTACGACTCGATCGACTACGCCAAGTCCACCGACCAGGGCCGCACCTGGACCATCGCGGGCCACGCGATCACCTCGCCGTACAGCACCACCCGCGGGGACAACGCGGTGTTCCCGAACCAGACCTACGACTACGGCGACGGCGACCCCCGGCTGTTCGTCGACACCGCCTCCGGCTACTTCTACGTCTACTACGGCTCCCGGATCGTCCCCAAGGGCGGCGTCGGCGGCAGCAACGGCGGCCTGGCGCACGTCGCCCGCGCTCCGATCTCCGCCAAGATGGCCGCCGGCTCCTGGCAGAAGTGGTACGACGGCACCTGGTCGCAGCCGGGTCTCGGCGGCCGGGAGAGCAACATGGTCCCGGTCAGCGCGGCCGACCCGAACGGCTACACGCCCGTGGCGAGCGACTACAGCCCGGCCAGCACCGGCACCGTCGACCAGCAGGTCGCGGCCGGCACGCTGCCGGCCAAGTCGGACCTGTTCATCATGAACATCGCCTACGACGCCCACCTCGGCAAGTACATCGGCGAGCCCGAGGCCGTCTCCGGGACGGTGCCGCAGCGCTTCTACGTCACCGACGACCTCGCCACCCAGAAGTGGACCCTGGCCGGCGACACCGGCAGCTACACCGACAGCTCCTGGTACCGCTGGTTCGTTGACAGCGGCAACCTCACCAGCTCCACGATCGTCGGCAAGAGCTTCCGGTCGTACTGCTCGATCAGCTGCCACGGCTCCTCCGGCGAGTACGCCGACGTCACGGTGAGCTCCTCCGCGCCCGCCCCGGCGCCGTTCGACCTGACCAGGACCTACCGGATCGGCGCCGGAAACGGCCGGGTGCTGGCCCAGGTCTCCGGCAGCTCCGCGACCACCTCGCTGACGGCCGGCACCGGCTCCGCCCTGGAGTCGTGGTACTTCCTCGCCAACGGCGACGGCTCCTACCGGGTCGTCAACTCCGCCACCGGCAAGCCCCTCGGAGTCGACGCCGCCGGCCCGGCCGGCCGGGCCTGGGGCGCCGCGCCGACCGTCGCCGCAGCGGCCACCGGCCGGGCCGCCGTGGGACAGCAGTGGTTCGTGCTGCCGGCCCCGAGCGGCGGCTTCCACCTGGTCAACCGCTACAGCGGCCTGGTGATCGGCATGTCCGCCACCGCCGGGCGGCTCGCCGAGACCACGCCCGCCCGCTCCTGGAGCGACGCCACCGGCAACCCGGTCGGCGGCGGCCGCACCGCGGCCGAGCAGACCCTGACCGTCACCCCGGTCGGGACCGCACCCGAGGGCGTGCTGGTCACCGGCCCCGGAGACCGGACCGGCACCGTCGGCACCGCCGTCTCGCTCCAGCTGACCGCCACCGACAACGCCGGCAAGCCCCTGACCTACTCCGCCACCGGCCTGCCCGCCGGACTGACGATCAGCCCCACCGGACTGGTCTCCGGCACCCCCACCGCCTCCGGGACGTCGACCGTGACGGTCACCGCCTCCTCCGGCAGCGCCGACGGCACGGTGTCGTTCGGCTGGACCGTCCACGCCCTCATGACCGGCACCCGCATGCTGGTCACCGGCGGCACCGCCCTCGACGACTCCGGCGGCAGCACCGCCCCCGGCAACCCGCTGATCACCTGGCCCTCCACCGGCGCCGCCAACCAGCAGTGGAAGTTCGTCCAACAGACCCCCGGATCCTACGAGTTGGTCAACGGCAAGTCCGGGCTGTGCGCCGACGTAAGCGGCGGCTCCAGCAGCCCGGGCGCCACCCTCGACCAGTGGACCTGCACCGGCAACGCCAACCAGCTGTGGACCTTCACCCAGCTGCCGGGCGGCGCCTACACCGTCACCTCGGTGCGCAGCGGCCTGGTCCTCACCGCCCCCGCCGCCACCGGCTCGACCGTGACCCAGGAGCTGTACACGGGATCGGCGGCGCAGCAGTGGACGCTCGGCTGACCCGGGCCGGCACGAGAGTCCAACCCTGACCGGTCGGGTCCGCGGTGCGCCGGCGCCGCGGACCCGGCCTCCTCCGGCCGGCCTGCGACCCCAGCGGCGCGGGTCGGCCACCATCCCCGACCTTCGGAAGGACCCCGAATGAAACTGCTGAGAATCGGCCCGGCAGGCCAGGAGACTCCGGCCGTGCTCGGCGAGGACGGCCGGGTGCTCGACCTGTCCGCGCTCACGCCGGACATCGACGGCCGCTTCCTGGCCGGCGGCGGCGTGCATCGGGTGCGGGAGGCCCTGGCGGGCGGCGGGCTCCCGGAGCTCGACGCCGCGCAGCTTCGGGTCGGGGCGCCGGTGGCCCGTCCCGGCAAGGTGGTGTGCATCGGGCTGAACTACCGGGACCACGCCGAGGAGACCGGTGCGGCGGTCCCGGCACGTCCGGTGGTCTTCATGAAGGACCCCGGCACCGTGGTCGGCCCCTACGACGAGGTGCTGATCCCGCGCGGGTCGGCGAAGACCGACTGGGAGGTGGAGCTGGCCGTCGTGATCGGCCGCCGCGCCCGCTACCTCGACTCCCGCAAGGCCGCCCTCGACTGCGTCGCCGGGTACGCGATCAGCAACGACGTGTCCGAGCGCGAGTTCCAGCTGGAGTACTCGGGCCAGTGGGACCTCGGCAAATCGTGCGAGACCTTCAATCCGCTCGGCCCCTGGCTCGTCACCCCCGACGAGGTCGGCGACCCGCAGGACCTCGGACTGCGCCTGACCGTCAACGGGACGGCCCGCCAGGACGGTTGCACCAAGAACATGATCTTCGACGTCGCCGAGATCGTCCGGTACCTGAGCCAGTACCTCGTGCTGGAGCCGGGCGACGTGATCAACACCGGCACGCCGGCGGGCGTCGCCCTCGGCCTGCCCGGCAACCCGTACCTGCGCGTCGGCGACACCGTCGAACTCGCCGTCGACCGGCTCGGCAGCCAGCGCCAGACCTTCGCACAAGCCTGAAAGAGAAACCCATGCCCGCCACCTCGGCCCGCATCACCGCTCTCGACACCCACGACATACGCTTCCCGACCTCCCGTGAGCTGGACGGGTCGGACGCGATGAACCCGGACCCCGACTACTCCGCCGCCTACGCCGTGCTGCGCACCGACGCGCCCGACGGCCTGGAGGGCCACGGCTTCACCTTCACCATCGGCCGCGGCAACGACGTGCAGGTCGCCGCCATCGCCGCGCTGCGCGAGCACGTGGTGGGCCGGTCCGTCGACGAGCTGTGCGCGGACCCGGGATCGCTCAGCCGCGACCTGATCGGCGACAGCCAACTGCGCTGGCTGGGACCGGAGAAGGGCGTGATGCACATGGCCGTCGGCGCCGTGCTGAACGCTGTCTGGGACCTCGCCGCCAAGCGGGCCGGCCTGCCACTGTGGCGCCTGCTCGCCGAGGCCGAGCCCGCATGGCTGGTCTCCCAGGTCGACTTCCGCTACCTGACCGACGCCCTCACCCCGGACGAGGCGCTGGAACTGCTGCGGGCGGCCCGCGCGGGCCGCGAGGAGCGCGCCGCCCGGCTGCTGGCCGACGGATACCCCGCCTACACCACCCAGCCGGGCTGGCTGGGCTACTCCGACGAGAAGCTCACCCGGCTGGCGAAGCAGGCCGTCGCGGACGGCTTCACCCAGATCAAGCTGAAGGTCGGCGCCGACCTCGCCGACGACGTCCGGCGCTGCCGCACCGCCCGCGCCGTGATCGGGCCGGACGTGCGAATGGCGATCGACGCCAACCAGCGCTGGGACGTGGCCGAGGCGATCGAGTGGACGAACGCGCTGGCCGAGTTCGACCCGTACTGGATCGAGGAGCCGACCAGCCCCGACGACATCCTCGGCCACGCCGCGATCCGGGCGGGCGTGCGGCCGATCAGGACGGCCACCGGCGAGCACGTGCAGAACCGCGTCGTCTTCAAGCAGTTGCTGCAGGCAGGGGCCATCGACATCCTCCAGCTCGACGCCACCCGGGTGGGCGGCGTCAACGAGAACCTGGCAATCCTGCTGCTCGCCGCCAAGTTCGGCATCCCCGTCTGCCCGCACGCCGGCGGCGTCGGGCTGTGCGAACTGGTGCAGCACCTGTCCATGTTCGACTTCGTCGCACTGTCCGGGACCACCGAGGACCGCGTCGTCGAGT
Source organism: Kitasatospora sp. NPDC051984 (assembly GCF_044593455.1). Taxonomy (NCBI): domain Bacteria; kingdom Bacillati; phylum Actinomycetota; class Actinomycetes; order Kitasatosporales; family Streptomycetaceae; genus Kitasatospora; species Kitasatospora sp. NPDC051984. The sequence continues at coordinate 14,072 of NZ_JBIUCB010000018.1, forward strand.
TCGCCGATCACCTGCACGGGCACTTCGTCGACCCGGCCGTGATCGTCAACGGCCGCTATCGCGCGCCGTGCGCCCCGGGCTTCTCCGCGCAGCTGCACCGGGACGCCGTCGACACCTACTCCTTCCCGGGCGGTACCTTCTGGAGCCGGGAGCTCGACTCATGACGGACCTTCAGGGCCTTCGGGCCGTCGTCACCGGCGGCGCCTCCGGCATCGGCCTGGCCACCGCCGAACTCCTCGCCGCGCGGGGCGCGCGCGTGGCCGTCCTGGACCTCGACCCGGCGCGCGTCGAAGCGCCGCTGCTCGGCTTCACCGCCGACGTCTCCGACGACCACTCCGTCCGCACGGCCGTCGAGAGCGCGGCCGAGGCGCTCGGCGGGATCGACATCCTGGTCAACAACGCCGGAATCGGCGCGGCCGGGACGGTCGAGGACAACCCCGACGAGCAGTGGCACCGCGTCCTGGACGTCAACGTCCTGGGCATCGTGCGCACCACCCGGGCCGCTCTGCCCCACCTGCGCCACTCGTCCCATGCCGCTGTGGTCAACACCTGCTCGATCGCCGCCACCGCCGGCCTGCCCCAGCGCGCCCTCTACTCCGCGAGCAAGGGCGCGGTGCTCTCACTCACCCTGGCCATGGCCGCCGACCACGTCCGCGAAGGCGTCCGGGTCAACTGCGTCAACCCCGGCACCGTCGACACCCCCTGGGTCGGCCGCCTGCTGGACGCCGCCGACGACCCGGCCGCCGAACGCGCCGCCCTCAACGCCCGCCAGCCCACCGGCCGGCTGGTCACCGCCCAGGAAGTGGCCGCCGCCATCGCCTACCTCGCCTCCCCGTCCGCCGGATCCGTCACCGGCACCGCACTCGCCGTCGACGGCGGCATGGCCGGCCTGCGCCTGCGACCCGCCGCAGGCTGACCCGAAAGCCCCCGGCCCGGGGGGGGGGGGCCGCCCCCCCCCCCCCCCCCCCCCCCCCCCCCCCCCCCCCCCCCCCCCCCCCCCCACCCCCCCCCCCAACCCGCCCCTCTCCCCTTCGGCCCCCCCCCGCGCGGGCGCGGGGGGGGGCCCGGCCCGGGGCGGCCCCCCCCCGGCGGGGGCCCCCCCCCCCCCCCGGCGGGGGGGGGCGCCCCCGCCCCCCCCCCCCGGCCGGGCACCACCAGCGAAAGGCGACCCCCGTTGCGCACCGTCCCACTCGGACGCGGCACCGTCCCCGTGACCGAGCTGTCCCTCGGCGCCGCCGCACTCGGCAACCTCTTCCATACCGTCACCGACGAAGACGCCGCAGCCACCGTGGACACCGCGTGGGACTTGGGGCTGCGCAGCTTCGACACCGCCCCCCACTACGGGCTCGGCCTGTCCGAACGCCGGCTGGGCGAGGCCCTGCGCACCCGTCCGCGCGACCAGTACACGCTCTCCACCAAGGTCGGCCGGCTGCTGCGGCCCGAGGCGCACCCGCACGGCGACGACCTGGCCAACGGCTTCGCCGTCCCCGCGACCCACCGGCGGGTGTGGGATTTCAGCGCCCGCGGCGTACGCCGCGGCATCGAGGAAAGCCTCACCCGGCTGGGCCTGGACCGCGTCGACATCGTCTACCTGCACGACCCCGACGACCACGAACAGCAGGCCTTCGACCAGGCCTACCCGGAACTGGAGCGGATGCGCCGGGAGGGCACGGTCGGCGCGATCGGCGCCGGCATGAACCAGACCCGAATGCTGCGGCGGTTCGTCCGCGACACCGACGTCGACGTGGTGCTGCTGGCCGGCCGGTACACGCTCCTCGACCACTCCGGGCTGGACACCGTCCTCTCCGAGGCCGCCCGCCGCGGCGTTTCGGTGGTCGCCGGCGGGGTGTTCAACTCCGGACTGCTCGCCGACCCGCGGCCCGGCACCACCTTCGACTACGCCCCCGCCCCCACCGGCCTGTTGAACCAGGCGCTGCGGCTGAAGGACCTGTGCGCGGCCTTCGGCGTCCCGCTGCGGGCGGCGGCGCTGCAGTTCCCGCTCGGGCATCCGGCCGTGGCCGGCGTGCTCGTTGGTGCGCGCAGCGCCGCCGAGGTCGCCGACGCCGCCGCGATGGCCCGGCACCCGATCCCCGCCGAGCTCTGGCGAGAGCTGCGCGACCTGGAGCTGATCCCCCGGGACGCGCCGATCCGCTGACCGCCGTCCCCCTCGCAGCCATCGCACCGGAGACCCGCCATGACCGCCGCTCGCCGCATCGACGCGCACCACCACCTCTGGGACCTGTCCGTTCGCGCACAGGACTGGCTCGACGCACCCGAACTCACGCCGCTGCGCCGCGACTTCACCATCGACGAGCTCCGCCCGCAGGCCGCCGCCGCGGGCATCGGGGCCACCGTGGCCGTCCAGACCGTCTGCTTGGCCGAGGAGACCCCCGAGCTCCTCGCGCTCGCCGACACCGACCCTCTGGTGGCCGGCGTCGTCGGCTGGACCGACCTGACCGCTCCCGACGTCGCCGACCGCCTCGCCGCTCTCCGCGAACTGCCCGGCGGCCGCCGTCTGGTCGGCATCCGGCACCAGGTGCAGAACGAGCCCGACCCCCGCTGGTTGCTCCGGCCCGAGGTCCAGCGCGGCCTGCACGCCGTCGGCGCGGCCGGACTCGCCTACGACCTGATCGTGCGCCCGCACCAGCTCCCGGCCTCCGTCGCCGCGGCAGCGGCCGTCCCCGGCCTCACCTTCGTGCTCGACCACCTCGGCAAGCCCCCGATCGCCGCCCGGCGGATCGACCGCTGGCAGCGGGACGTCCGCCTGCTGGCCGCCCTCCCCAACACCACGGCCAAGATCTCCGGCCTGACCACCGAGGCCGACTGGCGCACCTGGCACGCCGACGACCTCCGCCCCTGCGTCGAGACCGCCCTGGAGGCGTTCGGCCCCGACCGCCTGATGTTCGGCTCCGACTGGCCGGTGTCCACCCTCGCCGGAGACTACCGACGCACCGCCGACGCCGTCACCGGCCTGCTCTCCGCTCTCGCCGGGCACGAACGGGACGCCGTCCTCGGGGCCACCGCGGCGCGCGTCTACGGCATCTGACGATCCGCTCCATTCACCCCTGAACGCACACGTCGAGAAGGTCCCTGGCGAGGCACTCCGCACGTCATGACCGCCGGTTCGACGCTGCCCGCCGGGTAGGCGGACCAGCCGCCGCCGACGGCCTGGTGGGCAGCATCCACTGGGCGACCCGGTTCAGCAGTACGGGGTCGGCCGTGCACTCGGCGACGGCGCAGGCCCGCGATAGGAGTGTCTCCCAGCTGCGATTGGTCAAGGGGGAACCACAGGTCAGACCCCGTTATCCCACCTTGGTGGTCGCACGGTGGTCGCACGGTGGTCGCACGGTGGTCGCAGCACGGGAGCACCCTGGGAGGCGGACGACCTTCGCGCACCCGGCCCTTTCGAGGCGATCACCATGCGCACCCCCACCCCCACCCCCGCCCCCGACCGCGGCCGTGTCTACCGGCGCTGCGGCTGCCGCGACGCCCACCGTCGCCAGCGTGGCACCTCCTGCCCGCGCCTGGCCACCGATGCGAACCACGGGAGTTGGGCGTTCGCCGTCGACGCCCCCTCCCTCGACGGCCGCCGCCACACCGCCCGCCGCTCAGGCTTCCCGACGAGGCCGAAGCGCGCACCGCACTGCGGCAGTTCAACCAGTCCCTCGCCGTGGGATTCATCACCGACCCGCGGCAGAAGACCGCCGACTACCTGCACCAGTGGCTCGACGAGAAGGCCCTGTACCTCAAGCCCACCACCATGGCCCGCTACCGCGACTACGTCGAGAACGACCTCGCCCCCACCCTCTGCGACATCCCCCTCGACGACCTCAACCGGCAGCACCTGCGCGCCTACGTCACCCGCGAACTCCACGCCGGCCGCGGTCGCGTGACCGTCCACCGGATCATGGCGACCCTCTCCAGCGCCCTTTCGAGCGCCGTCAACAGCGACCGCCTGTCCCGCAACGCCGCCAAACCCCCACTGCTGCCCCGCCCCGCCTCCGCACCCCGACACCTATGGACCGAAGCCCAGACCGTCCACTTCCTGCGCTTCACCCGCGCCGTCGACCCCTTCTACGCCGACCTCGCCGAACTCGTGATCGACACCGGCCTGCACAAAGGCGAAGCACTCGCCCTCCACTGGGACGACGTCCACCAGGCCGAGAGCGTCCTGTTCGTCCGCCACACGCTCTCCGTCGTCGACAACCCAGCTCGTCCTCACCACGCCGAAGACCCCGCACAGCAGGACCTGGGTCGCCCTCTCCCCCCGCGCGGCCACCGCCCTCGACAACCGCGCCTGCACCGGCGCCTTGGCGACCCCACCGGATACGTCTTCCACCGCCACGACCGCCCCCTGCACCCCAAGAGCGTCCTCGACCGCTTCCACCTGCTCTGCGCCAAAGCCGGCGTCCCCCGCATCGCACTCCACGACCTACGCCACCTCGCTATGAGCTTCGGCCTCGCCGCAGGCGTCCCGCTGCCGATCATGTCCAAGACCCTGCGCCACCGGACCCTGTCCACCAGCGCCAACATCTACGCCGAACTCACCCCCCGCGCCGCCCGCGCGGGCGTCGACGGCATCGCCTGGATTCTCGACACCGCCGACCGCGAACTACTCGGCACCCCCGTCTGCCGCGCCCGCCGTCCCGCACGCCAGCACCCGCGCCCCCACCGGCCACGCCCCGCCAACCGCACCCCGCGAACAGACGACCCCACCGAGGACTGGCCGATGTGGCCGGGCGACCACCATGCGACCACCAGCTGACACGGCAACAGAAAGAGCCGGCACTCGGTTTCCCAAGTACCGGCTCTCACAACCGACTTCACAGTCGGGACGACAGGATTTGAACCTGCGACCCCTTGACCCCCAGTCAAGTGCGTTCGCTAGCCTGCCGATTGACCTCCTGCTCGACGGGTCCCGAGCAGGGGGTCAACTTGCTTGCCGGACAACAGAGTTGGCCCGGGAGAGGCAATCGGAAGGCTTCCGCGAGCTGACGGAGGCCCAGCTGTGACAATGGCCAGAGATGTCCAACTCCGTCCACATGCGTCCTTCAGGGTCCAGCGTTCCTGGTCCCAAAATGGTCCCAAGGCCCATCGTAGCTCAGCGCAACCTGCAAACGGGCAGTCTCCGCCCCGACTTCCGGTAACGGACATCGCCCGGCGAGACCGTCACACAGGGTAAACATTCCGGTGAGCGCATCCCTGCCCATCCCTCGGCCAGGACTATTCCCGCTGCCACCAAGTGCGACAAATCCAACAATCCCTAGACTGTCCCATTTACTGCGTGTACGTTGTCTCGCCCATCGCCGGAAGGACCGGCAGGTGGGGTACTGGGGGGTACGTGGCGGGTCTGCAGGTGTTCCGCGTGTCTGATGGGGATGTTCGTCGTGTCAAGGCCGACACAGTGGAGCTGGAGCGTCACCTCCAGGCTCTCGTCGAGGCGAACATGGAGGAGATGCTGGGCGGCGTCCGCTTCCTGGCGAGCGAGTACTCCACCGGCCCGGTGCACCGGGGCCGGATCGACAGCCTCGGTCTGGACGAGGACGGCAGCCCGGTGCTGATCGAGTACAAGCGCCAGCGCAGCGAGTCGGTCCTCGCGCAGGGGCTGTTCTACCTGTCGTGGTTGGTGGAGAACCGCGCCGAGTTCGAGGCGCTCGTCGAGCAGCGGCTCGGCACTGAGGCTGCGGAGCAGGTGGACTGGAGCCGCCCGCGGGTGGTGTGCATCGCAGCGGGCTTCACGCGGTACGACCTGGCGGCGGCCGGAATGTCTCACCACCGGATCGACATGGTGGTCTACCGTCGCTACGGGGACGACCTGGTGACGCTGGAGCTGGCGGCGTCGGTCGCCGGCGGGTGCGGTGCCCTTCCAGGACGTCGGTCGGAGCTTACGCGGCCGGTCTCGGCCAACCGCCGGACGGTGACCGACATGCTCGCGCAGTCCAGCAGCGAGATCCGCGGGCTGTACGAGGATCTTGACTCGCGTCTGCTCGACCTGGGCGAGGGGCACTCGGTGCCACTGCAGCACTACGTCGCCTACCGCCGTCGGCGGAACTTCGCCTGCGTCCGGGTTCTGACGCGCGAGCAGGCTCTGGTCGTCTTCCTGCGCGTCGACCCGACGACGGTCCAGCTGGTCCCAGGCTGGACCCGCGACGTCCGGAGAATCGGGCACCTCGGGACGGGCGAGCTGGAGGTCCGGATCGGATCGGTGGAGGATCTCGATCGGTCGATGGCGCTGCTGCGAACGAGCTACGCCGCTGCGGCGTAGCTCGTCAAATGCCGATGGGCAGTACCCCCTTCCGGGGTACTGCCCATCGCCATTTGACCGGCCCGCTCGTCGGCGGCAGCACGCCTATAGGGGTAGATGTCGAAGCGACGGCCCGACAAAGTGGTGGCGGCCCGGTTCATCAGGTTCTTGCGGATCAGCGACTGAGGCGAGCCGGTGCGGCTTGTGTGGTCTGGTGAGCTACGGGGATTTTGGTGACCGGGCCTTGGTGCGTCGGTGTTGCCCGAGCGGCGCTCGCGCGCGACGACTTTTCCAGCACGGAAGCGGCCGCGGGCGATGCGACCTGGGCGCGTGATTCCTCAGCGATCTCGGCGAACCGGCGCCATGCGTAGTCGGTTCGGTCGGCGGCCCAGCTCGATGCTCGGGCAGCCAGGGCAGGGGCCAGTGCGGCGACTTCGTCGGCTGGGACAGCGCCCCAGGCCAGCAGCGACCCGTCGCTGGACCACAGGTCGAGGTACCACTCGCCGCCGAGGGGGAATGCCTTCACATGGGCCTGGTCGGACTCTGGCTGGTAGTGCCACAGGGTGCGGTGGAGCGGCTTCCACCCGGGGCCGACGAACTCTGGGGCGGCGGCTTTCTCGTGGGGACGCTCGCCGCGGTCAGCGACGGAGAACAGGTCGCGCAGCGATCCGTCGTTGAGCGCGGCCTTGACCAGGCCAAGCACCTCGTTGGCGTCCAGTCCCTGCCGGTCGTCGAGGACGCTGACGACGTTGCGTAGGGTGCGCAGGGGGCGCCGGGCGTCACCAGGGTCGACCCACTCCTCGAGTGGGTCTTGGTCCGCGAGACCGGCCTTGACCCTGACGGCCGCCGACCGCAGGTCTTCCAGCTGCCGAACGCCGGGACGGTCAGGCAACTGCGATATCCGGTAGGCGAGTTCCGCGTACGGGCGCATGTGCTGGCCGACGAGGTGCTGGGCGTAGCGGTCGGCGCCGTCGCGGAAGCCGGCGACCGCGGCGGTGCGGACGGCCGCGTCGTGCCCGCGAAGTGAGGTGAGCACGGTCATGTAGCGGTCGCGGGTGTCGATCTGTTCGCGCAGGACGCGCTCGTACGCTTCGTTCAGCAGGTCCAGGTCGGACAGCGTCGCGGTCTGGTGGTCGTCGTAGCGCTGGGCGGTGGCGCGCAGTTCGGCGACGCGGTCGGCGGCGGGCTTTCCCCAGGTGCCGGTCATGGCGTCCGCCGGCGGGGTGCGGGCAGCGGTGTGCGGGGCGGGTCGGCGGGATGAGGTCCGGGGGTCGTTGCCTTGCCGTCGAGGGGGCGTCGGCGGGCGGCGGCTGCGCGGTCGGCCGGCGGCGCTGCGGTTCGCCACTCCAGAGGGACCGTGTCCAGGTGCAGCCTGTGCTCGGGTGGTATCTGCCGGGCGAGCCGGGCCACCGGTTCGGTGCTGGTGAGGGCGGCGGCGACCGCGGTAAGCAGCGGACGGGGCACCCGGTCGGCCATCTCGATGTACCAGCCCTGGCCGCCGGGCTGGAGGTCGCCGCCGCAGACCATCCAGTGGGGATTGGCGCCATCGGCGATCGCGGAGGCGCTGATGGTGCGGCTGACCGAGGCCGTCTCGCCTCCGGGTGCGGTCCAGATGATGTGGCCGGGCACGTTGTCCATGAACCAGTCGGCTTCGGCCAAGGGCTCCAGGCCGCCGGACAGTGCGGGGTAGCGGAGGTCAGCCGGTGTGGTGGCCTGGGCGTCGGCGAGCGCCTCGTGCACTGCCGCTGTGATCTCGGCGGGGGTCCGGTCGTCGGCGGTGAAGTGCCACATCGGGTCGCCGGTCGATGGGTCGGTGTAGACCGTGCTCCAGCTCACGCCGCCCGCCGCGTAGGTGGCGGTCGTGCGAATCCGGCCGCAGGGGCTGAGGTAGATGTCACCGAGCGGGGCGTCGACGAAGTTCCAGCCGGCGGCCAGCAGGGGGGTCGCGGGGGTGCTCGCTGCGGTGTGGCCGGGCCCGGCCAGGTAGGCAGGTGCGGCGGCGACCAGCGGTGCGGGGCGGGGCATGCCCGGTGCGAACAGGCCGCCGGCGGTCTCGCTGACCGCGGCGAACCGGCGGTAGATCTCATCGTGTGCGGGCTTCCCGAGGTGTTGCGGCAGGTCGTCCCAGTACACGTCCTGGCCGTCCGGCGTGCTCCGGCTGGGAATCGGCTGATCGTAGAAGCCCTCGGACACGCCCATGGGCTCGGTGCAGGCGATCGCGTGGGCGGTGATCGCTCCCGCCGCCGCGTACAGGTCGTCGTTGGTGAACGTGAGGCTGTCCAGCGGCGTGTTCGGGATGCGGCCGCGGGTGGTGCGCTGCCATGCCGGGCGGGAGACGGCGCCGTCCGGGGCGAACAGGCTGCGGCTGTGCCGGGTGGCGTCCGTGTCGCTCAGGCCGAGCAGGCGATGGCTGTACCGGGCGGAGTCCATGACGAGGTCGAGGGTGAGCATCGCGGCCAGCCGCTGCTGTTCTGCGGGGAGTTGGCCCCAGGTGGTGTGCGGGCCGGGGCCTGTCTGCGTGCTCGGCAGTGCCCGGTCGGCCAGGTGGGCCATGACGTCCTCGACGCTCAGTACTCCGTCCGCGGCGGCCAGCAGGGTCGACAGCGTCTGCGCGGTGGCGAGGGTGAGGTCCTTGTCGGTGTAGGCCGGCGGGATCGGGACGAGGCCGTCCTCGGTCAGGGTGTAGCCGGCGTGGGCGAGCAGGTGTTCGTCCATCCACTCCCCGTCGCGCCGCAGCGGTGCCGGGTCGGTGAGCGAGCGGACGAACGCGTCAGTGACCAGTGCGGGGGTGTCGGCGGTGAACAGGGCCTGCCAGTACGGCTCGCCGGCGTCTTCAGGGCCTGCCTCAATGGCCAGCGCGCAGTGGCCCATGAGGTCTAGGGGATCGGCGTCCCGGCGCAGCACGGCGCGGGCGAGGCCGTCGGGCGACTCGGCGCGCCGAACTCCCCCGAGACCGCCCATGTGGCGCCAGCCTGCGGCGACGAGCGCGTCCATGGCGGCATCCCCGTTGAACTGGCCGTTCTTCAGGGCCGGGTGCTTCTCGCCGGTCCAGTCCGTCGTGGGCATGGGAACGATGAGGGAGTCGATCGCGGCGGTGACGAACTCCTCGGGGATGTCCTTGGAGAACGCGGCCATCCACTGGGGCTTGCCGAGGGGTTCGCGGGCGGCACTGATGCGCCACCAGGCGCCGGGGTCGAGCTGGCCCGAGGCGATGCGGATGCGGTGGTCCGGGCTGCTGACGAAGGTCTGGTCGAGTTCCCGGTTGTAGTTCCGCGGCCAGTGGAAGACGAGGGCGTGGCGTGCGAGGGGGGCCGTCCGGGAGCCGGCTCCGGCGAGGTAGCGCGGCACGATGTCGAGGGGTGTGTTCGGGGTGGGCTCGGTGGTGATCGGAAGGGTTCCCTTCGAGGGTCAGCGTTCGCGCGGTCGGCGCGGCTTGGCGTCGGGCTTGGGAGCGGGCTGGTCCGCAGTGCCGGCGGCGGCCTCGCTCTGGGTGCGGGTGCGGCGGTCGAGGCGAGCGGCGTCGGCGCGAGTTGCACCGGTTGGACCGGGCTGCGGCAGAGGGGCGTCGGGATGGCGCGTCCAGTCGTAGGCGCTCTCCACGCTGGCGAAGTGCCCGTGGCGGAGGGTGAACGTGTCGCTGTCCTTCTCCCGCTGGCCGACGAAGACGGCCACCGGGCGAGCCGGGTCGGGGGCCTCGGCGTCGATCGCGATCACCCACGTGGTGTACAGCGGGCCGGCCGTGGATGCCGAGTCGTGGACGTCGAAGCGGGTTCCGGAGTGGCGCAGCATGGCCTCGGCCGCCTCGGTCTCAGTGTCGGCGGGCTCGAGTTCGCTGGAGCGCACACGTTCTCGCAGCCGATCGGGGTTGGCTCCGCGGGTGAGGAGCCATGCCTCGGCCAGAACGGGCATCGCCGCGTCGCGCACGGTGGCTCGCACCAATCCCGCGTTCTGGTCCAGCTCCAGGTGCACTCCGAGGTAGGACGGCTTGTGCTGCTGTGCCATCTGCTCGTCGTGTGCGAGGTAGAAGTGGTCCGACCGGCCTGTGCGGTGGTCGGGCTGGTCGTACCTGGCCAGGGTGATGCAGGGGTCCTCCCAGTCGGCCAGTCGGGCGAGGACTCGCGCGGTGTTCTCGTCGGCCGGCATCAGTTCGTCGAGGTCCAGGTCGGAGACGATGTCGGTGAACGGGGCGTAGTACAGCGGGTTCTCCAGGTCGAGGTGGTGGTGTCCGCCCCAGGGCTGGGGGCCGTGGGGCGCAGGGGGGAGCCCGGGCCGGGTTGAGCCGGATCGCGGACAGGTTCAGCGCTTCTTCGCGGCAGCCGCGGTGTCGCGCTGAACGGCGGCCGGGGCCGAGACGATGCTGGCGCTGCCGGGGACGGCGACTGCAGCGGCTGTGCTGGCGGTACGAGCGGCGGCTGCCCGGGTGGAGGGCGCGGTGTTCGGACCGGTGAGGTACCGGAGGACAGCCGGGTCGAGGTCCTCCTGGTAGCGCTCGACCGGTGCCGTGGTGATCAGCGAGCGGGTGGCCGCGGCGACCAAGTGCATCGGGGTGTCGCGGGTGAACTTGGCCTCCCATCGGTCGTCGCCGCCCTCGGACCGCCCCACATGATGATCGGCTCGGAGTAGGGGTCGAACTCCTCGTCCTGCCACGCCTCGGGTCGCTGCTGGACGGACAGCCCGGCCAGCCCGGCGTGTTCGCCGTTCGGCGTTATGTGGGTGTGCGTGCTGGTAACTTCTTTGTCCCAGCCGGCCTGCTCCAGAAGGCGGGCGGCCTCTGTGACGAAGATGGTGCGGCTCTGGGTGAGCTGGTCGGGGAGGTTTTCGAGGGTGCCGGCCAGCGTCTCGAAGAAGGCCGCGACGATCTCCGGCGGGGTGTTCCCGTCGAAGGCGGCGAACCAGGCGGGCTCTTCCATCGGTTCGCGGCTCACCCGGACCTGCCACGGGGACAGGTGGTCGCCCATGAACGCGACGTCCACTCGTCCACAGGGGCTGTGGATGAACGTGTTGCCCGCGTCGAGGTCCTGGTGGATGGGCCAGCCCCGCTTCTTGTAGAGGACTTCGAGGGCTTGGTCCGTGTCGTAGCCCGGCCCGGCGAGATAGCGAGGGGCTACCGGGATCGGCTGGTCGGTCGGCGTGGGGCGCTCCTTCGGGGGGTGTCGGAAGCTCATCGGGACAGTCCGCCGTCGGGGCCGGCGCGGTGCGGTCCGGCTGTTGGAGGCTCGCTGGGTGTGGTGCCGAGTCCGGGGGCCGCGCCGGCTTCGCCCGGGCGGCGTCCGCCTGGTCGTCGGGCTTCGGCGTGAGCTGGCTGACCGTGGGTTCGGTTCACCGGCCCCTCCTCGCCGGGCCGGTCTGGGGGTAGGCGACCGCGGGTCCCGGGACGGCGGCACCGATGACGGGGATCCCGCCGGAGGTCGCGCTGGCGGCCCGACTGCGGCGAGCCTCGATCTGCACGAGGGTGCGGTTGGCTTCCGGGACCTGTCCGAACTCGCGGTCGGCGGGCAGCGGTTCGGCCACCTCCTCCAGGGCCGCGGTGATCAGGGTGGTGGGCGTGTGCCGGGTGAACGTCGCCGTCCACCGGTGCTGCTCGCAGTCACTGCCGCTGGGACCTCCTGACAGCCTGGTGACGGATTCCGCCGGGCCGGGCGCCCACGGGTCGTGTGACGCCAGCGTGATCGCTGCGGTCCCGTCCGCCCGCGTCCACAGGCGCGAGTCTGCGGCCTGCTTCCACGGCACCGCGGCACCTTCCACGGCGTGACGGACGGCGTCCTCGTAGGGGCGAGGGCCCCACACAAGGTCTTCGCCGGCCAGCCGCGACGGGGAGTCGAGCGCGGCGGTCAGCCGGCGGGCGACGGCCATCACGATCTCGACGGGTGTCCGGGGGCAGAACGTTGCCTGCCAGGCGAGTTGGTCTACCGGCGAGTGGTAGGAGGCGATGGTCCAGCGGGGATTCTGGGTGGTCTCGTGGTCGAGTTCGATCACGGCGGTGAGGCGCCTGTGCAGTGCGAGGGTTGTCTCGTCGTGCGGGCGCCACCGGCTCCAGGTGGGGCAGCTCTCGAAGAAGTCGTCGAAGGCGGCCTCCGCGTGCCCGGTCCGGCCAGGTGCCCGGGGGTGACACGGACGGGGGTGTCGGGGTTCATTCGCTCTCCGTGCGAGAGGAGTTGGCCGGGCCGCCGACCTCGGCGGCCCGGCCGATGGCGGTTGCGGTCAGGGGGAGGGCTCCGTGCCGGCCGTGCCCTCGCGGACCTGCCGGGCGGCTTCCGCCAGACGCTTCTCGGCCACGCCGGCGTAGTGGTCGGTGACCTCGATGCCGACGAAGCTCCGGTTCTCCAGCAGCGCGGCCACCCCGCTGGAACCGCTGCCCATGCAGAAGTCCAGTACCGTGCCGCCCGGCTTGGCGATCTTGACCAGCTCGCGCATCACGCTGACCGGCTTCTGGGTGATGTGCACCCGGCCCGCGCCCTTGGGCTGCGACGCGGTGTACAGGCCCGGCAGGTAGACGGGGTTGGCGTCGGCGTCCATCGCGCCCTTGCTCCCCCACAGCACGAACTCGCAGTGCTGGGTGAACCTTCCGCGCTGCGGGCGGGCTGCGGGCTTGTACCAGGCGAGTGCGCCACGCCAGATCCAGCCGCCGGCCTGCAACGCGTCGGCAGTGGCGGCAAGCTGGCGCCAGTCGGTGAAGACCAGGGCAGTGCCGCCGTCGCGAGTGGCGCGGTAGGACTCGGCGAGCAGCTGGGAGAGCCAGTACGTGTAGGAGCGCTGGTCCTTGTTCTCCCCGGGGAAGGACTCCAGCGTGTGCTGCGATCCCGCGGTGGTGTACTTCTCGCGGGCGGTGCGGGCGGTGCGCTCCTTCGCCGTGCGCCCGCCGGAGTTGTAGGGCGGGTCGGTGATGACGCAGTCGACGGACTGCGAGGGGATGTCGGCGAGCCGGAGCAGGGCATCGCCGCGGTGGATCTTGTAGCTCAGGGGGTCTCCTGTGCAACGGGAACAGGGTGTCGTCGCCCCCGGCCACCCGGGTGGTCGGGTGGCAGCGCGAAGCGCGGACCGTGCGGGTCAGGGGCTTTCGCGGGGCGGAAAACGGCACGTTAGGCACTCTCTGGCCGGAAACCTAAAAAGGGCCTTGCTTCCCACCAAGTCATGATCTTTTTAGGTTTCCGGCCGACCGACGCCTAACGTCCTCCACGTCGCACGGCGAACCCGATCCGACGCCGCCAGATCCCTTTTTAGGTTTCCGGCCGCCCGGCTCCTACTGTGTGACACACCGGCAGGACCGGGCCCCTCCGCGCCAGATGACGGCACCTACGGCCAAGGGCCGAAGAGGGTCCGAGCCTGCCGGATCCACCTGGCCCTCGGGCAGGCCACGTCCCTGCTTTTAGGTAAACGGCCGCGCCGGTCCTACGGTCGGAAAACCACGTCCGACGAATTCCGTCATGCCACGGAAAGGGCACCGTCATGCCTTTTCGCAGATTACGAGGGCGGCTTGCTGCCGCTCCCGAACCGTCCCGGCCGCACCTTCACGGCCGGGACGGCGCCCCCGCCCCCGCCTGAAATGGAGACCCCCATCAGCTCCCTGAACCCGTGCCCGCCCCGGCCCTCGACCGGCCTCCCGGCCGCCGTCGAAGGCGGTCGGCCGGCCGTCCGATGAGCTGGCAGAAGGCAGCGTGCGGCTGCGGCGCGTTCATCCTGGGCGTTCCCATCGCGATCGGTTTCCCGGCCGTGGCAATGATGGCGAACGACGCCGCCACCAAGGCGAACTGCAATACCGGCACCCAGCAGGTGGATGCTGCGGCCGTCGCCGCTCAGGTCCAGCAGATCCTGTCCGGCAACGCCGGGCCCACCGCCCCGGTGTCCGGCCTCGACAAGCCGACGACCCAGATCCCGAACGCCAAGGTCATCGTGGCCACCGGCATCGCGATGCAGGTCCCGGCCCGCGGCCAGGTCATCGCCCTCGCAACCGCGTTGCAGGAGTCCGGCCTCCAGAACCTCTCGTACGGCGACCGGGACTCGTTGGGTTTGTTCCAGCAGCGTCCGAGCCAGGGCTGGGGCACCCCGGCCCAGCTGCAGGATCCCGTCTACGCCAGCACCGCCTTCTACAAGGCGCTGCTGAAGGTGAACGGGTGGCAGCAGCTGCCACTCACCGAGGCGGCGCAGGCCGTCCAGAGGTCCGGCTTCCCGGACGCCTACGCCAAGTGGGAGCCCTTGGCCGGCGCACTCCAGCAGGCCATCTCCCAGGCCCTGGGCGGCAGTTCCGCCACCCCGGCGCCGTCGCCCTCGCCCGGCTCTTCGTCCCCCTCCCCGGCCGGGTGCGGAACGGACGGCTCGGGCATCGACTGGGGGACGATCCCACCGGGCACCCTGCCCGCCGGGTACGTGATCCCGACCGACGCGCCGCCCGCGGTGCAGTCCGCGATCCGGTACGCGCTCGGGCAGTTGGGCACCCCGTACCAGTGGGGTGGCACGTGCACCGCGCCGCACGGCCCCGACCCGATGGGTCGCTGCGACTGCTCCAGCCTGATGCAGCAGAGCTACAAGGCCAGCGGCATCACACTGACCCGCACGACGTACACACAGGTCACCGAGGGCACCGCCGTCTCGGCCGACGCCCTCAAACCGGGCGACCTGCTGTTCACCGAACCCGGGCCCGAGGGCCCCGGACACGTCGGCATGTACATCGGGCAGGGCCTGATCGTGCACGCGCCGCACACCGGAGACGTGGTCAAGATCTCGACCCTGAACTCCTGGCGCTCCGGCATCGTCGCCGCCCGCCGCATCGTCCCCTGACACCAATGTAGGTTCCGGTTAGACCTGTCAGTTTCCGGTCGTTTTGTCATCGACCGGACGCCACTGGCGGGAAGCCGCAGGTCAGCCATCCGAGCGATCTGCCATCCCCGCCGGAGCGGGGCGGATTCCCGAGGAATCTGACAGATCGACCGGACAGACCCGCTGACAACTCATCCGGACACTCGCTCATCGCCGCAGGTCGCGGCCACTCCGGATGACACGTCAGACCGGAACCTACAACCAACTGCGGCCCTTCTCTGCGCACTTCGCGCGCCCTTTTTCCCCTTCTCTCTGCCGCGGCCCGGCCGCGTCCACCCGTCCTCTAGCTCGTGGAGTGTGATTGACCACCTACCTCGCCAACGCCGCCGTCAAGGTCCAGCAGCTGGCGTTCGACCCCGGCATCAAGCCCAGTGAGGGCGGCCTCCCCGGCCTCGACGTGCTCAAGAGCACCGTCGGCTCGATCAACCTCTTCGCGATCATCGCGGTCGTCGGCGCGCTGTGCGTCTCCGGCATCGTGTGGGCGTGGGGCCACCACACCGGCTCCCACGGCAGTGAGCAGAAGGGGAAGCAGGGTGCCCTGGTGGCGGCCGGCTGCGCGCTTCTCCTCGGCGCCGCAAACGGGATCGTGAGCTTCTTCTCCAACGTGGGGACGAGCGTCCACTGATGCCCACGTTGCCCGAGCCGTTCAAGCCCGGCGGCCAGTCCCTCATGGTCCGCCGCGTGCTCTTCGGCCTGATGGCAGTGGTGGCCGTCGCCCTGGTGGCCGGGCTCATCGCCCGGTTCACCGGAGGCGGCCACCCCAGCCAGGCCACCCCCTCCGCCACCAGCACCGCCACCACCGCATCCGCGCCCAGCAGCACGCCGGCCGCCGAGCCGAGCACCGCTCCGACCGGCCCGGCGACCACCCACCCGGTCGCCCCGCCGCCGCACACCCACGACCCGGTCGTCTTCGCGAAGGCGTTTACGCAGGCCCTGTGGACCTATGACACCCGCACCGCATCCCAGTCGCAGCAGCTCGCCGGCCTGCGCGCCTGGCTGACCAGCGAGAGCACGTACGCCGACCCGGCCGCCCTCGCCAGCCAGGTCCCCGACCCCACCCTGTGGGACCGGATGCGCAGCAACGGCCAGTTCGCCACCGGCAGGGTCACCGAGGCGCACCTGCCGGCCGCGTTCAACCAGGCCGTGGCCGCCGACCCCACCAAGCTCACCGTCGCCTACGTGTACGCGGTCACCGTCACCGGCTCGCAGTCCATCACCTGGACCGGCGGCGGTCGGGGCGACGAGCAGCGGGCGATCACCCTCGCGGTGCAGTGCCGCCCGGGCCACGACTGCGCCCTCGCGTCGATCGCGCCGACCGTCTACCCCTGATCCGCCCCCTATAAGAAAGGAGGGGGTGCCCCATCGGCTTCTGCGATATCCCTCTCGTCGGCAGCGTCTGCGACGTCACCCCCGGCGGCATCGCCGACTCGATCACCAGCTCCATCGGCAACTGGATCGCCCGATCCTGCGGCGACCTCGCCCAGAGCGCCGCCGACCTCGCTTCCCGGGCCGTGGACTCCACCACGTCGATCGACCTCGGAGCCTCATGGTTCCGCGAGAACTACGCGATCATCCTGCCGATCGGCTTGATCGCGATCGTCGCCACCTTCTGCCTGCAGCTCGTGCGCGCCGCCTGGAGGCGAGACGGTCAGGCCCTGTCCCAGGCCGTCACCGGGACGATCTCAGGCGTGCTGTTCTCGTTCGTCGCGGTTGCCGGCACCGGCATCGCCTTGAGCGTGGTGGACGCGCTGTCGAACGGGCTGTTCAAGATTGCCAACACTTCCACCTCGGACGCCGTCTCCCGCGTCATCAAGGTCGGCTTGATCGCCGGCACCTCCCAGCTCGGCTGGGCCGTTCCCGCTCTGGTAGCTCTCGGCTGCGTGGTCGGTGCCGTCATGTACTGGGGCACGATGGTGCTGCGCAAGGTCGCCATCCTGGTTCTGGTCACCCTGGCGGTCTTCGCAGGAGCGGGCGGCGGCTGGGAACCGGCGGCCCGCTGGCGGCGCGCCTGGATCGAGGCTACCGCGGCCCTGATCGCCTCAAAGTTGATCATGACCGTCGTCTTCCTCGTAGGTGTCAGCGCCATCGGCAACTCCGACAGCAAGGACGGGCTCGCCGCTCTGTCGGACATCCTCGCGGGCATCGTCGTGATGGTGCTGGTCCTGCTCTGCCCGATGATGACGTACAAGTTCATCCACTGGGCATCCGATGGCAGCGCCGCCGACCTGCACCGCACCACCAATGCCGGCCTGCAGACCGCTGCTGCCGCCGCCAAGCGCGGCGGGCAGATGGCGGCGACCGCCGGCACCGGAGGCGCGGGAGCAGCCGCAACCGCCGCGCCGCAGGGTCCGTCGAAGGTCCCCGGCCAGGGCAGCGCCATCGGCAGCACCCCCTCCCCATCGGGCAGCACCTCGGACGCCCCGTCGCAGAGCAGCTTCGCCTACCCCGGCACCGGAGGCGGCGGTGGCGGCGGTGCCGTCTCCAAGCCTCTGGTCACCCGCCGCGCCTCCGGCCCGCTGATCACCCGCCCCACCGGATCGGGCAGCAGCCCCGCGCAGGGCGCAGCCGCACCCGCTTCGGCCGGCGCGGGCAGCGGTGCAGCGTCGCCGGCAGTAGCAGCCGCCGCTGCACCTGGCAGTCCTGGCGCGCCGGTCCCGATCGTCCGCGGCGTCCGCCCAGCGGCCCAGCGCGCCTCATCGCCCGCGCCCGCCGGTCCGGCGACCTCCGCCGCACCGGTCGCAGGCCCCAGCCCGAGCCCGGCGGCGGGCCCACCGTCCGCCTGATCCCGCCCCGGCCGGGGCGCCGATCCCGCCGCCCCGGCCGGGCCCCCACCAGGAGTCGCCCCTGTCCACCGAGTTCCTCTCCACCGTGCGGTTTCCGACCCGCTCCCGCCGCGGCGTCCTGCTCGGACTGAGTCCCGCCCAGCTGACCGTCGTCGGCCTCGCCGGCGCCCTGCTGCTGGTGACCATGGTCGCCAGCGGCCTGGTCGGCGCCGTCCTCCTCACGCCCGTCTGGGCGCTGGCAGCCGCACTCGTCCTCATCCGCTTCCACAGCCGCTCCGTGGCAGATTGGGCCCCCATCGTCATCCGCTACTACCTGCGCCGCGCCAAGGGACAGCTGATCTGGCTGGCCCGACCCAGCTCCCGCCCCCGCCGTGACGGCCTGCTCCACCTCCCCGGAACCACGGCGAGCCTGCGCGCCGTCACCGCCCCCGGCAGGACTATGGGCGCGGTCCACGACCCGCAACGCGGCACCCTGATCGCCGCTGTGCGTGTCACCTCCCGCGCCTTCGCCCTCCTCGACGCGCCTGCCCAGTCCGCCAACGTGTCCGGATGGGGCCGCGCCCTGGCTGCCCTCGCCCGCACCGGCTACATCAGCGCGGTCCAGGTCATCGAGCGCACCGTGCCGGACTCGGGCGACGCGCTGCAGCGCTACTGGGCCGAACACGGCGACCCGGACGCACCGATCGCCGGACCGGTCTACCAGGAACTCCTCGCCGCCGCCGGACCGACCGCGGCCCCGCACGAGGCGTACATCGCCATCGCCCTCGATCTCAAGGCCGCCCGACGGCTGATCGGCGAGGCCGGCGGCGGACTCACCGGAGCCTTCACCGTTCTCGCCCAGCTCACCCCCGGCTTCGAGCAGTCGCTGCGCAATGCGGGCCTCACCCCGTCCGGCTGGCTCACCAGCCGAGAGTTCGCCGCCGTGATCCGCAGCGCCTACGACCCCAAGTCCCTTGCCGCTATGGACCAGTGGTCCGACACCGGCCGCGCCGAAGCCGACCCCGCCGCCGCCGGACCGGTCGTCCTGGTCGAGGAGAGCGAGCGCATCACCAGCGACACCGCCTGCCACGCCGTCTACTGGATCGAGCAGTGGCCGCGCAGCGAGGTCTCCCACGGCTTCCTCCACAGCCTGGTCTTCTCCGCCGGCGTGCGCCGCACCCTGTCCCTGCACTACAGCCCCGAGGACCTCGACGCTGCACTCAAGGCGGTGCAGCGACGCAAGGCGTCGATCGTCGCCGACGCGGCAGAGCGCGTCCGCAAGGGCCAGGTGGACAGTGAGGCGGACTCCATGGAGTACGCCGACGCCAAGGAGCACGAGCGCGAGCTAATCAGCGGCCACGCGGACGTCGACTTCACCGGCCTCGTGGTCGTCAGCGCGGACACCCCCGAGGACCTGCGCCGTCAGTGCGCCTCCATCGAGACCGCCGCCGCCAGCACCAGCTTGGACCTGCGCCTCCTGAAGTTCGAGCAGGCCGAGGCGTTCTCCCGCGCCGCTCTCCCCCTCGCCCGCCTGTGACGGGAGACCGCGTGCACCATCCTCCCGCCGACAGCCCCCGGCTGCTGCGGTTCGCCACCGCCGCCGTGGACGTCCACCACCACACCAATGCACCGGACCAACTCCCCGCGTCGCGAGCCGAGTTGGATGCTCTCCACGCTCACTGCACCGCACTGTTCCGGCTCGTCGACACCCACACAGCGACCACCCGGCCGCACCAGACCGCCGAGGCCGACCAGCTCCACGCCGCCCGGATCCGCCTCTGGCAGACCGCAGACGCCCTCCACTCCGCCTACCACCACGCCGCCCGCGCCGACGGCCGCGCCCCCACCCGCGAAGCCTGCGCACGGCGACTGCCCGAGGGCGCCCCGGACCTGGTCATCTGCCAACGGCACACCCTGGCCTCCGCCCGAATGCGGCGCATCTCCACCCCCGCCGAGCTGCGCGGGACCCCGCTCTCCGCACTCCGATCCTGACGGGAGAAACGTTCCTGCGCTCCTCAGCCTCACCCCTGTTCACCCCCAGTCGCTCCGACCGGGCCTCCCGACGTCAGGCCCGCCGCGACCTCGCCGCCGCCCGGCGCGCCGCCCGCGACAACTCCCGCCCTACGCGCACCCGCACCCGTCGCGAGGAGAACGAGGAGCTGCGCCCGTTCTACCCGGCCGGCGGGCGCCCCGGCCCCGCATCCCTGCGCGGCGGCAAGCTCAAGCTCCCCGCCCACCGGATGACCACCGCGACTGCCTCGGGCGCTTACCCGTTCCTGGCCGAAGGCGGCCTCGGAAGCTCCGGCGTACTGATCGGCCGCGACGTCCACGCCGAAGCGTCGTTCGTTTTCGACCCGTTCGCGCTCTACGGCAAGGTCGAGAACTTCACGAACCCCAACTGCCTGATCGCGGGTGTCATCGGCCAGGGCAAGTCGGCGTTGGCCAAGTCCATCGCACTGCGCTCCACCGCCTTCGGCTACCGCGTCTACGTGGCGTCCGACCCCAAGGGCGAGTGGACGAGCGTCGCTCAGGCCGTCGGCGGCACGACCATCGCACTCGGCCCCGGCCTGCCCGGCCGTCTCAATCCACTCGACGCGAGCGCCGCGCCGGAGGGTATCGGTGAGGAGGCGTGGGCCGGCGAGGTCCGCAAGCGCCGGCTGTTGCTGCTGGGCAGCCTCGCCCGCACCGTCCTGGGCCGCGACCTGCGGCCGATGGAGTACACCGGTCTCGACGTCGCGCTGGACACCGCTGTTCAGCAGGCCGCTGCCGCTGGCCGGGTTCCGCTTCTCGGCGATGTCGCCACCGTCCTCGGGCAGCCCGCCCTGCTGGACGCGGCCCTCGGAGACCCGTCACGTCGCGTCGGCGAAGCCTCCCAGGATCTGGCCCACGCCTTCCGACGGCTGATCACCGGCGACCTGGCCGGCATGTTCGACGCCCCGTCCACCGCCGTCTTCGACCCCCGCAGCCCGATGCTGACCATCGACCTGTCGCGGCTCGGCTCGACCGGCGACGACACGGCGCTCACCCTGGCCATGACCTGCGCGTCCGCGTGGATGGAGGCCGCGCTCAGCGACCCCAACGGCGGCCGGCGCTGGGTGATCTACGACGAGGCATGGCGCATCATGCGCCACGCCGCGCTGCTGGAGCGGATGCAAAGCCAGTGGAAGCTCTCCCGCGGCCTCGGCATCGCGAACATGCTGATCATCCACCGCCTGTCCGACCTCTTGTCGGCGGGCGACCAGGGCTCCCGCGCCCGCGCGCTGGCCGAGGGCCTGATGACCGACTGCGCGACCCGCGTGATCTACCGGCAGGAGGCGGACCAGCTGGCAGCCACCGCCGGGCTGCTCGGCCTGACCGGCGTGGAGACCGCCGCGATCTCCCAGCTCGGCCGAGGCCGAGGCCTGTGGAAGGTGGCCGGCCGGTCGTTCATCGTCCAGCATCTTCTGCACAGGGCCGAGCTGGAGCTGTTCGACACCGACGCCCGCATGCACGACCCGGGGCATCCGGCGTGAGCCCGCGCGTCGTCACCTCCGGTCACCGCCCTGACCTCGACCTGCTCGTGGCCGCGGCAGCAGACCGCCGCAGTGCCCAACTCCTGGAGCAGGCCGGGTTCGTCCGCGACGACGCGCTCGACCTGCACCGCCCGCGCCGCGACACCCCCCTCTCCGTCGCCGAACGGCAGCTCCGCGAGGCGGTCCGGCTGCTCACCGCCGGCAAGTACGGCGTCACCAGGGTGTACAGCGAAGTCGAGCAACGTGCGCGTGTCGAGAACCGGCCACCGTGGATCGAGGACGGGCCGCTCTGCACGCCTCCGGGCCGCACCGCCTGGTCGCACCTGGTCACTGCTGACATCTGCAACGGACACCTGGTGCTTCTCGCCAGCCACGAATCACCGTCCGGCTCCTATGAGTTGCTCGGCCGCTACACAGCCGGCGGCGAAGGCGCCGTCTTCTACAGCGAGGGTGGCGGCTTCTACGGAGTCAGCCGCCATCCGGGCCTGGACCCGGCGCTCAGGGAGTGGGAGGCGTATGGCTACGCCGCCCAGCTTCCCGGCGTCGGCTCGCGTCGGGCCGCCGCCCTCAGCGCGTCGCCTGCTCGAGCGACGCACACCACAGCCCCGCTGCCCCAGTCCGCGGTGCCAGCGATGCCCCGGCCGACCACCGGACACCCACCGCGCCCCTTCTGACAGAGCCTCACGCTCAACTTCCCGCCTGTGCTTGGAGATCCATGCCGAACACCCTGACCCGCCTGGACGAGCGCCTGTCGGCCACCACCGGCGACTCGCTCTCCGCCCTGTCCGCCAACGAGGCCCGTGCCGACGCCGCCACCGCACGACTCATCGACGCCCACCGTGCCCTTGTCGCGGCCGAGAGCCGCGTCTCCTTCCTGCGCGTCAAGCTGATCAACATCGCCGCAGCGCGCCGCCGGGTGAACGACGCCGTCCTCGACCAGCTCGACGCCCAGCTGGAGGCGTTGGAGACCGCTGCCGACCAGCGCGACCGGCTGGAGGAGGAACTGCTGCTCCTGATCCAGGCCCGCGAGGAGGAGGCCGAGCAGGCGGCCGTGCACGACCGGGCTGCCGTGCGCGCCCCGGTCCGCTCGACCCTTGTGGTCCAGGGCGCGCCCCGGCGCCGATGAGCAGGCCCCATGTGGCCTTCGGTTGGGACTTCGACGCGGGCGAGTTCGCTGTCATCCGAGGTCGCCCCCCGCGCGTCGCCGGAGAGATCCTCTACCAGGCCGGCTTCTGGTACCGCGCCGCCGACGTCGAGCACCACGCCTGGCATCAGCGCCCCAGCGTCGAGGCGCACGACCAGATCCGTCACGCTGCTGACGCCTTGCGGGCCCTGATGAAGGCTGGCGTGCAAGTGGCGAACTGGCATCGGCCGGAACAGGCCCGACTGGAGGTCCTCGCCCACTACGAGTGGCTCCAGTCGTCCCAGCCGTTCCCGGACGCCGACCTGGCCGCCGCGACTGCCCGCAACGTCGCGGAACTGGAACTGCGCACCGGTCTGAAGGACCCGCTCAGCCGCGAGATCGCGGCCGATGTCCAGGACGGTCGGATCGTCGTAGAAGCGATCCAGAGGTTCGACCACGACCACTGGTGGCTCGCCCGCCTCGGCGAACAGCTCGACCGGGACAGGAAATTCGTAATGATCCGCTACAACTCGCGCGATCGGTACCTGTCCGGGACCGACCGGTGGCACCCCTCGTACGGGGATCTGCCGCGCCGGGACTTCCGCGTTCTCTACCAGCGCGATACCACGCGACCGGACCCGGCCAGCCTGCGCGCCGCCGCGGTCCGTGCGCCGCTGGCCCGGATGAGCGCGGCCCCGTCCACCCCGCCGCCGCAGGTACCCCCGGAGCGTCCCGGAGCGTCCCGCCGCCGCTGAAAATCGTCACCACGGAGCCAACTCATGCACCAGGATGCCGAATCCGCCCACCCCTCCCGTGTCACCTTCCGACGGTTCCAGGAAGCCGGCGTCACCGCCACCACGGCCAGTCGAGACCCGGCGGTGCACCAGGCGCTCACGGACGCCGGGTTCGCACTCGGTCTGCCCGCCGCCCCCGAGCGCTACTCGCTCGTAACCCGGGACGCGAACCAGCAGAACCGCGCCACCGACCGGGCCATCGCCGCGCTCGGCCACCTCGGCGTCGAGATCGCCGTCCGCAACACCCCGCCGTACCGCGCGGACGCCGCCCGGAGCGGGGCCCGTCCCACCCGCGTCATCGCCGCGCCCGCAGCCACGGCCGCCACCGGCCACGAGCCGGTCCGGCAGACGGCCCGCCGCTGAACCTCCCCTTCTCCGCCGCCACCAGGAGCAGCGCATCAACCCCCACCACGTCGCCATCACCCGAGATCCGCAGTACGGAGTCGCCGCCTCACTTGGCGCCGACGCCGACCCAGCAGCCCGCCAGATCCTGCTCAACGCAGGGTTCCGACCGCTCGCCGACGGCCGCCTGACCCTCGGCGCCGCCCCCGACCAACAGTCCCTCTTCCTCCACGTGCGGCAGACCGTCGCATTCCTGCGTCACAGCGGCGTCCAGGTCGAGGCCGCAGAGGAGTTCGACTACACCGCCGCCAGCCGACCCTCACTGCCGAGCCCTGCCCAGGCCGCCGCAGGTCCCACCGCGAACGTGCAGGCTTCCCCGTCTCCCCGGACGCCGAGCATCGACGTCACGCTCGGCCGGCACCCCCGGCTGGGCATCGTCGCCCGCAACCTCTCCCACAGCCCGGAGGCCCAGCGTGCCTTCGCCGACGCGGGATTCGTCCGCACCGACCCGGGCTCCGACCTGTATGCCCTCCACGAGCCGGAGTTCGAAGGCGAGCAGCGCGCCACGACCGTCCTGCGCGCCCTTCGCGGACAGGGCCTGCGCGTGGCCGCCGACCTCGCCTTCGAACCGCTCGACGGCCCGTACGTGCCGACCGACCCGTTCGCCACCCGGCTCATCGCTGCCATGGACCGCACCCCACCGTCCCCGGCACCGAGCCCGGCCGCCGAGCACACCAACCCGTTCGCCACCCAGCTCATCGCGCCCGAGGCCCGCATTCCTGCCTCACCCGCCCACGCCGCTGGTCAGTCCGACCCGTTCGGTACGGTCGTCCACACCGGGCCGAGCGCCCAGGACCGCGGTGCCGACGCGCTGTTGCACAACCGCGTGGCGATGAACAACGAGGTTGCCGCGAGCCTTCGCGCCATCGACACCCAGTTGCGCGCCGACCCCGCCGCCGTCAACTTCTCCCGCGTGGAATCCGTGATCGCACAGGCCGACACCGTCCTGGCCGGCAACAGCCGGGATCTCGCAGCCGTCGCAGCCCGGCCCGCTGCCGCCGCCCGGCCGGGCCCCGCCAGCCCCCGAACCCGCGCCGCGCTCGCCACCGGCGGCCGGGTCCGCGCCAGCGCAGCACTCCACGCGCAGAGCGCTGCTTCGGCCGCAGCCGCAGTCCCCGCCATCGACCCGCGTATCCAGTGGGCCGCCGGACACACGAACTCGCGTTAAGGAGAGCCAACTTGGCCGTCAAGAAGATCTGGGCCGTGGAGCACTCCTGCGGCCACAGCGTCGACCACGATCTGTCGGAACGCCCCGCCGACAAGCGCGCCGGCTTCGCCCGCTGGCTGGCGGAACGTTCCTGCAAGGAGTGCTGGCTGGCCGAGCGCCAGTCGGACACCGCCTCCCGCGAAGCCTGGCTGGCCGAACGCCGCGCCGCCGAGCAGCAGGCCGCCACCGAGTGGGCCGAGCAGTTCCGCATGCCCGACCTCGACGGCCCGCCCAAGGCCGTGCCGTGGGGCGAGCGCTGCCGCCACCAGCTGGTCACCGGCGCCTACCGAGTGCTCGTCGAAGAGGGCGCCCTGGACGAGGCCGACTGGCAGGAGATCGAGGACCAGGTGCGCCTGCTCGACAAGGCCACCTGGTGGATCGACCAGCGCGACGCCGCCCCCGCTGACCTGCCCGAACTGGTGGCCGCCGCCCACAATGCCCGCACCACCGAGAACCCTTACTGAGCCCCGTGACCGAGCGCCTCTTCCACTTCTTCGTCGACGGCTCGGAGCACGGCCCCTACCCCGGACTGGTCGACGCCCTCGGGCACCTCGGCCCCTACTGCTCTCCCGCCTTCTCCCGGCACACCGCCGAGCAGATCGTCGTGGACCTGCACAAGGACAACTGCGGGATGACCGCGCGCTGGGACGGCGAGGTACTGACCTTCCACTGGACGCCCGACTACGACGGCGACGGCGGCACCGAGTCCGTCGCCCCGGACGAGCGTGGGCTCTACCGGATCGGCGGTCACTGGCCCTGGGACTACGACGGCCCACTCGACGCCGCCGAACGCCACCAGGCGGCACTCGCCCGCTCGGCCGCCCGGCCGACCGCCGCTCCACCGCTCCACCGCTCCACCGCCAACCACAGAACCCGCCCCGGTCGCGGCGGCCCGGCCCGCCGCGATCGCGCCGGGGAGGTGATCGTGCACCCAGTGATCTCCCGCTACTCCTCGGCCCAGGACCTGATCGCCAGCCTGGCCACGGCGGCAGCCACACGAGGACAGCCGCTGCGGCTACTGGACGCCTGGCGACCGGTCCCCGAACTCTCCGCCCTCGACCAACAGGCGTTCATCGCCGAGCTGACCGCCCACCTCCCCCCCCCCGTTACCTTCTTCGTGGCCCCGCAACGGGGCTCCCGGCCTCCGGCTCGGCATGACTGTTCCCCCCTGTAGTTCGCATGATCCGGGGGGTGGTGTCACCGGGCCGGAGGCACCGGTAGACCGCTGATAGGGGCAGGACCACCAGCTCGCTGGGAGGCTCTTCGTAACGTGGATGCCGGCGACTGGTGCCACGCCAACGAGGCCGGGACAGCACGACCTCGTAAGGGAACAGCGTGATCGACACCGGCGACGTGGACGTCTTCCTCGGCCTGGACGTCGGCAAGGGCGAGCACCACGGAACCGCCCTGACTCGGGCGGGTAAGCGGGTCTTCGACAAGCGGCTGCCGAACAGCGAGCCCAAGATGCGGGCCATGCTCGACAAGCTCACCGCCAAGCACGGCACTGTCCTGGTCGTCGTCGACCAGCCGGCCTCCATCGGCGCCCTGCCCTTGGCGGTCGCCCGGGACGCCGGCTGCCGCGTCGCCTACCTGCCCGGTCTGACGATGCGCCGCATCGCCGACCTCTACCCCGGCGAGGCCAAGACCGACGCACGCGACGCCTTCGTCATCGCGGACGCCGCCCGCACCATGCCGCACACTCTGCGCGGCATCGAGGTCACCGACGAGACCATCGCCGAGCTGGAGATGATCGTCGGCTTCGACGACGACCTGGCCGGCGAGGCGACCCGCATCGCCAACCGCCTGCGCGGATTGCTCACCCAGATCCATCCGCACCTGGAGCGCGTGCTGGGGCCCAGGATCGACCACGCGGCGGTGCTGGCCCTGCTGGAGCGGTTCGGCTCGCCGACCGCCCTGCACGAGGCCGGACGTCGACGCCTGCTCGGCGTCGCCCGGCCCTTGGCCCCGCGCATGTTCGAGCGTCTCGTCGAGGACATCCTGGTTGCGCTCGACGAGCAGACCGTCATCGTCCCGGGCACCGAGGCGGCCGCGCTGATCGTGCCGAGCCTGGCCGGCTCGCTGCGGGCCGTCCTCGATCAGCGCAGACTCCTGGAGAAGCGGATCCAGGAACTGCTGGACGAGCACCCGCTGTCGCAGATCCTGACCTCCATGCCCGGCATCGGGACGCGGACCGGTGCCCGCGTCCTGATCGACGTCGGCGACGCGAGCGCGTTCCCGACCGCCGCCCACCTCGCGTCCTACGCCGGCCTCGCCCCGGCGACCCGCAGTTCCGGATCCTCCATACGCGGCGAGCAACCCTCCCGACGGGGCAACAAGCAGCTGAAACGGGCCTTCTTTCTGGCCGCGTTCGCCTCGCTCGGCGACCCGGCCTCCCGCGCCTACTACGACAAGAAGATCGGCCAGGGCAAGCGCCACACCCAGGCACTCCTCTGCCTGGCCAGACGCCGGACCGACGTCTTGTTCGCCATGCTCCGAGACGGCACCCTCTACGAATCCCGGCCCGCGGCCGCGACGTGATGCTGCCTCTTGTTCACCGGCAGCAGCCGTGATCCGCTCTGCCCATGAGCACCGACAACTCCGAGCACATGAGGACCATCGACCGCTGGCTCGCTGGTGAGGTGGTCAACAACACCGTCGGCATCAAGGTCGTCGGCGGCCCGTTCGACGGCCAGACCAAGATCGTGCTTCTCGGTGAGGACGGGAGGCCGCCCGCCGTCATACGCGCATCAGACGGGCCAGCTGGCCCGAGTCGGCATGCCTACGAGGCGGTCCGCTCCACCGACGTCCGGGCCGGTTGGATCTACGCCTACACCGGTCCGGAGCCAGCCACCGAGAGCTGAGGAACAACCTCGAACCGCTTGACCAAACACATAGGGGCACCCCCCCGCCAGAAAACCCGGCCCAGGCGCTGAGGTCCCGGATGGTGTGGCAGTGCACGCTGCGGACCGACCCCGACCGGGCCCCAGCCCCTGACCACCGGTTCGCCGAAGTCTCCCGGCGGATCCTGGCGGCCACAGGGATCGCCGCACCGGGCGACCCCGCCGGCTGCCGCTGGGTCCTCATCCGCACCGACCCGCACGAGGCCCGTCTCCTGGCCCCGTTGGCGCGCGCCGACCAGAGCCTCGCCGAGACCTCGCGCGACCGAGCCCTCGCCCTGGCGGTGTGCCAGCTGGCCGAGCACGAGGGCCTCAACCCCCGTTGCACGGCTGCCCGTTCGGCCCACGCTCCCCGCGGCGCCGTCGTCGCCGCACCACCGGCCGCCGTTCCGCAGGCTGCTGCAGCCCGTCCCCTCCACCGTTCCTCGTAGGAGTCCCGTGCCCACCGACCCCACCCTGGCCCACGTCGAGGCTGCGGTCGTCCGCGCCAGCGACGCGCTGCGGCAGATCGAGAAGCTCGCGCCGAAGCTGACCGCGGAGGACGCGGCCCAGGTCGTGGAGTGGATCGGGCTGCGGCCCGGACCGGCTCACCGGCTCGCCGCCGCCATGACCGCCCTCGGCAACCGGCTCGGCACCGAACTGGGCGACCAGCCCGAAGTATGGGAGCCCGTCCTGGACGCGGGCGCCCGGTTCGCCGCCACCGGGTACCGCGCCGCCGCGCCCGTCATCGACCTCCTGGCCGAAGGTCCTCGCCCCCGGGCGGCCCTCGCCACCTCCCCGGCCATCCAGGTGGCCGGCCCTGGGCCCCAAGTCCAAGCCGCACCCGCCGCCGTCCCGCACTCCCGCATCGTCGAACCTCACCACCGATGACCTACTCGATCGTCATCGCTCGCTTCCCGAACGCCGACGGCACCACCGCCAGCGCCTGGGCGCAAGCTCCTGACCTGGCCAGCCGCACGCTGCTGACACGGGCCGGCTTCGACATCGAGTCCCCCGGGCAGAGCGATCCGGTCTTCACCGTCGAAGGCCACAGCCCCAGCGACACCAACCAGCGGATCCGCCTCGCCGAGCGCATGCTCACCGATGCCGGGTACGCGCCCCGCGTGGTTCCGCCGCTTCCCCGGCAGCGAATCGAGCGGCAGCCCTTCCAGCCCCAGGACTGGTCCTACCTGGAGGGCCGCCTCGTCGCCGCGACCGCGCAGGCGTACACCGCGACCACCACGGACGACGTCCACGAGATCGTCCGCCCGCTGATGGACCCGGCCTTCGGCCTGATCGGACGTATGACCGCCCTGCTGGACACCGCCTCCCAGCGGCTCAGCGCGATATCCGCCGCCGACCCGATCACCGAAGGCCGGGCGCAACTCCTGGCCGAGGCCATGCAGGAGGTCAGCACCCAACTGACCGCCTTCGGCTACACCGTCACCGATGCCGACCTCGCCCCGGCGCACCGCGAGGAGCCGGCCGACTCCCCCCGCGCCGCCGCCGCACGCACCCGCACCACCACCGGCGGCCAGGACCCTGCGCCTTCCCCGCCGACCCGCCCTGCGGTCCCGGGCCGCCTCGCCAGCCCGCATTCGCGCTGAGCCGCCCTGCTCGACGCGCTGCGCCAGCCGCAGTCGACGGGCACCCGGGCTTCGCTCGGTGCCGATCGGCGACTTCACCGCCCGCTTGCGGCGACCTGTCGCTGTCCTTGCCCGCGCCCAGCAGGTCAACTCCCCTCCACCTGTAAGGAACCACTTCTGCCAGCCACCCCGAAAAGCCCCTCGCAGAGTCCGGGCACCGACGCCCTGCTCTATGCCCTCATAGGCGCAGGCGCCGCCGTCGCCGTCTTCGGCTCCCTCGCCTGGATCGGCGGCAACACCGCCAACTCCCTGACCGGCAGCGGCCCCTGGCACGCCCCCTTCGAGCCGGTCACCGCCGCGCTGCACCCCGGCCAGCTCTATCCGAACCTGTCGTCACTGGCGCTGCTGATCGCCACCCGCATCGTCCCCGGTATCGCCACGCTCGCCCTGGCCGCCGCCGGCCTGTGGCTGTGGTCCCGGCACCGGAGCAAGCCCAGCGGCCTGGCCACCTCCGGCGACCTGGCGCCTCTGCTGCCCGCCGAGATCACCGCCAAGGCGCGCGACCTGCGGCCGAGTCTCGCGGACTGTAAAAGACCGGGCAATCCGCCCCGACGACAGCGGGTTGCTGCTCGGTAACCTCGCCCCGTCCGGTCCGGAGGTCCGTGCCTCCTGGGAGGACGTGTGCGTCGCCATCATGGCGCCGCGAAGCGGCAAGACCACGAGCTTGGCCGTACCGGCGATTCTGCGGGCCCCCGGTCCCGTCCTCCTGACCAGCAACAAGGCCGCGCGAGACGCCTACACCGCGACCTTGGAGGCCCGGTCCGAGGCCGGCCGGGTCTGGACGATGGACCCGCAGGGCATCGCCCACACGCCGCAGGGCATGTGGTGGGACATCCTGGCCGACGCCAAGGACCTCCCCGGCGCCAGGCGCTTGGCCGGACACTTCGTCGCCGCCGCAGTCGACGAAAGCTCCCAGGGAGACTTCTGGAGCACCGCCGCCCAGAACACCCTGTGCGCGCTCTTCCTGGCCGCCGGATGCGACCGGCGCCCGATCACCGATGTTCTCAAGTGGCTGGCGGTACCCTCCAACCGCACCCCGATCGACATTCTCCGCGATCACAATCTGCTGGCCATCGCAGATCAGCTACAGGGCACCGTATCCGGCGCGGTAGAAACCCGGGACGGAATCTATGAGACCGCCCGCCAGTACGCGGCATGCCTGCTCGACCCGAAGATCTCGCGGTGGGTCACGCCGAATCCGGATCTGCCCGAGTTCAAGCCCGAGGAATTCGTCACCAACAAGGACACCCTGTATCTGCTGTCCAAGGACGGCGGTGGATCCGCGGGCGCCCTGATCGCTGCGGCAGCCGACTCCGTGATGCGCACCGCGGTCATCCAGGCCGAACGCGCCGGCGGACGGCTCGATCCTCCGCTCCTCGCGATCCTCGACGAGGCCGCGAACGTCTGCAAAATCTCGGACCTCCCCGACCTGTACTCCCACCTAGGGTCGCGCGGCGTCATCCCGATCACCATTCTGCAGTCCTACCGCCAGGGCCAAAAGGTCTGGGGAGAGGCGGGCATGGACGCGATGTGGTCCGCCGCCACGGTCAAGGTCGTCGGCTCAGGAATCGACGACGCGGATTTCGCGGACAAACTCTCCAGGCTGGTCGGCGAGCACGATGTGGAAACCGTTTCGCACTCCACCTCGGAATCCGGACGGTCCACCTCGACCAGCATGCGCCAGGAGCGCATTCTTCCGCCGGACCAGATCCGCGCACTGCGCAAGGGCACCGCCCTGCTCTTCGCCACCGGCATGCGCCCCGCCATGCTCGACCTGCGGCCCTGGTACAGGGAGCCGGGTGCCGGCGCGATCGGCAAGGCGTCCTCGCGACAGACCGACCTCATCACCGAGCGCGCGCTCGCTGCGGCGGGTGAGGCCGCGTGAACCACACCGCCGAGCCCGTAAGCCGCATTTTGTCACTGGGTGCCGGCGTGCAATCCACGACGCTTCTCCTGCTGTCCGCTCTCGGAGAGCTGCCCAAACTCGACTACGCGATTTTCGCTGATACCGGCTGGGAACCCGAAGCCGTTTACCGGCATTTGGACGAGGTGGAGCGCCGGGTCGCCCGCCCGGCGAACATTCCGATCCTCCGTGTCTCCTCGGGGAACATAAGGGCGGACGCCCTGGACCCTGGCCACCGATTCGCCTCCATGCCGCTGTACATTCTGAACAAGGATGGCAGTCCGGGAATGACTCGTCGCCAATGCACGGGCGAATACAAGATAAAGCCGATAAAGCGGGAAGTTCGACGCATTCTCGGTTACCCGCATCCGGCACGGGTGCCGCTCGGGGTATACGTCGAGCAGTGGATCGGCATCTCGACCGACGAGTTCCACCGCGCCAAGGACTCGGACGTCAAGTACACCCGCCACAGCTTTCCACTGATCGACCTCGGGTTGTCGCGCCAGGACTGCCTACAGCTCCTTGCTGATCACGGCTGGGAATCCACCCCGAAATCCGCATGCCTCGGGTGTCCATTTCATGGAAATGCCCAGTGGAGGCGGATCCGCGACGAGTCGCCGGAAGAATGGGTAGACGTCGTCGAGTTCGATGCCGCGATCCGCGCGGGGAATGCTCGGGCGAACTCCGAGGGGCGCCCGCTGCTCGGTCAGGCTTACCTCCACCGCTCCCGCCGGCCGCTGGCCGAAGCTCCGATTGACCGCCTCAGCCGCGCCGAACTCGCCGCCCTGCAGGAGCAACTCCCGCTGGCGGAGGAGGAACTGGAGAACGGGCCGGAGGACGGCTGCTCCCCGTTCAGCTGCCGCTCCGGGGAGGCGGTCGCGTGACCACTCACCACCCTCGCACCGGCGGGCCGGTCGAGGCGGCCTCGCACTTCTCCTTCAGCGCCATACCCAGGGCGGTCACGTTGATCGTTGAGGCTTCTTCTGCGGAGGAGGCCATGGAGTCCGCGGCCCTCCTGGAGGACAGCGACTTCGGTCTCTCGGACCTCGCCCGGGCCGGCTTCCGCATCGACCAACTCGGCTTCGGTGATCCTGAGATCGGGGACGTTGAACCGTGCGAATCGGGCGTCCACGAGTCCGTGCTGGCGCCGCAAGTGCTCTCGTGGGCTGAGCGGCTCAATCGCGCCGGGACCTCGGGGCAGCTGGCCGACGTGTTGGAGCACGCCAACGATGATGCTGTCGGCGCGCTTCACCAGTTTCTGGACCGAGCCAGCGAGGTCTTCCGCGAAAGCGGCGACGAGTCCCGTGCGGCCAGCTTCGCTGAACATGCCGAGGCGCTGCGCTTGATGGGCGACGAAATCCACTACCTGGCGCAAGACTTGCGGGCCTCGCCCCGCACTGCCCGGGCTGCCGCCGCGAACATCGCCACGATCCGAGCTGACGCCGCCGCGCCCGCTGTGCCGCCCGCGTACTCCGCGGTGCCGCCGCCGCATCCGTCCCGCTCACGCTGACTGCGTCCCCACCCCTCATCAGGAGGTACCCCCTGGCTCGGATCGAGTCCGTCGATCAGGCCGAGGCCCTGCGCCTGATCTGCCCCCTGCCGGACGGCTCTGTCGTCGGGCTGCGTCAGGTGGCCCGCCGCGACGACATGGTTGTTACCGCTGAACTGGCGCAGACCATCAGGGAAGACACCTGGAGCGGCATCCGCATCCGCATCGTCTCCCCGTCCGCCGGCGCGATCGACGCCAACTGGTTCGGCTTCTCGCAGTACGGCGTCTTCAACGAACGGCACCGCGCACCGTCCGCACGCGACGGTGGCGGGGAACTCACCCGCTACAACGCTGACTTCCTGCTGGTCCTGGACGGCATCGATGCCCGCCGCCTCCGGGACGCCGTCGCCGAGTACACCGCCGCCTTCGCGCCGCCGCCCGCGCCGGAGTTCACCGTTGCCGCCCATCTGGGCGCTCTGTTCAGCATGGCCCGGCGACTCGACCACCTGGGCTCGGTCGCCTCGCAGACCCTGGCCGGCCGCGCCTTCGCCCACGCAGAGGTCCTACGGGATGTCGCGGGCGAGATCTACTTCGACCTGCTGCCGCTCACCGGAGAGCGGCAGGCGGCCGACAGCGCACCGGTCGCGGTGGCCGAGTGGCCGGCCGCTCTCCGCCAACTGCGTACGGCGCTGATCGCTGTCGCCGACTGCGCCGATGAGGGCGAACACCCCGGCCGCGGGGACGTGTTCAGGGCCCACGCGGCGACCCTGGACGGGATTGACCACGAGATCACCGCCGACCTGGCGGCGGACCGCGCCGCCGCGGAGGGCGCCCGTGCCAGTGCTGCGATGAGCGCCTCCCCGGCCGCCGGTGCCGCGTCAGGAACCGCGCGGTCGGGCGCTGGCCCCACGCCCTTCGCCTCAGCGCCAGGCCGGGCGGCAGATCGGGGCCGGCGCTGAGCTACCGGTACCCCGAGATTCCGCCGCGCGACTTCCGGCCGCGGCTGTCGACCGCCGGTGACCTGCACTGGCCCGACGAGGGCCCGCAGATGGGCCCGTGGACGCACGAGCAGCTCGTCGCCCTCGCCCACCCCTGGCCCGTCGCCTGGTTGTTCCCTCCTCGCCCCGGCGACCCCCAGCGAGTCGTCAACCTCTTCGCAGGCCCCGGTGGTTGGGAGCAGGGACTGCGAGTCCTGGACCCTGCGGGTTTCGATGTCGTCGGCGTCGAGATCGGCTGGGACGCCTCGGCGACCGCCGTCGCGGCCGGGCACCGACGCATCGTCGCCGACGTGCGGACCCTCAACCCGATCCACCCCGCGCTGCGGTACGTCGAGGGGCTCACAGTCAGCGCGCCGTGCCAGGTCTGGTCCCCGGCCGGCAAGCGCGAAGGCCACCAGGAACGCAACGTCGAGCTGCTGCTGGACACCTTCACCATGGCGTGCGAGGCGAGTTTCGGGCACTACCACGACACCGGGGAGTGCGAGGTCGCCGACATCTGCACCATCTGCTCCGACCCCGAATGGGACGGCTACAACGGATTCACCGGCCCGCTGCTGACGTTCGACGAGGCCCGCTCCCTGGTGCCGCAGATGAGCGACGAGCGCATCGGCCTGATCGCCGAGTCGCTGATCTGGTCGCTCGCGCTCACCGCCCGCTACGACAACCTCCGCTGGATGGCGATGGAGCAGAGCAGCGCCCTGCCGGAGGTGGTGCTGGACGCGATCTCGGAGGAACTGCAGTTCGCCGACTGGTGCTCGGCCGACTACCAGGTCCTGGATGCCGCCGATGTCGGCGTCGCCGCCCACCGCAGGCGCGTCTACCTCGTGGCCGGCCGCCACCACTACGTCAACCTGCAGGCCATGCAGCCCTCCGAACCGGTCGCCGGGCGCACCCTCGCCCAGGCCCTCGGCTGGCCGGAGGGGGTGCGGGTCAACACCCGAGGCACCAGGCGGACCTCCGGTGGCAACGAGTTCTCGGCCGATCGGATCGCGCCCGGCACCACCAGCAAGATCCGCGGTTGGTACTGGGCCGACAACAAGGACCGCAAGTACACGGTGCCGGAGGCGGCCCTCACGGTCGCGATGCCGGCCGACTACCCGTGGACAGGTTCCCGCTCGTCCGCCTGCCAGCAGCTCGCCGACATCGTCATCCCCACCGAGGCCGCGCGCGTAGTCGGCGGCGCGATCCTGCGCAAGGAGTGGGAGCGGCCCGTCTCCAAGTACCTGGAGACGATCTACAGTCCCGAGAGCCTGGCCCTGGCAGCCCCGGCCGCCGCGGCGCCCGCGTCGTCCCGGGCGGCTGCGGCCACCTCCAGCGGCACCGCGCAGGTGCAGATGCTGCCCGGCTTCGACGACCTCTTCGTGGCAGCCGCGCCCACCCCTCGCAGCCGGGCGGCCCGCACCCGGTGACCCGCCGTCCGGCTCCGGTGCCCGAAGGCGCGCCGGGGCCGGGTGGGTACAGCCCCCACCACCAAGTTCGGGGGCCCCTCATGAACCCCTCATCCGACCGCCCGCCTGTCGGACCAGACCGGTTCTCCGGTCCAGGCGTCCGGACCGCCGACCAGGCCGGACTCCCCCACCACGCCACTCGTCAGGCACGCCGTCCGCCAGACGCTCGCCATCCACTTGCAACGGACTCGCTCACAATGACTCACCCCCTACTGTCTCCCACCGCGCCGACGACCCCCCGCCCCGGCCGGCACTGTGTCCCGCTGCCGACACTCCCCGTCGCACGGTTCGACGGGCGCTGGCATGTGGCCGTCGGCCGCGGACACATCTCGATCGACGACGACGCCCTCACCCGCGACCTGGAAGCGCTCGCCACGCTCCTGACCGCCGCCCCTCGCCCGCGCGGTGCCCGTGAGCGTTGACAGTCCCGGTCTGAGCCCCCAGCTGGAAGCAGAGCAGGCGCTGCTCGGCGCTTGCCTCCTCGACCCTGGACAACTCGGCTCGCTGCGACCCTGGTTGAAGCCCCGCCACTTCCTGCGCCCCGCCCACGGCCAGTTCTTCGCGGTCATGCTCGCCCAGCTCAAGCAGGCACCCCTGCCCGCCACCGACGATCAGCACCGCGACTGGGCACTGCGGGCGATGGCATCCGGCGTCCGCACCATTCCCGGCTTCAGCGCCAGCTACGGCCAGTCGCTGATCTCTGCATGCCCGACGGCCGCGCACGCCGCCGCATACGGGCGCATGGTGCTGGAGACCGCTGTGCGCCGCTCCCTGGAGCAGCACGCCCACCGGCTGCTGGCCGCGGCCGAGAGCGGCTCCGTGCGGACCACGGTCGACCTGACGGCCTCGCTGCACACCGTGATCGACCAGCTCACGAGGGCGTGGGGAACGATCGACGTGCGATCGACGAAGCCGCTGCCCGAACCGGACGCCCCCGTCGGCCTGCTGTCCGGACGCGCCGCCGCGGCGGCCCGCGACGACGAGCGCATGCTGCTGGCGTCCCTGACCGAGTCTCCGACGCGAATCAGCGAGGTCGCCTCCTGGTTGAGCGGCGGTGACTTCCTTGTCCCAGCGCACCGCGCCGTCTACCAGGCCCTGGCCGCCCTCGCGCACCGGGGGGAACCCGTCGACGAGCTCACCACCCTGTGGGAGGTCCAGCGTCGTGGGGCCCTGGCCGACGGGACGACCACGGTCAAGGAAGTGCGGTCCCTGGTGGCACCGGGCATGCCGGGTGATCCGGACTACTGGGCCGAACGCGTCCTTCGAGCCTCGCTCCTACGGGCCTCAGCCACCTCCGCGGGGATCGTACGCGTCCTGGCGCTGGACGCCTCTGTCTCCGCCGGCACCCTGCTCGGTGACTCGCTACGCGCGCTGGAGCCCGCCGATCGCCTCCAGCAACGTCATCGCGCCGCCCTCGGTACCCCCGCCTCGGACCGTCGCGGCCCCGTGATCCTGGGCGTTCGCCGCCAGGCCGCCACCCGCACCACCGGCACTTCGGACCGGTCCGCTCGGCCCCCTGTCGAACCTTCCCCGCCCCGGCGCTGACCTGCAAGCGAGTGCCCATGCCCCTGCCCGTCTCCCGCTCCCGCGCCGCCCAGCGACGGCGTGCTGCCGCCGACCCCCTTCTGCAGCAGCACGCAGCCGGCCGAAGCCGCTGAACTCGGAGTCACCCTGACCAGCACACCCCACTCCGCCACGCGCGACATGAGCACCGTCGCCGGGATGCTGCGCCTGCTCGGCCGTGTGACCGCTGCACCACCTGGGCCAGGACAGCCGCCTCCCGACCCTGCCGCCGTGTTGGAGCGGATGGCCCAGGCTCTCGTGTTCGAGCGCCAGTGCGCCGACAACGCCCGACGCTACCGGAAGCTCAGCGGCTCCAACCCGGCCTTGGCCGGTGCCTACACGACAGCGGCCGTTCGCGCGGCCACGATCGTCCGGCACCTCGCCGTCGCCTTCGACCTGTCCGTCAAGTGCGCTCTGATCGAGCGCGGCGCCCCGCGCAGTGCGGCCGAGTCGCTGCACCAACACCGCCACAAGGCGGCATTGGCGGCGCTGGCCGAAGCGGCGAAGGAGGCCGACCGCGGCCACCAGGAAGTCCTGGGCTTCGTCACCGCCGTCACTGCGGGTGCCGCCGAACCCCCGGCTGTCGGGCCGGTCGCCGATCCTGTGCGTCGGGGGCGCCGATGATCGGCGACCAGTACGAGGTCGGACGCCTCCTGCGGGCGATGGCGTTCGACGCCCGCAGGGCCGCGCGTGGTGGGGTGCCACCCGTCGAACCGGTCGATGTTGCCGAGCAGCTCCAGGATGTACTCGTCCTGCAGCAGGACGCTGCCGCCAACGCCACTCGCTTCAACCAGGCATCCCCCGACCAGCAGGCCGCCCGAGCCGGGGCGCTCGCGTTCGCACGGGCTGCGGCCCGACTGAGCCTGGTCGGCGCGGTCCTCGGGGAGGCCCTGGAGGC
Organism: Kitasatospora sp. NPDC051984; assembly: GCF_044593455.1. Taxonomy (NCBI): domain Bacteria; kingdom Bacillati; phylum Actinomycetota; class Actinomycetes; order Kitasatosporales; family Streptomycetaceae; genus Kitasatospora; species Kitasatospora sp. NPDC051984. Next base: position 51,751 of record NZ_JBIUCB010000018.1, read on the forward strand.
TGCCGCACACCGCTTCGACGCGGAAACCGCCGCCCTCACTTCCCAGCAGCTCGACGCTCTGGAGCGCACCGTCGTCCGGGGGTTGGAGAGCACCGAGTCCGGCCTGCACGCGCTGTCGGCCGACCTCCTGACCGTCAGCACCGCAATCACCACCGGCCCTCCCTGGCCGAAGGTGCCGCTGCCGGCTGCAGCAGTCGCCCCCGCCGATCTTCCCTCAGCGGAACCTGGCCCAATGCCAACTGCCGCCGGAGAGCACGAGTCTCGCTCTCGCGCAGCACGTCGGCGGACCCGGCATCTGCTGATCGTCGACGCCCCGCCCGCCGCGCCCCCGGGTACAACCGCGACGTCCGCCACCGTTCTGCCGTTCCGCCGTTCCTGACCTGGCAGCCACCGCGCCGGTCACCGCCCCCATGGACGGAGCCTCATGTCCATCTTCACACGCCCGCTGACACTCGGTGACTTCCAAGCACGCCTCCGCTTCGCCGCCGACCAGGCCGACGACCTCGCCCAGAAGCTGCCCGGCCCCACCGCCGGCGATCCCGGTGTCCCGGATGCCCGCATCGTCGCCGAGCAGCTCAGCGCCCTCCAGTTCGTCCAGACCAGCATGCTCGGCGCCGCCGACTACGCCAACCACATTCCGCTCGAACCCTCCGCCACCAGCGCCGCACGGCTGACCGCCATCGCCCTCGCCGGAGCCCACACAAGGGTCACGGAGGCGACGCGGCACCTCTCGCACCTGTTCCAGCACTCCGTCACCGCGGACGTGTGGACCGTGCCCGACGCGCAGCCGGTCGACCCCCGCCAGGTCTACGGCGCCGCCCGGCACCAACTCAATGCTGCAGCGCGGGAGCTGCGGATCGAGGCGGACCGCCTCCCGTCCGCCGGTGTCTCGCACCTGCCCGCCCAGGCTCGCCAGCGCGCAGCGGTGAGTCTGCCGCAGCGGATGCGCCGCGCTCTCACCCGCCGCTCCGCCGAGCCCACCCCCATCGCTGCCCTTCCCCGCAGCGCCGCCAAGCCGCGCCGCTGAAACCGAGGCCCCGTCATGACCTACACCACCCCTGTCGAGCTGCAGTCCCAGTGGCTGCTCGGCACCGCCACCAACCTGCACGACTTCCGCGAGGAGTTGTGGCGCCTCTACACCTACCGCGACCCCCAGCCCGCTCGCCTCGGCGCGGTGCTGGACGGGATGACCCAAGTACAGAGGAAGCTGCAGGCCAACGCCATCGACGAGTACGACATCGTCGCGCTCGACTCCACCAGGCCCGAGGACATCGCCTGGCGGCGGTGCAGCGTGGCGTACGCGTATGCCGCGCTGCTGAACGCCAAGGCGATCGTGCGTCTGCAGCCCGCCGTCGTCTCCGCCACCCTCACCTGCCTGACGCCCGGCCCCGCATACGGCTCCCCGCACCGGCAGGCTTACTTCAAGTCGCTGTCCGCCGGCCGAGAGGTCCTCGACGAGGCCGTCTGGAAGCTGCGGGAGACCGCTGAACACCTGACCGCCGCCGAGGAGCCTGACCTGCTCAAGGCGTTCACCGGCGACGCCGCCGTCCGCATGATCCGCTCGGCCGCGGTGGTCGCCAAGCCCGCCGAGCCGGACACCGCTCGGAAGGCGGCCGGGCCCGGTGCCACAGTCGTCGCTGCGCCGCCGAGCCGCGCGGTCAGCGCCCGTACCGGGGCGCGCCGATGACCGTCCCCGACCGCGGGTGGCCGCGGATCGGGTCGATGTGCTCGGGGTTCGGCGGCCTGGACATGGGCGTGCAGGCCGTGCTCGGCGGCGAGGTGGTCTGGCATGCCGAGATGAACCCTTCTGCCGCGCAGATTCTGGCCCACCACTGGCCTAGAGACGCCAAATCTTGGCGATATCACCGCAGTTGACTGGTCGAGCGTTCCTCCGGTCGACGTCCTGACGGCGGGCTTCCCGTGCCAGGACCTGTCGGTCGCCGGCAAGCGCGCCGGCCTGATGGAGGGTACCCGCTCCGGACTGTGGCTGACGATCGCCAGCGCGATCGATGTCCTCAAGCCCAACCTGGTGGTGATCGAAAACGTACGCGGAATCCTCTCCGCAGCCGCTGCCTCGCCAGCCGATGGCGACCTGGGATGCCCCTGGTGCGATCTGGGAGACAGCGGAGGTGAGCCTGCTCTGCGGGCACTTGGCGCGGTACTCGGAAGTCTGGCCAACCTCGGGATGGATGCGCGATGGACGGTGCTATCCGCAGCAGCCGTCGGTGCCCCTCACCGCCGCGAGCGTTTGTTCCTCGTGGCCTGGCCCGGCGGCTCCGGGGCTGCCGACGCCGCGGGCACGCGATGCGAAGGGCCCGGATGCCTGGCGGGCGGACCTGGGGCACACGGTGACGCTGCTCAAGACGCCGACCTCCAACCTCGGTCAGATCGGCGGCAGTCAGCACCCCGACAAGCGCCGGTCGGGTGGGCACGGCCCGAACCTGTCGGACGAGGTGGAGCACCTGCTGCTGCCCACGCCGAAGGCGTCGGACGGGACGCACGGGGGTCCGAACTCCCGTGGCTCCAAGGGCGATCTGACGCTCCCGTCGGCGGCGGCGCAGTTGCTGCCCACCCCGCGGGCCTCGGACACCGGGACGCCCGGCCGCAGGGCCGGGCAGGGGTTCCGGCCCCCGCTGTCGGCGGTCCTGTTGCCGCTGTGGGAGAAGACGCCGCAGGAATGAACCGGTGGGGTCCGTACGCCCCGGCCGTCGCCCGGTGGGAGCGGCTCACCCGGCCGGCCCCGGAGCCGGTCGACGGCAACGGTCGCTTGGCCCCCGAGTTCGTCGAGTGGATCATGGGCCTCGATTCCGGGCACGTCACCGGCGTTCCCGGCCTGTCCCGCTCGGCTCAACTGACCGCCCTCGGCAACGGCGTCGTCCGCCAACAGGCTTCCGCAGCCTTGCAGTTGCTGGACGCCCCTGGTCTCCTCGCCGCCGCCTGCTGCGGCGGCCAGCGGTGAGCCGGGCACCGCTTATACCGCACGATCGGCCGGATGTGTCCGGCCGATCGTGGCGGAATCTTGTCCCATCAACCCCGCGACCACACCGAAAGGCCCCATCCTCCCTTGACCGCATCCGAGCCCGACGAGGGCGCCGAGCCGACCTCCGGCTACAGCGACGCCCAGATCGAGGCCCTGTCCGCGAAGTTGACCGCCCTGGCGGCGGGCTTCGACGCGCAGGCCGAACAGCTGGCCACCATGTCGATCGCGCTGGAGCCCGAGGACGACGGCGCCGCCGCCGAGCCCATGTTCATCGTCGCCTTCGAGGACCCGGCCTACTACAAAAGAGGTCGAACTCATGGTCCCGTGGGTCGACGAGATCTTCACGAAGATCTACGGACCCGAAACCACGGCATCGCGGCCGTGGTGCGTGCGCTGGCCTGAGCATCCCGAGGCCGTGGCCCGGCTGCACGCCCTGTGGCTGGCCTGGCAGGCCGCGATCGATCCCGAGTCCGGGCCGAGCGGCGCCAGTGCCTGGCAGCGCGACCACCTCGAGCCGGCGCTGATGAAGCTGCGCAGCGCGGACGGCCCCTTCGGCGCCTGCACCAGCTCCGGCGGCCACGTCAGCCACCGCCTGCTGGAGCACCCGGCGCTGACCGACCCCGACTCCCTCACTCCTCCCCCCTCGACCTGACCGGAGGCTGACATGCCCGACTTCAGCCTGCCCGAGTGGCAGCCCGCGGACAGCGCCTCCGCCCACGCCCAGCAGCACTTCCTGGAGTCCGAAGAGGTCTACGACCTCCTCATCGAGACCGATCCCGAAGACCTCGACGGCCACGAGCCCGGCAGCGACAACTTCCTGCTGTTCGAGAACCTTGACGCCTACGGCGACACCGCCAACCGTGCGCTCGCCGCCCACCTGCACTACGGCACCGACGGCACCTTCACCCTGGCCACCCGCCCGACCCCCACCTTCGCCATCGCGGCGGCGTGGCTGGTGGCCCGCGGTGCCGATCCGGGTGCTTTCCTCCACCGCGCCGGGCATGGTGGTGCCCCGGTCGACGAGCGCAGCGCCGCCGTCGCCGCCCGGTTCATCACCGACCACGCCCGGTACGAGCAGGTCGAGCACGGCGTGGAGCCGGGCGAGACGTGGGTGATGCTGCGTGACACTACCTCGGCCGGCGCGGCCCGCCCGTTCCTCCTGCAGCTGGAGACCCATGATCCGGAGCGCGGCTACACCCTGCGCGAGGGCGGCTTCGCCAGCCCGCAGGAGGTTCAGCAGTGGCTGGAGACCCGGCGCACCGCGCTGCCGCCCGTCGCACAGAGCGAGGTCACCGTCGTCTACAGCCCGCAGGCCCTGGCGGCGCGCGCCCGCACCACCGCCCCCGCCAAGAGCACCGCGGCCGAGGCCGTCCCCGTCCCTGTCCCGGTTCCGGCCGGGCGGCGGGCCGTGCGGTGAGCGAGCAGCGGCTGAGCAGTCCTCCGGTGGGGTTCTCCGCCCACCCGGAGGCGCTCGCCGACCTCCTGGACGCGCCCGCGGACGTTCGGGACCTGGCGCTGGAGTACTTGGACCGGCTGCTGCGCGCCGAGGTCCGCGGGCCGTTGCTGGACCAGCAGGGCGACCGCGATCTGCGCGGTGCCCGCAAGCTCTACCTCGACGACCGCAACGCTTTCCGGCTCGTCTACACCGAGCAGCGCGCGCCGGGCAACCCGCGCCGCCTGCTCGGCATCCACCTCGTCGCCGTCGGGCGGCGCTACAACATCGAGGTGTACAAGACGGCGGCCGAGCGGCTCCAGGCCGAACGGCTCAAGCAGGCCGCCGCCGAGGAAACTCCGCGCCCGGGCATGCCGGCCCGGTTCCAGGCCGCCCTCGCGTCCTCGGTCTCCCGGCCCTCCCCGGCGCAGACCGTCGCGGCCACTCCGGGCGCGCCCCCGCCCCTCGTGGTCGCCGCCCCGCCCGCCACCGTCCGGCGCTGACCCCGACACGCCCCCACTGCCACAACGGAGTTCGCCATGCCCGCCACCGCCAACGTCACCGTCCTGGACCGCGCCCAGCTGGCCGCCGAGGGGATCTCCACTCGCTGGTCGACCCGCGTGCTGCGCACGCTGGGCTCCTCCGGCCCGCTGCGCCCTGCCGAGATCGCCGACTCCGCCCCGATCCCCGCGGGCAGCCTGTACAAGGTGACCGGTCTACTGGAGCGCGCCGGCACGATCACCCGCCTGCCTCTCCCCGGCAGCCGCCGGTACGAGCTGGCGCTGACCGATGCCGGGCGGGCGTTGGGCCCGGTCCACTCCGCAGCCCTGGCCTGGGCCGACCGGCACCTGGTCGGCCGCACGGAGCTGGAGGCGCCGGAGGCGATCGACGACGCCATGAACCTGTTCGCCAGTCCGCACACCGGGGCTGTCCTGTTCGAGTTGGTGGCGGGCGAGCCGTTGACGGTTTCGCAGCTCGCGGAGCGCCTCCCGGTCGGCGGCACCGGGGTCCTCCATCACCGCCTGTCCGTGCTGGCCGAGCACGGCCTGATCTCGCGCAGCGGCACCCCGCGGACCTACCGGTGGGCGATCAGCGAAGCCGGCATGCACACCGGCTCCATGGTCCGCGAGCTGTCCGGGTGGGCGGCGCGGTACCTGCCCAGCGCCGCCCACCCGAACTCTGCTCCGCGGGCAACCTCCGCCGTCATGGCGGCCTCCAGCGCTACCGGCGTCGTGGTCGTCGCGGCTCCCAGCCCTGCCACCTCGCGGACCGCTGCCGAGCTGCGCCGGGACACTCTGCGGATCCACTTCTCCCACGCGCCCGGCCCCCAACCCCCGGCACTCCTGCGCAGCGCCGCCGCCGGCCCGCGCCGCTGAACCGCCCGCCCTCGACCGGAAGCTTCACCCTGACCACCACACCCGACACCGACACCATCCAGCAGCATGGCCCGGATCGCCCGATCCGCAGTGTCCTTCGATCCCCGCACGTCACCATGCTGCTCACCGCCACCCTGGTGGGACGGCTGCCCACCGCCATGGCCCCGCTCGCCCTCCTGCTCGCCGCCCGCGCCGACCACGCGGGGACGGCGCTGGGAGCGCTGCTGGCCGCGCTCTACGCCCTGTGCGGAGCTGTCGGTCAGCCGCTGCTCGGCCGGGCCGTCGACCGCCGACGTCTGGCCGGCGTCGCCCTGCTGGCCGCCGCCGTCGCGGGCGGCGCGTTCACGGCGCTCGCCGTCGTCGGCACCGGCCGCAACCCGATCCTCTCGGGCGTCCTGGTCGCCATCGCCGGTCTTGCCACACCACCGCTGGAGGCCGGCCTGCGGGCGATGTGGCAGCGTCTGGTCGTCCCGCAGGACCAGCAGGCCGCGTTCGCCCTGGACGCCACCGCCCAAGAGGTGGTCTACGTCGCCGGGCCCGCCCTGACCACCATCCTGTGTCAACTCGCCTCACCCACCGCGGCGTTGATCGCCTGCGCGGCATTCGGAGCGACGGGCACGGCGCTGGTCGCCTCCAGCCGCCCGGCCCGCGCCCACAACCCGGCGCGGCGGGCGTCCCACTGGCTGGGTCCGCTGCGCTCGCCCGGGGTCCTGGTCCTGCTGGGCGCCGCCACGCTCCTGGGCGCGAGCCTGGGATCGTTCAACGTCTACGCTCTGGCCGCAGCCGATCGCCACGGCACCGGATGGCTCGCCGGCGTGCTGCCCGCCGCCCTCTCCTGCGGCAGCCTGGTGGGCGGCATCATCTGGGCCCGGCTCACCCACAGCGCTCCCCCCGACCAACTGCTGCGCATCGTCAGTGCGCGCTTCGCCGCCCCGCTCGTGCTGCTCCTGCTCACCCCCGAACCGGCCCTGACTGTGGCCGCCGCCGCACTGCCCGGCCTGTTCCTCGCCCCATGGCTCGCAACGGCGTTCCAGCAGGCAGACCGGCTCGCTCCGCAGGGCACCGCCACCGAGGCCGCAGCATGGCTGGTCGCCGTGATCGGTCTCGGCGGCGCCGCCGGCACCGCGCTGGCTGGGCAGCTCTCAGCGGCCGGTCCGGTCGCCGTCGCCGCGCTCACCCTGACAAGTGCCGTCGCCGCCGCGCTCGTTCTTGCCCTGCGCCGCTGACCTCGCCCCCCAGCGCCGCGCTCCGCCCGCCCGGCCCACAAATACACAGAATTACCTCAACTTCCCCCCTGAGAAGGCTACTTGCACCACGTCACCGCCACCGCCCCGGCCCTCGTCACCATCGTCTGGGACTGGAACGGAACCCTTCGCGACGACGTCCAGGACCACCTCGACGCGCTGAACCGCACCCTGCCCGACCTGGGTAGCGCCCCGATCACACTGGAGCGCTACCGCGCCGAGCACCGCACCCCGATCCGCGCCTTCTACGACGCCCTGCTCGGCCGCACCCTGGACGACCAGCAGTGGCGCGACGCCGACGCCGCCTTCCAGCGCGAACTCGCCCAGCACCCGGTGCGGTTGCACCCCGGAGCCCGTGACCTGCTGCTCGGTCTGCGAGCCCGGGGTATCCGGCAGAGCCTGCTGTCCCTGTCCCTGCACGACCGGCTGCTGGCCGAAGTCCGGGCCGTCGGCATCACCGGCCTGCTCGACCAGGTCGACGGCCGCCACGACCCGGTCGTCGGCAGCAAGGCCCCCGCCATGGCCCGACACCTCGCAGCCCTCGGACCGGCCACCGACCCGGCGCGCACCCTCGTGATCGGCGACACGGTCGACGACGCGCTCGCCGCACTGTCCGTCGGCGCGGTTCCGGTCCTGCACACTCGCGGCCTCCACTCGCCCGAGCGGCTGGCCACCGCCGGAGTGCCCGTCGCTGGCAGCCTGCAGGACGCCGTCGACATGGGACTGGCCATCATCAGCTCCGACCGGTCGCTCCGGTGAGCGCCGAGGACAAGGGTGGGAGGCCCGTCGCCCAGTGGAGGCCCCGCGTCCCCGGCAACGTCGACGTAGGAACCCGCCTGGTGTGCGTGCGGCTGCAGGTCGCGCGCCTGGCCGAGCTGCCCGGTAGCGGGACCGACACCGTGCACGGTGCAATCGCCGACCAACTCGCCTCCCAGGCACGTCGGCTGGATGACGTACAGACCCGGATCGTGCGCTTGGCCGATGCCCTGCGCCGCGACCTTCAGCGCGTGGTCGACGGCCGCGATGCCGACGAACCCAGCATCAACGGCATCCTGCACAACACCGCCCCGACGCTCGACCTCCTCGCCGCGCGGCGCACCGAACTCCACCGCTCCCTGACCGACCTCGTCGAGGTCTACAAGGGCCTGCCCCCGTTCACGCCAGCGCCCGTCACCGCCGAGGCCACAACGGCCCGGCAGCGGGCGGCTTCCACCCGTGCACCTCGCCGCGGCCCTACAGAGACGAGTTCCACAACCTCCACCCCGGCGAACACCGCACGAGCACGGGCCCGCTGACCGCCGATGCTCCCGCCCGAAGGGATCGCCATCTGACCGCCTACCAGGACACCGGACCGGTCGACGACGCCGACGGCGCCCCGATTCTCGCCGGCCAACGGCTCGTCCGGCACTACCTCGCCGTATCCACCGCCGACCTTCACCGCCGTCACCGTGGCAGCGACGACGCCCGCAGCGAACTCGCTGACCATGTCGACCACCTGGCCCGCCAGGTCGACCTCCTGGACGACCAGTTGCGTGCCAAGGCCGCCTCCATCCGCGACCGCTTGGCCCCGCTCGCCGCCGGCAACCACCGCGGCGTGGACAGCAACGGCGTGCTGCGACTGGGCGCCATGGATCTCGAAGTCCTCGGCATCCGGTACGCGCAGAGCCTCGACACGCTGGAGCACGCCGTCGTCGCCTACCAGCGGGCGGACCACGCCCCGCCCACCACCGAACGCGCTGCCGCAGCTACCGCCCGCCGCGTCCCGCACGGTCCCAGCAGCACTCCCACGCCACCCGAGACCACCGGAGAAACCCATCACCGACACCACCGAGCCGCTCCTCGCCATTGACGCGGCCCTCCAGGTCGAGGATCTCGAAGCCCACTCCAAGGAAGACGGGCGCAGGTGGTGGGAGTTCGCGTACGAGCGGAACATCGGCGTCCTGGCCGTGCAGCACACCGCCAACCCGCACACGCCGCTGCTGACCGACTCCTATCTCGTCGTCCACGACGCCACGATGACCTGGGACATCCCCGGGTCACCGCAGCTCGCGGGCATCCACGTCCAACGTGACCTGGGAACTGGGACTTTCAGGCTGGAGTACGAGCGGGCACCGATCGTGGCCCTGGCGCAGAACTGGCTCGTCTCCCGCGGCGCCGACCTCGACCAGGTGACACCACGCGACGAGTCGCTGCCGACCTGCGACCAGCCGAGCCGCGACCTGGAGCAGCGGCTCGCCCAGGCCGGCGACCGGTACTGGTTCGCGAACTCGTACACCTCCGACCTCGTCCTGGACCCCTCACGTTCCTCGGGCGGCCCGCCCAGCACCGACGAGCAGCTGATCTACGACTTCCACACCTGGATCATCGCCGAGGACCTGCGGCCCGAGCCCGGCCAGCATCCGGTCCGGGTGTTCTTCGAGGACGTCGACTACCTCGGCCGCTCCTACACCCTGCGGGAGGGCGGCTTCCCGGACCTCGACGCCGCCTACAAGTGGACCCACCGCGCCGGCGCGCCGGACAACCCCCTCCCGCCCGTCGAGGTCGAGACCGCCACCAACCCGCGCAGCGCCGCCGCCCGCACCACCAGCCCCGCCGCCGCTGCCCGCCCTGCCGCAGCCGTCCCCGAGGCCCAGCCCGCCGCCAACGACCAGACCGCCACCCGCCCCCGCACCCGGTGACGGTCCCACCCCCAGGAGCACCTATCCCCACCGCTGTTCAGCGGGTACGCCGCCGCCCGCGCACCACCGAGATCCGCACCATGCAGAAGTCCGTGCGCCTGACGCCGACCGCGCTCGCGGCCATCCGCGAGCGAGCGGCACAGGAGAGCCTGACGACCTCCGGGTTCATCGCCACCGCCGCGCTGGCCGCCGCCCTGGCCGACGGTCCCGTCGGCCGCCCCGAGACCGACCCGCGCCGACCGCTGGCCGAAGCGCTCGACCGCCTGGCTGGGGAGTTGCGCGCGCTCACCAACACCGTCACCGAGACCGAGCAGGCATCGAACGTGCTGGCTGTGCTGCCCGAATTGGCCCAACGGGTCTACGCCGTCCTCGATGCCGTGCTGGAGGCCGCGTGATACCCGACGTGTCCACCGGCAACAGCCCCCGGCCACTGCTGGCCTACCTCTTCGGCCCGGGCCGAAGGGAGGAGCACGAGGACCCGCACCTTGTCGCGGCCTGGGACCGGGCCGGTGCGCCCGATCCCGGCCGTGACCCTGACGCCACCGTCGGCCGGCTCACCGCCCGGCTCGACCAGCACGCCCGGCTGCGGGCCGCCGAACTCGGCGCGCTACCGCCCAGCCGGGTTTGGCACTGCTCGGTGCGCACGGCCCCCGAGGATCCGGTGCTCACGGACGACCAGTGGGCTCATGTAGCCCAGCGGATCGTCGCCGCGACCGGGCTCGCGCCCGCCGAGGGGCCCGGCTGTCGATGGGTGGCGTGCGGCACGCCGTCCACCACATTCACATCGCCGGGATCAGCGTGCGGCCGGACGGATCGCGGCCCGCGATGCACCGCGACTCGATCCGCGCCCAGGCGGAATGCCGGGCCATCGAGAGGGAGTGGGGCCTTCGCCCCGTCGGACAGGGCGAGCGCGTCACCACCAGCTATCCGACCATCGCCGAGATCATCAAAGCGGAACAGCAGGGCTGGGACGAGCCGTCCCGTGTCTGGCTCCAGCAGCGCATGCGCCAGGCCCTGGCCAGTGCCAGCAGCGTCGCGGAGTACACGGCGGCCCTGGAGGCCGACGGCGTCCTGGTGCGCTGGCGGACCGCCGAGGCAGGTGCCCGAGTCGGGTACAGCCTGGCCCGCCCCGGCGACACCGGGACGAGCGGGATGCCGGTGTACTACTCCGCCGGCCGCCTGGACTCCGCGCTCACGCTGCCTCGGCTGACCGCTCAGCTGGTCGCCGGCGCATCACCGGAGCCGTCCTGAAGTCTCCGCGGCTTCCCGTCCTTCGCCTCGCCATGCCCAACCGGCCCGCCCGCATTGGAGGCCCACAATTTCCTGGGACGACTTCTGGCCCGAGGAGGACACCCTCGTCCGGCCCGCCTACCTCGCCGGTCTCGGCACACGGCTCGCCCTCGACACCCCGCTCCGGGCACTGGAGGGCTGGACCACCACCGCCGTAGGGGACACAGCGCGCCTCGTCAGTGAAAGCCCCTGCATGGGGGTACGGGTCGTCTACGCCCCTGACCGCCCCGAGCCCTGGGGCATCTTCGCCCAGCGCGACCTGTTCGAAGGCGTCAACTGGTACGGCTCCGTCAGCCGTAATTGCCCACCCGAGATCCTCCACACGTTCTTCGCTGATCTGGCCGAGTCCGTGGAGCGCGACGCCGTCGCGGACACCGAGGCCGTGTTCATCGGCAACGGCCAACCCGTCTCCGACGCATTCCAACTCCTGACCGACGATGGCTGGAAGATCAGCGCCGCGGATCGCGGTGCCCTGCGGGCGACCTCGGACGACGGCCGTGTGGTGGTGACCACCGGAGCGCAGCGCACCCCGAAGGAGGAGTCCGCCGCCGACGGAGCCCTGCGGTTCGTGTGGAACGTGGCACCCGGCATCCCGGAGGTGTCGTGGTCCGCCCAGTTCAGCGCCGACACGCCCGCACTCGTGATCGCGGCCTTCAACCGCGCCCTCCTCTACCGCGACCCCTTGATCCGCTACACCTCCAGTCTCCCGACGGAGGTACTCGCCCGGTCGCAGGCCGAGCAGGACGCCGCCGAGCACCACGAGGAGAGCCGGCCGGCGCTGCCGAGGGCCGCCGAGCTGCTGGCGGCCTCACCGGGCCTGTCGGAGTCGGAGGTCCTGGTAGTCCCGGCCCATCTCGCCGGGCCCGGGGACAGGGGCCGGGCGGTCTCGGCCTTGAGCAGGGCGAACGGTTGGGCAGAATCGACGGGCGCCACGGCCAGGTTCTGGGACAGCCCCTGTGCGACCGTCCGGGTCGCTCTGCTGCTGCGAACCGACCCGGAACCGTCCTCCCGCGTGCGGCCGTCCGAAGGCACCTGGATCATCACCGGCGCGGAAGAAGCCCTCGCCGCTCCGCTGTGGCAGATGCACCTGAGCCCGCACACGCCGGCGGAGGTCGTCGGTGCCGTCACCAGCCTTCTCGCCCGAGCCTCGACCGAAGGCCACCCTGCAGCCACCCGAAGGGCGTTGAACGACCACACCGCCCTCAGCAGCAACCTCATCGAGGGCGGCTGGAGCCGCGAGCAGCACGCGCACGTCATCCGCTACACCCACCCGTCCCTGCGGATCTCCTACTCGCACAGCCTCCACTCCTTCTCCCGGCACGAAGAGCTGGACCACAACTGCCCCTCCACCCACCAGGTCTCCTCCGCTCTCGACAGCCGACTGACCGCCTGGACGCTGGCAGGCACCAGCTCCACCCCGCATGTGCTGATCAGCACAGCTCTGGAGGCCGCCGCCACGCCCGAGCCTGTCCGGCGTACCCGTGACACCGTGCCCCGGCAGTTCCGCCCCTTCATCCGCATCCTGCCGCCGACCGTCCCCCGTGCCAGCGCGGCCCGCTCCGGCAACGCCGTCACCACAAGGCCCGCCCTCACCCCCGACGCCGCCCCCAACCCGACCACGCCACGGAGGCGAACACGCTGATCCCGGCCTCGCTCAACGACTACGCCCGCGCGCTGGCACCTCGACTGCCAGGCCGGTGGAACGCCTCGCTCCGCGACAACGCCACGGCCGCCCAGCGCAACGCCCTGATGGACCGGCTCTGGGACCTCGGCACCGCTTATTGGGCCCTGATCGACTTCGTCAACAACCAAGTGGGCCAGCTGAGCCACCCAGCGGGCCTGGACCTGGTGGTTCTGCGACGCCCCTGTCGCTCCCGCCAGTACCTCGTCGCCGCCCTCGTTCCCCTCGGCCACGGACTCGCCCACCAAGTCCAGGACCATGCGGTCCCGTTCGGCATCGCCGTCGCCGACAATCCCGCCCGAGCCGCCGCCGACGTCACGCGGCGCCTGCTCCCCTCCTACCAGCAGGCCCTGCGCACCGTCGGCCACAGCGCCGGCTGGAGCACACTCGCCACGGTCCCGCCCAGCCGCGCCGTGGCCGCCACCGGGCGCAGCCCTCGCGACACCACCGTGGTGGCGTCCCCGCCCGCCAAACCCTTCGCCTCGCCCGTCGCCGGCACGCGCCGGGCCCGAACCTGATGGAGCTGCCCGCTTCTTGCTCGCCGCCGCGCCACCTCGAACCGACGTCCCCGTCCGCCCAGCCCAACTCGCTGGGCCGGACGGCACCGACCTCCCCTTCCGCCTCACCTCCGAACACGGCTGGTACCGACCGTTCGACGCCCCGGCCGCTCTGGTCCTGACCAGCCCCCAGGAAGGACTCGCCCTCAACCGGCAACACCGGCAGTGGAGTTTGACCAGTACAGGGGGATGGACCGTCCGCTTCTGTGACCGCGTCCCCGCCGAAGTCCCCTACGCCCTCGTCACCGCCGCCCAGAAGGCCGAGGCTGATCCCGCCGCCGCTGCAGCGCCGATCACCGGCGACCGGGCCACCGCGCTGCTGCTGGCCTCCGGCTGGTCCGGGTTCAACCGCGACGGGTACCGGCTGGTCGCCGCGCCCGATCGCCGAGCGGCCCTCTCCTGGGCCGAGTCTGCACCCGACCCGGGCCCGGCCCTGACTGCCGCCGCCGAGACGGGCGTGTGGACTGTCCACTTCAGCTACAACGCCCCTGACCACCTCCTCACCGCCACCATCGTGGCGCTTCTGCACCCCGCGCTCCGGCAGCCGGACCAGATCCCGGAGCACTTCCGAGACCTCGCCCGCTCCGCGCCCCTCAACACCGGGCGAGGAGGTGGCGAATCGGTTGCCCGGCCGAGTGCCGCCCGGATGCACGGCATGGCTTCGCATCCGGCGCTGCGGCACATCTCCCCGCCCACCCTTCCCCCTGCACTCCCGCATTTCAGTCCCGCGGGACCAACCCGTCCACGTCCTTGCTGAACCACGGTCCGGGCGCCGACTTCCTGCCTCGGTCGGCGACGGAACACCGCTGGCACCGGCCGCCCAAGCCCTCCGAGTCCGAACCGAACACCACGGAGAAATCCTGACTGCTTACCCTCTCGACTCCATTGCCAACGCCAAGGCCAGCATCCAGGGACCCCCGCCCGTCCACGAATCAGCGACGATCCGGCACACCAACACCGGCGAGATCACCACCACCCGCTACAACGCCGCCGCCCGCCGGATCCTGCTCCAGGCCGGCTTCGAGGAGGCTCCTGGCTGCACCTGCCCAACGACGGAAGGCAGCACGGACCGAACCCATGAGCCTGCTCGGCAGCCAGCAGGCTGCTCCCCGCCAGCCACCTCGTGCGCCTGAACCGAGCACTCGCCCTGCCCGTGATCCGCTCCGAGATCGGCCCCTGCCAACCCTGCTCGCACACAAACCCCTTTGAGGACCTTCGCCTTGACCACACCCGGACCGCCCGTCAAAACAGCACACGCCAAGCCCGGCGAGCTGCGGGCAAAGGTGGCCCGATTGCTGGCCGACCGGTCGGCGGACCCGTTTTCCATCGGGGAAATATCCAAGGCCCTGGGCCACTCCCACGGTGCTGTCCAACAAGCGGTCACGACCCTGGTGCGACGCGGCGAGGCCGACCAGCTCGGCGCCGCAAAGCAGTTCCGCGCGAACGGGAAAACGGCCGCCGCCGCGCAGACCGCGGTGATCAGTCGACCGGGAACCCACTCGCCCCGCGCCCGAGCGGCCACGGCCCGCACGACCCCTCCCGCCCCGACCCCGCCCAAGCCGGGCGGCCCGATTCGCCGTCCGGGTGGCCAGCTCTACCACCCTCGGGAGCTGGCCGACCTGCCCGACGTCGAGGCACTGAACCGTCTGCGCGACGCCGACGTGCCGGTGCTACTCTACGGCCCCCCGGGCACCGGCAAGACGTCCCTGGTGGAGGCCGCGTTCCCGGACTTGCTCACCGTCGCCGGCGACGGCGACACCACGGTCGGCGACCTGATCGGCGAGTACACACAGGACGACGACGGTAACTACGTCTTCCAGTACGGTCCGCTGGTCACCGCGATGACCGAGGGCCGCGCCCTACTGATCGACGACGCCACCCTGATCTCGCCGAAAGTGTTGGCGTCGCTGTACCCGGCGATGGACGGGCGCCGCCAGATCCAGGTCAAGGCCCACAAGGGCGAGACCATCCAGGCCAAGCCCGGCTTCTTCGTGCTGGCGGGCCACAATCCGGGCGTGCACGGCGCTGTTCTCACGGAGGCACTCGCATCCCGGTTCAGCGTGCAGATCCAGGTCGGCACCGACTACGACCTCGCCCTCGCCCTGCGGATCGATGCCCGGGTAGTCCGGATCGCCCGGCACCTCGCCGCCCAGGTCGAACTCGGCGAACTCGGCTGGGCGCCCCAACTGCGGGAACTGATCGCGTATCAGAAGACCGAGTCCGTCCTCGGCACCCGGGCCGCGCTCGCGAACCTGGTCGGCATCGCCCCCATCGAGGACCGCGACGCCGTCGCCGCCGCAGTCAGCAAGATCGCCGGCGTGAAGCAGGTCGCGCCGCTCACCCTCGGCCGGCAGCTCTCCGCCGCGACCGCTTCGACCGCCCAGCAGCCCACCGGCTCCGCGTACCGGAGCCGCCCCCGATGAGTACCCATCACCACGTCCAGTCCTCCGCCACCACGCCGGACGACGACGCCGACCTCGCCCGCTGGGACGACGACGGCGCCCCACCCGCACAGCCCCAGTCCTCCCCGGCCGCGTGGCTGCGCGTGGGAGCCGAACTCGGCGACCGGCTGGTCGCCCTGTCCGGCCGCCAGGACTTGCTCGTCACCTGCCGCCCCGGCACCCGCAGCGGCGCACCGGCCGCCTACTTCCCCGGCCTGGCGGAGATCGAGTTCGACGCCACGCTGTTCGAACCTCTCCAACCCCACGAGGTCCGTCCGCGGATCGTGGGCGACGAGGAGCACTATCCCGCCGCCTGGGGAGTGCTCGTCCACGAGGCCGCCCACGCCGCCCACTCCGTATGGGCCGAACCGGCCGGCGCGGACCCGCGCGTCGTCCAGGCCGCTCTCCTGCTGGAGGAGAGCCGTGTCGAGGGGGCTCACCTGATCAGGCGGCCCACCGACCGCAGGTACCTGCGCACCAGTGCCCGGACCCTGGTCATGCCCGACATCGCCAACCCCAGCGTCCAGGGCGTCGAGCAGGCCGCCGGCGTGGCGGCCCTGATCCTCGGCCGCCGGGACGCCGGCATCCTGGACGCCGGCGAGACCCGCGCCGTCGCCGAGCTGTGCGAACGGGTCCTGGGCGCCGACCTGCTGGCCACCCTCACCGGCATCTGGACCGCGGCCCACCGGTGCGCCGACCACGACGCCACGACCATGCTCGCGCACGCCCAGGACTGGTGCGACGCCCTGGGCACCGCCGCCCCCGCACTGCCCGTGCCGGAGGACCTCACCGATCTGCTGTCCGCCGCCACAGGGGCCGTCATGGACAGCGTGGCCGCCAACGACGCCGCCGATCTCGCCGCACAAGCCGCCGCGACCAACGCCGTGGCTGCCCGGTCCAGGGCGCAGGCCAAGGACCGCGCTCAGCAGGCCGGCCAGCGACGCAAGGCCGCCGCCACAGCCAAGTCCGTCTTCAACCCGGGCGGCACCACCGTCAGTCCCGACGGAACACCGCGGCCCTTCAGCAACCCGATCACCGGCACCCGTCGACCCACTGCCGCCGAGCAGAGCGCCGCCGCGCGCCTGAGCCGCGCCCTTCGCGCCGCCGCCTACCGCGAACGCACCGAGGAACGGACCACCAGCCCCACCCCGCCCGGCCGCCTCAACATGCGCCAGGCCCTTGCCCGCGACGCCCAGCGCGCCGCCGGGGCAACGCCCACCGCAGAACCGTTCACCCACACCCGCCGCCGATCCACCGCCGCCCCACCACTGCGCGTCGGCATCGCCGTCGACGTCTCTGGCTCCATGAGCGCCGCCTGCAAGCCCGTCGCATCAGCTGCCTGGATCGTGGCCCGCGCAGCAGCCCTGACCGACCCCGACTCCCACACCGCCACCATCGCCTACGACCGGAATCTGACCGCACTGACCCGGCCCACCCACCGGGCACCAGACCGCGTCACGATGTTCGAAGCCGGCGGCGGCAGCCACAACTTGGCTGACGCCATCGATGCACTCGACCATGGCCTCGAACTCAGCCGCCCCGGTACCGGCCGCCTCCTCGTGATCGTCACCGACGCCCAGTACACCGGCTACGAAACCGCCAACGCCGTCACCCGCATCAAGCGCCTCACCACCGCTGGCTGCGCCGTACTCCAGCTCACCCTCACTGCCGAATCCCGCCACCTGACAGGGACCACCCTGCTCCACCTGCCCCGGCCATCCAGCGCTCCCGCCGCCATCGCCAAGGCCGCCACCGACGCCATCCGCAAAACGTGCTGAAACACCGTCACAGGACCACGATCACCGAACGCAGAAGCCCCGCCCGCCAGCCCACCAACTTCATCGAAACAGGACCCCCAACGCGCCGTCACTGGACCAACCCGGCTCCGGCGGCGGCGCGTTCGCCTGCGGCAGACAATCTGCACCAAACCCTCGACGGGACTACATGATCCAGGGACTTCCAAGCAAACATGGACCTCCCGCCGCACTCCGTCGAGGAAGTGACACGCCCTGACCGTCATCATGTCTGCGCCCTCCGCCCCCAGCCTCCGCCCCGGTGACCCCGTCCCGGTCCGCAACTGGCTCCTCGGCGAGGGGAACCCCAACGACCTGAACGCCTTTTTGTACGAGAACCGTTGGACGTACGTCATCGATGCCGACGGAGGTCTGCACGCCGCATCCCCGTGCACCCAGGTGTACCTGGGCTACCAGCCGGACAACCCGTGCGCGGACACCTGGACCATCTCCCTGGACGGCACCGCGCGCCAGCCCGGTTGGCGGGCCCGGTTCGACCGCCACACCCCGGTCGAGGTTGTACTCGCCGTCCTGCGCACTCTCGTCGAACAGCCGGGCCGCTGAGCCCGTCCCCTCCCCCTATCGAAGGGAACCCCTCATCTTCACCCTGCGCGCTGCCCGCGCCGCCAAGACCCGCCTCCTCCAGCGCGCTGCGGCAGCTAGGTGGCTGACCGGCTGCGCTGTGTACCCCAACTTCCTGCACGTGGTGCTGCTGTGGCCCGGCAGACCGCTGATGTTCGCCAGCGCTGTGCTGGGCGCGCTGCAGCTGGCGGTCATCATCCTGCTGCTGTGGCTGACGCCCCCGCTCGTCGCTGACGCCCTCGGCGACCGCCCGCCTCGCATCCGCCGCCAGAACCGGTGAACCGGCCAGCGCCGGGCCCCACGGCTCGGCGGCCAGTCACGGCACAACCGTGCCGCACCAGTCCAGCGCTCCTGGAGGCCGCTTGCCCCTCCCGATCGAGTTGTCCGGAGACGTCCTCGATCCCGCCACCGTCCACCGCGCGTTCGGCACCGCCTACGGCCCGCCCGACCCTGACGGTCACCGTCCGGCCTTCGCTGTCCTGGCGTACCTCGCCCCCGCCGACCGCTACCTGATCGCACCCCTCGGAACTCCGACCCGCAACGGGGCAGCCCCGACAGTGGGACGATGTGGCTGGGTGGAACCCGTCGCGCTGAACGAGCTGGTCGTCGCCCATCCGGTCCGCGCCGACGGCGGGGGCCGGACGGTGTGCCACCACCACATCCGCCCCGCTTCACCCGGTGCCTGCCGCACTTGCCGCATCCGGCCCCCGGGCCCGGACTGCGACTTCTTCCGCACCTCGCGCTTCGCCCCCGTCTCCGCGGAGGAGTCCTGATCTCCATGTCTGCTCCCCGGCGCCATCTGCGCCGCGCAGCCCTCGCCACGGCCGTAGTCACTGCTGCCGCCGGAGTGGAGGCCGTCGCTGGCGCGCTCTCCGGACCCAGTGGGGCGACCGCCGTCGCGCTGGTCGCCCTCGCCGTTGGTGTGCTGGCTTTGTGCTGGATCTCCCGGAGCCTGGACGCCGATGCGGACCGCGCCGTGCTCGGCTGGCTCGACCAGCACGGCCAGGGCCGACTCGACCAGATTGCCTCCGGGACCGGGCTGCGCCCAGCGACGGCGAGATTGTGCCTGGTCCGGTTGGCCCGCGCCGCTGCGGTCACCGTCTCCGGCGACGGGAAACACCCGGTGTACCGGCTCGCGGAATGACGCGTCGGCGGCACGCCGAAGGGCGGTGGTGCACAAGGATGTTCCTTGTGCACCACCGCCCTCGGCGCGTCCAGCGCCAACTCCGGACACGGGCCGGACCGCGGGTGATCAACCCGAACCCGCCGCAGCCTCCCGGCCCGCGGACAGCGGACCGCCGCGGCCAGCAAGTGCTGGTACAGGGTCAGTTGAAGTAGATCCCGGCGAACTCGCCCCCGAAGCCCAGGTCAGTCAGCGCCTGCTCGGCGTCACCCCAGGACCGGTCCGCGTAGGAGAAGTTCTCCTCGAAGAAGTCGATGTCCAGCTCGCCCTCCTCCCACTCGTAGCCGCACCGGCAGCGCACGAAGACGCGCCGGCGGGTCTCCAGAAGCAGCCAGTCGCGGCTCGCGCGGCACGAGGAGCAAAGGACGAGGGTGCCCCGCGGGTTCAGTTCGCCGGGGTACTCGACGACGCGGATCACGGCACCGCCAGGGGCGGGCTCGGGAACCATCACGGGATAGTCCGGGATGTGCAGGCCGGCGTCGGAGAGCGGAGGGATCGAGGGGTCGTTCGGGTTCAGATCGCGTCTCGGCGAGTCCGACAAGCTGCAAGCCCTTTCGTGAGGCAGATGGTGGGCTTAACCGAGGCCCGGACCCTGAATATTCCCGAAATCCGGCACCGATGCCTGATCGTGATCTTTCGCGTTCTGCGCCGCTGGAACTGGCCGCGTTGGCCGTGGCGGGTCCGGTCGTTGTCCATATCGGGCCCGCCACGTTCCGCGGCTCAGGCGGTCTCGCCAACCTCCACGTCGAGGAGGCTGGTCACGTGATCCAGTCGGGCATGGACCTGGTCCGCGTCGGCACCCGTGACGACGACGTGTGCGAGGCGGCCGGTATGCAAGTTCCCGCCGTCGTCGGGGAGGAGGATCTGCTCGCCGGTCTCGTGCTCGAAGCGCAGCCGCTCCAGCCAGTCCGGGCTGCCGAGTTCTTCGCGGGGCTGGGCACGGCGAATGGTGCCCGAGGTAGAGGGCAGGATGAAGCGGACTCCGGCGGCCTCCCGTCGAGTAGGGGTGAGGTCGGGCTCTCGGCCCAGGGCGATGTCCGCGGCGATGGCCGGCAGGTCGATACCGGTGGCCAGCTGGACGAGACGACCGATCAGGTCACCGCCGATGCGTCCGTTCACCTCGATCAGGCGCGCGCCGCTGCTGGTGAGCCGCATCTCGACGTGGGACACGGCCGTGTTGACGCCGAGGGCGTCCAGCGCGGCCTCGGCGACGGGGCCGACCTGGGCGAGGAGCGGATCGTCGGCGACGACGGTGTGACCGACCTCCTGGAACAGCGGTTCCGGGCCCAGGAACTTTCGGGTGACGGCGACCGGCGTGGTGATGCCGTACACGGTGACGCACTCCACCGAGATCTCGGGTCCGTCGAGGTACTCCTCCACGAGAAGGCCGGAGCCCTCCGCCCCCTGACCGACGGCCTCTTCGGAGGCGTAGACGTAGGCGGCCGGGAGGTCCTGAGCCTGCTCGACCTTGATCACGCCGATGCTGCCGGCGTACGCGGCGGGCTTGAGGACGACGGGGTATCCGATGCGGCGGGCGGCGGTGTTGACGGTGACGAGCGAGGTGGCCCGGATCGACTGCGCGGACGGCACGCCCTCGGCTGCCCAGACGGCGCGCGCGGCGCTCTTGTTGCGGCAGGCCGCGGCGGTCGCGGACGACTGGCCGGGCAGGCCGAGGTCGGTCGCGATCTGCGCGGTGGGCAGCAGGCAGTACTCGTCCCAGGTGAGAACGCCGGCGATGGTGTGGCGGTCGGCCAGGCGGGCGACAGCCTCCCGAAGGGCGGCCAGGTCGTGGGGGTCAGCGACCTCGTGATCGACGATGTGCCGCAGTTGCCATGTCGGAGCGGTGGCGTCGACCAGGACAACTCGGTGGCGGCGCGCGGCGCTTTCGAGGCAGTAGGCGCGGTAGGCGGGGTTGCCCGAGGAGATGAGGAGGAGGACGGTGTCGTCGGAAGTGTGGGGCATGCGGTCTTTCCGTTCGGGGTTGCGAGGCTCTGGCGGCTGGGTGACCAGGTCGTTCCTCGCTGCGAGGGCACGGAGCCGGCTTTTTCGGAGAAGGGACAGTGGTCAGGCGCTTGCAGGGCGGCGGCCGGCGGGTTGGAGAGCGAGGGCTGTGGCACACAGCGACGCGAGCACGGTGCTGCCCATCCACAGCCAGCCGGGGCCGCGGTTGAGGGCGAGGGCGCCGATCAGCGGAGCTGCCAGCGCGGAGCCGCCGAACGCGGCGCCCCAGACACCGAGGTAGCGGCCACGCGCGCCGTCCGGTGCGAGGCCGGTGACGTACGCGGCGGCCCCGACGCAGAACGCCATCTCGCCGAGGCTCCACAGGACTGCAGCGGCGATGAACACGGCGGCGGAGTGGGCGAGGCCGTTGGCTCCCATGCCGAGGCCGATGGCCAGGGCTCCGACCGCGCAGGTTCGCAACGATGGGGTGCGGTCCATCAGCGGCTGCAGCAGCGGCTGCAACGCCAGGACCGTGATGGCGTTGGCAACGTTGACCGCACCGTAGACGGCGGGCGACACGCCGTCGGCGTGGATGGCCAGCGGGAGACCGTACACCATCTGCTGGTACACGGTAAGCGTGACCAACGACAGGCCGGTGAACGACAGCAGGCGCCAGTCGGTTAGGACACTGCGATAGCCAACGGGATCTGCGGGGTTGGCCGGGTGGTCGCGGGTGGCGGGCAGGGCAAGGACGACCATGGCAAACGCGAGGCAGGTCAGCGCATTGACCGCGCAGAGCCAGCCCATGTGGGAGCTGGCGAGGAAGCCGCCGACGATGCCGGAGGCCGCGGCGCCCGCGTTCAGCATCCAGTACTGCAGGCCGTAGCCGCGGGCGCGCTGCTGCTCGGTGAGGATGTCCGCGATCCACGCGGTGATCGCGGTGCGGGGCGCGTCGAAGACCAGCCCGATCGCGGCGGCCAGGGCAATCAGTTCGGGGACAGCGGTGGCGCGGGCGAGCAGCCCGTACGCCGTGGCGGTCAGGGTCAGGGAGGCAACGATGGTGGGTTTGCGGCCGATTCGGTCGGCGGCGGCACCGGCGAGCGGCTGGCCCAGTATCCAGCCCGCGCCGAACGCGGCCAGGACCTGGCCGGCGGTGCTGATGGAGAGGTGGAGCCGGGTCACCAGATAGACGGTGAGGTACGGAACGAGGACGGCGCCGATGCGGTTGGCGCCGGATCCGATCACGAGCACCCAGTACGTGGCCGGAAAGCGGGTGGGGGGACCGGCGGCGGCTGTCGACAAGCGGCTGCTCCAGCAGTGGAGTTCGGGTGGGAACGGAGGGACGGGGAGCGACCTCCCGGGGTCCTAGCGGACCGGCCGTTCTTCATGCGGCGGCAGGTCGCTGGTGGTGATCTGCCAGGCGCTGGCGGCCTGGTGGGCGTGGGCCTCGGCCTGCTCGGCGGTTTCTCCGATGGCGAAGACGTGGCCGGCGGGGGTGAGAGTGCCGACGCGGGTGGGGCTCTGCTGGCCGACATGGACGAGCTGGTGGACGTCGATGACACCGGGCCGCTTCCGCAGGACCTCGACGCTGTCCATGTCGGTGATCCAGCCGGGCGGGGCGATCGGGGCGGCCCAGGCCACGGTCGGACTGCCGCTGCGCAGCTGCACCTGCGGGGGCAGGCCCATCGCCAAGTCGGCGGCGAGCGCCCAGGGCTCGATGCCGTGCTGGAGCTTAAGCAGGTGGGGCAGCATGGCGCCGCCGGGGCGCAGCCCGATCTCCCCTACCAGCAGGTCACCGGAGCGTGCGAGCAGGATCTCCACGTGGGCGAACCCGGTGACCAGGTGGAGGGCATCGGCGGCAGCGCGGGCCAGGTCGATGACCTGTTGGGCTTGGCCGTCACCGGCACCCAGCAGCACCGAGCCCAGGACGGTGGTGCCCAGCAGCGGGCCGGGATAGCGGCCCGGCACGGCGTAGACCTCGCGGCCGTGGTGGCGCAGGATCTCGCAGTGGAACTCGGCGATGACGTCGATTCCTTCCTCGGCCATGAGGCCGCCGCTGGCGTGGTCCAGTCCCCGGTGGATGCCGGAGGCGTGAAGGCAGGCGGGCAGCGCTTGGGGGCCGAAGGCGCCGCTGGCAAGCAGGCGGTCGAGGTGGTCCCGGTCGCGGACCAGGAGGGTTCCGATCGCGGCGAATCCCCTGCGGGGCTTCACGACGACCGGCCAGCCGAGCTGCGCGGCTGCGCTCTCGATGTCGGCGACGCTGTTCAGCGTGACGTGCCCAGCGACGGGGACGCCGGCGGCGGCGAGCACGTCCTTCTGAATGTGCTTGTCCGTTCCGGCTGCTGCCGATTCCACAGACTGACCCGGCAGGCCGAGCCGTTCGCGCAAGAATGCGGCGGCCCGCAGGCAGGGCTCGTCGGTGGTGACCACCGACTCGACGGGCAGCGTGGCCAGTTCGTCAGCGAGGGCGGACAACTGGCGCCGGTCGTCCCACGCGGCGACGGTCAGCATCGGGTATGCGACACCGCGTGCCTGGCGGTCGGTCTGGACGGCGGGCGGTACGACGGCGAGAATCTGCTGCCCGCGCTCGGTGAGCCGGTCCTCAAGATGGGAGCGGAGGGCGGAGAGCACGACGAGCATGGCGACGTTCCTTCATCTGTTCAGGTCAGAAAGGGGTTACGCGGCGGCGGGGCCGGTCGGGCACGGCGGCCGAGTGTGCACGCGCTGAACTGCTACTGCAGGCGGAGGACCGGCTGGTGGGGCTGGCCGCTGAGCGCTTCGGTCAGCCGCTCGCCCGGTGCCGTCGGCGGCGTGACGAAGGGCAGGGTCGCCGAGGTGGTGCGGGCGGCCGAGCCGCGGGGCGACGAAGCCGCTGCGGGCGCGGCTTGGACGACCACGCCGAGGAGGTCGGCCGGGCAGACGTAGCCGATGCCCTCGCTCTTGAAGGACCGGACGGCACGGGTGACCGCGGCGCTGCGCGCGGCGAGCCCCGTCGCGCCGGGAGGCAGTTGGAACCGGACGTCGTCGTTGGTGGAGCGGTCGAGGAAGCCGGCCTCGCGCAGCAGCTGCTCGGCACGCGCCTGGGTGGCCAGCAGTTCCTCACGGCCAGGGACGCCCATTTGCTCCAGGCACTGGTACACCGCTGCCAGCATCGCAGGAACGCTGCCGCGGTTGTGCTCGTGCGGGCCGCCGGGCTCGCTGCTGTAGATCACCTCGAACTGGTCGTTGGCGTCCGGGTGGTCCCGGGTGACGTGCCAGCTGTTGGGAAAGCCGGGGATGGCGTCGGCGATCTCGCCGTTCCCCTGGGGCGGGGAGATCGTCAGGTACCCGCCGTTGGGCAGCAGGACGTGGAGGATGTAGCCGCTCAGCCCGAAGTCCTCGACGCATTCGAGGCCGCGGTGTTCGAGTGGGCCGGTGATGTGCGGATAGCGCCGGCTGATCTGTGCGGCGTCGATGGTCCTGGGCGTGAACGGCCCGTACACGTAGGCGTTCAGTTCGTGGGGTTTCTCGGTGAACAGAACCGTCACCTGGGGCTCGGATTCCACGGTCACTCTCCTGCTGCGCGGGACGGGGGTGGTACGCCCGCCGACGCAACGTCGATCGCGTCCGTCGGCGGGCGGATCACCAGATTCCGTGCAGCACGGCCGGACGCATCCGGCCGATCTTGTGCTAGGGCGGCAGGAGGGCCTCGATCCTGGCTGGTGATGCGTCGGCGTACCGGGAAAAACATGCGCAATCGGCCATTTGGGCGGACATCATGGTCGTCATGACCTCTCGCCCCGCCACGCCCGGATGGATCGTCATTGACGTGCCGCCGCCACTCACCGCCAGCTTCAATGACCTGCTCGACTCGGCAGAACTCCAGCACCGGCGTGACGGAAGCCTGTTGAAGATCCGGACCAGGGAGTCCTACAGCCAGGCGCAGCCGCGCCTGCTCGTCATTCGCAGCGTCCCGCACACCGAGGCCGGATTCCGGCAGCTGAGCACACTGCCCGATCGGGGGGTCGGCCTCAGCGCGCAGGATTTCGACCCCTTCCTGGCCAAGCTGCGTGCTGACGACGCGCTTCCGGCCCGGGTCGCCGAGTTCCAGCTGACCTTTCAGAGTTCGGGCCTGCAGGTTCTCCCGGATCGCCTTCGTGGATTCTTCACCGAACGCGCTCTGCCGGTGCTCCCCGAGTCGGAGTTCATGGTGGTCGACATGGCCAGCGAGCTGAGCCAGCGCTACACGCTGGTCCGGCTCCTCCACCACGCGCTCATCTACCCGCAGGTGGCCTCGGCCGATCCGACCAAGCGTCCGGGGGTCGGCCTGGCCACCAGTGCTATCCACGGGCTGCAGCCGTTTCTCTCCCCGGCTCTGGCGGTCGCCTCCCCGTACTTGTTCGGGGCGACCGCGGCACGCGACCACGCCGTGGGTGTGTGGCTGTTCGGTGCGCCCCGCCCGGGGGCGGAGTGGCCGAGCAACCAGCTCGTCGACGCGCTGTCCTACGGCGACGACCGGATGATCGGCCCGCGGCAGCGGATGGGGCTGCAGCAGCCGGCCGCGACGGCCGAGCAGTTCCGGTCGTTCGTCAGCTGGTGGATCGAAGCCGTGAACAAGCTGCTGACCGTCGTGACCGACCCGAGTCGCTTCCCTCAGCCGCGGAGTGCGGGCCCGTACGACCCTGCTCGGCACTGGCAGTACCTGGCGAGTGTGGAACGCCTCTTCCGAGACGTTGGGGAGGTCATGCTCCTGACCGAGCAGCATGAGACGGCGCAGCTGCGCGCGGCCTACGACGCCCTGGACACGCTGGAGGGCATGGGGATCGGCTCGTTCGACGAGGCCCTCAAGCCGAGCCAGGCCCAGAAGGTCCTCGGCGACCTCGCACAGGCGCTGCCCGCTGACGTGGCCGCCGTTCTGCTGCCGGCGTGTCAACTCGGCGTCGACGCGCTCGGGCGCGTGAAGGACGAGTTCGTGCCGAGCCAGTACCTCGGGCCTAACGGCCTGGTCGGCATTCCCACGAAGAAGGGCGGCACCATCGACCGCAGTTGGGACACCGCCACCAGCCGGTACCTGCGGGTCGACCGGAACAGCGCGCACTCATACTTGAAGCTCGATGCCGAGGAGAAGGCGACGCTGTTCTCCCATACAGGCAGGCTCCCCCGGGGTCTGGCCAACATCGCGCTGCTGCAGCTGGCCGCCCTCCTGGCCAACCCGCAGGCACTCTTGCGGAAGATTCCCCGCGTCGGCGAGTAGCCATGTCACCGGGCCAGAAGAAGCCGCGCCAGCGTGTCTGACATCAGCTGAGCAGGCGCAGCCCCTCGGTTTGGCAGAGGTACCACCCGCTGACCGGGAGGCCGTCCTCTCCTTGCCAGGTGACCTGCGCCGACCAGCGCAGGCTGCCCAGACGCAGCCGCCAGTGTTCGATCCGGGCAGGTCGCCACTGCCCGCCGACGCGGATTTGCGCCCGCACCCAGCGGGCCTCCGTCGGCCAGGTGCGGCCCGGGCCGGTCAGCAGCGCTGCGGGTGCGGGCCTCGCGTCCCCGTCGTCGTTCCCGAGGTGGAGTCGTTCGGGTCGGGGGCGCGGGAGGGCGGTACTCATGCCGCTATCGTACGCCTGTTCGATTTTCGTTTTCCGTTCCTTCCGATGCTCCGGCCGGGTGCCGGAAACGCCGAGGACGCCAGCCCGGCGGGGCTGGCGTCCTCGGTGCTGCTTTCTCAGAGCGAGGCCACGTTAGCGTGTCAGACCCGACGGCGTATCGGGTTCGGTCAGCGCGTCGGGCGTCGCCTCGGCGCGGGTGCCGTAGCGGCGGCCTGTCCGCTCCGGGGGCCTGTGCCGCGCTTCGCGGTGGTGAGCTCGGGTGCGGCCGACAGTCCGGCGATCCGCCGGACCCGCCAGACCATCACCGCGGTGACCGAGTCTGCGCTGTCCAGCTCTCGCCACGACCTGGCTTCCTCAAGCAGCGCGGCCGAATCATGGCCGGCCGCCTCCGCCTCGGCGAGGGTCGCGGCGAGCGCGTCCCAGCCCTCCCTTTCCCTGGGGACACCCTCGACGTCGGCCAGCCGGGTGCGGATGATCTCGTTCTGGCGTTCGCGGGCCGGCGTCGGCAGCGTCCGGCCGCCCTGGGCCATCGCGGCCATCGGCCTGGCGGCAACCGTCCAGTAGGCCGTGCGCAGTTCGCGGGCGGCGGCGTCGGCGGCGGCGGCCTGCTGGGCGTGGCCTTGGCCGGAGTGCCAGCGGGCGGCGGCGATGGCCAGCAGGACCAGGGTGGACAGCAGCATGGCGGTCGCCCCGCCGTCCTCGCCGCGGTTGGTGGCGTAGCCGCTGGAGAGCAGCTGCCGGGCGGCGTAGCGCAGGCTGCGGTTGTCGGCGCGCTCGGCGCGGACGTGGCTGCGCGAGGCGCGCTCGAACGCCCGCGCCGCTGAGAGGAGCTGGGCGCGGGTGTCGGCAGGTGCGCGGATGGCGATCACGTCGATGACCTCGATCGCTCCGGCGAGCTGGGCGGCGACCTGCTCGGCTTCGCCTTCGTCGATCGTGCGGGCGGCGGCCTCGACCGCCTGGGCTGCGCCACGCCGGGCCTGCGCGGCTCGCGAGTCGGGCGTGCGGACCTTGCCCGTCGCCGCGCCGTCGGGCGGCACGGTGTCGGCGGCGTCGACCGGTCCGGTGCCCAGTCGCTTGCGGATGCGAGGCAGGGAGAGGTCCGGGGCGAGCCGGGAGCCGCCGAAGAACACCGGGTCGCCGTTGGCGTTGCGGTCGTCCGGGTGGGCGACGGAGTATCCGAGCACGTCGCCCGACGGTCCGGTCTTGAAGCTGACCAGGAGGCCGACCGTCTTGAGTCGGTCGAGGAACTCTTGCTCGTCAGCGGCGCCCGCGAGGGCGCGCCGGACGGCGTCGCGTAGTTGGAGCCGGACGGGTTCGCCTTTGCCGAGGCGTTTCGCCTTGTGGCCTTCGGCGCTGGTCGGCCGCTTGGCGGCGGTCCCGTCGCCCTGGTTCAGCTCCCTGAGGCCGAAGTCCTTTTCGATCTGACGGCATTCGGCCTGTGCGCGCGTCGCGTCGCCGTTCAGGCGGGCTTGGCGCAGGTCGCCGCGCACGATGGTGGCCATGATGTGGATGTGCCGGGGGTCGTGGCGGACCGCGATCCAGCGGCAGCCGTCCGGATCGCCTTCGGGCGCGATGCCGGCGGCGGCGACCACGCGGCGGGCGGCCTCGGCCCACTCCTCGTCGGTCAGGAGCCGGTCGCCGGGGTCCGCGCTGACGGGGCAATGCCACACGTGCCGCTTGGGCCGCCGGTCGCCGAGCTGGTTGACCCGCAGGTCGAGCGCGGCCTCCAGCTGCGAGAGCGTGGCGTTCGGGTCGCGGCCCGGGTCCGGGGCGAACCCGTCCCAGGAGGCGACGATGTGCGGGTCAACGTGTTCGTCGCGCCGCCCGGGACCGAAGAGGTAGGCCAGCAGTCCGTACGTCTTCGATCCGCGGCTGACGTCAGGGACCACCGGCGGCCCCGGTGACGAGCTGGGCAGCGGTGCGGTCGACGGTGGCGACGGCGGCGCGGACCGCGCCGAGCGTGGCGTCGAGGTCGGCCGGCTGGACGTGGCCGCCGGCGTTGAAGGCGAAGGCGACTTGGTTCAGGTTGTTGCCGACTCGGGCGAGGTGGGCGCGGGCGGCGGCGAGGACGTCGACGGCTCGGTCGAGGCGGTCTTGCGGGTCGCGGGCGCTGCTGTGGCCGCGGGCAGCGGCGAGCGTGCTGGTGGCGACGAAGCGGGAGACGGTCTGCTCGCGCTGTTCGGCGGCGGCGATGATCTCGTCGCGCTCGGCGGCGTTGAAGCGGGTGACGATGCGGTGGGGGCGCTGCTGGGCGTCGCGGTGGCGGCGGCGCGGACGGCGCTTGGGCGTCAACTCGGCTTCAGGGTCTTGGGATTGTGGCGTGGTCGTGGCTTCTCCTTTCCTCGGTTCCCGGAGCGCCCTCGCTCCGGGTTCCTGGGTGGAGTCGAGCGCCCTCGCTCGACTCCACCCAGGTCCCTCGCCCCCGTGGGGCGAGGGCAAGTGCCTGGGGTGGCCCGTAGGGCTGCCCCAGGCGATAGCTTGCTGCGCCATCGGTGCCGGTCCCCGCCCCGGGCAGTGCAGGTCAAAGCGGCTGCACGGCAACCGACTTCACCGTGCGGAGGCGGCTTCCAGCTGGTAGTCGACGAGCACCTCGATGGCGTACTCGATTGCGTCCGGCGGCGTCTCCAGGACGAACTGCGGACCGCAGCGGGTCCGGCGGACGACCCAGCTGCCGTCGCTCGCCCCGTCGGCGCTGTGCAGGAGCTTCGTGTCGCGCAGCAGGGTCATCAGACCGATGGTGAGGTGTTCGTCGGTGTTGTTCTTGGCGGTCAAGTCGGTTCCTCGGGTGGGGTGGTGGCCTGTTCGGCGGGTTTCGGGACGGTCAGCGTCGGGCGGGCGGGGGTTTGCCCTCGATGTCCTTCAGCTCCCGCAGGAGTTGGCCGAGCGCGGTGTTGTTGATCGGCACGTTCTGGGCTCGGAGGCCGGCGCGTAGGGTCTCGCGGGTCAGCCGTCCCTCGGCGGTGGCGGCGACGGTGCGCCCGATCGGCAGCAGCGCCTCCAGCTCGTCCTCACTCAGCTCCCGCTTCCGGGCTTCGCGGTCCGGTCCCCGGGCAGCACCCGGGACCGGGGACGGAGCGGCGGGGACGGCCTTGGGCGTGGTGCTGATCCTCGGGACGGTCCCCGGTCCCTGCCTCGGCCGGTCCCCGCTGTGGACGGTCGGTGTGCCGGGGGTGTCCACGGTCCCGGTGTGGGGACCGGCTTCCTTGGCGGGGTCCGGGAGCGGTCGGGGTTCGGGACCGGTCCCGGTGCTCGCGGTCCCCGGTGTCGGGACGGCCCTGAGTGCGGTCGGTTGTGCCGGGACGGTCCCGGGGCCGCAGGGACGAGCGGTTGCGGCGTCGGCCGGGGCGGGGACGGCCGGGACCGGGGGCGGGGAGGTCGCTGCGGAGGCTGGGGTGTGGGGGGTTGCGGTCGCGATGGCGTCGCTCACCTGGCCTGTGCCGTCGGCCTCGCCGGCTGGCCGGGACGCTGCGCTGCCGTTGGGGACCGATCCGTCTCGGTGCCGGGGACCGTGTTCGGCTGGCGTGGCCGCCGCAGCGGGAACCGCTGGGGGCGCGGCGTGTACCAGCGGGACGGATTCGGCGGGGACGGTGGGGACGGTCCCGGACGGGCTGCTCGCCGGTCCCGGCGATGCCGTGGTACCGGGGACGGCTCCCGGTTTCTGCTCCGGTCCCACCGGGGCGGTCGCGGGGGCGGGGGCCGTCCTGTTCTCGGGGACCGTCCCGGGGCCGGGGGCAGCGGCGGAAGCCTGGGGACCGGGGACGGTCCCGTTGGCGGCGGCGGACTCGGTTCCGGGGGTGGGGACGGCTTGCGGTTGCGTCCCCGAGATGGTGGCTGACTCCGGCGGGAGCGCGGCCGGTTCCGGATGAGCCTTGGTCAGCGACACCGGGGACGGCGCGGGGACGGCGGTCAGCTCGGGATGCTCGTCCGCGGTCGCGGACGCGGCGCTCTCCAGGGCTGCGTCTTCGGTGCGCTTGCGGCTCCACCATCGGGTGCGGACCGCGGTCTTGGTCGGGTCGTCCTGACCGGATGCGCCCCGCCGGCTCCACCAGCGGGTCTTGCTCGACTCCTGCGTCTCCGAGGCGGGCTCGGGGTCCGCGTCGGCGCCGGAGGTGTGTCGGGACATGACGATGTAGAGGTGGGTGGCGCCGCCCAGCACCAGCGGTGCGATGGTGCTAAGCACGCCGACGGACCAGTTCGACAGGTGCAGACCCTCGCTGGGCGGGGTGAGGTCGTTGAGGCGCACGGCGTGGGTCCAGTTGGCCCAGACGCTCGTGGCCGTGGCGCTGCCGAACACGCTCCACGTGTAGAAGCGGGCCCTCAGCGGCGCTTCCTTGAGCACGACCAGCGCCCTGGTGCCGTAAGCGATGAATCCGTCGATGGCGACGGGGAACAGGTAGGTCAGTTCGGGCCGGATGTGCATGGCGACGGCCATCTGCTGCAGGGCGTCGTAGGACAGGGCTCCGCCGACGCCGCCCATGGCGCCAATCGCGGCCTTGTCCCACCAGGACATCCCGGGCCGGAGTCGCTGGCCGTTGCTCACGCGGCCACCGCCCGGCTGGCGGCCAAGGAGGCTGCGATGCGCTGCTCGCGCCGGACTGCCAGCGGCTGGTTGTCGATGGTCTTGCGGGCCTCGCGCAGCAGTTCGAGGCCGTACTTGCGGCTGATGCCGAGTACGGACGCCCAGGTGTTCACGTCCAGGCCGAGGATCGCGGCGACGGTGACCACAGAGATGCGTTCCGGCCTGGAGAGGCCCCCCGACCGGCCGGCGAGGGCGTCGCGGATGCGCTGCTCCTCCCAGCGGTGGACGGTGGCACGGCGGTGGAGCACGAGGCGTTGGGCCTCAGTCAGTCCTCCGCGGATGCCCCAGCGGTCATTCAGGTCCAGGGCCTCTTCCAGGCACTGCTCGCTGACGGGGCAGGACCTGCAGACCGACTTGGCGGCGGCGGTCTGCTTGGTCTCTTTGGGCAGCGAGTAGAACCGGTCCGGGGATGGGCTGCCGGCGCAGGCGGCGTCGGTCGTCCAGCTGTGATCGCGACGGCGGCCTACGAGCTGGATCGGGGTGGGCTGGGTGTCGGGCACGGTGCGGTGTTCTCCGTGGTGGGCCTGCTGCGGCAGGCGGTTGGTCGGTGGCGGCCCTGTGGCGGTGGCACGGGTTGGGCCGCTCAGCTGCTGGCGGCGGGCGCGGGGGCTGCTCTGGCGAGGGCGCGGACCTTGGGCTCGATGGCCGGTGCGGCAAGCGGGTCGGCCGGGACGCGGGCGCGGGCTCCTTGCAGGTGTGCGAGGGCGCGCTGATAGTCGGGTGAGCCGTTCTTCCGGGATCTGACTGGTCCGTGCGGGCGGCGGTCCGGCCCGGTGCAGTTGCTCGGCGCGGGCGCGGCCCTGCCTCCGTGGTCGGCCACGACGCGGACGCCGCAGGGCTCGTCGGGCGGGATCATCGGACGGCTCCGGTGGTGAGATGGCTGGAGGTGGTGGCGAGGCGCACGACGCGCTGGACGAGGTCGGTGCCGTAGATCTGCTCGGCCGCCTCGCGGCCGGCGAGGGCGACGGCGGAGGCGACCAGTTCGGGCTGGCCTGCGAGGTACTGGCGCCACGCGAGGGTGCGGACCTCGGTCTGCTCGGCGTCGGTGGGCTGCTGCGGCAGTTCGACGTGCTGCGGCTTGGGCTTGGAGGCGGTGAGGGCTTCGCGGACCAGGCGGGCGACCGCGTTGCTTCGCGGTGCGGACCACGACCTGCTCCACTCGGCGTGGCGTTCCCGGCTGGCCTGGCGGCTGTCGCGCCACCAGGCGACCAGGTTGGCGCGCTTGGCCGCGGTGTCGAACAGCTTCTCCACGCCGACCAGGCGGGCCGTCAGGAAGCCGCTGGGCCGGTGGATCCGGTCGGAGGGCGCGCGCAGGGCGAGCACGGCGGTCACCTCGTGGGCCGTCCAGCCAGCGTCGGCCAGGTGCCGCACGGCCCAGGCGACCCGCGCGACCGGCGTACCTGCCAGCCACGGGACCTGCCGTACCAGCTCCAGGCCGAGCTGGTAGCGGCGCCCGACGGCGTTCAGTGCCTTGCGGGTTCTTCCTCTTCTCGTCGGGGAACTGCTGGACTCCCCGCTTCGAGGCTTGCCCTCAGAGGGAGAAGCGGTAAGTGCTGCAGGAGAGACAGTGCGGGAACCACCCTCCATTGGGGTGCAACCCGAACTCGCAGAAAAGGAGGGCTTCTTGGTCCTGCGGGCCTTGCGGCGCAGGGTGCGTGCGGCCTTCTTCCCGAGCCGGGCCAGCTGGGTGCGGCCGTGCTCGGAGACGCCGACGACGGCCCGGATGAAGCTGTCCGAGGGAGCCGTGCGCAGGCCCAGGGCCTGGTCGAAGGACGCGGGTATGGTGCGGGCGAACTCGCTTGCGCGGGCTCGCTCTTGGCGCACGCGCGTGCCCTTGACGCGGTAGGTCAGCAGGCCCGCCTCGCGCAGGATCGCCATGTGGTACTTCACGGTGCGCGTGGAGACCTTGAGCATCCGGGCGAGGAAGTCCACGCCGGGCCGGCAGGGGTTGAGCTGGGCGAGCTGCTGGGCCAGCAGCACGGTGGTCGTTCCGAACCGCGGGCCGTGGCCGCGGACCGGCGTGCGGGCGCCGAGGTCGTGCGTCCAGTGGACGGCCTGCATCCAGGTGTAGGGGTCGGGGGCGATGCGCGAGCCGGTGGTGGAGATCCACTGCTCGGAGTCGGAAACGGGCAGGCCGGGGCCGCCCTGTGCCCTGTCGGCGGAGGTGCGCGAGGGCAGAAGGGAGCTAGACATGGAGGTGAGAGGTTTCGCCTGGTGCGCGCGGCATCGGCCGCCAGGGCAGGCGGTGCCGTCAGCGCGGAACGGGTAAGGGCGAGAGAGGGCGCGTCAGGGGCGCGGCTGCCTTCGGCAACGGAACGGTCGGTCCCGGCGGAGCGTGCCTGCGCTGCGCGGTCGTCAGGGGTGCGGCGGGTACTCGGTCAGCGGACGCGAGTGAAGACGGAGGCTCAGGCCGCCAGCGGGAGGTCCTCGCCGCTGGCGGCGGCGAGGGCGGTCAGCTCACCGGTGGCCAGGTCAAGGTGGTGGGCGCATCCGCGGTCGAGTGGGAAGGCAGTACTGATCCATCGGGCCATCGCTTGGCGGATCGCAAGCGGCTGGGGGACGTGTCGACCGTGCGCGTCGTACGCCTCGGCGGTGCGCGGCAGGCCGCTTTCGGCGGCGCTGTTTAGGCGCACGGAGGCGGCACCGGGGGCGAGCCTGGCGAGGATCTCGGCGAAGGCCACGGAGGTGGTAGCCACCAGGCGGCCGTCACAGGCCCCGGTTGTGCGGATCGAGGAGGACATGCGAGACTCCTGGGCTGATGTCCGGCCGCGTTGTGAGATTCGGAGGCCGGCGTCGGTTGTGTTCGACGCCCTCGCGTGCGGAGGAGTTCGGGAGCGCCAACTTCCGGGTCCTCCGCCGAGGGCGGCCGAAGCCGCTGCCCTGCCGGTCGACCCGGCGCGCCAGCGAAGGCAGCCCCCGGATGAGCGGGCGCGATACAGGCCCCCCACCAGGGATTCTGCACTTAAGTTTCCCTTCGGCGAGATCAACGTACACCAGAGTTCGCCCGAATGGGGCACTAAAGTTCTGACCCTGGCGTGCATCCGGGCACCATTGGGTACTAAAGTGCGCCCGTGGGACGATCCGACACGGAGGACAGGGCGATGGGCGGACAAGCAGACAAGGACAAGGGCCTTGCACAGATCGCCGCGCGCCTCGATCGCCTCTTCGAGGAGCGCCACCCCGAGGACCGCGGACCGTACACCGTCGGCGAGGTCTCCGCCGGCACCGGGATCAGCGACACGCTGCTCCGAGGGATGCGCAAGGGGGATCGCACCAACCCCACGATCGACACCCTCATGAAGATCGCCGCCTTCTTCGACGTGCCCCCGACCTACTGGGTCTCGGACGACCCGGAAACGGAGATCGCCGGCCGCGACCTTCAGCGGGCCATGGAGGACGCCGGCGTCCAGTCGATCGCCCTGCGCAGCAAGGGGCTCGATGCCCGGGGCCTGCGTTTCGTCAAGGAGTCGATCGACATGGCGCGCAGCTCACAGGGCCTGCCCCCGGCAGAGGAGCCCGGCGAGCCGACGCGCTGAGTCCGCCCTCCCCGTGGGCTCAGGCATGCCAGAAAATCTACGCGCGAAGATTCAACAGCCCGCATTTCCGATTCCCCATCAGAGAGTGCAGCCCCCCAGCCAGGGGAAGCGCTCCCCTAACTGGAGAGATGCACTCCACCCCCTGGGAAACCCTTAAGAAATCCAGCAACGCATGAGGGTGATGGATGTCACTCCCACCTTTGACATGTCCCTGCGCTTGCTACTTTCGGTAGTGAAGTACCTAAATTGACGCCTGCGGCTCTCCCGCAGGCATCGGGATCTCCGCAGGTCATACACTCGCAAGCCGCGACGCTGCGTGACGACGTGGACCCATACCGTCCAGTAAGTGGGCGTTGAGGCAAGGTCGACACTTAAACGATCTTTATGCGATGTGCTTAACATCCTCCCGTCGCCGTGACGCCGGGCCGCTAAATCCGATGCGCGTTCCGGGGCGGCGAAGTCTTGATCATTTCCTGGGAGGGGATCGTGCATGCCGAATTGCTGCGCACCGCTTGCGAGGACCTTCTACACCAACTCGAACTTCCTCACCGCTTCACCGAAGCCGAACTGATCGAGGCGGTCTCCGCACGCGTCGGTCGGCGCATCGAGTGCGAGCCCAAGGCGATGCAGGACAGTGACGGATGCGGCCTGCGCCAGCGCTACGACGACCGCGAGGTCGTCTTCTACGAGCAGAGCGCGCCACCGCTGCTGCGCCTGCAGATCATCGCCCACGAGCTGGGCCACATCCTGTTCGACCACGCCGGCACCGTGAACCGGGCCGACTTCAAGACGGACGCCCAACTCGCATCCGAGATCGACTGGATGGGCGCACTCGGCGTCTCGGCACGCACCTCCTACAACACTCCCGAGGAGCAGGAAGCCGAACACCTCGGCTCGCTGCTCGTCTCGCGGATGGTCCGCGAGCGCAAGTCGCCTTCCCTCCGCCCCACCGCCGCCTCCGAGCGGTGGGGAGCCATGTACACCTAAGACGAGAGAACAGCGCCACCGTGATCACCCTCATCACCTTCGGCCTGCCCGCCCTCCTGCTCGCGGCTGCTGCCTTCTGGATGCGCCCCCGCCCCGACGGGGCGCCCAGACCATCCAACGCCGCCTCAACCGCTGTACTGCTCGTCGCCTGGGCCGTCGCCATCATCGGCTTCAACCCCGCGGTGCAGGACGCTGCCGACCTCGTAACCCGCGACCTCGCCAAGCTCATCAGCAATGTGCTGATGCTGGGCGCGAGCCTCGCCGTCGTCGGCTTCCTCTTCGCTCTCAACCACGACCCCGCGCCGGCCCGTGCCAAACTGCGGCCCCGCCTGCGGCTACTGGCCCTGACCGTCGCCGTGATGAGCGTCGCGTTCTTCGCCACCCCCGCCGACCGGCGATGGAGCAGCCCCTTCACCAACACCCACTGGGGGCAGGCCCCCGCCACGCTCACCATCTACACCATCGCCTACGTCGCCTTCATGGGGCACGCCACCTACGACGCCCTCACGCAGACGTGGCGACGCAGCACCGAAACCGACTGGCGAGTCCACAAGATGGGCCTCAAGGCCGTCACCGGCGGGTGCGTCTTCGTCCTGCTCTACCTGCTCTACAAGGTCGTCAACTCCGCCTCCAGCCTGGCGCACGTCGAGCTGTTCCCCGGCGGCCCACGGTGCACCTCCCTGGTGACGCCGTACCGCTGTGCTTTCTCCTTCACGGCCCCGCTGACCGGCGTACTGCTGATCACCGCCGGGCTCACCGTGCCCGCGATGCTGTGGCCGCTGACCAAACGCAGGCTCACCGCCTGGCAGCGGCAGACCGCCGAGATCATGGCTCCGCTGTGGCAGGACATCACCTCTGTGGATCCCGACGTCGTGCTGAACACCCTCGGCGGCGACGCGGATTCCGGCCTCGTGCTGCACCGCCGCACCGTCGAAATCGCCGACGGCATCCTCAGCCTTGAGGGGCACCGCTCCCGAGCAGTCCAGCAGGCCGCCGAGGAAGCCGTGGCCGCCGACGGCCTCACCGGCACCGAGGCGGACGCCGTGGTCGAAGCGGCCGTCGTCGCGGGCGCCATCCAGGCCGCCCGCTGGAGAGCGCGTGCCCAGCGAGACCCCGCGCCCTTGGCCGACCACGGCTCCGCCCGCGAGGCGGATCTGGAGAAGGAGGCCGTCTGGCTACGGTTGGTGGCGGAGCAGTACACCGGAAGCAAGATCGTCCGCCGCGTCGCCGCAGCGCACCAGCCCCCCGCGCAGGACGCGGCATAGGAGCGAGCACTCATGGCCAGCCCCTTCTCCGACCCCGCCTTCTACCGCGACCGCTACCCCGTCTACGCCGCCTTGCGGCAGCGGTGCCCCGTCGCCCGGGTGCCCATGGGCGGCAGCTCCGGCACCGCGACCGTGGTCACCAGCTACGACCAGGCCCGGGCCGCGCTCGCAGACCTTCAGCTGTCGAAGGACACCAACGCGTTCTTCGCTGACCGTCCCTCTGGCCGCGCTCTGCACCCGGCGCTGGCCAGCACCATGCTCAACAGCGACCCACCCGACCACACGCGCCTGCGCCGCCTGGTCACCAGAGCATTCACCCCGGCCCGCGTCCAGCAGTTGCGCCCAGCGGTGCGCACTCTCGCCGAGGAACTGGTCGACGGCTGGTCCCCCGGCGACCGGGTGGACCTGATGGAGGGTCTGGCCGTGCCGTTGCCGATCACCGTGATCTGCCGACTCCTCGGTGTCCCCGCCGCCGACCACGACAGGGTCCGCCGCTGGTCGTTGGACCTGCTCGCCACCGGCGACCACGAGCGGATCGATGCCGCGTCCCACGCCCTGGCCGAGTACATGGCCGCCCTCGCGGCGGCCAAGCGGACGGATCCCGACGAGGCCCTGCTGTCCGCCCTGGTGTCCGCTCGCGGCGAGGACGGCGACGGGCTCAGCGAACTGGAGCTGGTCTCGCTCGCGGTGCTGCTCCTGGTAGCTGGGCACGAGACGACCACCGCCGCGATCGGCAACAGCGTCCTGGCCCTGCTCCAGCACCCCGACCAGCTCGCGTTGCTGCGCTCCGACCCCGGTCGGATCCCGGCGGCGGTCGACGAGCTGCTGCGCTACGACTCCCCGGTCAGCATCGCCACCTGGCGGTGGGCGCCGAAGGCCACCCGGCTCGGCGAGGCGGAGGTGCCAGCGGGCAGCCCGGTCTTCGTCAGCCCCGGCGCCGCCAACCGCGACCCGGACCGTTTTACCGACCCGGACCGCCTCGACCTCGACCGGCCCGACGCCGGGTCGCACCTGGCCTTCGGTCACGGCATCCACCGCTGCCTCGGCGCGCCGCTGGCTCAGGCCGAGATCGAGACCGTCCTGCTCCTGCTGCTTGATCGCTTCCCCGGCCTGCAACTGACGGAACCTGCTGCCCAGTTGGCGTGGCGGCACTCCAGGCTCGTCCGGGGGCTGGAGGCACTGCCCGTCCAGCTGTAGCCATCAGTGGTGCTGCCCGGTTCTGCCGGGCAGCACCATCCGCTGGCAAGCCCGTCCGTGTGCCACAGCGGCCACACGAGGCCGACAGCCGCCTGATCACCGCCGTCCGGTCCGCCAGGGCCACCCCGTCGGCCACGGGCTCACCGCGCGCCTCACCGCCGCGAACTCGCCATCGCAGCCCGAACCTTGGCGATGCCGCGAGCGGTCACCTGGACTCCGCGATCCGCCGCGCTGCCCGCCCGCCCCGTCCCTCGACAGCCCGCGCACAGCCCCGGCTCGGGCAGCGGGTCGCGGCACTGCTCGCACTCCGCCGGCTGCCGCTTCGGCGCGACCGCCCGCTCCGCAGGCTTCTTCCGCTCCAGCCGCGAGCGCAGCACCGCCACCGGGGAGTGCACCACCTCGGGCAACCCGGTCAGCAGCGCCTGCCGCAGCTCGTCCTGCGAGGCCCCCCGCTCCATCCACTCCCGCACCAGCGGGGCGAGCGCCGCCGCCTCCGCCACACCCAGCGGCAGCCTCCGCTCCGGGCGGACCGCTCTCAGCAGCGCATTCACCGCCGCAAGCGACTCCGCATCCAGGTCCTCCGGGTTGACCGGAGCCGTACGACTCGGTCGAGGCGTCTCTTCGGGAGCAGGCTCCTCCCGCCACGCCCCCTCGTCGGCCGGGGCCGCCCCGGCGAGCGGCTCCGTATCCTCCTCACGGGGGAGGGAGGGTACTTTGACCAGGTCCTTTGGAAGGGCGCCACGATCACCGCAGTCCGGTTCACCGGAGCCCGGCGCAGTGGCACCCGTCAGCAGCTCCGTCTGCGGGCGATCGAAGACGTGCGCCTCCGAGCGCAACCGGCCCTTCGGCAGGCGGACCACCTCCACCCGGTAGTACCCCCACACTCGCAGTTCGTCCAGCGCCGCCGCCAGGGCCTTGCGACCCTGCGGACTGGAGTCCGCCATCTGCCGGCACGTCTCGCGCCAGTCATCCGGACGGGAGAGAAGGTCCACCAGCAATCCGCGGGCGGTGTAGCTCATCGCGCGGTTCTGCGCCAAGGCGTTCGGGATGATCACGAAACTGGACGGGTGCGAGCTGCGGTGGATACGCAGGGAGGACCTCCTCGACACCTCGACTGGGCCAGTCCCAACCGAGGGACGACGGACCATAGCCAGGAAGCCACCGCAAGTGAAGCCCGCACCGAGCGACCTTGATCACGTTATGCGAACAGGCTCCACGTACGCGGGTGACGTCTGCAGCCCGCAACCTGTTGTACCGCCCCGATCTTGGTTGTCCGGCTTACGGCAGGGGGCGGCCGAGCGCGGCGCTGACCGCCCGTTCGTGAACCACTCGGCCATGGCCAGGTGCCCGCCCGGCTGGTAGCGCAGTGCGCAGTGCGCCGCCCTCCGGATTGGTGATGTCGGACAGCACCACGCCGACGAGCAGGGAGAAGGTCCGCAGTTCCTCGGGGTCGAGGTGCGGGCAGGCGACGCCGTCCACGTGCAGCGTCTTCTCCGGCTGGGCCTGTTCGAACTGGCCGTCGGGGATACGGATCTGGAGCTGCACGGTGGAGACGGGCCGGATGTCGCCGAGCAGGTCCTTGGCGAGTTCGGCGGCGATGGAGTCGGCGAAGAGTGCGAGCAGGTCGGGGTGGCCTCCGAGTTCCGGGGCGAACGTCCGCTGGGTGTAGGAGTTGATGAGGTCGGGGTTCATCGACTCGCGGTACCAGCTGGTGACCAGGTCGCGAGCGCGGGCGACCTGGTCGGCGGCGACGGCGCCGCGCCTGACGAGCAGGCCGTCGCGCATGGAGGCCTGCTTCTCTGCGGCGGTAAGGGCCGTGATCGGCTCCAAGTGGGCGTCGAGCTACGGCTGGTGGTGGTTGGTGAGGTGCGCGAGGACGGGTCCGGCCGCGTCGAGGGCGCCGTGGAGGATGGCTCGGCCGGCGTCTGCGGTGGTCTTGCGCGGGTCGCCTCCGATGACGCCGCAGGTGGCGATGGCGCTGTCGCCGGAGGACCACGGCCAGGTCGTGCCGCGGTCCCTGACGAGTCGCCTCCCCTCAGACGCAATCGTTGAAGCTGGTCCCGAGATGCTCGATGTATGCCGTGGACCCCGTCTTCGCGGCTTTCGCGACCTGTTGGAGCCGGTCCAGGCTCCGGGGGTTGAGAACGTCGCCCCACTGCTCGACTGTGCGGGCGTCCCACGCGCTGTGCTCGGCCGGGTCCAGTTGGATTGACGCCAGTTGCTCGGGGCTGAGCGGTCCCCCGTCGAAGATCAGGCCGAACTTGTTCGCCGGCCAGGTCTGTTCGGGCGGAAGGAAGTGGACGGCCAGCAATCGACCGCACGTCAGCGTGAGGCCGGTCTCCTGTCGGGTCTCGCGGATCGCCGCCTCTGTCGGGCTTTCGCCCGCGTCCATCTGTCCGCCGGGGAACTGCCAGATCTGGCCCTTGTCCGGCTTGTACACCGAGGAGTTGAGCAGCACCGGTTGCCCGTGTTGGTCAGTGATGTACAGCGAGGCGTACGCGGTCGCGCGGGGAAGGGCGGCGATGAACTCCTCCGGCGGGAGCCAGTTGCTGCGCTCCGGGTCGGGATGGGGCAGGAAGCTCTCCATCAGTTCCTCCAGTCCGTCGGGGTGTTGAGGACATCGGCGGCCCACTGGTAGTGGCCGGTTTCGCGGATGTCCTTTTCCTGCTCGGGGTAGAGGTCGCAGCTGAGCAGGGCGATCACGTGCAGGTAGTCGGCGAGGTCGTCGCGTCGCTCTGCGGGGAGGTCCTGGGCGGCGGCGGCGAGGAGCCGGTTGCGGACGTCGACGCGGTCTTCGTCGTACATCCGGTAGTAGGCGCAGGCGCCGGCCAGGTCGTAGAGCGGGTCTCCGAACAGGGTGAAGGTGCCGAAGTCGATGACGCCGGAAACCTTGCCGTCGGCGACGAGGATGTTGTCCGGGTAGAGGTCTCCGTGGATGACACCGTCGGGCCCGGTGTAGGTGCGGGCGAGCCGCGCGGTGAGCCGGTCGGTGATGCTGTCGGCGGCGGGGACGTCGAGCCGCAGGTGGGGCAGCACCTTGGGGAGCTTCTGCGCGAGAAGGCGGAGGAGGAAGGTGTGCCAGTCCTCGACCTGGTGCGCCGGGTCGGCGTCGAGGAGCATCCGCCGGTCGAGCGGGGTGGTCAGGCGCAGGCCGGTGAAGTCGCGGACGGCGGCCAGGTAGGCGTGTTCGGTGGCCGGGTCGGTGAGGTCGAGGGCGGCGCCCATCGGGGTGCCGGGCAGGCGGGTCTCGGTGACGGCCAGCAGGGAGCCGTGGGGCTCGATGCTCTGGATCTCGGGCAGGGCAAAGGGGACGGTGGCGCGGTCGAAGCGCCGGTAGAGGTCGGCGATGGTCTCCAGCGCGGAGAGCTGGTCGGGGTCGGCGTAGATCTTGAGGACCTGGTCGTGGCCGAGGGCGTAGACGCGGGCCTCGGTGCCGGCGGCGATCAGGTCGGCGGGGGTGAGTCCCTGGGCGGCGAGGAGCTGGCTCTCGGCGTCGGCGGTGATGCTGCTGGCGTCTCGGCGGGTGATCACGGTGTGCTCCGGGTGATGGCGGTGACGACGGTGCGGTTCTCGGGCCGGACGGGGCCGCCGGTGAAGTCCCCGGCGAAGGAGACGATGGCGAAGCCGGCCTGGTGCAGGGCGTCGGTGAGTTCGGGTCGGGAGTACATGCGGGTGCGGCAGGTCGCGGACCAGCCGGGCCGGGTGTAGGTGACGTGGGCGTACTTGGCCTCCCAGTCGTACCAGGCGCTCTCGGTGACTCCGCCCTGCGTAACGGTTTTGGTGCTGATCGGTTCCGCGTCGCGGCGGTTCTCGTGCTCGGCGCGCTCGCGGGTGGTCAGTTCCATGACGAGGTGGCCACCGGGCCTGAGGGCTCGTGCCCAGGCGGTGAGGGCGGCGAGGTCGTCGGCGTCGGTATCGAGGTAGCCGAAGCTGGTCCACAGGTTGAGGACGACGTCGAACTCGCCGGGCGGGGGGTTTCGCATGTCGGCCTGGTGGAAGTCGGCGCCGTGGTGGAGGGCGCGGGCGCGGGTGATCTGGTGGGGCGAGGCGTCGATGCCGGTGACGTGGAGTCCGCGGGCGGTGAGGGGGCCGGTGTGCCGGCCGAATCCGCAGGGGACG
Source organism: Kitasatospora sp. NPDC051984 (assembly GCF_044593455.1). Taxonomy (NCBI): domain Bacteria; kingdom Bacillati; phylum Actinomycetota; class Actinomycetes; order Kitasatosporales; family Streptomycetaceae; genus Kitasatospora; species Kitasatospora sp. NPDC051984. The sequence goes on from NZ_JBIUCB010000018.1 coordinate 94,191, forward strand.
TCGAGGACCCGGGTGCCGGGAGCCATGAACTCCTTCGCACACAGGGCGGCGAGGTCGGCTTCGGTGCTGTCGTACTTGCCGAGGGCGCGGAAGGTCTCCTCGAAGCCGGTGCCGAAGAAGCGGTCGGCCCAGTCGTCGGGGGCGGTCACGAGGGCGGTGTCGTTCACGGCATGGGCTCCAGGGTGGTCAGCAGGAGGGTGTGGAGGTCGCGGGTGTCGGCGGCGACGAGGTAGCGGGCGGTGACGTCGGGGCCGTCGAGGCGGACCGGCCGGCCGTGTTCGTCGGTGATGTGGCGGCCGGTGGCGGTGATCAGGTGGCACAGCGCGGAGATGTCCCAGGCCCGGTGGCCGCACATCTCCGCGACGGCTCCGGCGGCGGTGCCCCTGGCCACTTCGGTGAGGGCCCGGGTGGACTCGAAGGCGTCGACCAGCAGCGGGTTCCCGTCGGGCAGCCGCTCGCGCAGTCCGGCCGGCTCGAAGTAGCAGGCGTGGACGGGGCGGTGGTCGTCCGGCCGGGCGATGGGCATGAACGTCGCCTGGTCGCGGTCGGCGACGGCGAGGACGCCCGCGGCGGGGAAGGAGACGATGGAGAACTCCGGCACCTGACCACGCCAGGCACTGACGAGGACGGCGAAGTCGTCGGAGCCGTCGAGGTACTGGCGGGTGCCGTCGAGCGGGTCGATGTACCAGGTCAGCGCGCGGTGGTTTGCCCTGACGTGGTGGGTGGAGGGATCTTCCTCGGTGACGATCACTCCGGTGGGGTCGAGGTGGGTGATCGCCTTGACGAGGATCTGTTCGGCGTCGGTGTCGGCGGCGGAGACGAGCGTGCCGTCCGCCTTGCGGCGGACGTCCTCCGGGCCGGCCGGGTGGGCGCCCGGCCAGGTGCTCAGGAGCCGGGCGGCGGCCTGGTCCACGGCGGCGACCAGGCTGCGCGACCAGTACGCGGACCCGCTCAGGAGCGTCATCGCGGATCTCCCGTCAGCGCGGCCGCAATGTGCTCGCCCCACACGGGCCAGGAGAACGCGGGGTCGTAGGCGGCCGGGGTGCAATGCCGGTGGTACTGGGTGCGCATCGCGGCGACCAGGTCGGCGCGCTCGCTGTCGCCTTGGCCGACGGTCAGATGGATCTCCTCGAGGCGGCGCGGGTGCATCCCGGGGATGTCGCTGAGGATCGTCGGCCGCCGGTGTGCGATCAGTGCGCTGGCCGGTCCGGAGGTCTCGCCCAGCCAGGGGCCGCGCAGCTGGATGCCGCAGTCCGCGGCGAGCAGCAGGGCGTCGAACTCTGCGTCGGTGAGGTACCCGGTGTGGCGGACGGTGGTGTCGTCCGGGACGGTGAGGCCGTCGCGGGACTCCCCGGCGAGCAGGAGCAGGGCGTCGGCGGGGCGATCGGTCCAGTTCCGCCAGGCGTCGAGGATGACGGGGACGCGCTTGTAGGCGCCGAGGAATCCGAAGGTGGCGAAGACGAACGCGCGCGCGGGCAGGCCGTGGCGGGCCCGGGTGTCGGCCACGGGGGTGAGCGGGCGGACCGGGAAGGGCAGATGGCGGATGTCTGCGGCCGGGTGGCGGTCGGCGAGGTGCTCGGCCAGCAGCGGGGAGTGGACCAGGACGCGGGTGGCCGCTTCGATCGCCCGGTCCTCAATGCGGGCGTTGAGGCTGTAGCGATCGACGTGCGGGTGGTCGGCGAAGTACCGCTCCATGGCGGCCCTGGTGTCCAGGCGGGTGCCGACCACGGCGGAGACCCGGGCCAGGACGGCCTGCTGCTCGGCGGCGGGCAGCTGGTTCCACGCCTCGTAGTAGTAGTTGAGGTTGTTGTATTCGTGGAGCAGGACCGTGCCGGGCCGGGCGGCCAGCGCGCGGAAGGCGCTGTGGTGGAGGGCGTTGTTGCCCAGGTGGTACAGGACGTGGTCGAAGGCGGCCGGGTCGACGCCGGGCCCGGCGATCCGGCGGGTGGTGAAGTGCGGAGCGAGGTGGGGCAGGGACTGGGTGATGTACCTGGCGACTCCGCTCTTGTCGCGCTCGCCGGGGCCCCAGACGCCAAGGGTGGGCAGCTGCTCAGACACGGGCCGCTCCCAGGGGGCGGGAGGCGTTGATCGCCTCGATGTACGCGGAGGTGGTGTTGGCGACGCTGCGGGTGATGCCGAAGTACCGGGTGGAGCGGTCGGCGGCGGCCCGACCGGTGTGGGCCCGCAGGGTGGTGGAGGATGCGAGTTCGTCCAGCGCTGCGGCGTAGGCGACGGGGTCGGTGGTGTCGACGAGGCGGCCGGCGTCGCGGGTGACGACCTCGTTGAGTCCGTCGATGTCGCTGACGACCGCCGGGACTCTGTGCTGCATGAACTCGATGACGGCGAGCCCCAGCCCTTCGGCGGTGCTGGGCTGAGTGACCAGGTCTGCGGCCTCGGCGAGCAGGTCACGTACCACGTCGTCCTGGTCGGTCAGGAGCGTGACCCGGTCGCCGTGCTGCGCGGCCCGCTCGATCAAGTACTGGAGGTAGGCGTTGTCGGCCCCGTTGGTGGAGCCGAGCAGGACCACCCGGCAGTCGGCGCGGGTGGCCATCAGCTCGTAGGCGTCCAGCAGCCGGTGCTGCGCCTTACGGGGGGTGTAGCGGCCGGTGAGGACGATCAGCAGGCCGTCGCCGGGCACGCCCGCGGCCTGCGCGAGGAAGTCCCGGGCGGCCCGGCGGTCGTGGACGCGCGGCCGGTGGTGAACGCCGAGGTGGACGGTGCGGATTCGCTCGGCCGGATAGCCGAAGCTCTCGGCCTGCCGGGCGAAGGCGCGGCTGCCGGCGAGCACCAGTGTCGGTGTGCACGTCCGGGCGACGAAGCGGCAGCGCGGCCAGCCTCCGGGTTCCGTCTCGGGCCGGGTCTCGTGGAACGACGCGACGACGGGTACCGTCTCGGCGAGCCCCGACATGGTCGTCAGCAGTAGCGCGGCCTGGGTGTGGGTGTGGATGACGTCCACCTGTGCGTCGGCGAGCGGGGCGAAGTCGTCCAGGGCGGCGAACAGGCCGCGCTCCCATGGCACCGCGTTGGGGTCGGCCGACTGGAGCAGCGCGCCACCGCGCACCACCCGCACCCCGTTCTCCCAGGTGTCGGCGGGCTGGTCCGGAGAGTCACGGTTGGTCAGGACGGTGACCTGGTGGCCTGCCCTGGCGAGCTGTTCGGCGAGGGTGGTGACGTGGGTCTCCAGGCCGCCGCGGCGCGGGCGGTAGGTCGTGGTGACCAGGCCGACGTGCATGCTGTACCTCCTTCTCCTGTCGGGAGTTGGTCAGGCGGCGGGCAGGTAGTCCAGGAGCTGGGGCAGGGCGGTGATCACGGGCACTGGCAATTCGCGGTACACCCGGTGGCGGTCGTAGAGAACGGTGTCGGTGATGCCGGCGCGCCAGGCGCCGAAGATGTCGTTGATCAGGCCGTCCCCCACGAACAGAGCGCCCGCGGGCGCGCAGCCGAGCCGGTCGAGAGCGGAGGCGAAGATCTGCGGATCGGGCTTCTCGACTCCGGCGATGGTGGAGTCCACGACCACGTCGAAGAAGTCGAGCAGGCCGAAGCCGGCCAGTTCCTCCACGAGGGTGCCGTCCGAGTTGGAGACCGCTGCCACCGCCAGGCCCCGGCGCCGGACCGCGTCGAGCACCGCCGCCGCGTCCGGGTCGAGGTCCCGGTACAGGTCGGTGCGGTTGGTGCAGCGCCGCCAGGCTCGGCGTCCGGTCTCCGCTCCAACGCCCAGCAGCTGCCCCCACATCGCGCCGACCTTCTCCGGCCGACTCAGTCCCTGCGGGAAGTCAAGGTGGTGGGCCTCGGCGGCGGCGGCGAGCGCGGCTTCAGCAGTCTTCGCCTCGACATCGGGTGCGCCGACAGCGGCGAGTTCCTCACTCATCACCTGTCCGCTGGGGTGGATGAAGGTCATCCCGATGTCGAACAGCACGGCCTTCCGGACCGTCACGCGAGCACCTCCAGGAAGGAGGCGTCGAGCGCGGGCCGGGTGCCGGCGCACATCGCCAGGTACTCCTCGCGCAGCGCGCTGCCGATCGGGTGGTCACCGTGGCGGGGCCGGTGGCCGTCGACCTCGCCGACGATGCGGACCTCGTCCAGCGTGCCGGTGACGAAGACCTCGTCGGCGCCGTGCAGGTCGCCCGGGGTCAGGGACTGCTCGGCGGCCGGGATGCCGAGGCGCTCCGCGAGGGCCAGCACGGTGGCGCGGGTGATACTGGGCAGGATGCCGTCCGTCAGCGGCGGCGTGGTGATCCGGCCGTGGCGCACCGTGAACACCGCGGCGCCGCCGGTCTCGGCGACGTGGCCGTGCTGGTTCAGCAGGATCGCCTCGTCCGCCCCCTTCTCCAGCGCCTCCAGGCGGGCCAGGCGGAACCCGGAGTACGCGGCGCCGGTCTTCGCGGCGGTCGGCAGCGCGTCGTCCGCGATCCGCTGCCGGCTGCTGACGATGCACCGCATCGGCCCCACCGGCCGGGGCGGTGCCGAAAAGCACGCGACGATCGTGCCGGTGGTCATCTCCGTGAGGTCCGCGGTGTAGCGGCCGGTGTCCACGTACACCGACGGGCGCACGTACACGTCGCCCTGCGGGTCGAGCGCGGCCAGCAACTGCTTGATGCCGTACCGCAGTTCTGCGGCAAGGCCGGGGTGGGGGATGTGCATCAGGGCGGCGGAGGCCTCCAGGCGCTCCAGGTGCGCGTCCAGCCGCACGAGCGCGAGGCGGCCATCCGGCTGCCGGTAGCCGCGCAGGCCCTCGAAGACGTTCACCGCCCGCATCGCGGTCTCGGCGGTGACGTGGACCGTGGCTTCCTCCCACGGCCGCACCTTCCCGTTGTGCCAGATCAGCTCGGGGACGTTGGGGCTCATCGGCCTTCTCTCTTCCGGGAGTTCGGGGGGGGGGGGGGGGGGGGGGGGGGGGGGGGGGGGGCGCCCCCCCCCCCCCACCGCGCGGGGAACGCGGTCAGGCCGCGGCCGGCACCTTGACGTTCAGGTGGGCGGCGAGTTCGAGCAGCGCGGGAGTCGCCTCGCGGCGGCACATGAAGTCCTCGTCCCGCGCGCCCTCAACCAGGTACGGGCGGAACACCGACCCCTCCTCGAAGCCCTCGCGGTCCAGGAAGAACACCTTCAAGCCGCGCTCGCGGGCCCGGGCCTGCACCCGGCGGCGGTCGGCGTGACTGCCGATGACCAGCAGCGACTTCACCCCCGGGAGGAAGGGGACGTCCGGGATCTGCTCGTGGTAGCGGCGGACGTAGTGCTCGTCCAGACCAGCCCTGGCCATCAGGCCGTCGAAGTTGTTGGTGATCACCGGCCCCACCAGGTGCCCGGCGTCCGCCAGCCCGCGCAGAGTCCGGTGCCCGATGGTCGGCTCCGCCTGGAGGCACGCCCGGGTCATCTCGGTCAGCTCCGGCATCTTCGCCTCCGGCGCCCCGAGGATCTCCGGCAGGAACGTATCCTCCCCGGGCGACAGCACGAACCGGTGGTCGGTCATGTCCGTCACCCGGTAGACCTCGTGCAGCCGGTGCAGCGGCGGCACCCCGGCCTCCACCGACATGCCGCACCCCACCTCGACCTGGAACGGCAGGAAGTCCGCGATCCGGGACAGGTCAGGGATCAGCGTCGGGTTGCCCCGCTCCTCCTTGATCCGCATGCCGGCCGCCATCACCTTCCACGGCATGTTCTGGTCGTGGAGCGCGGGTATGTGCCCGGCGGAGGTGATCGTCACGTCCAGGCTCTCGTACCCGGCCGGGAGCGTGCGCCCGGCAAGTTCGTCCTGCGGGTGCACGCGGTTCGGCACCACCGTGCACTCCAGGTCCTCACGCCGCCACAGGCCCTGCGGCCCCGGCTGCCAGCCTCCGTGTGCGAGCGCCTTGCGCACCTGGTCGAGGTGGTGCGCCAGCTCCGCTTCCGGGTACGAGGCGCTGTGGAAGACGTACAGCTCGGGGACGGTGAGCACCGTCCCGCCGCCGGTCCGCTTGGTGTCGTAGCGGTAGCGGTAGTGGAGGATGCGGCGGCGGCCGTCCTCCGGCCCGGCCCAACCCGATTCCGCCGCGTTGCGGGGGTCCTGGGTGCGCCTCCACAGGCCCTCTTCCAGGTCGCGGGGCCGGTCGCGCCGGCTGACATACTGCTCCCACCTCGTCGCCAGGGTCGGCAAGAGTTCCTGAGCCTCGTACGGGAAGTGCATGGTGCTCTCCCTGCTGTCGATGGCCGCGCCGTGAAGGCGCTCAGCCGATGTCGTATTCAAGCCCCGGCGCCCCAGTCTGGGCACTGCCGTCCGTGTGACGATCACGGGCGTCGAGCGTCGATGGTGTGTTTCAACGTGAAGCCGAAGAACTGCGTCCGGCACCGAAACAAGCGGAGACAACCAGCCTGCAATACGGGCGAGTTGATGGAATCGGCGCTCACGATGGGGGCATGCCGAACGGTGGCGCGCTCGAACCTTCGCGCTCTGTGTCTCGATGAGCACTGAGCGCATGCTCGATAATGACTGGCCGTCAGGAGTCTGACAAGACTTCGCGATTGGAAAAATTTTCCTACGCGCCAAGCTGTGTGGGTTCTGTGCGGCCGAGCCACTACGATCAATCTGACTTGGAGGTGACGATGCCCGAAGAACCCAACCCCTGGCGGAAGAGGCTGGGTGCCGAGGTGCGCCACCGCCGGGTCGAACTCAAATGGAATCTAGACACTGCTGCCAAACAGCTTGGGTACGGGTCGGCGAGCACCGCCCACAAGATCGAGTCCGGCCACCAGAGGATCACACTCCAGCAGCTCCCCCACTTCCTCGACGTTCTCAAGGTGACCGAGCCGGCCGCGCGGGAGTTCTGGCGGGTACTCGTAGTGAGCGCGGCCAGCGACGACTTCGGTGAGCGCTTCCCGGGTGCCGCGGGCGGCCCCTTCGGCAGCTACTACACTGACATCGAACTCGCCAGATCGGCCTTTCTCTGGTCGCCGACCGCACCGCACGGCCTCCTCCAGTGCCCCCTTGTCGAGCGAGCGATCATCGAGGCCGGACGCGGTTGGAGCACTCCGGCGGACATCGACCGGTTCGTCGGCATGCGGGCCGAACTTCGCGAGCGCGTCCTCTCCCGGCAGCCTCCGCCGACGATCACCTCGGTCCTCACCGAGGGTCAGCTTCGGCAGGAGATAGGTGGGCGCATCGGTGTGCGCCAGCAGGCCGAGCACCTCGCAGGACTGGCAAGGACCGTTCCCGAGATCAAGGTCCTGGTTCTTCCGTTCGCGGCGGGTGCGCACCCGGGGATAGACGGCCCGTTCATGTTGATGGAGTTCCCGACCGGTCGCGGAAGCGTCACCATCGAAGGCAGGCGGGCGGCTCTCCACATCCACGAGGCCGACGTCGTCGCAGAGTACAAGTCCGTCAGCAAGCAAATGATGGACGGCGCCCTGTCACCCGAGGACTCCCTCACCTTCCTGGATCGACTCGCTGAGGAATACGACGAATGACCCTGCACAACAGCGCCCCCGCCCCCACCACCCGTATCGACGTCGACCCGACCTGGCTGGCCCGTCAGCTCAGCCGGGCCAAATGGCGGTCCGCCAGCACCGGCGGCACGAACTGTGTCGAGATCGCCCGACTTGCATGCGAGATCACGGCCGTGCGCGATTCCGTGAACCCTGATCGGCAACCTCTGATCCTCTCCGATCGGGGGTTCGAACAGGTTGTCAACTCGGCGGCCGAGCTTTGCCACAGGCCACTCCCCCTTGACTCGAACGCTGTCTCGGCAACGACGAAGAACGATCTCCACGCTGGTTGGCTTACAGGCCAACTCGACAGCGCCGATTGGAAGTTCGGTGGATCCGAGAGCATTGGCGTGGCCGTGCTGCCCCGTGGGATCACCGCCTTCTGCAACCCGCGCGACCAGGGGGAGCGCCAGCACCTGATCTTTGCGCAGCCCGAGATCGACGCCTTTCTCGCGGGTATCGGAGATGACCGGTTCCAGCGGTGAAGAGAGCGAACGGCACCAGTTCGCCGACCGCACGCCCGTGCACCCATATCGCGCTCGGCTGGCCGACTGCACGGCCTGACTAGGTGCGGCGGTAGGTAAGTTCGGCGACGGCGCTGAAGATCGCTTGAGGGTCGAGCAGGTTGTCGAGCACTGTGCTCGCGCTGGCTGCCGCGAGTTGGGCGGCCGATGTGGTGCCGGAGGGCGATGGCGATCACGCCAGCACCGCCCTCGACACCCGTTCGCACGTCTTCGAGCGAGTCGTGAGCGGCCGGCATTCGGCACCTGGCGGACGCCCCGGCCGCCTCCCGACGGCCCTGGCCGGTGTTCCGCAACGAACACCTGATCTAGCGCTGACCGTCCGGGACGGGCCTGGTCACGACTACCTCAGGGCTGGCGCGGACTGCCAGTCGGTGGGATCGAGCACGAGCGCGGCGTCAGCGCGATCCGCTGGGCCGAGGTAGTGGTGAGGGCCACGCGGCAGCGGTCGGTCCCTGGACCGCCGGGATGCCCGCAGCCCGGTACTCGGCTGCGCGCAGCAGGCAGTCGAGCTTGTCGGCGTCGTGGGCACAGCATGGTGCAGTGCGGCCTCCACGCTCGCGTCTTGGGGCTCGACGCCGCCGACGACGGTGACCCAGTACAGTTCGCGGCCCGGTCTGGTGCGCTTGATCAGTACCAGCTCGTCGCCGTCGAGGATGATCGCTCGCGCACTCCGCTTCACAATCTCCGACATGGCAGGGAACTCCCGTTGTAGACGGTGGTGCTCATATCCGTTGAAGGTCGTGAACCAGCTGCATGGCCTCCGCCAGGGCACGCTCGACTCGCGGGTCGGCCGGGTGAGCGTGCGGACTGGCGATCCTGGCCAGCACGAACAGTTGCATCACCTTGCCGTCCCGGCTCGCCAGGTCCGCCCGGCGCTCGCGTCGCACGCGGTCGGCGAGCGCCGGGACGGCGAGAGACGCGGCCAGCAGCGACGCAGAGTCCAAGCCCCGCGGTGCCATGCCCCAGTCCTCCCAGTCGAACAGGCAGAACTCGGAACCAGTGACGTTCGCCCAGTTCAGATCCGCGTGCGCTGGCTGCCAGGACGCCACCTCCGTGTTCACCGCGAACGGGAATGCGGCGCGGATCACCTCGTCGACGTGCTGTTGGGAGATCGCCACGGTGTCCGGCGTCGCCATCCGCACGGTGTGCTGCTTCGCGAGCGCGTCGAGGGACGTGCCCAGAGCGGCCCACCAACTGTCGGGAAGGCCCGGGTCGGTGGCCATGATCGCGGTGCCAACCGGTGCGGCCGGGAGGAGAAAGGTCTCGTCCGCTCGCCAGATCGCCCCGTCGCCCAGTTCAGGCCAGGCGATCGATCCTGTCCACCGGGGCATGGCCACGCCGCTCAGCGCTGCCGCAGCCTCGATACCGTCCCAGCCCTGCTCTTGCGCTCTGCTCCACGGGCGGCGCTCGATGCGGACCCAGGTCGATCGGTCGGTGGGCCCTCCGACTGTCCGGCGCTTGCAAACGAGGCTCGTCCGATCGAGGACCGCGCCGAGGCGTTGTTCGACGATTTCGAGGACTGCGTCGATCGACTCATTTCGTAGGTCCACTCCTATGCCTCTCTACGAGAGCAAGCATCATCACGGCGCTTGCAGTGGGGTGCTACGAGACGACGCGCTCTCCGTCCGAGCGAGCGCTGTTGGGCGGAGTAGTTCCGGTCAACTCTCTTGCCTGGTTGACGAGGTGGGGTGTCAGTTCGGTGTAGTGGCCGCGGTCGACGGCCTGGAGCATCTCCGCGACCGCAACGAGCTGCCCGACGCGTCCGGCCGGAGTGTCGAGGGTTTCAGCGAACTCCTGGCGGATACGGTCCGCGACGGCGGGCACGAGCAGGCTGCTCACCCACAGGATGGCGGGGTCGTAGCCGACCGGGACGAGGCCCCAGCGTTCCCAGTCCAGGATCATCAGCGGTCGTGCGGTCAGGTTCGCCCACTGGAGGTCTCCATGGCCGGTGACCCGCTCGATCCTTGCGGGTGCCGGGATGCCGAGGTACTTGGGGAAGTTCTCCGCGATCCACCCCTCCCGGGGCGTGGCTCTCTCCCCGGGCGCGGAGGCGATGCCGGCGAGGGCGTCTTGCAGGCCGGTCCACCAAGCGTCGCCCAGGCCGGGGTCCCCTCGAAGGTCCGGGGTGGACGACAGCGCCGGACCTACGGCGTCGAACACCTCGGCCTGATAGAACCGATCGGCGTCGGTCCAGTCGACCGTCTCGTGCAACCGTGGACGCGGGACGGAATCCGGGAGGCGCTGCTCCGCGCCGAGGGGCCCTTGCCCGGTGGCTCTGGGGGCGTGGCGGCGCTGGCCGGCGGAGACGCGCAGCCACAGGTGGTCGGCGCGGCGGCCAACGGTCGCCCCGGAGGTGCCGAAGACTGGCGGGCCGGAGCAGTCGAGGCCGAGGAAGGCGGCGGCCTTGGCGTGCGCGTGCTCCAACTGGTGCCGGGTGGCGTCATCCGGTGGAAATGGCATCAAGCACTGTCCTGAGTCGGTCTTCCGGGATCGGCCGGGCGAGAGCCGCTCTAGCTTCGTCCCAGTGTGCTCGGTTGCTGGCCGAGGTGAGGACGATGTCCAACGCCGGGCAGGCGCCCAGTACTTGGAACGCAACGGCGTGCGGGATCGATCCCGGCTGGAGGAAGTTCACCAGTTCGGGTGGCATCAGCGCGGGCAGTTCACCGCCGTGCAGGGGTGCGGAGGCGAAGGTGGTGATGCCCGCGTCGCGCGCATGGACGAGCGGGCCGTTCCCGTCGAGGGCTTGGGCGAGGGGATCGGCCATGACGAGGCTGACCGGCATCTGCACCCCTGCGAGGTGATGGCCCGTCGAGCCGGCGGCCTCACCGGCCAGGCCGGCCAGTTCGGCGACCGTGAACGCCCCTGCGGTGAAGCCGGACCAGGTCGCGACGCCGTAGCCTCCGATACGTCCCGCGTACGCGAATTCCTCCAGCACGGCGAACGCCGCCCGGATGGCGCGGTGTAGTTCGCGTCTGTCGACACCGTGCCGCTCGGGGTTGTGGACGAAGACGAGGTTGGCGCGGCCGAGAACGGCGAGCGACTGCTCGGTCTGGGCACGGATGTCCTCGGGGGCGAGGCTGTGGCGGCCGGTCGGGTCGAATCCGGTCTTCGTCGACACCTTCACCGCCGGGTGTGCGGCGAGGACCGGGGCGAGGTCGTGGTGCGCTCGGCCGTGAGCGTAGTTGGGTGCGGTGTCGATCCAGGGCGTACCGGCCGACAGGGCGGTGCGCGCCGCGTCACCGACGGCGCGCACCCGGTAGGTGCCCAGGCCGAGTTGGGGGCTCACTCGGCCGCCTTGACCACGGCAAGGGCCTGGCCTCGGACGAGTTCGGTCAGCAGGTCGGCCACATCCCGGACCTCCAGGCCGCTGTCGTCGGCGAGCTGACCGATGCTGGCGCAGCCGCCGGCCAGCAGGGTCTCCAGGACGGGGACCGCTCGTTCGACGAAGTCCCAGTCGGTGCCAGCTGCGGACAGCGTGACCGTCCCCGCCTCCGGGTCGCGGGTGAGTTCGGCGCGCGGGGCAGTGATCCGGACGGTGAGCCCGCTGTCGGCAGGCAGGGATTCCACGTAGGGCAGCGAGGGTGCTGGCCGCCCGAAGTGGGTGGTGCCGGTGGATCGCGCCCAGCGGCCGACGAGGTCGGGATCGGAGAGTTCGGCGAGCAGAGCATCCCGGAGCGTGGCGAGGTAGGTGGACTGCTCCTCGGCCGTGCCGTGTACGGGGATGTCCTCCCGTACGACGGGGCTTCGGTGCAGCTCGTCCGCCAGCCATGCGAGGAGGGTCGCGCCGGTCTGGGCGACGAGTCCGAAGGTGAGGTGGAGAGAGGGCGTTCCCTGGTCGGCGGCGACGCTGTGCCACCATCCGCGCGGCAGGTACAGGACGTCGCCCGGGTGGAGGACGAAGTCCGCGACCGGATCGCCTTCTGGCTCCGGTGGGGAGTCGACGTCGCGGAATGTCGGCGCGGTCCGGGTCGGCTCCCACAGGCGCCAGCGCTTCGCCCCGTACTGCTGGACCACGACGACGTCGTGGTCGTCCCAATGCCGGCCGAAGCCCTCCTGCGCGGTCCAGGAGGCGTAGGCGTTGGTCTGCACCGGCGTGCCGGTGAAACGCTCCAGCTCCACTGCGGCGGCGCGGATCGGCGAGTGGATCTCGTCGATCGCGTCCAGCACCAGCGAGGCGCCCTCAGCAAGTCGGGCGTGGAAGTCGGCGGGGTGGAGCCGGTGCCAGCTCACCCCGCGCCGGTTGGCGACCGGGGTCGAGTACCGGCCGACGGGGACGGTCTGCCCGTCCAGGGAGAGCCGCAGCCGGGGCGGCTCGATGCGATGGCTGGCCAGGATGGCGTTCAGGTCGTCCCAGGACAGGAGGGGGCCGGCCTCGGCCCCCGTGGCGGGGAAGACGGCGTAGGAGCGGTGGAGCGCCTGGGTGAGGAACTGGTCCCCACCCAGGCGCACCGCCCACGAGGCGGTGTCAGGCATCGTGGGCTTCCCGCTCAGGTGTCGTTCTGGTCGGAACGGCCGCCGGTGTTGTCGGACGGCTGCTCCGCCCGGGAGCGCGCGGCCTTGATGCCGCGGACGGCGACCAGCAGGCCGCCGTCCGCGGCGGACGGCGTGTTGTTCGGCACGGTGGTCTCCATGCGGTTGCCCTCCCCTTCGAGTTGTTCCACTGCCGGGCCTTCCGGCGAACACCAGGGAACCGCTGCACGGTGGCTACGAACAGAGCAGAATTGCTGCATTGATGAGGCGTTTCTGTTGCAATAGCGCTTCTGACCAGTCGAGTTGACGGGCGAGATTCTTTGGTGTGTCCAGGGGGCGGCTGATGAATGGAAGGCGGGACGAGTTCGTCCGGCTCCGCAGGGAGGCCGGATTTACTCAGGAGACGCTGGCCGCCGCGATGAGCGTCGAGCGCTCGACCGCGAGCAGGTGGGAACGCGGCCATGCCGCGCCGCGCCCGTGGCAACTGCCGAAGCTTGCGCAGCTGTTGAAGGTTGAGCAGGGTGCTCTTGCGGCAGCCCTGCGTGATCCCGTGACTTCCGGCGGACCCGAGGACAGCTCCGGCGCACAGTCTGGGCGCCGGGGCGCGCTACCGATGCTCGACGGCCCCAGCAACGGTGTTGCGGAGGCGATGAGCGGAGTCTCCGCCATGGCGATGGCTGACGGTCGTGCCCACGCGGGCTACCGGACGCCTGACGGCCAGGTCGTCTTCCTCCCGGTGCCGCGCCAGGTTGCGCCCGGCGGACCTTCGCCGCTGGGGACCGCCGACTCGGCTGAGTCACTGGCGCCCGCTCTCGGGGGCCCGTTCTCTGAACTCCCGCCGGATCTTCCTCCGGTGGAGAGCCTCCGTATTCTCCGCAGATCCCTGGCCGAGTGCGACAACATCCTCGGGCCCCGCAACGTCCTGGCCACTGCTCGGGAGCACATCTACCTGGTTCAGCGCCTCCGCCGGGACGCGAGCGGCCACGATCGGCAGGCCATGCTGCAGGTCCTCGCGGAGTACGCGGAGTTCTGCAGTTGGCTGTACCACGACAGCGGTGACCACGGTGCCGCCCAGTACTGGGCGGATCGCGCCGCCGACTGGGCGAACGCCTGCGGCGACCAGGACTTGGCAACCTACATCACGGCCCGCAAGGCGCAGCTCGCCGGCGACATGCGCAGCAGTGCCGATGCGGTCGATCTGGCCGAATACGCCCAGCGTCTGGCCCGTCCCGGTAGCCGTCTGAGTGCCATGGGTGCGGTGTACGGCGCGCACGGCCACGCGCTCCTCGGTGACGAGCGAACCGCTCAATACGGCTTCGACCATGCGATCGCGCTGTTGACCGAGCCGACCGAGCCGCCGGTCGGACGCGGCCGCTGGCTCACGGCCGCGTATGTCGAGGCGCAGCGGGCCCGCTCGCTGTCGCTGCTCGGCCGGCACCGCGAAGCGGTTGCCGGCTTCGAACAGGCGATCCGTGTGCTGCCGGCCGGCTTCCGGCGCGACCGTGGCGTGTACCTCGCCCGGGCAGCCGTCGCGCAGTTCGAGGCCGACGGCCCCGAGCAAGCCGCAGCCACCGGCGCAGCCGCCGTTGCCGTCGCCGCTGCCACCGGCTCCGCCCGGATCTTCACGGAGTTGGCCACCCTCGACATGCTTCTGCAGCGGTGCCGGGGCGTTCCCGAGGTCGAGCACTTCCGGGAGGTACTGGACAGCGTCCTCCTCCACAAGACCTGACTGCCACCCAGCCCACTCCACAAGAGAACGGATCACCATGGCTACCCGTCGCCCCTACGTGCTGTTGAGCGTCGCCACCTCCGTCGACGGCCACATCGACGACACCTCCCCGCAGCGCCTGCTGCTGTCGAACGCCGAGGATTTCGACCGCGTCGACCAGGTCCGCGCCGAGTCCGATGCCATTCTCATCGGCGGCAACACCTTGCGCAGCGACAACCCCCGCCTGCTGGTGAACAGCGACAAGCGCCGCGCCGACCGCCTCGCCGCCGGCAAACCGGAGTACCCGTTGAAGGTGACCATCACCGCCAGCGGCGACCTGAGCCGCGACCTCAAGTTCTGGCACTTCGGAGACCAGAAGGTCGTCTACACCACCGACTCCGCAGCACCCAAGCTCCACGAGGAACTCGATGGCCTGGCCGACATCGTCAGCACCGGCGAGAGCGTCGACTTCGGCGCGCTGCTCGACAACCTGGCCACCCGCGGCATCGAGCGTCTCATGGTGGAGGGTGGCGGCCAGATCCACACTCAATTCCTCTCCCAGGGCCTGGCCGACGAAATCCACCTCGCCGTCGCACCCCTCCTCGTCGGCGACGCCGCCGCTCCCCGCTTCCTCCACCCGGCCGACTACCCCGGCGGTAGCACGCGCCGGATGCGCCTTCTCGGTGCGGAGACGATCGGCGATGTCGTCCTCCTGCGCTACGCCCCGAAGGACGGGCAAGGCTGAGGCGCAGTGCTGGTGGTCAGTGGCAGCAGGGTTGCCGCTGACCACCAGCCCGCTGACGCCGAGTTCCGACCGTCTCATTGGTCAGACAGAGGTTCTTCAGCCGCGGTCCGCCCGGCGCCTGGCGAGTGCGGGGATCGAAGTGATCTTCTCCTCCGAGAGCTCTTCCCAGCGCAGCCGAGCGGCAGTTCGCGGCCCGGGGCACAGGATTACCTCCTCAGGTGTGACGATCAGGTCGACCTTGACGTCATGGGCCTCTGTCGGCACCGCGTCCACCACTTGGAGTCCGTGCACCGTGGTGACGAACACCGTCTTCTCGCTGACCAGCCCAGCCTCGGTCAGGAGTGCAGCCTCGATGTCCGAGTACCCCGCCCCCTTGCCGATCCGGGCACCTGTCCGGTCGACCGCGACACTGCCCAGGACGACCATGTCGACGGGCGCCAGCTCGTCGACATCGACTGCGTTGGTGAGGCTGGGCACCTGCCGGCGATTCGCAGCCACTTCAGGGGGAACGGTGAGGCGCGTGGGGTCCAGGACGTAGAACGGTGCTTCCGCCGCCAACCGGGGCACGGCCATGTAGACCACCTTCCCCTGCACCAGGGCAAGGGCACGGACCGGCTCTTGCGCAGTGTCCGGCACCACCTTGATGACCTCAGCCGACAACCATGCGGGCAGCTCCGCCAGGAGCCGGGCCGCTGCTTCGGCCCCGTGGAATGCCGGGATCCTGCCATGCGCTGTGTCGTCATCGACCGCCGAGGCCGCATCCAGCTGGGCCCAGACGCGGGTGCGCAGTTCGGCCTTCTCACTCTCCGAGTTCGCGGTCACGAGTGCATCGTCTCCTCCGGTCAGGATGCCGCCATCAAGGACAGCAGCCGGTCGTTGAGTTCCAGAACCTGGACTTCTCGTCGCCAGGGTTTCAGCTCGCGCGCAGCGGCGAACACCAGGTTCATTCCCCCGCCGCCGCGGGTCTGCTCGAGTTCGTCCACGGCCTGGTCCAGTACTTCGAGGGCGCCGTCGACCTGCCGCTGCCGGATGTGGGCAAGGGCGAGGTTTCCCAGCACGATCGTCCGCGACTTCTTGTGGCGGCCCAGGATCCCGGCTGCGGACTCCAGTTCGCCCTGCGCCCGGCGGAGTTCGCCGAGTTCGAGATAGCAGGAGCCTGCGAGGCGGCCGACTTGGTCTGATGAGACGAGGTCAGCGGCAGGCCCGGCGCCGGCGTCTGCCAGTTGGTCCTGGGCGAGGCCGATGTTCCTCTCGCACTCCTCTCTATCCCCGAGCATGGCGTGCGCCTCACCGACGTGCAGAAGCGCCAGCCCCGCCAGAGCCGGGCTGACCGGTGCGGCCCGTCGCGCTGCCGCCTCGGCGAGCGCAAGGCCGGTCGATGCATCCTTGGTGCCGTACAGGTCGACATAGCTCGACCGCAGCAGGGCGTGACTCTCCAAGGCGGGGTCCTGCACACTGCGGGCGAGCGCAGCGGCCTGTGAGTAGTACTTCCGAGCGCCTCCATGGTCGCGCCGCTGCGAGGCGTCCCACACCAGCTTTCCCATCAGCGTGGCCGTCTCGGCCTGAAGCCGCAGCAGGCCCCGTTGTGGTCCTCCGCGCAGGTGACGAGCCAACTCGCCGATGCGGGCGAAATGCTGGCCGGCCTCGGCAAGGAGGCTCGCGGACGGGACTCGGTCGTATCGACGTTCAAGGTCGAGATAAGCGATCCGCAGGTCATCGGGCGAAGCGTCGACACGGGTGACGCTATCGGCCTCCGACCCGACGTGGCTCTGCCGTCCGTCGAACAGGGCTTCAAGCTCGGCAGGTTCACGGCGGAGGGCCCCTGCGAGAGCACGCATCTGCCGGGCCTGCGGTACGGCCTTGCCGGCCTCCCATCGGTGCACCGTCGACCGGTCGACGCCGAGCTCCTCGGCCAGCCCTTCCTGACTCCATCCCTCCGCCCTCCGCCACTGGGCAAGCAACCCCACCCGCTTCATCACGAACTCCAAAACTTTGTTGGCCGGCAAGGGGGCAGCTCACAGCCATGTTTCTCGCGTGGGCGCCACACAATGCAACAAATTTGCACTGTTACAGCGGCGTTGTCTGCTGATTCCCTATGACCCGCGCCAAACGCCGACCTGGCGGCCCGCCACTTCTCTCTGCGCGATCGGGTACTGCCCGACGGATGCCATCGCATACCAGTGATCGTCCACCGGTCCGCCCACCTGAATGCCATGTCCATGACCGAAAGGGTTGCCCCCGTGATTGCCGCATCGTCTGCCCCGCCGGTGTACCACCCTGCCGGGTTCGACGCTGCCCTGCGGACCGCGGTGGACGATCTGTCGGCCGGCCGGTGGCTGTCGGCGGAGCGGCTGCTGACTACCCCGTCGCCGACGCCGGCTGTTTGGACGTTCTGGACGCAGGTGCTGGCGCTGGTGGCGGCGCGGTCGGCGGTGCTGGGCGAGTGGGCGCGCGAGCACCCTGATGCGCGCGGTCTTGGCGTGCTGCGGCTGAGGGTGATGGTCGAGCACGCGTTGACCGCCGATCGGGCGGGGCGGCCGCAGGCGTGGAAGCTGGAGCAGGCGGCGCGGGTGGCGTGCTGGACAGCTGCGCACGCTGATCCGGCGGACCCGGTTCCGTGGGTGTGCCTACTCGCCCTGGCTGTGCTGGATCGCGATCGGTCCCTGCCCGAGCACCGGGTGCGTTCGACGGATCCGATGCTCCCAGCCGGCCCGTGGGGGATGTTCGACGAGGTGCTCCGACGCGATCCGGTGGGCCGCGAGGCGCACCACCGCATGTATCGGTACTGGCAGCAGGAGAGTCGCTCCGCAGCACTCGACTTCGTACACATGGTCACGACGAACGCGCTGCCGGGGTCCCCGATCGCGGCCCTGCCGCTGTACGCGTCGGTCGACCAGTACCGCACGGCGCCGCGCCGGGACGCGGTCGTGCGCGGGCAGTGGCGGCGCGACCCTCACTTCTCGAACACGCAGCGTGCCTATCGGAGTTGGCGGTCAGCCGAGCCCGGTTCGTGGACGGTTTCAGATCTCAGCCATCTCGCGCACGCGCTGTGGGCGTCGGCGCAGATGGACGCCGCCGTCGAAGTTTTCGAGGCACTCGGAGTGCTCGCCTCCCGCACTCCCTGGAGCGATGTGGCCGAGTCCCGGGAGATGGGCGAGGTCGTGCTGCTGACCGCCCGACAGCAGGCGTTCGCCGGCCGTGCCACCGCGCTGGCCTGACCCTACGCCACCCGTTCCCCAGCCCTTCCACCCTTCCCACTTCTACCTGCACGGAGGTCGTTCCCATGCCCCCCGCACACGCCGCGCCACCGCCCCAGAGCGACGAGGAGCACCTGCGCCGACTCGGCTACCAGCCGAAACTCGCCCGTCGGATGAGTGCGTTCGGGGTCTTCGGCAGCGCGTTCAACGTGATCTGTGTCCTGGCCGGCTGTATGACGATGTTCTCCTACGGCTTGAACACCGGCGGTCCTGCGGTGATGCTGTGGGGCTGGATCGGCGTCGGCTTCATGGTCATGTTCGTGGGCCTGGCGCTGGCGGAGGTCACCTCCGCGTATCCGACGTCGGGCGCGCTGTTCTTCATGGCTCACCAACTAGGCGGCCCCCGCTGGGGTTTCGCCGTGGGCTGGCTCAACCTGCTGGGACTGATCGGCGGGATCTGCGGCATCGACTACGGCGCCGCCAACTTCACCGGCGCGTTCCTGAACATGCAATTCGGCTACCAGCCGACCCCGCTGGGCCTGTTCGCGATCTTCACCATGATCCTGCTGCTCCACGCCGCGCTGAATCTGGGGAGCGTGCGGCTGGTGTCCGTGCTCAACTCCGTCTCGGTCTGGTGGCAGATCGTCGGTGTCGCCTTGATCGTCGGGCTGCTGGTGGTCGTGCCCGCCCGGCACCAGGACGCGTCCTGGGTGATGGCGCATTTCGTCAACAACACCGGCTGGTCGAACCCCATCTACGTGAGCGCGGTGGGTCTGCTCCTGGCCCAGTACACGTTCTCGGGCTACGACGCCGCGGCTCACATGTCGGAGGAGACGACGCGGGCCTCGGTGGCGGCGCCGCGCGGAATCGTCCGCTCGATCTGGGTGTCCTGGATCGCGGGCGCGGTGTTGTTGGCCGGCCTGCTGTTCGCGATCGGCGACTACGACACCGTCCTGAACACCACCACCGGCACACCGGTGGCGCAGATCTTCCTCGACGCGCTCGGTCCGACGGGGGCGAAGGTGCTGCTGATCGTGGTGATCGTGGCCCAGCTGTTCTGCGGCAACGCGGAGACCGCTGCGAGCGCCCGGATGGTGTTCGCGTTCTCCCGCGACGGGGGGATTCCCGGATCGGGGTTGTGGTGCCGGGTGTCGGAGCGCACCGGCACGCCGGTGGCGGGGGTGTGGCTGTCGGTCGCCGCGGCGCTCGTGCTGGCGCTGCCGGCCTTGTGGAGCGCGACGGCGTACGGGGCGGTGACCGCGGTGAACGTGGTGGGCATGACGCCGGCGTACGCGGTGCCGATCTATCTGCGTCTGTCCCGCAGGGGGCGGCGGTTCGAGCCGGGCCCGTGGAATCTGGGCCGCCGGGGGCCGCTGATCGGATGGATCGCGGTCGGGTGGGTGGCTGTGGTGAGCGTGCTGGTGTGCCTGCCGCAGTCGGCCCCGGTGACGGTCGACACGTTCAACTACGCGCCAGTGGCGCTCGTCGCGGTGCTGCTGTTGGCAGGCGGGTGGTGGTGGCTGCGGGCCCGGCACGAGTACGCGCCGCCGGTTCAGCAGTCCGCCGAGTTGATCGAGCTGGCCGGGGAGGTCGTGTGACCACCGCGGTGAAGAACGTGCACTTGAACGTGGGTTCCCTGGCGGATCTGGTGTACCGCTGCAAGGTGGAGACGGCGTTTCTCGCGATGGTCACCACTCAGGGGGGCTTGAAGGGCAAGGCGGTGGACGCCTCGGTGCTGCTGCGGCAGTTGGAGGGCGGGACGCTGCGGCCGGAGGTGTGTGGCTACCTCCTTGACACCGACCTGGGGATGTCGGCCTCCGCCTGGGGCTCCGGCTTCGGGGACGTGGAGCTGCGGCCCGACCTCGGCAGGACGCACCGGCTGCCCTGGTTGCACCGGACCGCCCTGGTCCTGGCCGATCCGGTCACCGCCGACGGCCGCCCGCTGCCGACCGCACCGGCGGCGATCCTCCGCGACCAGCTCGCCGCTCTGGAGAAGCTCGGCTACGTGCTGCGTGTGGGCCTGGAGACGGAGTTCGTCCTGTACCGGGGGACGGCGGAGCAGGCCGCCGACCGTGGCTACCGCGGCCAGGTACCGCTGACACGCACCACCGGCGACTACACGCTCGATCTGCCCACCGGAGCGGCCGAGTTCACGGCCGAGCTGCGCCGGGTGCTGTCGGCGGCGGGATGCCCGGTGGAGGCGGTGAAGTGGGAGTCGGCTCCGGGCCAGGTCGAGGTCACCTTCCCCTACGGTGATCCGCTGGCCGCGTGCGAGCAGCACCTGCTGTTCAAGCACGCCGCGCGGACGCTCGCCGAGCGCAGAGGGCTGACGGCCACGTTCATGGCGGCCCCGGAGACCGGCATCGGGTCCGGACTTCACTTGCACGTCTCGCTGTGGCGCGACGGCGAGCCAGTGACGTGCCTGCCGGGTGCGGAGTACGAGCTGTCGTCGGACGGGCAGCGGGCGGTGGCCGGAGTGCTGGCCGTGCTGCCCGACCTCGTACCGATGTTGGCGCCGTACGTCAACTCCTACCGCCGGCTGCAACCGAGGAGTTTCGCCCCGACGCGGTGGACGTGGGGACGCGACAACCGGACGTGCGCGTTGCGCGTGGTCGGGCGCGACCGGGGCCTGCGGATCGAAGTCCGGGTTCCCGGTGCCGACGCCAACCCCTATCTCGCGCTGGCGGCCGTCGCCGCCGGCATCCGCCACGGCATCGCGAACGACCTGACTCCGCCCGAGCCCATCGTCGGCGACGGCTACGACGTCGGCTCGGCTCGGCCGCTGCCGTTCTCGCTGGCCGACGCGCTCGCGGCGTTCGAGGGCAGCGCGCTGGCGACGAACCTGCTGGGCACCGACGTCACCGCTCGCCTGGCCGGTGTCGCGCACCTGGAACTGGACCACCACGCACCGCTGGTGAGCACCGCCGAGATCGCGCGCGGCCTCGCCCACGCCTGAGCTCCGCCAGCCCCGGGCCGACGGCGGGTCCGATCCGCTCCCCGCCGTCGGCCCGGCGCCACCACCTGACGATTCGTTTCCCCGTTGGAGAACCATGGACACCACCGCCCCCAGAACCGCTGAAGAGCCCGGCGCCCAGCGCAGTGCCGCGCTGCCCGTACTGCTGACCGCGCCGCACCTAGTGGACATCACCGAGGACGGAATGCGGGGCCTGGCGCAGTGGCTGGCCGGCGCAGGGGCGTCCGTCAGCGGCTCCGTTCTGCCCGCCCTGGCCGACAGCCCCGCGGTGGCCGCGCTGCGAGGTGCCGGGGTCCAGGTCGACGTGGGATTCGACGCCGGTCACGTGAGCTCCGACCGGACCGCGGTGGTGTGGTCGGCCGCCGTCATGCCGGCGCACCCGGAGTTGGAGGAGGCGTATCAGCGGAAGCTTCCGGTCCTGAGGAGGGCCGACGCCCTCGCGGAGATCGCGGCACTGGCCGGGGAGCGGACGGTGGCGGTCTGGGGCAGTCACAGCACCGCGACCGCTGCCGCCGCACTGGCGGCGGCGATGGACGACGGCACCACCGGCTGGGTCCTCACCGCCGCCGTCCGGAACAGGGCGGCGGGCAGCTTCGGCACCGAACAGGGCATGCTCGTCGTCGACTTCGGTCCGGACGCCGGGACGCACGAGGCTCCGGTGGTCGCGGGGTGGCAGTACCGTCCCAGGTCCCACTTCGTCCGCGAGCGGCCGAAGCCGTCCTACGCGCTGATCCTCACCACCGACAAGAACGTTCCCCACATCGCGGACAACGTGGCGGGCCTGGACGCCGCCGAGGTTTTGGCTGTCTCCGCGGCGACCGTCGTCCTGCCCACCTGGGAGGACGGTGCCATCAACCTGCGCGAACGACTGGCGGACAGGGTGGAGCGGGGTCTGCCCGCTCCCCGGGTGGTCACCGTCGGCGTCGACGGCAAAGCCGACGTGCAGGTCGAGCAGCTCCTGTGCGACGACGACACCACGTACCGCGCCACGATCCGCTTCGGCGGCCAGTTGCACACGTTCACCGTGCCCGCCGTCGGCCCCCAGCGCGCCTACGACGTGTGCGCGGCTATTGCCACCGCCCTGGTGGTCGGCGAGAAGGCCGCCGCCGTCGCCGAGCGCCTGCGCGACTTCCGCGGCAGCGAGCGCTCCCTGGCCGTCCTCGGCCAGGAGGCCGGCGTCTGCGTGGCCGTCTCCGGCGCCCGCCACCCGCGGGAGGTCGCCGCCGACGTCACCACCGCCCGGAACCTCACCGAGGGCAAGATCATCGCCGTGCTGGAGCCCGACGGGCTTGCCCGAACCTGGGCTCACGGCGCCGACCTCGGTTCCGCGGTCGCGTCCGCCGACCGCGTGTTGCTACTGCCCGTCCACACGCCGCTGTCCCCAGTCCTCGACACCGAATACCCGTTGGACACCGTCCAGCAGGTTCTCCTTCAGCGGCTCGGACCGGACGCGGTCCACCGGCTGCGTACCGGTCCCGACGCGCCCAGCGCCGCTCAGCAGGTCGCCGAACTCTCCGGCCCCGGCGACCTGGTGCTCCTCATCGGCACCGGCAAGACGGCCAGCCTCGGGAAGCAGCTGCTGGCCCGCCTCGCCGCCAACCCCGATACGCAGAACGCCGACCAGCCGTGACCCCCGACCAGGAAAACTCCGTGCCTGTCGCGCGCCTTCACCGTCTCACCGACGCGGACGTCAATCTGGCCGTCCACGTCGCGGGCGGCTGCACCGCCCGCGACATCGCAAGGGCGCCCAGCCCGTACCGGCGCACCGAGGACGCCCGGAAGGCCGTCGAGGCGCTCCTCCGCGAGGCCGGTGCCCGCACTCGTGCCCAACTCGCCGGCTGGATGGCCGCCACCGGACTCGTCACCGCCCCGGAACGCGACACCGAGGAGCTGCGGGCGGCACCGACCCTGTTTCCTCGACTCCAGAAGATCCTGCAGGGCCTGGCGGACGGTCTCACCGTCCCAGAGATCACCGAACGGCTCGGCGTCTCGAAAACGTCCATGGACGGCTACATCGGGACGCTGTACGCGCAGCTGCGGGTGCGGACGCTGGAACAGGCCGTCGTCGCCGGGGTCCTCACCGAACTCGTCACGCCGGCCCGGCCCGGCGCGCCAGAGCGGACGGTCTCCGAGGCAGCACAGTGAACACCGCCACGTACGAGGAACAGCTCGCCCAGAAGGACGTGGCGATACGGCGACTCAAGCGCGTTGTCATGACGGTACTTCTGATCGGGCCGCTCATCGGGCTCGGTGTCGGCGCTGTCCTCGGGTTCGTGATCGGCAGCGCGGAGGCGGCGCGTACCCGCGCCGAACAGCTCTGTCTGGTCGCCACGATGGCGGGCGCCTGCTACGTCAGCGTGCTGGAGCTCCGGGCCTACCGGGACGGGCGCAGCCCGTTCAACCGGTGGCAGCGGAGCAGCACCGACAGCACCGACTCGGCCCGGTGCCGAACGGACGACCAATCATGACCGCTCCCCGCCGAATCGGCCCCGCCGGAGCGATCACGTGCTTCCTGCTCGGCGCGCCCACCGGTGCCAGCATGCTGTTCCTGATCGAGCACCGGGAGTGTGCCCAGCCGGTCTGGCTCGCACTCGTCGCCGCTCCCGCCCTCGCGGCGGCCGCGGGCTCCGACTGGCTGATCCGCCGCCGCGCGGCAGTCGGCCGTGGGCCTTCCCGCACCACCGCCCGGATCCGCCCGTGAAGCGGGCGACCACCGACCACCCGCACTCCCCATCGACACGACGCAGAGACGAGATGACCCTCCAGACCCGCCCGTTCGCGCCCGCACCGCTCCCTCCCGGCGGCGGGAACATGGGCCGCCTCCGGTACATCGAGGCACCGGGGGACTTCGAGCCGGACGGACGGCCGTCGCTGTACCTGGCCGGGGCGACCGTCGACGGGCCGGACTGGCAGTGGGAGGCGGTCGGTCTGCTCGCGGACGCCGGCTTCGACGGCTCCGTCCTCAACCCCCGCCCCTCGCTCAACCCCGCCACCGACCCCTACCGCGCGTGGACTCCCCTCGGCTGGCAGGACCGCAACATCCGCCGTACCGGCGCCGTCCTGTATTGGAACCCGCTCGGCCACGTCCGCGTGCACGACCGTTACACGGCTGGCCTGCTCAACCAGCCCGGACAGCTGGTGGTGGTCGGCCGCGACCCCGCCGACCCCGTTCAGCAGGCCAATCGCGTGCTGCTGGCGGGCGTCACCCCGTGGCTGAAGGTCCACGACACGCTCGCCGCCACCGTCGCCGCCGTGCTCGACGCGCTCGACGCCGCCGCCCGAGGCTGACCGCCCACCGCCCGCCCACGTCAGGAACCCCCTTCTTCATGCCCGGCACCGCCACCCCTGTCCCGATCGAGGAGCACGCCCTCCTCGGCAACACCCGCGCCGCCGCCCTGGTCCGCCCGGACGGCAGCATCACCTGGGCATGCCTGCCCGGCGTCGACTCCCCCGCGCTGTTCGCCTCCCTGCTCGGCCGACAGGAACACGGCTTCTGGCGCGTCGGCCCGGCCGGCCCGCAACCCCGGGCCGCCGCCCGCCGCCAATACCTGCGCGACACGATGGTCCTGCGCAGCGAGTACGACACCGGCACGGGCGTCCTCGCAGTCAGCGACTTCATGCCCGCCCCCACGCCCGCCGGCGACGCCGACGCGAAGATCGTCCGGATCGTCGAATGCGTCCGCGGCGAGGTGGACGCCGTGTCCGTCTACCGGCCGCGTGTCGACTACGGCGCCAGAATGCCGTACATCAGGCACGCCGACCAGGACGGACTCCACCGGCTGGCGGCGAACGGCCACGGCGAGACGTACTGGCTGAGCGGAGCGGTCCGGCACTCCTTCGAGTGGGACGGGGTGTGCCGCGCCCACTTCACCCTCCGCCGCGGCGAGAGCGTCGCGCTCACGCTGACGTGGAAGCTCGCCGGCCGCCCCGCCCCGCTGCCGTCCGACGCGCTCGCCCAGTTGGACGCAACCGTGGAGTTCTGGGAGCGATGGGCGCGCGGGTGCGCCTACCGCGGCCCCGACCGGGAGGCGGTGGTGCGCTCCGCCGTCACGATCAAGGCCCTGTGCCACCCCCGGGGCGGCGTCCTCACCGCGCCGACCACGTCCATGCCCACCCTGCCCGAGCAACTCGGCGGCGGACGCCTGCGGGACCAGCGGTTCGTGCGGCTGCGCGACAGCGCCCTGGCCATCGCCTCACTGGTGCGGCTCGGGTTCCTCGACGAGGCCAGGCGCTGGCGGGGATGGCTGATTGAGAACGTCGACCCCCACCGTCTTCAGTCCGCCTACCGCGCCAACGGCGACCCGGAGCTCGACGAAGAGGTGCTCGACCACCTGACCGGATACGAGGGCTCCCGGCCCGTGCGCATCGGCGACGCCTCCGCCAGCCGGCTCCAGCTCGACGTCCTGGGCGAGGTGGTCGACACCCTGCTGCTCGCCGAGGACGCGGGACTGCCGCCCACGCCGCAGGTCGACGCCTGGGTCCTCGCGGTCCTCGCCGAGATCGAGGACCGCTGGCAGGCGCCGGACAGCGGAATCCGCGAAGTCCAAGGCGAGAGCCGCGACTTCACCCACGCCAAGATCCGGTATTGGATCGCCGTCGACCGGTCCCTTGCGATGCTGGAGCGCCGCACCGACCCGCCCGCCCCACTGGGCTGGTACCGCGAGCTGCGCGACGCGATCCACACCGACGTGTGCGACAACGGCTACGACCCGGACCGCACCACCTTCACCCGGTACTACGGCGCCACGAAGCCGGACGCCGCACTGCTGCTGGTCCCGCAGGCCGGCTTCCTGCCGCCGGACGACGCGCGCGTCATCGGCACCGTCGAAGCCGCCCAGCGCGAACTGTCCACCGAGAGCGGCCTCGTGCTGTGCGACGCCGACGGTGAGGAGTACGGCGGCGAAGTGGCGTCCCTGGCCTTCTCGTTCCGGCTCGTCCAGGCGCTCGTCGCCGTCGGCCGCAGCCGCGAGGCCCGCGACCTGTTCGACCGCCTTCTCGCCCTGCGCGGGGATCTGGGGCTGCTCGCCGAAACGTACGACACCCTCGCCCACGGCCAGCTCGGCAACTTCCCGCAGACCTCCAGCCACCAGGCGCTGATCGACGCCGCCCTCAGCCTCGCGCCCCCGCCGCAGGGAGCCGTGCCGCTACGCCCCCGCATGCGCGCCGGGCAGGCACCGAGCGCCGCCGGGGCCGCGCGATGAGCAGCGACCAGACACAGGCCGGCACCGGCGCGGCCGACGGGCGCCCCGACCTGCCCGGGCTGCCGGTTCCGCGTCAACTCGCCCCCGCTCCACCCATGTTCACCGGGCGGGAGGACGACCTGGAAGCACTGGAGGACACCCTCGGCCGCGCCGACACGGCCCAGGCATCGCCAGTCGTGGTGATCACTGGCCCCGACGGCATCGGCAAGCGGGCCCTCGCCGCCGCGTGGGGCCGCCGGCTGGCCGACCGCTACCCGGACGGCCAGCTGGTGGCGCGGCTGCGCGCGCGAACCCCGGGCGGCCCCGCCCCGGTCAGCGAGGTCACACGGGCGCTGCTGCGCTCGCTCGGCCTCGGCGACCACGCCCCGCTGCCCGGGACCGAGGAGGATCTGGTCCGCCTCTGGCAGACCGAAGCCGCGCGGCGCAACGCCCTGGTACTGCTGGAGGACGCCGCCAACGCCGATCAGGTGCGCCCGCTGATCCCTCAGAAAGTGTTGGGTAATTGATCAACTGCGTGTTGTGATGGGCTGGCGGTGATCTTCGCCATCGAGGTGTTCGCGAAGATCGCCGCCATGTGTGTC
>NZ_JBIUCB010000019.1:0-118742 GCF_044593455.1 Kitasatospora sp. NPDC051984
GGACCGCTCTCGCCGGCCTCCAGGTCGACCGCGTCGGTGATCAGACCCGAACCCAGCCGCAGCGCGGTGCGGGCGGCGATCTCCTTGCCCTCGCCGCTGGAGGTGACCAGCACGGCGGCGGCACCGGTCGCCTTGGCGATCTGGGTGAGGGCGTCGACCTTGGGGACGACGAGGAGGGTGGTGAACTCGTCGGCGTCGGCGGTGTAGACCTTCGCCGCGCCGTACTCGGCGGCCTTGGCGGCGATGCCCGCGGCGCTGTCGCCGGCGCCGAGGACCACGGCGGAGGGGGTGCCGAGGCGGCGGGCCAGGGTCAGCAGTTCCAGGGCGGGCTTGCGCACCGCGCCGTCGGCGTGGTCGACCAGGACCAGGATCTCACTCATGACTAACTCCGTATCCTTCGATGGTTCCTGGCGGCCCGTCAGATGAACTTCTGCTCGGCGAGGTAGGTGGCGAGCTTCGTGCCGCCGTCGCCCTCGTCGGTCACGATGACGCCCTTGCTCCGCGCGGGGCGGGCGGTGATGTCCGCGACCTTCGTCCACGCGCCCGCGAGACCCACCGCGTCGGCGTCGATGCCCAGGTCGTCCAGGTCGAAGGAGGTCACCGGCTTCTTCTTCGCGGCCATGATGCCCTTGAACGACGGGTAACGGGCCTCACCGGACTGGTCGGTCACCGACACCACCGCCGGCAGCGCCGCCTGCACCGTCTCCGTCGCCGCGTCGCCGTCCCGGCGACCGGTCACCGTGCCACCCGAGACCGAGACCTCCGACAGCAGCGTGGCCTGCGCGACACCCAGGCGCTCCGCGAGCAGAGCGGGCAGCACGCCCATCGTGCCGTCGGTCGACGCCATGCCGCACACCACCAGGTCGTACCCGGTCTTCTCCAGCGCCGCGGCCAGGATCGCCGAGGTGCCCATCACATCCGTGCCGTGGATGTCGTCGTCGTTGACGTGCACGGCCTTGTCCGCGCCCATCGACAGCGCCTTGCGCAGCGCGTCCTTCGCGTCGTCCGGGCCCACCGTCAGCACCGTCACCTCGGCGCCGTCGTTCGCCTCCGCGATCCGCAGCGCCTGCTCGACGCCGTACTCGTCCAGCTCCGACAGGAGGCCGTCCACGCCCTCCCGATCGGTGGTCGCATCGTCCGCGAAGCGACGATCACCGGTCGCGTCGGGCACGTACTTCACACAGACAACGATCCTCAAGCTCACGGCCACCTTGTCCTTTCACGG
The DNA here is from genome assembly GCF_044593455.1 of Kitasatospora sp. NPDC051984. Classification (NCBI taxonomy): domain Bacteria; kingdom Bacillati; phylum Actinomycetota; class Actinomycetes; order Kitasatosporales; family Streptomycetaceae; genus Kitasatospora; species Kitasatospora sp. NPDC051984. The sequence continues at coordinate 1,226 of NZ_JBIUCB010000019.1, forward strand.
CGCGGAGGGAACTCAGTACCCCCACTAGACCACACTCCGTGCCACAGATCCACTCTTCGGCGGGGTCAAGTGGAGTGATAGGGGACTCGGTGTCCTGGCTGAGGGAACTGAGTGTCAGGTGATCGGGGTCGGGCGGAGCGCGGCGGCCCAGGGCAGGGAGTACCAGGAGAGGAGGGCGAGCAGGGCGGCGCTGGGGAGTTCGGCGACGTAGGCGAATATCTCGGCGGTGCGGAAGGCGTCGCCGCGGTGGGCGGACCAGAGGTCGAAGAACGCGTCCATGGCCAGCAGGACGGCGGTGGCCGAAGCGATCGGGCTGGTGGCGCGGTGGCGGCGGTGGACCAGGGAGGCCAGCGAGAGCAGCGCGGCGGATTCGATCAGGTCCAGCCAGACCCAGGAGTTGGAGAGGTTGCGGGCACCGAAGTGGCCGCGGACGTTCAGGGCCAGGTCGACGATCCACGGCAGGAGCAGCACGGCGGCGACGCGGAACGCGATCGACAGCCAACGCAGCACCGCGCCCTCGTGGTTGGCCAGGGCCTTGCGGAAGCCGGGGCGGAACCTGGGACGGGACGCGGGGCGGATTGCGGGCACGCCGTGATCATAGGGCGGACGGCCGGTCGGGCGGGTGGCTCGGCGGGTAAGTGGCTGGTCGGGTGGGTGGCTGGTCGGGTGGGTGGCGCGTCGGGTGGGTGGCGCGTCGGGTGGGTGGCGCGTCGGGCGGGTGGACGAGAACGGGCGGGTGGACGAGAAGGGGCCGCCCGCGTGCGTGCGCGGGCGGCGGCCGTAGTGAGGGGAGTGCGGGGCGGTTCAGGCCGCGCGGCGCAGGCGGACCGTGGAGTCGCGGTGCGGGCGGGCGTCGGGGTCGGTGACGGGGTGCTCGGGGTGGTCGCGCCGGGGGTGCTCCTCGGCGCGCTCCACCGTCCAGGCGCCCGGGGCCAGGTGCAGGGAGTCGAGCACCTCGGCGGGGGTGGGGAAGGTCATCCCGGCGTGCTTGTGGTTGTGCTCGTCGTCGTTGTGCGCATGGTCGTGCGCGTGGTCGTGGGTGTGCGCGCCGTCGTTGTGCGCGTGGTCGTGGGTGTGCGCGCCGTCCTGCGGGTGCGCCTCGTCGGGGGCGTGGTTCTGGTGCCGGGCGGGGGCGACGGCGTGGCTGACGATCAGCAGGGTGCCGCCAGGGGCGACCGCGTCGGCGGCGCGGCGCAGCACCCGCTCGCGCGGGAACTCGGCTGGGGAGTGCAGGAATTGGGCCGAGACCAGGTCGTAGGAACCGGACGGGAAAGCGTTTGCCAGGTCGGTGCGCTGCCAGCTGATCCGGTCGGCGACGCCGGCGGCCGCGGCGCGGGCGGCGGCCCGGTCCAGGGCGACCTGGGAGATGTCGACGGCGGTGACCTGCCAGCCCTGCTGGGCCAGCCAGATCGCGTCGCCGCCCTCGCCGCAGCCGAGGTCGAGGGCGTGGCCGGGGGCGAGGCCGGTGACCTCGTGGGTGAGCGAGGCGTTTGGCCGGCCGCTCCAGATCTGCTCGCTCTCGCCGTAACGGTTCTCCCAGAACTCGACGGCCTCGACGGCGAGTCGGGTCTCCTCGGCGATCAGGTCGGCGTTGATGGCGGCGGCGGCCCGCAGGCCGTCGGCGGCGGCGACGGCGACCTGGGCCATCGGGTCGGTGAGGTTGCCGACCGCCCACACGCCCGGGGCCTCGGTGGCGCCGGCCGGGTCGGTGGTGGCGAGGCGTTCGCCCAGCTTGACGCCGTCGCGGACCAGCGCGGTCGGGGTGAGCCCGAGACCGGCGAGGAACGGTGCGCGCACGGCGAGGCCGGTGCCGACGCCGAGCGCGTCGCAGTCGATCACAGCGCCGTCGGCGAGCCGGACGCCGGTGAGCGCGTCGGCCTCGTTCTCGGGGAGGACGGCGACGACCTCGCCGGTGTGCACGGTGATGCCGCGGGCGGCGAGTTCGCGCCGCTGCTGCTCGGTGAACGGGCCGGCATTGTGGGCGAGCAGCGTGACGTCGGAGCTCCACTGGCGCCACAGCAGCGCCTGGTGGACGGCGACGGCGGGCTCGGTGGCGAGCACCGCGATCCGGCGGTCGCGGACCTCCCAGCCGTGGCAGTACGGGCAGTGCAGCACCTGCCGGCCCCAGCGCTCGGCCAGGCCGGGCAGTTCGGGCAGGACGTCGGTGGTGCCGGTGGCCAGCAGCACCCGGCGGGCGTGCACGGCGCTGCCGTCGGAGAGCTCGGCGCGGAAGGCGCCGTCCGGCTGCCGGGTGATGCCGCGCACCTCGGCGTCGTGGAACTCGCCGCCGTACGAGGCGACTTCGGCCCGGCCGCGGGCGAGCAGCTCGGTGGGCGGCACGCCCTCCTGGCCGAGCAGGCCGTGGGCGCCCTCGGCGGGCGCGTTGCGCGGCCGGCCGGCGTCGACGACCAGGACGGAGCGGCGGGCCCGGGCCAGGACGAGGGCGCCGCTCAGTCCGGCGGCGCCGCCGCCGACGACCAGGACGTCGTGGTGGCGGGCGGGGTGCGGGTGCGAATCGCGGTGGGTGGCGGTCATGGATCGATGGTGCGGCGCCGTGGCCGGATTGACAAACAATGTTGCTGAGGTGGCAAATGGAGGGTGAGTGGATGTCGAACGGGAGGAGTGCCGAGTTGAGTGAGGACTTCGAGGCGGTGCTGACGGCGGTAGGGCCGCGGCTGCGGGCGATCCGGCAGCAGCGCGGCACCACGCTCGCGCAGCTCAGCGAGGAGACCGGCATTTCGGTGAGCACGCTGTCTCGGCTGGAGTCGGGCGGCCGCCGGCCGACCCTGGAGCTGCTGCTGCCGCTGGCCCGGGCGCACGGGGTCGCGCTGGACGAGCTGGTGGACGCACCTCCGACGGGCGACCCGCGGGTGCGGCTGCGTCCGTTCGTCCGGCACGGGTGGACGTACCTGCCGCTGGCCCGCAACCTCGGCGGGATGCAGGCGTACAAGACGATCGTCCCGCCGGGGACCCGGGAGGACGCCGAGCAGCGCACCCACGAGGGCCACGAGTGGCTGTACGTGCTGTCCGGTCAGCTGCGGCTGCGGCTCGGCGAGCACGACGTGGTGCTGAAGGCGGGCGAGGCGGCCGAGTTCGACACCCGCACGCCACACGTGTTCACCAACGCGGGCTCGACGCCGGTGGAGTTCCTGAGCCTGTTCGGACCGCAGGGGGAGCGGGTGCATGTGCGGGCGCGGACCACGGGCAAGGAGAGTTGACGGGCCGTCAGGGCGGAGCGCCGCCTCCGGGAGCGGGGGCGGAGCCGAAGTGCCGGGTGTGGAGCGTCAGTTGAAGAGGTTGACCGGGCCGTAGGAAGCCGTGAATTCGAGGCTCGGGTAGCAGATGCTCGGGCCGGAGGACTTGGTGAGCAGCTGCTTGACCAGGGTGATCTGCGTGAGGTTGTTGGTGAGGTTGCCGTTCAGGAAGTTCGCGCGGTAGACGCAGGTGGCGACTCCGGCCAGCGTCTTGAGGACGACGGTGGTCTGGATGGAGCCGCTCGTGGGGGCGAGAACCAGCGGGGAGTCGGCCGTGTCGGCGATGGCGAGCGTGTACGGCAGGTTGTCCACGGTCAGGCTGATCACGGCGGTAACGCCGATGGTGTTGGAGACGCAGCTGCTGAACGTCAGCACGTTGACCGGGCCGGACAGGGTGCCCGGGCTGCTCGGGTTGACGGCGAGCGTGCCGCCGAGGTGGGAGGCGGCGCACTTGGTGCCACTGGTGGTGCCCGGGTAGAACAGCGTCGCATCGTCGTAGGCCAGGTCCGTGGACAGCGGGCCGCCGACGGTGGGGCGGGCCGGGGTTCTGGGCATGGCGCCGGCGGTGCCGGCCGGGAGGACGATCAGGGCGATCAGGGCGGTGGCGGCGGCGAAGAGGCGGTTGCGCACGAGGGTTCCTTCCGTCGGGGGAGAAGGTGCATGTGCGGGCGCTGCGCCGAACTTCCGGGTCGGGAACGTCAGTTGACGAGAGCGGCGGCGCCTTGCGTGACCGGGCCGTAGGAAGCGGAGAAGTCGATGGACGAGAAGCAGAGGCTCGGGCCGGCCGCCTTGGTGAGGTTCTGGGCGCTCAGGTTGAGCTGCGTCAGATTGTTGGTGGCGTTACCGTTCAGGACGTTCGCGCGGAAGACGCACGTGAGGTTTCCGGCCAGCGTCCTGGCGACGAGGGTGGCCTGGAGGTAGCCCGCCGAGGTCGGGAGGAGAACGAGCGGGTTGCCGGGCGCGTCGGAGACGGCGAGCGTGTACGGCAGGTTGTCCATGGTCAGGCTGGTCACGGAGACGAAGCCGGGAATGTTGGTGGTGCAGCCGCCGAAGGTGAGCGTGTCGACCGGGCCGGACAAGGTGCCCGGGGCGTTCGGGTCGGCGGCGACCGTGCCGCCGAGGTGGGAGGCGGTGCACTTGAAGCCCGAGGTGGTGCCCGGGGAGTACATCGTCACCACGGTGCCGGGGACGAGGTCCGCGGACAGCGGGTTGCCGACGGCGGGGAGGGCCGGGGTCTTGGGCGCGGCGTCGGCGGTGCCGGCCGGGAGGGCGATCAGGGCGATCAGGGCGGTGGCGGCGGCGAAGAGGCGGTTGCGCACGAGGGTTCCTTCCGCAGAGGGAGCGGGGGCGTGTGCCGGCCAGGGTGCGGCGGGGTGCCGCGCCCCGGGGAGGGCGCGGCACCGGGGTGGCTGGTGCGGGGTGTTACTGGACGAGGACGATGCCGCCGTTGCCCGGGGCGGTGTCCGTGACCGGGCCGTAGGAGGCGGTGAAGTCGATGTTCGCGGAGCAGATGCTCGGCCCGGCGATCTTGACGTAGCGCTGGAGGCTCAGGTTGATCCGCGGCGGGACGTTGGTGGCGTTGGCGTAAATGGCCGACCCGGTGGAGAGGTAGATGCAGGTGGCGGTGCCGGTCACCGTCTTGAGGATCGCGGTGACCTTGGGCTGGGTGCCTGACACCGGGGCGAGCGTGACGGGGTAGCCGGGCGAGTCGGTGACGCTCAGCGTGTAGGGCAGGTAGTCCATGGTCAGGCTGGTCACGCCGGTGACGCCGACCACGTTGGAGGTGCAGCCGCTGAAGGTCAGCGCGTTGATTTGGCTGGACGCGGTGGCGGAGCCGGTGGCGGCGGGGTTGGAGGTGACGTAGCCGGAGAGGTGGGAGGCGGTGCACTTGACGCCGGTGGTGGTGCCCGGGTTGTTCATCGTCGCCACGGTGCCGTTGGTCAGGTCGATCGACATCGGGTCGCCGGGGCTGACGGGCACGTTGTTGGCGGTGTAGAGAACGGCGCCGTCGCTGGCGTAGGCGTCGGCGTCGGCGATGCCGGCCGGGAGGGCGATCAGGGCGGTGGCGGCGGCCAGGGCGGCGGCGCCGGCGAGGAGGCGGTTGCGCACGAGGGTTCCTTCCTTCCGCAGGGCGAACGGGTGCAGGTGCGGGCGCGGACCACGGGCATGGAGAGTTGACGGTCCGGCATGGCGGAGCGCCGCGGCCCGGGGCGGGTGCGGCGCCGAAGTGCCGGGTGCGGAGCGTCAGTTGAATAGGCTGACCGGGCCGTAGGAGGCCGTGAACTCGATGTTCGGGAAGCAGATGCTCGGGCCGGAGGTCTTGGTGAGTACCTGCTTGACCAGGTCGATCTGCGTCTGGCCGTTGGTGACGTTGCCGTTCAGGACGCTCGCGTGCAGGACGCAAGTGGCGTTTCCGGCCAGCGTCTTGAGGACGGCGGTGGCCTGGATCACGCTGCCCGCGGAGGGGGTGAGAGCCACCGGGTAGCCGGCCGTGTCGGAGATGCTGAGCGTGTAGGGCAGGTTGTTCATGGTCAGGCTGGTCACCGAGGTGACGCCGGGCACGTTGGAGGTGCAGCCGCTGAACGTCAGCACGTTGACCGGGCCGGACAGGGTGGGTGTGTTCGGGTTGGCGGCGAGTGTGCCGTCGATGTGGGAGGCGGTGCACTTGACGCCGGTGGTGGTGCCCGGGTTGTACATCGTGGCCACGGTGCCGTAGGCGAGGTCCGTGGACAGCGGGCCGCCGACGTTGATCGTGTGGAGAGCCGGGGTTCGGGTCATGGCGTCGGCGGTGCCGGGGAGGGCGATCAGGGCGGTGGTGGCGGCCAGGGCGGTGGCGGCGGCGAAGAGGCGGTTGCGCACGAGGGTTCCTTCCGGTGGGGGAGCGGGTGCAGGCGCGCACCACGGGCAGGGAGAGTTGACGTCCCGCTATGGCGGAGCGCCGCGCCCCGGGGAGGGCGCGGCGCCGAAGTGCCGGGTGCGGAGCGTCAGTTGACGAGGACGACCTGGCCGTTGCCCGGAGCGGTGTCGGTGACCGGGCCGTAGGAGGCCGTGAACTCGATGCTCGGGAAGCAGATGCTCGGGCCGGAGGTCTTGGTGAGGAGCTGCTTGACCAGGTTGATCTGCGGCGGGACGTTGGTGGCGTTGCCGTTCAGGACGCTCGCGTGCAGGACGCAAGTGGCGGTTCCGGCAAGCGTCTTGAGGACGGCGGTGGCCTGGATCACGCCTGCGGAGGGGGTGAGAGCCACCGGGTAGCCGGCCGTGTCGGAGATGGCGAGCGTGTACGGCAGGTTGTTCATGGTCAGGCTGATCACGCCGGTGACGCCGGGCACGTTGGAGGTGCAGCCGCTGAACGTCAGTGTGTTGACCGGGCCGGACGCGGTGCCGCTGGTGGTCGGGGAGACGAGGGGGTTGGTGCCGACGGTGCCGCCGATGTGGGAGGCGGTGCAGGTGACGCCGGTGGTGGTGCCGGGATTGAACATGGTCGCCGCGGTGCCGGTGACCAGGTCGGCGGAGAGCGCGTCGCCGGCGTTCACGGCGACGCCGCTGCTGGTGTAGAGCAGGGGCCCGGCCACGGTGGCGTTGGCGGTGCCGGTCTGGAGGGCGACCAGGGCGGTGGCGGCGATCAGGGCGCCGGCGCCGGCGACGAGACGGTTGCGCATGAGGGTTCCTTCCGGTGGGTGGGGCGTCCGGTGAGGGTGGCCGCGGCCGGGTGGCCGGGGCGCTGCTCCGGGGGTGCGGAGCGCGTGCCCGCCCGCGGGGGCGGGCACGAGTCGGTGGGGGAGCGGCCGGCGGCCGCTTCACGAACGGGTCAGTGGGCGGCGCTGGCGGCCATCGCGGCGGTCAGGTCGGAGAGGCTCTCGTCCAGCGCGAAGTTGGCGTTGGTCTGCTGGAAGCTCACCGAGTTCTTGCCGGGCGTGGCGGGCAGGTTCATGGTCCAGTTGATGATCTGGTTGAGCGAACCGAGCAGACCGCAGCCGTTGGCCCCGGGTACCGAGAAGGTGTTGTCGACCAGGTTCGCGTTGTTCTCGGAGATCACCAGCGCGTTGTGGCCGTTCGGGTCCATGTTGAGGTCGACGGTGCCCGGGTCGCCGGTCATGGGGGCGGTCGGCGCGGGCGGGGCGGTGGTGCCGGTGGTGGGCTTCAGCACCAGCGGCGCGGAGTTGGAGCCGACGTAGCAGTCCGGGCCGAACAGCGCGTTGAACAGGTGCAGCTTGATCGGCAGCTGGAAGACGGGGTACGGCTCGCCGGTCGCCATCGGGGTGAACTTGGTGACGGGGCCCGCCAGTTCGACCTGGGCGAAGACGCTGGTGATGCCCGGCAGGAAGTTCGCGATGCCCGGGATGGTGATCTCCACCATCGGCGCGCTCATCAGCGGGGCGTTGGTGGGCGGCACCACGGTGTACTGGTTGGCGGTGGTGCCGTCCGGGAAGGTCACCGTGGGCCCGGACTTGTCCCAGTAGAAGCCGAACTGGAGCTTGATCGGGGAGTTGAACGGCACCACGGTGCTGCCCAGGGTGAACTTGCCGCCATTGGTGACCGACACCATGCAGCCGACCTGGAGGTTCGCCGGGTCCGTCATAGCGGGCGCGGTCAGCGGGCAGTTGCCCATGCCGGTGTACGGCCCGCCCGGTGCGGCGGCGGAGGCCGGGACGGTGCCGGCCAGCAGCGCGGCACTGGCCAGCGCGGCCGGGACGGCGAGGCGGCCGAGCAGCCGCCGGGAGCCGCGGCGGGCGGCGGGGCGGTCGGAGCTGCTGGCGGAGAGGTCCGGCTGGGTACGGCGCATGGTGGGGGAACTCCTCACGGCAAGGGGTCGGGGGGTGGCGGCCGGTGCTGGACGCTTCAACAGTGGTGCGGCGTACGGGTGTTCGGCGATCGGGTGGGTCGCTCGACGCCACGAGCGACTGGCCCGAAGGCGTACGACCGCACCTGCCGCCGGGCGGTCCGTGGTACCGGGGCCGGTCCGTACCGCCGGGGCGGGACGTGGTACCGGGGCGGGACGTGGTGCCGGGCGGGACGTGGTGTCGGGCGCGGCGCCCGGGGTCGCGAGGGCGCCGACATTCGAGGCGGAATATCACCCGGGGCCGCGCCCTGACAGCGCGGGGTTACCGCCGGGTACATCGCCAAGTTCTATGGGGGGTCGGACGGCAACGTCAAGGAGATGTGCGGAAGTTGGCAGGTCGGTGAGCGGAGTTCGAGTGATTCCTCGCCCCAATGGTCATTCCAGTCACAGGAGTTGACTGACGTTCAGATGTGTGGGGACGGTGCGCGAAGTATTGACCCGCCATGTACCCCGGGGTAACTTCCAGACAGCTCGCAGGTATGAGAAAGATCGTCAACTTCATTGCAAGAAAAGCTCGTTGACGCATCCGTCCACGCCAGGACCTCACCGCCCGCGAGCAGCGCACCCCCACTCGAACCCTCTGGAGCTGCACATGCCCCACCCCGCAGAACAACCCGCAGTCACCCCCTCCGGGCGTGGCCGGGTCCGGCTGCGCCGCGCCGCACTGATGGCGATACCCGCCTGCGTGACCGCCGGCGTCCTGGTGACCCTGACCGCGCAGAACGTCCTCGCCAACCAGTTCGCCATCTCCGGCATGGCGTTCGAGGTCACCGCCGACCGTTTGCACGGCACCGGGGTCGCGCAGTTCGGCGTACTGGACAACATGATCGAGAACAGCCCGAACGCCGGCGACACCGGCGGCCAGCTGTTCCTGATCCAGACCGCCGTCAAGTCGGCCGACCTGACCAAGCTCTGCCAGAGCGTCAACCTGGGCGGCATCAACCTGCTGATCACGGCGGGCGACAAGGGCACCCCGGTGCACGCGGAGAACCTCACCACCGACTCCGACCTGATGAGCGGCGAGGCCGAGTTCAAGGGCCTCGAAGTCGGCCGTGACGCCAGCACCTTCGACAAGGGCCCCGTCCAGGGCCCGCCCGGAATGTTCGGCCAGCAGGGCGACGAGGTGACCGTCGACCACTTCCGCCAGCGGAACTACGCCACCACCGCCGGAGTGTTCCGGCTGCCCAACATGCACCTCAGCTTCAGCACCGATGGCTGCTGAGTTCGACTCGGCACCGGACCGGGCGGCCGAGAACACCGCGGCCGCCCGGCCCACCGGTCCCGAAGACCCCGTCGTGGACGCCCCGCCGGCCGTTCCCGCCCGCACCGGCTTCGCGGGCTGGCGCGACCGCCGCCCGTTCTGGGGCGGCCTGCTGGTCACCCTGGCCGGCGCCGAGATCCTGTTCACCGAAAAAGCCCCGATGCACATGGTCATCCGCATCGGCCTGCTCGGCCTGGCCGGCTACGTCATCCCGACCCTCATGGTGCTCTGCGGACTGCTGCTGATCTTCCACCCCGTGCAGCGGCTCTTCTACTCCCTGGTCGCGGTCCTCGCCACCCTCGGCAGCTGGATCACCTCCAACATCGGAGGGTTCTTCATCGGCCTGCTGCTCGGCCTGGTCGGCAGCACTCTGGCTTTCGGCTGGCTCCCTGACCAACCCCTGAGCAAGCGCAAGGCGCGCCGTCTCGCCGAACGCGAAGCGACCCCGGCCTAGACCGGGGCGGCCCACGGCGCGGGAGCGTGGCCTGCGCCGTGCGCACCGTCCGCGACCCCCGCACACCGAGCGGTCGGGGGCCGCGGACGGCATTCCCGCGTCCGCCTGCTGCCGCCGCCTCCGCCTGCCGCGTCCGCCTGCTGCCGCCGCCTCCGCCTGCCGCGTCCGCCTGCTGCCGCCGCCTCCGCCTGCCGCGGCCTCCGTCCGGCGCGGACCGCGCTCCGGTGTACGGCGTACGCACCGCACCCGTCGCACGCTTGGTAGCTTGAGCCGAGGACGGCCCAGCAGTGGCCGGGCGAACGGAACAGGACGGTCCGGTGCGAGTACTGCCATGCGGGAGCGACGCCGTCCTGGTCGAGGTCGACACCGCCGACCAGGTCCAGCAGCTGCACGGTGCACTGCGCACCGCACCACCCACCGGCGTCACCGAACTCGTCCCCGCCGCCCGCACCGTGCTGGTCCGCTACGACCCCCGCGTCACCGACCCGCACCGCCTGCGTGCCGCCCTCGCCGCCCTGCCGCACACCGCCGCCGCCCGAACCGCCGTCCTCGCCGGCGACGAGCCCGACGCCGTCCGCGTGCCCGTCCGCTACGACGGACCCGACCTCGCGGAGGTCGCCGCCCGCGCCGGGCTGACCGAACGCCAGGTGATCGAACGGCACACCGCCGCGCACTACCGCGTCGCGTTCTGCGGCTTCGCCCCCGGCTTCGCCTACCTCACCGGCCTCGACCCGCAACTGCGCCTGCCCCGCCGCAGCGAACCCCGCACCCGGGTGCCCGCCGGATCCGTCGCCGTCGCCGACGAGTACACCGGCATCTACCCCAGCCCCTCGCCCGGCGGCTGGCACCTGCTCGGCAGCACCGCACTCACCCTGTGGGACCCCGCCACCGACCCGCCCACCCGACTGCGCCCAGGCACCGCCGTCCGCTTCGTCGAGGTGTCGGAGAGTGCGGGGAGTGGGGCATGAAGCGCGCCGAACTGCTGGTCGTCCGCGCCGGGTTCGGCGCCACCGTGCAGGACCTCGGACGCCCCGGGCTGGCCGCGCTCGGCGTCGGCCGGGCCGGGGCCGCCGACCGCGACGCGCTGCGGCTGGCCAACCGGCTGGTCGGCAACCCCGAGGATGCCGCCGGCCTCGAAGCGCCCATGGGCGGACTCGAGTTGGCCTTCCCCCGCGCCACCACCTGCGCGCTCACCGGCGCCGACTGCCCGGCCTGGATCGACGGCCGCGCCGCCCCCGCCCGCACCCCGCTGCGCGTCCCCGCCGGCGCCCGGCTGCGCCTCGGCACCCCCACCCGCGGCCTGCGGGTCTACCTCGCCGTCCGCGGCGGCCTGGACGTCCCCCCGGTGCTCGGCTCGCGCGCCACCGACACACTCGCCGGAATCGGCCCCGACCGGCTGACGGCCGGCCAACTGCTGCCCCTCGGCGACGCCGCCACCGGCTGGCCCACCGCCGACCACGCCCCGCGACCCGCCCCCGCCGACCGCACCGTGCTGCACGTACTGCCCGGCCCGCGCGAGGACTGGTTCACCGCCGGCGCGCTGCGCACCCTGCTCACCGAGCCGTACACCGTCACCCCCGACAGCGACCGGGTCGGCATGCGGCTGGACGGGCCCGCCCTGGAGCGCGCCCGCACCGGCGAACTCCCCTCCGAGGGCATGGTCGGCGGGGCGCTGCAGGTGCCGCCGTCCGGGCGGCCGATCCTGTTCCTGGCCGACCACCCCGTCACCGGCGGCTACCCCGTCATCGCGGTGGTCCGCCGGGCCGACCTCGGCGCCGCCGCGCAGGCCCGCCCCGGCGACACCCTGCACTTCCGGCTAAGCTGAACTTCTGTGGTGCTCAGCCGAGTTGAACCACCCGCGCCCACTCCGGCGGTCGCTCCGGCCGATAGTTCGGATCGTCCTCGTTGATGTGGGAGGGGCGGCGGAACAGGCCGACCACCGTCCGGCAGGCCGGCTGGCGGGACGGCCACGCCGTCTGGCCGTCCGTCAGCGCCACCACCACGTCCGGGGTGGGGCGCAGGCGCAGCGCGGCCGCGAAGCCCTCCCGCAGGTCGGTGCCGCCACCGCCGACCAGCGTCAACATGCCGTCGCCGCCGATCCGTTGGACCTGCCCGGCGGCGGCGTCGCAGGAGATCACCGACAGTAGCTCGCGCCGCCCGCCGAGGGTGCGGGCGATCGCGGCGATCTCCAGCAGCGCGGTGCCCAGCTCCTGGTCGCTGACCGAGCCGGAGGTGTCCACCACCACGGCCACCCGCGGCAGTTGGTGGCGCAGCGCGGGCAGTACGACGCCCGGAAGGGCGGTGGCGCGGCGCGCCGGGCGGCCGTACGTGTAGTCGGAGCCCGCGCCCGCGCCGGCCACCGCCGAGCGGACCGCCGCGCCGAGCAACTCCCGCCACGGCTGCGGCGGATGGAACGCCTCCCGGGCCCAGCGCCGCCAGCCCGCCGGGGTCTCGCCCGGCCGCCCGAGGATGCCCTCGGCGACCCGGAACCGGACCAGGTCGCTCTCGTGCGGCTGGAGCCCCTGGCTGCCGTCCGGGCCGAGCTCCCACGCGCGGTCCAGGCCGTCCGCGCAACTTCCGCACTCCACCCAGCCGGTGAGGTCGGTTTGCGGGCCGAGCGTGAACCTCGTCAGGTACTCCTCCATCAGCAGGCCCGGCGGCAGGCGGAGGGTCTCCGGGTAGACGGCGTCCTTCGGGCGGACCAGGCCGTCGCCGAACACGTCGTCGTTGATCTCGCAGTCCGCCGCCAGGTTGATCCGCAGCCGGCCCTCCGGCCCATACAGCCGGTACTTGCGCATCGCCCGGTCGCCGCGGGCGGCGTGGTCGCGCAGCAGGTGGGAGACCTCGTGCACCCAGATCGAGGCGAGTTCCTCCTCCGACCGGGCGGCCACGAACGCGGGGGAGACGTAGCAGCGCCAGTACCGGTCCACCGCCATGGTCGGCACCTGCACCGATTCGACCACCTGCATCGCGAACAGCGCGGTGGCCAGGTACGGGCGGGCCCGGACCGCCTGCAGGCGGGCCGCGTACAGCTTCTCCAGGTCCAGCGGCGGCCCGGCCGGGCGGGGCGCGCGCGGGTGGGGTGCGCGCGGGTGGGGTGCGCGCGGGTGGGGTGCGCACTGTTCCGGGTCGTGCGGCCGGTGCGGGACGGGTGCGGGGCGGGGCTTCGGCGGGCGCGGCTTCGGCGCGGTTGACGCCGGTGGGGTCGGTGTCGATGGGCCCGCGGCCGGGCGGTGCGTGCTCATCGGCGGCCCGCGCCGGCGGCGGCGCTGACCCGGGCGGCGGCCCGGTCGGCCCGGCGGGACAGTTCCAGCGCGCCCGCGAACCGTTCGATCAACGCCGGTACCTCCCAGTCGGGTTGGCGCAGTGAGGTGAGCGTGGTGACGGGTACCACCAGCACGTCCGCGGTGCCGGTCTGCAGCGCCCGAGCCATCAACGCCCAGGCGGCGTCCCAGCGTTGCCGGGTCGGCCGGGAGCGGACGGCGGCGACCACCGCGTCCAGCACGGTCTGCCGCAGGTCGCCGCGGGCCGGCAGTTCGGCGTTGTCCGGGTCGGCGAGCAGGTCCTCGGGGGCGGGCAGGTCCATCCGGTCGACGACGGCCAGCAGTTCGAGGCCGGGCCCGTCACCGACCGTGCCGCGCACCAGCATCGACAGCACCTCGCGGGACGAGCCGGCGGCCGAACCGAACGCCAGCAGCCGCACCGTCATCTCCCAACTGCGCGGCGAGGGCCAGGCCCTGCCGCGCCGGGTTTCGGCGGACGGCAGCCGGTGGGTCAGTTCGGGTCGCACCGTCAGCAGGTCGCACACCGCGCGGCGGGCGAACTCGACGGCGGCGGGCAGCCGTTCGGCGTCCAGCCGGGGCAGTTCGGCGCGCGGCCACACCCCGCCGAGGCCGCGCACCACCACCTGCGGGTCGTGCATCCAGTCGAGGTGGACGAACCGGTTGGCGAGCGGTGCGCTCAGCTCCCAGCCGTCGGCGGCCGAGGCGCGCGGGTTGGCCGCCGCCACAATCCTTACGCCCGGCGGGAGTTGCAGCGCCCCGATGCGGCGCTCCAGCACCAGGCGGAGCAGCGCCGCCTGCACGGCCGGTGGGGCGGTGGAGAGTTCGTCGAGGAACAGCAGCCCGCGGCCCTGCCGGACCAGGCGCACCGCCCAGTCCGGCGGGGCGAGCGGCACACCGTCGGTGGCCGGGTCCGCGCCGATCACCGGCAGGCCGGAGAAGTCGGACGGCTCGTGCACGCTGGCGATCACCGTGGTGAGCGGCAGGTCGAGTTCGGCGGCGAGCTGGTTCAGTGCGGCGGTCTTGCCGATGCCCGGTTCGCCCCAGAGAAGTACGGGGAGATCGGCGGCGACGGCGAGGGTCAGGGCCTCGATCTGGAGGTCCCGGCGGGGTTCGGTGGTGGACTCGGCGAGAAGCTTCAACAGGTTGTCGGCGACGGCGAGTTGGGCGGTGGAAGGCATGGGTGATCACCTGGGGAGGGAAGAGTCGGATGCCGGTGCTTCGGGTTGCGCCGGGCGAAGGTCAGTGCCGGTGTGCGAAGGCGCAATCGGCGCGGAGGCACCACCGGTGGCCGCGTGGCGGGCGGGGACGGTGCGGGCGGCCGTTCGGCAGCGGTTCGGACAGCGCGAGTGCGGCTGTGCGGGCACGGCGAAGCCGGCCGGGGTCGAGCCCGGCCCGGTGCAGCGCGGCCGTCTGCCGTTGGCTGTCGTCCTCGGCGAGCCGGTCGGCGAGCGGGCCGGGGAGCAACGGTGCTTCCCCGCCGATCACTTGACGGACGGCCGTGAGCGCGCCGGACCGGTCGCCGTGCAGCAGCCGCTGCACGATGGCGTCCAGGTCGTCGGGCTTCCGGTGCGCGCGGTCGATGGTCTGCAGGCAGGGCAGCGGTGGGCCGCCGAACGCCAACAGCAGTTCCTCGCGCCGCAGTTGGTCCGGCGGATGGTCCAGTGCGGTGAGCCGGCCGTCCACCAGCGCGAGCCGGTGGCGGGCGCCCCGGCAGTCCACCAGCAGCGGATCCGCCGAGGACGGCGGCGCCGCGCGCGCCGGGCGGTGGCCCGGGACGAGCGCCGCCGCGACCAGCGGATGCAACCGGTCGGCGTCCAGCGCCCCCGAGCGCAGCAGCCACACGTCGGGCGGGGCCCAGGTGGCGGCGTCCGGGAGCACCGGCAGGCCGCGCGCCGCACGCAGTTCCGCGCCGACGGCCCCGTCGGTGGGGTCGAGCAGCAGGAACCGGCGGGAGGACAGCCGCACCGCGACCGGCGTGTCGGGCGGGAGCCCGTCCGCCCTGCGCAGCAGCCGTGCCTCGAACTCCCATCCGGTGTTAGCGAACTGACTGTCCGTCAGGTCGCTCGTCCGGTCGGCGAGTTCGGGGGCGCGGCGGGCGTCCCAGAGGTGTCGGTGCAGGTCGAGGCGGAAACGTGGCTGCGGGCGGCCTGCCGGGGCATCCGCGTGCCACAGCGAAAGTTCGATCCGCTGGTCCGACGCCGCGTGGCGCGGCGCGGTGTGCGCCACCAGGTGGAACGCGGTAGGTCCGTCCCGCGGGTAGCGGGCGAGCGTGGCGCGCAGCCCCGGCCGCAGCAGCCCGTCAGGGGCCGTCCGCGGCAGGTGCCAGCGCAGCAGGTCCGGAGCCAAGTGGCGTAGGTCGGAGCGCAGTTGACCGGCGAGCTCGGAACCGTACGCGCGGGCGACGGCCCGGACGTCGAATTCCACGTCGAACCGGGCAGCAGCGCAGGCGCCGCCCCAGTCGCCGGCCTCGCGGCGGGCGGTGGCGGTATCGATCATGGCCGGGGGAACGGCGAACTGCCGTACGCGCGGCCAGAAGCAGGTACGAGTGTCCTCGTCCATCAGCGAAGTATCGTGCATCAGCACTCACTTCGAAGGGACGGGACCTCCAATCCATGAGTAGTCATCGCCGGTGATCCTAGCTGGTCACCGGGTGTGCTGTCAGCCCCGTTCGGTGGCGGGGCCGCGCGGCGTAGGGTGGCGGCAGGGAGAACCAGGGAAGATCAGGGGCCGGGAGGTGCACGGCGGTGACAGGCGGGTGGCGGCGGCCGGTTCAGGTACTGCGGCGGAGGCTGTTGCGGGAGATCAACGCGACGGTGCACGGCGCTGACCTTCATATGGAGCGCTACGACCGGCCGCTGGGCGACCCCGGGCTGTTCGGTGCGTCCAGCGTGGTGTGGCGGGTGCACGAACACCCCGCCGGGATGCTGGTCGGCGGATTCGCCGCGCTGATGCTCCAATCGCTGCACCCCGTGGCGATGCGCGCCGTCGCCGAGCACTCCGACTACCGCACCGACCCCACCGGGCGGCTGCACCGCACCGCGCGGTTCGTCTCCACCACCACGCTCGGCTCCTCCGCGGCCGCGGAGGCCGCGATCGCGGGCGTGCGCCGCATCCACCGCTACGTCCGGGGCTTCGACGCGACGGGCCGGCCGTACCGGGCCGACGATCCCGAACTGCTCTGCTGGGTGCACACCGCGGAGGTGTCCTGCTTCCTGCTGGGGCACCAAGTCTTCTCCGGGCAACGGAAGTTGACCGGTGCCGGGTGCGATGCGTACCTGTCCGAGGTGGCGCTGATCGGCGAGCTGCTCGGCGCGGACGGGGTGCCCGGCTCGCGCGCCGAGGTCGCCGCCTACCTGGCCCGGGTGCGGGGCGAACTGCGGGCCGGCCCCGAGGCGTTGGAGGCCGTTGCGCTCCTGCGAGGCTTCGGGCGCAGCCGGCGCGAGCGGCTCGCGGTACGGGTGCTCACCAACGCGGCCGTCGGGCTGCTGCCCGGCTGGGCCCGCAACGAACTCGGCATCCGCCGCCCCTGGCCGGTACGCCGCCTCTGGGACCGCCCACTGGCCCGGCTGCTCGGCGCGGTGATGGTGTGGGCCTGCGGCCTGTCCCCGATCAGGGCTGCCGCACACGCCCGGGCGGAGGCCCGCGTCGGGACGGCGGGGTGACGTCGGGCGGGCGGGTGACGTCGGGCGGGTGACGTCGGACGCGCGACGTGGGGCGGGTGACGTCGGGCGGGTGACGTCGGGCGGGCGGGGAAGCGCGGTGAGCTGAGCGCCGGCAGGGCGTGGAAGCGGCCGCCGTCCGGGGCTGGGTCCGGAATTGGCGGCCGTTTCGGGATCGTCGGCGTTCGGTGCTGGGCACTTGGGGAACGGGGGTGGGCCTCAGTACTGGGGCCGACGGCCGTGGTTCGCCTTGTGCCTGGCGCGGGCCTTCTTCTTGCGGCGTCGCTTGGACGACATGGCCACACTCTCCTCTCGCGACAGCGGACAACGGGCCCCCCGTCCACCGTGCGCCTGTCGTCGCGATGGCGCCAACCGGACGCCGGGGACGGTCCGTTGCGGGAAGAACGCGGAGTGCGATGGCCGGGTGCGGCGGCGGATCGGGACGCACCATGGAGACGAGGGGGCGACGACTGCTGCGGGAGGCGAGATGTCGCATCACACGCACGGAACGCACGGAACGCACGACGCACCGGCCGACGAGTGGCCGCCCACCGAGACTCCGGAGGCCGAGATGACCGCCGAGGGCTCGCCGCCGCCGGACGAGAGCGAGAAGACGGCGGAGGACGGCCCCGAGTTCGCCGTGCCGGTGTCCTCGCCGCCGGAGCCCGAGGAGGACTGACCGGAGCGGCCCCCAAGCCTCGCAGGAACCGGCGCCGAGGGCGGTTCGGGCGGCGGATCGCGGTTACACGGACGGGCACACCAGTTCGTCCGCCGATCCGACTGTCTGATCGCCAGGAGGAAGCCGATGACCGTGATCTCCCGTCTGCCCGCCGCCATCGAGGAGGAGTGGGACTGGCAGCTGCAGGGCGCCTGCCGGGCCGCCGACGCCCGGCTGTTCTTCCACCCGGCCGGCGAGCGCGGCCAGGCCCACGACGACCGCGACCGGGCCGCGAAGGCGGTCTGCGCCCGCTGCCCCGTCCGCGAACGCTGCCTGCGGCACGCGCTCGCCACCCGGGAACGCTACGGGGTGTGGGGCGGCCGCACCGAGGAGGAACGGCGGCACATGCTGCGCCGGCGGCGACGCAATCGCGGCCGGTGAGGCAGTCGCAGCCAGTGAGGCAGTCGCAGCCGGTGAGGCAATCACGGCCGGTGAGGCAGTCGCGGCCGGTGAGGCAGTCGCGGCCGGTGAGCGGCGCAGAGAGAGGCGGCCTCCGATCGCAGGGGGCCGCCTTTGCGTTTGCCGGCGCGCGCGGCCTACGCGCGTAGCCGGGAGGCGTCGATTTCCGCCCAGATGGACTTGCCGCGGGCGTGCAGGTCGGCGCCCCAGCGGTCGGCGGTACGTTGCACGATGTACAGGCCGTGACCGCCGGGGAGGCCGGGGCGGTGGGGGGTGCGCAGGGCGGGCAGGACGGAGGAGGCGTCGGAGACCTCGACCCGCAGGCGGGCCGGGGTGGCGTCCAGGACGAGTTCGAGCGGGCCGCCGGCGTGCAGCATGGCGTTGCCGACGAGTTCGGCGACCAACAGAACGACGTCCTCGCCGAGGCCGGCGTCGGACGGGGTGGACCACGACCAGTCGGCGAGCGCCTCCGCGGTGAACGCGCGGGCCCGGGCCACCGGCCGGGGGATGCCCGCCAGCCGCAGCCGGCGGCGCTGGCCGCCGGGGGGCAGGACCGCGCCGGCGTCCGGGCGGTCGCCGTCCAGGGTTCCCCGACTGGGCGTCACGGGCGGGTTTCCTTCGGTCTCGACGGCAGGCTCACGGGTCGGTTGCCCGGCCAGGGCCGGATTATGCCTGGTGCGGCGGACGGTACGCGGACGGAGGGTCTCACCGGTCGGCGTCGAGGGCCGCGTCCACGGTGTCGTGGATGGTGAACACGGCTTTCGCGCCGGTCAGTTCGAGCAGGTGCCGGACCGGCCCGGAGAGCGCCGCGAGCCGGAACGGCAGTTCGGTGTCGGCCGCGGTCATCCGGGTCTGCAACAGCAGGTTCAGCCCGGACGAGTCGCAGAAGTCGACCCGCCCGAGGTCGATCACGAGCGTCCGGAGGCGCTGGGCCAGCAGTTGGTCCAGCGCCTCCCGGGCGGGCTCCAGGGTCTCGATGTCCAGATCGCCCGACAGCGTGCACACCGCCGCGTTCGACGGCGTGTGCCGCACCTCCACCGCCAGGGGGGCCACGGGCATGTTCTCGGCTGGCATCCTTGTCCTGTTCCCTCGACCGGTCTGGTTCGACCATACGCACGGCGGGCGCGACGGTCGAGGCCGGGTGCGCCGTGCGGTGGGGTGGTCGGGGTCAAAAGCCCTTGTGCTATGCGGAATTGACGTAACGTCAGATCTCGTCGCCGTCGGCGGTCAGGCCGGTGCGCAACCTGGCCAGGGTGCGGGACAGCAGCCGGGACACGTGCATCTGGGACAGGCCGAGGCGGGCGCCGATCTGCGACTGGGTGAGGTCCTCGGTGAATCGCATCGAGAGGATCAGCCGTTCGCGCTCCGGGAGTTGGGCGATCAGCGGCTTCAGCGCGACCAGGTGCTCCACCAGCCCGTACCCGCCGTCCACCCGGCCGAGGCGTTCGGCGGGCTGCTGCCCGTCGCTCTCGCCGGGGACGGTCAGGTCGAGCGAGCCGGCGGTGTGCGCGTTGGCTGCGGCCAGGCCCTCGATCACCTGCTCCTCGGGCAGCGACAGGTGCGCGGCGAGGTCGGCGACGGTCGGCTCGCGGTCCAGCGTCTGCGCCAGCGCGTCCTGCGCCCTGGCCAGGTCGAGGCGCAACTCCTGGAGCCGGCGCGGCACATGGACGGACCAGGTGGTGTCGCGGAAGTGGCGCCGTATCTCGCCGACGATGGTCGGCACCGCGTACGTGGTGAACTCCACCCCGAGGCCGGGATCGAAGCGGTCGATGGCCTTGATCAGGCCGACCGAGCCGACCTGCAGCAGATCCTCGTACGGCTCCTTGGTGCGGCCGAAGCGGCGGATCGCGAACCGGACCAGCGTCAGGTTCAGCTCCACCAGCGTGCTGCGGACGTACGAGTACTCCCGGGTGCCCTCCTCCAGGCCCGCCAGACGGCGCAGCAGCACGCGGCTCAGCTCGCGGGCGTCGGCGGGCGTGGCGTGGGTGGGGTCCGCGAGGGCGCTGGCGGGGTCCGCGAGAACGCGGTCCGTGTGGGTCGGGTCCGCGAGGGCGTCGGCCTGGGCGGCCGAGGGCGCTCCGAGCGGCTCGGAGGTCGCCCCGGCGGGTGCGGACAGGAGAAGTTCATCAGTGGGCACAGGCATGCCTTTCCTTTCCTCGTCTCCGGCCGGTCCGTCCCCGGGTACCCGATCGGCTGAGGGTCATGCCTGGCAAACGTGTGAAGTTTCCGTGCCTGCACTCCCCCCGGCTGCCGGTGCATGCCGGCCGGCGGACGGGGCAGGCGCAGCGCGGACGCGGACCGCAGCCGGGCGGCCGCATTCGGTGAGGAGAGGAGAACACTATGGGCCGGATCGAGGAATCCGTGGAGATCGACGCCCCGATCGAGGCGGTCTACCGCGCGTGGACCGATCGCGTGTCGCTGCCCGCCTGCATGCGTGGCGGAGCGGGCCGCGGGGCCGCCGCCACCGAGGTGGTGCCGCTGGAGCGGATCGCCTGGAGCGGCGGCGAGGACCGGACCGGGCACTCCGGCGTGGTCACGTTCCACCGCGCCGGGGCCGGCATGGAGGACGGCACCCGGGTGATGCTGCAGCTGGACACCGAGCCGCACGGCCTCTGGGACCACCTGGTGGAGGGCCTCGGCTTCACCGACCGGCACGTCATCGACGGACTCGCCGCGTTCAAGGCGGACGTCGAGCGGCACCGGCCGGGCCTGGCCGCCTGAGCCGTATCAGCTGCCCGCGCAGCGGTGTCAGCGGCGGGCGAGGCGCCGTTCGCCGCCCGCGCCGGTGGCGTAGTCGAGGTTGTAGTGCGAGAACACCTCGGGTTCCTGTTCGGCGGCCAGGATGCCGTCGGGGTCGATGGACGGCGCGCCCTTCACGAGGTTGCGGTCGTACGGGACCCGCACGTAGTCCGGCCCGACCACCGCGTCCGCGACCGGCACGAACACCAGGCGGCGCTTGCTGAACATCGGGCCCACCGTGACGGTGGCGAAGGAGGGCAGGTCGGTGGCGGTGTCGACGTAGATGTTCTCCAGGGTGCCGATCTTCTTGCTCTCCTGGTCGACCACGTCGTGCCCGCGCCACTCGCGGATTTCGGTGATCTTGATCATTGACGGCCTCCGATGGCTGGACGGTCCGCCGGGGGTACGGCCTGTTCGGCGGTGCGGACCATGGCGGGACGAGGGGTTCCCGACCCGTCCATGGTCATCGACGGTGGCCGGGTCCGCCCGTTCGCGCGTCGGTGTCCGGCGCGGGCATGCGCGCCTCGGTGTCCGGCGCGGGCGTGCGCGCCTCGGTGTCCGGCGGGAGCAGCAGTGCGGCCAGTTCGTCGAGCAGCTCGGCGACCCGGCGGGCCTGCTCCGGGTCGGGGACGGCCCTGGCGATGACGGGTTCGGCCGGTCGGGCGACCCGGGCCCTGATGTAGCCGCGGGCGAGTTCGGAGGCGCGCAGCAGGGTGCGGCGGCCGTCCGCCGGGTCGGTCGCGGCGTCCAGCAGGCCGCGTTCGCGTAGCCGTGCGACCGAGGTGGAGACGTGGCTCTGGGCGAAGCCGGTGCGGACCCGGATGTCCTGCACCGAGGTGTCCGGGTGTCGGTACACGTCGGAGATCACCGCGATCTCGCCGGGGGAGAGGGTCGCCGAGGCGTGGTCGGTGACCATCTCCCGGCCGAGCTCGGTCAGTCGCTTGCCGAGCCGCAGCAGTCGTACGCCGTCCATGCGCGGCAGAATACATCTTCACAGATGCATCGGTGCCGATGTAGTTTTCCGGCATGACGACCCAAGAGCCGGTCACCCCCGGCCTGCCCGCCGCCGATCGCCTGAGCCCCGTGTCCCGCACCGCCCTTGCCGTGGCCTGGGGCCGCGCCCACGAGAGCGCCCAGCCCGACCCGCTGTTCGTCGACCCCTACGCGCTCGCCTTCGTCACCGCCGCCGGCCAGCCGCCGCGCCCCGGCAACGGCAAGCCGCTCGGACCGCTCGCCCGCCGCCTGCTCATGCACGGAATCCTGCGCACCCGCCACTACGACGACCGGCTGCTCGCCGCCGACACCCGCCAGATCGTCGTGCTCGCCGCCGGCCTCGACACCCGAGCCCACCGACTGCCCTGGCCCGACGGCACCCGCCTGTACGAGATCGACCTGCCGCCCGTCCTCGCCTTCAAGGAGCAGGTCCTCACCGCCCACGGCGCCCGACCGCAGTGCGAGCGCACCGCGCTGCCCGCCGACCTCACCGGCCCCGACTGGCCCGAACGGCTCCGCGCCGCCGGCTTCGACCCCGAGCAACCCACCGCCTGGCTCGCCGAAGGGCTGCTGGTCTACCTCGACGCCGACCAGGCAGCCCAACTGCTCACCACCGTCGGCGGGTTGTCCGCCACCGGCAGCCGCCTGCTGGTCGAACAGGGCCGAGATGTCAGCCGCACGCCCGTCGAGGAGGGCCTCACCGAGATGACCGCCCTGTGGCGCGGCGGCCTCGGACCCGGGACGGCCGACTGGCTCGACGCCCACGGCTGGACCACCCGCTTCACCTCCCTCGAGGACATCGCCGCCACCCACGGCCGCACCCTGCCGCCCGCCACCGGCACCGGCACCGCCACCAACGGCTTCCTGGAGGCCGTGCGGACCTGACCGCCAACGCCGCTGCGGCATCCGCCCGTTCGCCATCGGGCGGGCGAACAGGCCGAGGCCGCAGGCGGGTTGATCCGATCAGGAGGTCGCGCGGTGCTGGAAGGTGTCGCGGTGGCCGTCGCCGAGGAGTTCGGGGGCGCAGCGATGGGGGGCGCTCCCACAAGGGACCTTTGGGGTGCATCGCCCGGTGGTGGCACCCCCGGGCCGGTCCGCATTGACGCGGGGCGGGTCGCGGTGATGGAGTCCGGACCGGGTCCGATGTGCGTCTGCCCTGATGGGAGGCTGGTTTCGATGGCGGGTCGGTCGATCACCGTGGTCGGGGAGTGCGTCGCCGACGCGTTCGTGGAGCGCGGCGCGGCGCGGCCGGGGGAGCTGGCACTGCGGGTGCTGCCGGGCGGGGGTCCGGCGAACACCGCGGTGGCGCTGGCCCGGCTGGGCACGCCGACGCGGTTCCTCGGGCGGATCTCCACCGACCCGTTCGGCGAACTGTTCCGCGCTCACCTGGCCGGCTCCGGCGTGGACCTGTCGGGCACGGTGCGGGCCACCGAGCCCAGCACCCTGGCACTGGCCGCGCTCGACGGCGACGGCCACGCCGACTACTCGTTCCACGCCGAGGGAACCGCCGACTGGCAGTGGACGGAACGGGAGTTGGCGGCGGCGCGCGCCGACGGCGCGGTGTGCGTGCACACCGGTTCGCTCGCGCTGGTACGCGAGCCCGGCGGCCCGCGGATCGAGGACCTGCTGGCCGAGGTGCGGGACGGCGCCACCGTCTCGATCGACCCGAACGTCCGCCCGCTGCTGGTCGACCCGGCGAACTACCGGCGCCGAATGGCCCGTTGGTGCTCGCTCGCCGACATCCTGCGCCTGAGCGCCGATGACCTGGCCCACCTGCTGCCCGGCACCACCCCCGAACAGGCCTGCGGCCACTGGCACGAGGCCGGCGCCCGCCTGGTGGTGATCACCCTGGCCGAGAACGGCGCGCTCGCCTCCCTGGACGGCCGACGAATCCGGGTGCCCGCGCCACCGACCACCGTGGTGGACACCGTCGGCGCGGGCGACTCGTTCACCGCCGGGCTGCTCCACTCGCTCGCCGAACAGGGCTTCCTGGGAGGGAGGTTGGACGCGCTGACACTCGACGGCCTCGGGCGGGCCTGCGACTTCGCGGCGCGGGTCGCGGTTCGGACGGTGGCGGTGGCGGGCGCCAACCCGCCGTGGGCGGGGGAGCTTTGAGCCAGGCCTCGATCACCAGGGCAGTGGGCCGTCCTCGTTGAAGAACTGGCCGCTCGGCCCGTCGGCGGGCAGGGTGGCCAGGCGGATGGCGATCGTGGCGCCCTGGGTGGGGGTGCGGGTGCCGCGGTGGTCGTTGAGGTCGGTGGCGCAGTAGCCGGGGCAGGCCAGGTTGACCAGGATGTCGGTGTCGCTCAACTCCTTTGCGTACTGCACGGTTACGGCGTTCAGGAAGGTCTTGGACGGCCCGTAGGCGGCCGAGGTCGGGCCGGTGAACGCCTCGGGGTCGGACTGGAGCGTCAACGACCCGACGCCGCTGGACATGTTGACGATCCGCGGGGCGGCCGAGCGGCGCAGCAGCGGCAGGACGGCGTTGGTCACCCGGATCACCCCGAGCACGTTGGTCTCCATTACCTGCCGGATTCCCGCCAGGTCGGCCGTGGTCGGCTCCTGGCGCCAACCGCCCGCCACCGCTGCGTTGTTGACCAGGACGTCGAGCCGTCCGAAGCGCTCCGTCAGCAGCTCGGCCGCGGCCGTCGCGGAGTCGTCGTCGGTGACGTCGAGCGGCACCCCGAACGCGTCCACGCCACGGGCACGCAGGGTCCGCACCGCGTCCTCGCGCCGCTGTGCGTCGCGGGCGCCGACGCCGACCTGCCAGCCCAACGTGCCGAGGCCCGCCGCGATTTCGTATCCGATGCCCTTGTTCGCGCCGGTCACCAGCGCCACGGTCCGCCCGTTCGTGTTCTCGTTCATGCCGTCCATGCTCCGGGCCGGTCCGGTCCGGTGGCAAAGACCGATCCGGTTGCCCGGCAATACCGTGCGGGTATCGCCGTAGGCTGGTCCGGTGGAGACCAGGGAACTGCGCTACTTCGTGGCCGTGGCAGAAGAGTTGAGCTTCGGACGGGCGGCGCGGCGGCTCGGAATGGCGCAGCCGCCGCTGTCCCGGGCGATCGCGCAACTGGAGCGGCGGCTCGGCACCGTCCTGCTGGAACGCGACAGCCGGGGCGTGGCACTGACCGCCGCCGGGCGGGTGCTGCTGCGCGAGGGCCGCACCGCGCTGGCCGCGGTGGCCGCGGCCGAGGCGCGCACCCGGCGGGCCGGGCAGCCGCCCGGGCTGGTGGTGGCCGCGAAGGCCGGCGCGTCCACCGAGCTGCTCGCGGCGCTCCTCGACGCGTACGCCGCCGGGACCGACCCGGAAGCGAGCCCCGTGCCGGTGGACGTCCGGCTGTGCCAATTCGGCGAGCAGGGGCGGCTGTTGCGCGAGGGCGAGGTGGACGCGGCGCTCCTGCACCTGCCGTTCGACTCCACCGCCGGACTGGACACCGAAGAACTGCACACCGAAGGCCAGATCGCCCTGCTCCCGGCCGGCCACCACCTGACCGGCCGAACCTCGCTCCGGATGGCCGACCTCGCCGACCTGCCCGGACTGCCCGCGCCGCGCTACCCGCGCCACGACGGCAGCTACCCCGACGGCCCCGGCCCGGCAATCCGCGACCACACCCAACTCTCCCAGTTGGTCGCCCTCGGCCGGACCCGCGCCGTCCTCCCCGATTCCTCTCGCAGCCTGCTGCGCCCGGGAGTTGCCGTCGTCCCCGTGCTCGACGCCCCGACCGTGACGACCGTACTGGCCTGGGCCCCGACCAGCCGGTCCCGCCCGCTGGCCGGGCTGGTCCGGGCGGCGAGCGTGGCCTTCGGCGGTGCGAACATGGCTTCTGGAGAAGGCAGTTGACCGGATCGGTCAGCGTTCGGCGAGGTTCTCGAGGGCGGGCGGCTGCCAGGTGTAGGTGGGGGCGGATCGGTCGAGCAGGACCCTCGCGGGGAGGCGTCCGGCGAGGGTGAGTATGCCGTCGCGGAGGAGGACGCCCGGGCGGGAGTGGGTGGCGACCAGGCGGCCGATGGTGTGGGAGCCGGCCACGATGCGGGAGGTGCGGGGGAGGCGGGCGTCGGAGTAGGCGCGGAGGGCGGCGAGTGGGTCCGAGGCGTGGTGCGGGGAGGGGAGGGCGGCGGCGAGGACCAGCGCGTCCTCGATGGCCTGGCAGGCGCCCTGACCCTGGAACGGTGACATGGCGTGCGCGGCGTCGCCGAGCAGCGCGACCCGTCCGCGGTGGAACGCCGGCAGTGGGTCGGTGAGCGCCCAGACGTCGTTCCGCAGTACCCGTCCGGCGTCGGTGCGGCCGAGCAGTTCGGGCAGTGGGGCGCACCAACTGCCGTACCAGCGAAGCATTTCGGCGTGCTCGTCGCCGTCGTCGGCGTGCTGTCCCGCCGGTGCGAGAGCGGCCGCGTACACGTACACCCGCCCGCCCGCGAGCGGCACGATGCCCGCCAGCGCCCCGCGTCCCCACACCTCGCCGACGGCGGTCGGCGGGTGGCCGGGGTCGTCGATGACGGTGCGCCAGGTGGTGAATCCCGAGTAGCGCGGCCCGGGATGGTCGGGGAAGAGCTGGGTGCGGGTGGCGGAGCGGATGCCGTCGGCCGCGACGACCAGCGAGGCCTCGTGCCGGCCGTCGCCGGTCTCGACCAGTGCGGGAGTGTGCGCGTCGCCGGCGTCGAGCAGGGTGGCCGGCGAGTCGGTGCGGACGGTGCCGGGCGGGAGGGCGTCCAGCAGGGCGGCGATCAGCTCGGCCCGGGCGACGCCCAGCACCGGATCGCCGAAGTGCCGCTGCACGGCCTCGGTGTCGGTCCGGGCCAGCCACCGGCCGGACGGGCGGCGCAGACCGACGGCAGGGTGCCGCACCGCGAGGGCGCGCAGGCGCGCGCCGACACTGAGAACATCCAGTGCCCGCAAGGCATTTGGAGCGAGAGCCAGCCCCGCGCCGACCGGTTCGAGGCTCGCGGCGCGTTCGTGCACGGTGACGGGGATGCCGCGCCGGTGCAGGGCGAGAGCGGCGGCGAGGCCGCCGATGCCACCACCGAGAACGATTGCGGGGCGGGCGTTGTGGGCGGGGTGCGAGGCGGACGGCATGGCGAAGCTCCGATCGGCCGACTGGACTACAGCTGTAGTTCCGGGTGCTGAGGCAGAGCGTACTACGGATGTAGTGCGCTGGGGCCGGCGGAGGCCGAGAGGATGGCCCGCAGGGCGGACCGGGGCGTCCAGCGGACGGTGGCGCCCGGGCGGGTGGCGAGGTAGACGGCGGATTGGGCGGGCGTCCAGCCGTGGGATTCGGCGAGGCCGGTGGCGATGGCGGTCAGGTAGGCGGCGGAGGGCGGGTTGAGGTCGGCGTCCGTGACCGTCCACGGGGAGGTGAAGGTGAGGACGGGGATCCCGTCGATGCTGCCGAGGAGAAGCAGCATCTCGTAGTGACTGGGGCCGAGTTGGTCGCGGCCGGTGGTCAGAGCCCGGGTGAGGTCCAGGCCGGCGCCGGGCTCGCGGCGCATCTCCTGCGCGGCGATGTCGCTGAACTGTCCGGCCGTGAGGAGGTGGGCCCGGGCCGGCATCTCGCCGTGGCGGGACGGGTCGTAGAACCCGATGCCGCCGCCCCACAGCGGCGACTCGTGCGCGAAGTACAGGATCCCGGGCAGTCGGATCGGCAGCGACCGCGCGGGCGGTGTGCGGTCGCGAGAACCCCGGTGCGTGCGGGCGGCGCCGGTCGGGCGTCCGCCGGTGAGGTAGCGCGCGAGGCGGTCGGCGCTCATGTTCGACCCGTACGCCGCGTACCACACCAGCGCGCCGGGGCCGATCGGCGCAGGTCGGGGGCGGGGCTTGTCCATGTCGCAGACGGTAGCGTCCTGCTGACACCGTGTGTGCGACGGCGCGGCGGGGTTTGGGAGTTGCGGTCGGGGCGCGGGATGATCGGCACCATGACTGTGGCGCGACCGACCCGGATTGCCGATGCGGCGATCGCCGTGATTGCCGAGCGCGGCCTGCGCGGCCTGACGCACCGGGCGGTGGACGAGGCCGCAGGCCTCCCGGTGGGCTCGACGTCGAACGTCGCCCGGACGCGCTCGGCGCTGCTCGAGGTGGCGCTGGTGCGGATCGCCGAGGTGGAGGCGGCCGGCATGGTGGGAGACGTGCCGACCCGGCCGGTCGGGGACGGCGCGGCGGCCCGGCGACTGCTGGTGCAGGTGGTGGCGGACGGGCTGGACCAGGCGCTCACCCCGGCCGGGCGAGTGCTGACGGTGGCCCGGATCGAGCTGGCACTGGAGGCCGCCCGGCGGCCCGAACTCCGGTCCGTCTACGACCGGTTGGGCGCCGGCTTCGTGGAGGTCGCGGTGCAGTTGCTGCGGGCGTGCGGCTCGGCGGAGCCGCTCGCGGACGCGCGGCGGCTGGTGCGCTGGTGCGAGGGCGTGCTGTTCAACGCGACGGCGGGCGGCGGCCACGCGCACCCGCCCGGCCGCACCGAGTTGGCGGCCGACGCCGAACGCTACCTGGCCGCGCTGCTCGACGGCTGAGCGGCGGACGTCCGGTGGCCGTCGAACTGCCCGAAGGATCCTGGTGGGACTGGGACGTGGTCTCTTGGGACCCGTCCCGCCTGGTGCTGGGCACGGGCCACGACCTCACGTACCACCACCTGCTCGAACTGCGCTTCGACGAGCCCGAGTTGGTGACCTGCCCCGCAGCCTTCCAGGACCCGGCCTTCCGCGACCCGACACCGGCCGAGACGCCGCGCGTCCAGCGCCAACTCGGCTCGCTGCCACCGGTGTTGGTCGCCTTCACAGCCGACGCGGGCGGCGCGGATCCGGCTGACGGGTTGATCGCGGCCGGTCGGCTGACCATCGTCCGGGGGACGGTATTCCGGTACTGGCGCGGTGAGTTGGGTCCGGACGAGCGCCACGCGCCGTGGGTGCGGCCCCCGGTGGGGTGAGATTCGCTGCCGCGCGCATTCGGGAGTGGGAGCCCCAGTTGGTGAAATCCCCGGGCGAGGCGGGCCCGACGGCCTGCGAGGTCGAGGACCCGGCCGAGGTGATCGGCCTGAAAAGTGGCTCCGTGACTCGAACGCCGAGCAGGCACCACAGCCCACAGGGGCGTGCCCGCCCGTCGGGCGTTGGTCATCGGCACGCGTCGTGGAACCGGCGCAGCCGGGGTGAGCGGATCGCGGGCAGTCGGACCAGGGTGTCCAGGAAGGCCCGGTGGTGGGCCGGCAGCGGGTACCAGGGGTGCGGTGGCAGTGGGTAGTCGTCGCGCAGGACGCCCGGCGGGAGCACTCCCGTGGCGGGCATCGGCGAGGTCTCGCCCGGTCCGGCGAGGTACGCCCAGACTCCGCTGTCCAGCGGCACCACCGTCGCACCGCCGTCGGACGGTTGCCACGGCTCGCCCGTGCCGGGGTGGCGGGGGACGAGCAGGACGTCCGGGCGGGGCCGGGGCTCGGGGAGGCCCGGGCCGGCCAGCCCCACCGAGCGGGTGTCGGGCCCGGGCGGGAGGTAGCGCGCCACGGCGTGGCCGAGCAGGTCGGCGACGGGGCCGGCGGGGAGGGTCACCGGCCGGTTCCCGGTGGCCACCACGAGGTGGGCCAGCGCGACGCCGACCGCGGCCTCCCAGCGGCGGCTCCACGACCCGTCGGGTTCGACGGGCGGGACTCGATGCTCGGCACGTTCCAAGTCCGCCCAGCCGGGCGGTGGTTGGGCCGGAAGCCCCGAGGGGCGGCGTACGACCGCGTCGGGCTCCAGCCACACCGCCTGCCACGAGCCGCAATCGTCGATCCGGGTCGCCACGGCCCGTCCGCACCCCGTGCAGGCCAGATTGGGCCCGTCCCGGCCGTCCACGCCCCGGCAGTAACCCTCGCACTTCTCGAGGATCAGCGTCATGGACCGGGAGTCGCCGGGCGCGATGACGATTTGGTTCCGCGCGCCGAAGGACACCGAGTACACCGGCGCGTACACCCCCTGCCGGGCGGCCGCCTCAGCCCCGACGTCCTCCCACAACCGCCAGGGCGGCCCGATGGGCCGGGGCTCGACGGCGTACGTCGCCGGCTCCATCAGCGGAGGATGAAGCTCCTCCCAGCCCCCGTGGTGGGTGTGAACGGGCAGTGCGACCCGGGACATCGGCGCCGTCAGCTCAGTGCCGCACCCGGCACACGCGAACACGTCCAAACAAGCTCCCTCTCGCTGCGGTTCCCCGGGATTTTGCCCCGTTCACGGCGGAGGATCCAGTGGATTGATTTGCCCCGTCCCCACCTGCACCGGACCGGCGGACATGCCGAGCGGACACGCCGAGCGGGTGCGCCGGGAGGGGGCGCCGGGAAAACGCGATGCCGCCCGCTCTCCGCCGGCCACAGGCTGCGCCTGGCCAGAGTGCCCGGGAGCAGGTGAGAGGCGTGCGGAGCGAGGAACAGGCGACGGGGGGGGCGGGAGTTCCCGGTTCGGTACCGTCACCCTGGTCTGGCACAGCGCCGACATCGCCCGCGGCCCACTCGCCGGGCACGTGCTGGACCACCGGACCGGTGACACCTACTTCGACGTGACCGTGGAACTGCTGCGGAAGGACGGTGTCACTGTTGAACTGCGGTGATGCGGGCGTGAGTTGACGCCGCCCCGGGGCGGTGTTCAGGCCTCGGCGTCGAACCACTCCTTGCCTTCCGCCCAGTGGGCGACCCAGCTGCGAAGCCCGGGGTGGCCGTGGTCCCGCCGAACGGTGCGCCGAACGGGGTGGCGCCCCCGCCGTCGACGAACCAGACGTGACCGCGGTGCTGTCCGGTGACAATCAGATGCCAGTACCTGCCGCAGCCGTCGGTGCCGAGCACGACCGAGCCGTGGTCGAAGACCGGCTCGATCGCGTCGTCGAGTTCCTCCTCCGGAGTGTCCTCGTCGGCCTCCCACACCCACTGCTCGACGAGCGGAAACGCCCGCGCCAGCACCCGCTTCCGCCGGTCGGCCCCCCAGTCGGTGGGCAACTCGGCGACCGGCACCAGCCCGTAGAACGGCGGCCCGACGGGCGAGCCGTCGGCGATCTCGGCGACGAAGGTCCGGTAGGGCTCCGGCAGGACGACGCCGTGCTCCGCCTCGAAGGCGTGCACCCCCGCCCAGCCGAGAGCGCGACTGCCTCCGGCGGCGGCGAAATCGTCGCGGAGGGCGGCGAGTTCGGCCGGGTCAGGGTGTTCTGTGTGCGTGGGGCATGAATAGCGGACGGCACCGACACTCAGCGGAGCGGGCGGGGTGCGGGACAGTGGGTGCTCGTTGTGGCTGCGGCCTGGGTAGACCGTCGCCCTGGCGCTCGACGTGAGCGCAGTGGCCTGTGCGGCGCGTCGAACGAACGATTCCTGGAGAGGCCGGCCCGCTGTTGCTCGCGTGAAACGGTTGTGTGCCGGTACAGCTGCCAGAGGCTGAGGGCGCCGACCTGCTCGACGTGCACTCTCCCGAGGAGCCGCCGAACTCCAGTGTGCTGCACGGTCGTTGCGGCAGCGGTCGTCAGGTTGGCGGGTGATCGGGTCAGCCCGCCGCGTGGGCGAGGGGTGGGGCGATGGCCTGGGCGTCGGCGTGTTCGCCGAGCCAGAGGCCGATGAAGAGGGCGGCGGTGGCCTCCAGGAGGTGGGCGCGGGAGAGGGGGCCGGCGTGGACGGGGGTGCAGCCGAGGTCGTGGACCAGGGTGGCGGTGTGGGCGAGGGCGTCCGGGTGGTCGCCGCAGAGGGGGACGGCGAGGGGGCGGCCGTCGAAGACCGGGGGCTGCCGGCGCCAGACGTCCTCGTGGCAGAGGTTGAACGCCTTCACCACCCGGGCGTCGGGTGCGGCCTCGGCCAACTGGTGGGCGGCGGACGGTCCTTGGCCGGTGAGAAGCTGGAAGCCGGGGCCGACCGGGTTGGCGCAGTCGATCAGGGTGCGGCCGGCCAGCGCGTCGCGCAGCTCGCGGACGACGCCGGTTCCCGCGCCGTACGGCAGCGCCGCGAGCACCACCTCGCCGGCCTCCGCCGCCGCGCGCAGACCGGCCGGGCGGGCGCCGTGGCCGATCCGGTCGGCGAGCCGGCGGGCCTTGGCCGCGTCCCGGCCGCCGATGGTGACCCGGTGACCGGCGCGCGCCCACTGGGTGGCGAGCGCGTCGGCCATCCGGCCGGTCCCGAGAACGCCGATCTTCAGGGAGGAATTCATCGACTGGTTCCATTCTGTGCGGGGTTCGACTGATCTCCTTCGACAGTACGGAGCCGGCCAGGCACCATTCGGTACGTGACGACGACCAACGACTTCCTCGCCGACTGCCGAGCCCGGCTCGCCTTTGACCTGCTCTCCAACACCTGGAACGCCGTGGTGCTCTGGTCCCTGCGCAACGGCCCGCGCCGCCCCGTCGAACTACGGGAACGGATCGGCGGCATCAGCGCGAAGGTACTCACCGAGACACTGCGCCGCCTGCAGTACCACGGCCTGGTCGAACGTCACCCGCAACGCCCCGGCGTAGCATACGAACTGACCGCACTGGGCCGTACCTTGCTGGCCCCGATCGACGCCTTCGGGGCCTGGGCGTTCGAGCACGGCGACGAGGTACTGGCCGCGCAGGAAGCGGCGGAGGGACGATCGTGAACCAGGTGCAACCAGGAGTCGCGGAGATCGCGGACTGGCTGAACGCCGTCGCCGAGGGCCGGGTCGACCGGGACACGGCGGACCGGTGGGCCGGGCGGTGGGTGCTGGACGATGCGCTGGAGTGGGACGAGGCGTCCTGGTGGGGGCTGAACAAGCTGTTCGGCATCGATCTGCGCTCCGGGCCCGGTGAACCTTACCTGCACGATGACGAGCAAGTGCGGGGCTGGGCAGTGGAGTTGGTGGAGCGGGGGGCTCGCGCGGGGGAGTGAGAGTGAGGTTCGGCCTGCTTGCCCACCGCTGAGCGCTGCTCACGTTTCACCGGGCGACGGTCCACCGAGTGGTGCACCCGGGTTCGGTGACGGCGTGGTGGGCGGGTAGTCGTCGAGTGGTGGTCCGCTGGAAGCTGGGGCTGTGCTGGTCCCGGCGAGCAGGACGCTGCGTCGAGGCGTTGAGCGGTGACGGTCCGGGGCGCTGCGTTTGGTGTTCGCGCGACGGGCGGTGACCTCCCGTTGGTGCTCACTGACGTGCCGCCAGATGCTGCGGGAGGTCACCGGCGCGATCGTCCTGATCGGCAGCGCGGTGATCAACTGGGCCTGGCTGCGCGGAACCCAGCCGTCGCCGTGTTCGGGCAGGGAAGGGGGCGGTGTGCGGCGTCAATTGCGAGGTCCCCGGCGTCTGCGGGGGCCGGGGAAATGCCCTGGTCGCGCGGGCACTTCCCCGGCCTCAGTGACATCGGGCCGGGGCCGTTCGGGTGACCCCCGCAGCGACGTGTGCGGACGTGGAGCACGGATTCGACCAGCAGCCCTGGGTTTCGCGGCGAGCGCCATGCCGGGCGGTGCGGTGCGGGCGGCGCGGACCGAGCGGGAGAAGGGTGAACTAACTGATGGTCCGTCGGTATGGAATGCGGGCCGAGTCGGCAGGAACCTTTTGACGGGCGGTTAGGTATCAGGGCAGTCCACTCAACCCCGTCCACTGCAGTCGGGCCCGCCGCCACCGAGTGTGCCGCCCGGCCGGGATCAAGAGGAACTTTCATGGCACCACAATTCCGAGGCACCGCGATGCTCGCGGCCGCCGCAATCACCCTGCTCGTTGCCCCCACCGCCGCCGCGGTCGGCGCCCCGGTCAGCCCCTCCGACTCCACCGCCGCCGACACCACCGCCGCCAAGCCGAACGCGGCCCCTGCCAACACGACGGCTGCCAAGCCGGCCAACACGACGGCCGCCAAGCCGGGCGCAGCTCCTGCGGGCACCACGACGGCGGCGAAGCCGGGTGCGAAGCCGGCGAACGCGGCGGGCGCGAAGCCTGCTGGTACGACCGCGGCCAAGCCGGGTGCGAAGCCGGCGAACGGGGCGGCTGCGAAGCCTGCTGGTACGACCGCGGCCAAGCCCGGTGCGAAGCCGGCCGACACGACGGCGGCGAAGCCGGGTGCGAAGCCGGCGAACGGGGCGGCTGCGAAGCCTGCTGGTCCGACCGCTGCCAAGCCCGGTGCGAAGCCGGCCGACACGACGGCGGCCAAGCCGGGTGCGAAGCCGGCCGGCACCACGGCCGGGAAGCCGGGCGTGGCTCCTGCCGGCACCACGGCCGCCGAGCCGAACCAGTTGCCCGCCGACACGACCGCCGCCAAGCCGGGTGCGAAGCCGGCCGACACGACGGCCGCCAAGCCGGGTGCGAAGCCGGCCGACACGACGGCCGCCAAGCCGGGCATGTCGCCCAACAACGGCACTGCTTCCAAGCCGAACCTGTTGCCCGCCAAGAACAACCTCAATCCGGGCATGTCGCTGGACAACATCATGGGCATCAAGCCCGGTCACTCGACCGGGTTCGGTGACGCTTTCAAGTTCGCCGGTGTCAAGACCCCCAGCGGCATCCAACGGCCGGGAGACGTGGCCACCCCTGGTGGCGTCCCGATGGCCGGTGAGGTTGCTACGCCCGGCGGGGCGCCCGTCGCGGGTGGCGTTCCCGGGAGCCAGGAGGTCAGCTCGCCGGTCGCGCTCCGGCCCGTTGACAAGGTCTACCCCGCGCTGCCGCCGCCCGGCCGACTCGTCCACGGCGAACCCGTCGAGCGTGCCGCCGCCGCGCCCGGCCGTTGACGTACTGGCCGCCCGGTAGTCCCGTCCACGGAGGAGCCGCCGGGGACCTGCGGATGCGGGTTCGGGGCGGCAACGCCGACGGGCAGTTCGGTGGCGGCAATGCCAATTCGCCGAGGAGCGGCCAGAGTTCGGTGGCCGACCTGCCCGGGACCGAACTCAAGAAGGTCACCGGCGTCGGCGTCAACGAGATCACTGCCCCCGTGACAGGCGACTTCGGCCTCGCCAACTGAGGCCCCGCGGACGGAGGTTGGAGGCCCGCACCGTCGGACGGTGCGGGCCTCCCGCGTTCCTGCGGCAGTTCGGGCGAGCGCGGCGTCCGGGCCGAGGTGTGCGGACGCGGTTCCGGGCGGCATCGCCCCGGCCGGCCCCCACCGCCGCGTCGCCGCAGGGCTGCGTGCCACCGCAAGTTCCGCACCGCGGCAGCATGACGACCCGGTCGGTGAACTCCTCAGCGCGCTGGAGGTGCGAACGACGCCGCAGATCGGCCGGGAGGGCTGAGGCGCCCTGGCGGGCTGCGGCCAGGGGCCCGCGATTTTTGGTCGTCGCGGCAGGTCATGGCCTGGCATTCTGTGCGGGCCGCCTTGGACCGTCCGATGGGGAACACATGAGCTATGACCTGGAGTGGGTGGAGTTGCCCGAAGCGGCAGCGGAAGCACGGACTCGGTGGGAGTCCTGCACCGCCCGTGGCCTGACCTGCGATCACGTTCCGAGGTGCTCGGAGTCCTACTTCTCGCTCACGGCGCCGTTTCAGTTCCAGCTGAACCTCGCGGGGATGGCGGTCTGCCGGGACGTGATGCGCCGCACCGGCATGACCTACCCGGCCGAGCAACAGCCCTTCCCCGCCTGGCCGTTCAAGGACATCGAGGACTGGCGGTCAGCCGACCAGGCCCGCCGGGACGCCTACGACGCGGCCGAGCGGGCCGCCTCGGCCCAGACCGTGGCCGGGCACACCGGGATTCCGGAGTTCAAGCTGCTGAGCAGCGGCCCGTGGCTGGTCGGTTCTCAGGAGATCACGCAGGCACTGGACCGCTACGAGGAGGAACCGGCCGACGAGCGCGCCGAGTTGGAGACCGGCGATCTGTGGCGCGAGTGGCTCGGGTGGCTGCGCGAGACGGCGGCCCATGGAGGCTTCAGGGTCGACTGAAGTCTGCTGCGGGTCCGGGCTCGGGGCTTCCGGAGTGTGGCCAGAACCGGTTGCCAGGGCGGGAGATGGGCCGTCGTAAGGTGAGGGCGAGCCGAGACGATCAAGGAGTTGACCCCATGCCGGACGAGATCGCGCTGCGCCCCGTCACCGCCGACGACCTCGACCTGTTCGAGCGTGAGTTCGGTGGGCCGGAAGGTGTCGGCGCCTACCAGTGGTTCGGCTTCCGTTCGGCGGACGGGTTGCGACGGCGCTTCGCGGAGAACGGCCTGCTCGGTGCGGACGGTGGCGTACTCGCCGTTGCCGAGGCCGGGCGGACGGTGGGGCGGGTCGAGTGGTTCGCCGGGAGCTGGGGGCGGCCGGAGACGTCTGCGTGCTGGACGCTCGCCATCGGCCTGGTCCCGGCGGCGCAGGGGCGTGGTGTTGGCACCCGGGCCCAACGTCTGCTCGCCGACTACCTGTTCGCCCACACGCGTGCTGAGCGGCTCCAGGCCTGGACGGACTGCGCCAACCTTGCAGAACAGCGGGCCCTGGAGAAGGCGGGCTTCTCGCGCGAGGGCGTCCTGCGTTCCGCGCAGTGGCGCGACGGTGGGTGGCACGACCAGGTGATCTACTCGCTGCTCCGCACGGACTCCTGACCGGTCGCGGTCACCGGGCGGCGCATGCACGCCCGGTCGGAGAGGTCGAGGCCGAACGCGGCCTCCTCGGTGAGGACTTGGCGCAGCCCGGGGGTGAGGTCTTCGTTCGGGAGTTCGCGGAAGCCGAGGCGTCGGTAGTACGGCGCGTTCCACGGAACGCTCCGGAACGTCGACAGCGTCAGAGCGGCGAGCCCGCGCCCGGCCGCCCACCCGGCGACGTGGTCGATCAGCTCGCGGCCCAACCCCCGGCCGCCGGCCGCCGGATGGACGCTGACCTGCTCGATGTGGGCACAGCCGTCCAGCAGCCGGACCAGTACGAACCCCTGCGGGCGGTCGGTGTCGTCCACGGTGACCCAGAGCTGCCCGAGTTGCTGGTGCGGGGCGAAGTCCTCCGCGCGGGGCGGCGGATTGTCCGCGATCTCCGCCATGCCGATGCTGCGGAAGGCTTCGCCGGCGGCGAGTTGGAGGGCGGGCAGCGACGGTAGGTCGGTGGGTGTGGCGAGTCGAATGGGCGGTGGTGGTGAAGTGGGTGGCATGGGGGTGACTTAACCATGCGGCGGCAGGCGAGGATCTCCTCGGGGGTGATGCCGATGTCGTTCGCGAGGGGTCAAGGCGGGGGAGGCCGGGGCGGACGCGGTGGGCGCGGACGGGGTGGCGCCGGCGGCCGGCACCGTTTCGGGCGGTGCCGGCCGGGAGCTCCGGCTGAGCGGCGGCTGCGTGTGGCGTCAGCGCGCGAACTTCTCGATGGCCTCCGGGGTGACGGGGGTGAAGAAGTTGACGAGATTGCCGTCCGGGTCGCGGAACAGCAGCGACCGGTTGCCCCAGGGCATTGTGGTGGGCCCGCTGACGAAGTCGGTCACGAAGCCGGTCAGGTTCTGGTGGACACGGTCCACGTCGTCGACGAGGAACTCGGTGATCACGCTGTGGTTGTCCGCCGGGCGGGCGGAGCCCGGGGCGAACAGTGGGACGGTGCGGGTGCCGGCGATCGCGAGGGTCGCGCCCGCGGTCGTGAGCTCGGCGAAGTCCTCGGTGGCCCATACGGCCCGCACTCCCGTGGCCCGCTCGTAGAAGCCGACGAGTCGCGCGACGTCGCCGGTGATGATGCGGATCGAGACGAAGTTCATGGAAATCTCCTTGGCCGTGCTGAGGCGTGCACGTCGGAGGCTAGGAGAAATAGTGGACAGAATCGGTCCTGTATTCGCGTTAGGCTGCGGACATGCCCCGACCCACCGGCCGCGTGCTGACACTCCTGGAACTACTGCAGTCGGGCGGCACCCGCACGGTGGCCGAACTCGCCGACCGCCTCGGCGTCGAAGGGCGCACCGTACGGCGGTACGTGGACCAGCTGATCGACCTGGACGTGCCCGTGGAATCGGTGCGAGGCCGCTACGGCGGATACCGGCTGGCGCCCGGCTACCGCCTGCCTCCGCTCATGCTCAGCGAAGACGAGGCGCTGGCCGTGCTGCTCGGCCTGGCCGCCGGCCGCCGGGCGGGACTCACCACGGCGGAGCGCACGGCGAGCGAGACGGCGTCGGCGAAGGTCCGGCGGGTGCTGCCCAAACACACCGCCCACCGGCTCGACGCACTTCTGGAAGCCCTCGCCTTCACAGATGAGCCCGGCGAGCCGGACCACCCGGACGCCGGGATCCTGCTCACCCTCGCCGACGCGGTGCGCTACTGCCGACCCGTCGCCATCCGCTACACCGACCGCGACGGACGGCACAGCGAACGCACACTGCACCCGTACGGGATCGTCGCCCATGGCGGCCGGTGGTACGTGACGGGCCGGGATGCCCGGATCGGCGAGGACCGGACCCTCCGACTCGATCGCATCGCCGCCGCGAGGACCCTGCCCGGCTCGTTCGAAGCACCGGCTGGTCCGGATCCGGTACAGCGCGTGCTGTCAGGATTCGCCACGGCCGAGTACCGGCACGAGGTGACCCTGCGGATCCACGGGACAGCCGAGCAGATCCGCGCGCACCTCCCCGCCGCCGTCGCGAGCTTGGAGGAGCATGAGCCCACGGCCGGCCGGGACCCGGCTGTCGAGCGCTGGTGGCAAGTCGAGATCCGGGCGCAGCGGCTCGACTGGGTGCCGCGGACACTGGCCGTGCTCGACCGGCCATTCGTCATCGAGCGCCCCGACGAACTGCGCGACCGCGTCATCGCGCTCGCCGACCGCCTGGCGTCCCACGCCCGCCAGACCTGACAGTTGAGGCATCTTCTCAGCCGCAGGTGTGGATGGGCATCAGCCACGGCCGGGCCTGGGCAGGTGTGCGGGGCTGCCCAGTTGGTGGACGGTGAGGTGGTCGGGCGGGAAGTGTTCCCGGCCCGCCAGGTGGGGTGGGGCCGTCGCGTCGGGAATGGTGAGGTGCAGCCGGAGGTGGTGGGGGAGCTGCGTCAGGTCGAGCGAGGTGCAGTTGTGGTCGGCCACCAGGGTCAGTCGTTCCAGGTCGGGGAAGAGGCGGCGAAGGTGGGCGATCGGGTAGTCGGAAGGGACGTCGATCAGCGTCAGGTGACCGACGCCGGTCAGTGGTTCTCGTCCGGGCAGTGCGGCGGGGTCGGGGGTCAGCAGGGTGAGGACCAGCAGTTTCTGCATGTTCCGCAGGATCGCCCACAGCTCGTCGAACCGTTGCTCGGCCCG
Source organism: Kitasatospora sp. NPDC051984 (assembly GCF_044593455.1). Lineage (NCBI taxonomy): Bacteria > Bacillati > Actinomycetota > Actinomycetes > Kitasatosporales > Streptomycetaceae > Kitasatospora > Kitasatospora sp. NPDC051984. Next base: position 39,891 of record NZ_JBIUCB010000019.1, read on the forward strand.
GACGGAGCGAATGGCGAGGGCCTCAAGTGGCAGGCTGCGCAGCGGAGTCAGGTCGTCCAGCTCCGGGCACTGGTAGAGACCGAGACTGCTGAGGCGCGTCCACTGCCGGAGGAAGAAGATGTCCCGCAGCCCGGGGAGCGTCGACAGGGTCAAGTATTCGATCCGGTCGGCCAGTTGGCTCCATCGCCGTGGATCGACGGGCATGGCCGGTCCGCCGAGCCAGACGTGACGCAGCGTCGGGTGGCCGACCAGTGCGTCGATCTGCGCGGGCGACCGGAGCTGCACAGGGACGCCGGAGAGATCGGCCCGGTCCACCACCTGCCGGGCGAAGGTGTCGACCTCGAAGTGCGGCCACTGGTCGATCACATTCGGCAGCGGGTCCTCCTGCTCGGCCAGGGTCGCCAGCAGGGCGAGTGCGTCGGCCCCGCCGATGAGACCCAGGACGGTCGGGACCAGGGAGTGTGCTTCGGCCAGCAGATCCGGGTCGTGCTCGGCGATCTCCCGTAGCAGGGGGACGAGTTCCTCTCCGACGCCGGCCAGCTGGAGGGCGGCGACCTCGCCGGTGAGGAGAGTGGGGAGGTGGTCGCGGAGCCGGGCGAGGACGGTGTCGCGGACCTCGCCGTCGAGTTCCGGGGCGCTCGGGAGGCAGGTGGCGGCGAGGAGATGGATGACGGGCCTGAGATGGTCGGGGGCGGCCTTCGCGGCGGCGAGGACGGCGGTGAGGAGTTCGGCGCGTTCGCGGCGGCCGCAGTGGCCGACCGTCATGCGGATGACGTCGCCCCACTGCTCGTCGGCGGCGTGGCCGGCCAGCAGGCCGAAGTCGCGTTCCTCGCGGAACTCCATCGCGGCCAGGTAGTCCTGGAAGGTGCGGTGGATGAACTGGAAGGTCTCGGGGCCGGTTTCGGTGATCAGGCCAGTGCGGTTGAGGAGATGGATGTAGGCCGGCTCGGCATCGGTGTGCCGGGCGACGGCGGGCAGGTCGCGCAGGGCCTTGGCGAGCTGGGCGACGGCGTCGCGGCGATGCCCCTCGGACTGGTTGTTGCGCACCAGCCAGTGAGCGATCCGACGGAGCATCGCCAGCTGCTCCTCCTCGGACGCCTGGAGCTGCTCCGCGCCCTGCACCTTGCGGCCCTCGTCGCGCTTGACCAGCATCATCGCCATCGCGTCGCGGTACAGCGCCATCCGGTGACGCGGCAGTGCGCCGTCCGACTCCCGGTTCAGGGCGCAGATCATCGCGCAGAGCAGTGGGCTGTCGGTGAGCAGGGAGAGTTCCGGCACCGACTCCAGTGCGCGGAGCAGATCGGCCTGGTCCTGTTCGACCTCCTGCTGCCAGCGCCGCTCCTCCGCGTCGCTGTGCGGGGAGGCGAGGAGTTCGCGCAGGGCGGCTCGGTGCCAGCGTTCGATGAACTCGCGGCGGTCCTGACTGTTCATCGGACAGAGCAGCAGTTCGTCGAAGCCGAGGTGCGCGAGCCAGTCGCGGGGGACGGCGGAGGGGCGGACGGTGGCCACCGTCAGGAGGTCGGGGTAGTGGTCGAGGAGGCGTTCCAGCCAGCTCAGTGCCTCGTCGCGCTGCTCGTTCGGCACCTCGTCCAGGCCGTCGACGAGCAGGACGGCGCGGCCGCGGCGGAGCTGGCGGTCGGTCCAGCCGGCCGGTTGGCGGTCGGCGCACATTCGGTCGTCGAGGGCGAGGAACTGCTCGGGCCGGGGTTGCATGACGCCCTTGCGGTGCAGCTTGCGGAGTTGGAGGACCAGCGGGATGCGGTGGTTCAACGCGGCGAGGTCGTTGCCGAGGGTGCCGTTCATCGCGCCGACGGCCAGCCACTGCACGAGGGTGGTCTTGCCGGAGCCCGCCTCGCCGCGGATCAGCACCCGGCGGCGGCCGGCGAGGATCCGCTCGGCGCGCTGGGGGCCGAGGTCGGGACCGGTGGTCGTGGACCGGATCTCCAGGCTCAGGTAGGAGGTGGTGAGGTCCCAGCCGCGGCGGCCGTGGCCGGTCGCCTGGCGAAGGCCGAAGATCCGGATCCGGCCGTAGTCCGCCTCGATGGCCTTCGCGTAGTCGCGTTCGAACCTGCGGTCGGCGATCTCGGTCACGGAGAGGCCTTCCGCGCGCGGGAGTTCACCCAAGTGTTCGTACAGCGCCTCGCAGAAGCTGGGGTGGCTGAGCAACGCCGTCACCGTGACGAGCTCGAACTGGGAGTGTTCCCAGATGGCCGGCATTCGGTCCTGGACGGCGATGCCGAGCAGGTGGTCCCGGGCAACCGCGCCGGCACCGGACAGGCCCAGCCACGGTGAGCCGATGCCGCGTCGGGCCCGCGGCAGGTGCTGCTGGACGACCAGGACCTGGCGGCCGGTTCGCGTTCCGGCGGCCGGGGTCAGGGTGGCCAGTACCTGGACCGTGTCGAGCCGGCCCTCCTGGTCACGCCCTGCCAGCGGGAAGCCTGTCAGATGGCAGCCCAGTAAGGGATCGAGCGTATCGAGGGTTCCCCAGCGCAGTGGTCTGAAGCGTGCTGCCGCGTCGGCGGGGAGCAGGTCGCGATCGGCGAGCAGCAGGGCGGCGTCGAAGCCGGCGGACCGCCAGACGGTGGTGCAGGGCGTCCAGCCGGTGCCGCTGCCCAGAACGGCGGCCTCCGGTGACGGCCCGCCGACATGGGCCGCCGTCAGGATCAGCCTCGGGCTGAGCAGGAAGCCGCTGCCCTGGGTGGCGCCCCGGACGGCCGCCACGTGGTGGGGGCGAAGAGCCAAGGTCAGAATCCGTCCCGGCTGCCCAGGTCGTCGTTGGAGATGTTGACGCTGCCGCCGGTGTCGGCGTCCTTCGGGGTCAGGGTGACGGACACCTTGTGGGTCCGCGTGCCCGCCACGCCCGCCTCGGTGTCGGCGGAGAGGACCCAGGCCTTGATGCCGGCCTTGGCGCGGGCGTCGCGCTTCAGTTCGACGGTGAAGTCGAGGGTGACGGGGCCGACTTCGAACTGGATGGCCTGGCCGCGGCCGCGTTCGGAGGCGTCGAGGAGTTCGAGCCGGATCGCCTCGATCGCGTCGGCCAGTTCGATGTCATGACGGTCCATTGTTCGCCCCCACGGCTCGGAGTGTTCGGGGCCGAGCGTAGGGGGTGAGGATGTCAACGGTGGTGCGGTTGGGTCAAATTGAGCCGAGGTACGCGGCGAGGTAGGGCGCGGTCGGGCTGGTGGGGGTGGCGGCGACCACCGGCGGGGTGCCGGTGGCGAGGATGCGGCCGCCGGCCTCGCCGCCGGAGGGGCCGAGGTCGATGAGGTGGTCGGCGGTGGCGATCAGGGGGAGGTGGTGCTCGGCGAGGAGGACGGTGGCGCCGGCGTCGACCAGGCGGTGGAGTTGGGCGGTGAGGACTTCGCTGTCGGCGGGGTGCAGGCCGGTGGTGGGTTCGTCGAGGAGGTAGAGGGTGTGGTGGCGGCGGGCGTGGTGCAACTCCGCTGCCAGTTTGACGCGTTGGGCCTCGCCCCCGGAGAGTTCGGGCGCGGGCTGGCCGAGGCGCAGGTAGCCGAGGCCGACCTGCCGGAGGACGGTCAGGATGCGGGCGGCGGCGGGGACGTCGGCGAGGAACGGGGCGGCGGCGTCGACGGTCAGGGCGAGGACGTCGGCGATGGTGGCGCCGCGGTAGGTGATTTCCAGGGTCTGCGGGTTGTAGCGGCTGCCGTGGCAGTCGGGGCACGGGTTCCAGGCGGTGGGGAGGAACAGCAGCTCGACCTCGATCGCGCCCGCACCCTCGCAGGTCGGGCAGCGTCCGGAGGCGACGTTGAACGAGAACCGGCCCGCGTCGTAGCCGCGCCGGCGGGCCTCGTCGGTGGCGGCGAACAGTTTGCGGACGGTGTCCAACAGGCCGGTGTAGGTGGCCAGGTTGGAGCGCGGGGTGCGGCCCAGCGGGGTCTGGTCGACCGTCACCACCCGGCCCACGGACCGGTCGGTGGCCGCCGCGTCGGCGGCCGCGCCGAGCAGCGTCGACTTGCCCGCGCCGGAGACGCCCGTCACCGCGGTCAGGACGCCCAGCGGCACGTCCACGTCCACGCCGCGCAGGTTGTGCCGGGTCACACCGCGCAGGCGCAGCAAGCCAGTTGGGGTACGGCCCCGGGACGCGGGCGGGGGCGGCGGGTCGAAGAGGAAGCGGCGGGTCGCGGAGCCGGGCACCTCGCGCAGGCCGTCCACCGGTCCGCTGTACAGCACTTGGCCGCCGCCGGTGCCCGCGCCCGGGCCGACGTCCACCAGCCAGTCCGCGCCGCGCACCACCGCCATGTCGTGCTCGACCAGGAAGACGGTGTTGCCGGCGGCGCGCAGCTCGGTGAGGACCTCGCGCAGCGCCTCGGTGTCCGCCGGGTGCAGGCCCGCCGACGGCTCGTCCAGCACGTACACCACGCCGAACAGGCCGGAGCGCAACTGGCTTGCCAGGCGCAGGCGTTGGAGCTCACCGGTGGACAGGGTGGGGGCGGCGCGGTCGAGCGAGAGATAGCCGAGGCCGAGGCGTCGCAGGGCAGCGAGCCGGTCGGTCAGGTCGGTGGTGAGCAGACCGGTCGGGCCCTCGTCGGCGGTGAACGGGCGCAGCAGGGCGGCGAGTTGGTCGGCCGGCAGAGCGGCGAGCTCGGTGATGGGTAGGCCCGCGAACGTCACCGCCAGGGCCTCGGGGCGCAGCCGGCGGCCGTGGCAGGTCGGGCACGGGGACTGGGTCATGAACGCGGCTGCCTTGGCGCGGGTCGCCTCGCTGCGGGACTCGGAGAACGCCTTCAGCACCAGGCGGCGCGCACTGCTGTACTTGCCCTGGTACGGACGCTGGATCCGGCCCGGCTCGCGCTCCGGATGGACGGTCACCACCGGCTGCTCGTCCGTGAACAGGATCCACTCGCGGTCGCGGGCCGGCAGCTCCCGCCACGGCCGGTCCAGGTCCTGGCCGAGCGCGCCCAGGATGTCCCGCAGGTTCTTGCCCTGCCACGCGCCCGGCCAGGACGCGACCGCACCCTGCCGGATCGACAGCGACGGATCCGGCACCAGCGACTGCTCGGTGACCCGGTGCAGCACCCCCTGCCCGTGACACTCCGGGCAGGCACCGGCCGGCGTGTTCGGAGAGAACGCGTCCGAATCCAGCCGCGCCGCGCCCGCCGGGTAGTCGCCGCACCGCGACAGCAGCATCCGCAGCAGGTTCGACATGGTGGAGATGGTCCCGACCGAGGAACGCGAGGACGGCACCGAACGGCGCTGCTCCAGCGCGACCGCCGGCGGCATCCCCGTCACCGAGTCCACCTGCGGCGCCTCCACCTGCCGCAACAGCCGCCGCGCGTACGGCGAGACCGACTCCAGGTACCGGTGCTGCGCCTCCGCGAACAGCGTCCCGAACGCCAGCGAGGACTTCCCCGACCCCGACACCCCGGTGAACGCCACCACCGCCCCGCGCGGCACGGCCACCGCCACGTCCCGCAGGTTGTGCACCCGCGCGCCGCGCACCCGCACCATGCCGTCGTCGTTGCCGCCGCTGAAGATCTCCGTGCCGTTCACCGTGCCACGCTACCCCGCGACGCACCCCGCGGCGGGCTGCGCCACCGGGGCCGCCTGGTCGGAGGCGGCGGCGACGGCGACGGTGACGCCGACGGCGGCGAGCGGGGCGAGGTTGGCGAGCGCGGTGGCGAAGCGGGCCTGGGTGTCGCGGGCGGTGCGGCCGTGGAAGAAGGCGGCGAGCAGGCCGGTGAAGCCTTCGGACTGGACGACCCGGACCCGGCCGTCGCCGAGGTCGGTGATCAGGTAGGAGTGCTTGTTGTCGAGCAGCCCGGGCACCAACAGGCGTCCGGCGCGGGAGAGTTCGCGGCCCGGGTCGACCACGGTGAGCACCGGGCGGAAGGTCAGCTCGCGGCCGGAGGCGGTGCGGACCACCTCGGTCTGGCGGGCGCCGACGGCGAGTTCGCCCTCGACCCGGACCACCACCGGGTGCCACTGCGGGTAGCGGTCGTGGTCGGTGAGCAGCTGCCAGACGGTCTCCGGGGTGCCCGGGAACTCGGCTTCGGCGCTGACCTCGCAGGTGAACAGGCTCATGATGGTTTCCCCCGTGGTGATTCGGTCGTCGGGTGTCAGTGGTGGCGCGCGAGGGTGGTGTCCACCAGGGCGCGCGCGAAGCGGTCGTCGATCGGGTCGCCGCTGATCAGCACCCGGTAGTAGAGCGGGCCGACCAGCTGGTCGATGATCAGTGCCGGGTCGGCGTCGGCCGCCAACTCGCCGCGGGCGGCGGCCCGGACGAGCAGTTCGGCGGCCGCGGTGCGGCGCTGCGTCCACAACGGGCGCAGCGCGTCGCCGAGTTCGGGGTGGCGGGTGCCGGCGGCGATCAGCTCGGCCACCAGGGCGCGGGTGGCGGGCAGGCGCAGGCCGGCCGCGATCGCGGTGAGGGTGGCGGTCAGATCGGCCCGGACGTCGCCGGTCTCCCGGATCGGCGCGGTCTCGAACATGGTGGCGAAGGCGGCGACCACCAGATGGTCCTTGGTGGGCCAGCGCCGGTACACGGTGGTGCGGGCGACCTTGGCGCGGGCGGCCGCCTCGTCCAGCGCGAACCCCGCGTAGCCGCGCTCGCGCAGCAGCACGCGCGCCGCCTCCAGCACCCTGGCGTCGACGGCGGTGTCCCGCGGCCTGGCCATGTCCCCACCCCGATTCCGCTACGCGTGTCTCGTAATGAGGATGAGGCTAGTGGGCGCGGAGTCATTACGCAACAGCCGTAGCGGAATCCTCAGGGGCCGGTCGGCCAGCGCCAGTTGAGGAGGGTGGCGCGCATCAGGGTGGCGGCGGGGGAGAGGCGGGCGGACTCGGACCAGTGAAGGGTGAGGGTGCGCCGGCACGCGGGGTGGTCGACGGCGAGGAGGGCGAGGGGGAGGCGGGTGGCGATCTGGCGGCCGACGGCGGGGATCAGGCCGACGCCGAGGCCGGCGGTGATCAGGTCGGCGATGGCGGCGAGTTCGTCGCTCTCGCAGACGATCCGGGGCGGGTGGCCGAGGGCGGTGAAGAGCTGGTCGAGCAGGCGGCGGTTCCAGTGACCGGGGCGGGCCGTGATGAACGGGAGCGCGGAGAGGTCGGGGAGGGCGACGGAGCCGCGGCCGGCCAGCGGGTGGTCACGGTGCACGGCCAACCAGACCGGCTCGTCCAGGAGTTGGGCGCTCTGCAGGCCATCGGTGCGGACCGGCTGCGAGGCGACACACAAGTCCACTTCGTGGGTGCGGAGCTGACGGTCCATCAGGTCGGCCGAGAGCTGCCGCAGGTCGATCTCGGCGGCCGGGTGGGCGCGCTTGTACGCGGCCAGCGGGGCGGTGAAGGTCAGGAAGGTCTCGGACGCCAGCCGGACCGTCCCGAAACCGTCGCCCGCCGCCTCCGCGACGGCCCGGCGCCCGGCCTCCAGTTCACCGAGGGCCCGCTCCGCGTAGCCGCGGAACAGCCGGCCCGCCTCGTTCAGGCGCAGCCGGCCGCCACGGTCGAACAGCGGGGTGCCGAGCTCGTCCTCCAGCCGGGCGATGGTGCGGCTCAACGAGGGCTGGGCGACCCGGAGTTCCTCGGCGGCCCGGCTCAGGTGCTCAAGCCGTGCCACCACCAGGAACTGGGTCAGTGCGTGCAGGTCCATGGCCGCCCCCCGTGTTGCTGCAACGGGTCATCGCCGTCCATACCGGGAACGGCATAACCCCATAGCAATATTGATCTTAGACGGGATAGCCGCGGGGACATAGCGTCGAGGAGGTGCAAGTTCCGTACCCCGTACCAGAATTGAGGGAGTACCCCGTCATGGCTGTGTCAGCCGTCCCCGAACACGCCGAACCGGCCGACCGCGCCGGCCGTGCCGGCCGGACCGGTCCCGCCGGGCAGGTGCTGCGCGTGCTGGCCGCCGTACACATGGCGGCCGTGTACGGGCAGCCGGTGTTCGCCGGCGTCTACCTCAGTGGCTCGTACGACGGTCTGGGCTGGCACCTGGCCGGGGCCAACGCCGTCACCAGCCTCGGCTATGCGCAGCTGATCGCCGCCATGGTGTTCTGGTACCGCCGCCGGGTCGGCTGGCCGCTGACCGGCACCGCGCTGGTGGTGATCGCCGAGACGGTCCAGTACTTCGCCGGGATCGACGGCGCGCTGTGGCTGCACCTGCCGCTCGGTGTGGCCACCATCGCCGGCCTCACCGTCCTCACCGTCGGCCTGCTGCGCGCCCCGCTGCCCGGCCGGGCGCCGGAGGTGTCCGGTGAGTGAGCGCCAACTCATGGTCAGCAGGCGGCGGTTGCTCGCACTGGGCGGCGCGTTCGGGTTGCTGACGGCGGGCGGCCTGGCCTCGGCCGCGGCGCTCGCGCACCGGCCCGCCGGGACGGGCGGACTGCTGCGCAGCGGGATCGGGCTGCCGCCCGCGTTCCACGTGCCGCTGCCCAGGCCGCAGGTGCTGGCGCCGGTGTCCACCAGCGGGGGCGTCGACCGGTACGAGATCACCCAGCGGGAGGCCGTCGCCGAGATCCTGCCCGGCGTGCGCACCCCGGTGTGGACGTACGGCGGCAGCTTCCCGGGCCCGACCGTCGAGGCCCGCCGCGGCCGCCCCACCGTGGTCACGCACCGCAACGAACTGCCCGTCCCCACCGTGGTCCACCTGCACGGGGGACGTACTCCCGCCGAGTTCGACGGCTATCCCACCGACCTTGTGCTGCCCGCGAGTTGGCCCGAGAGCGGCGGCCACGGGGGACATGGCGGTCATGGTGGCGGGATGGCGGACCCGCGGGCCGTGCAGAGCCGCGTCGTGCGCGAGTACGCCTTCCCCAACGAGCAGCGCGCCACCATGCTCTGGTACCACGACCACCGGATGGACTACACCGCCCCCGCGATCTGGCGCGGACTGGCCGGGCTGCACATCATCCGCGAGGACAGCGAGAAGGCGCTCGAACTCCCGGACGGCGAGCGTGAGTTGCCGCTGGTGATCACCGACCGGGCGTTCGCCGCCGACGGCAGCCTGGTGTACCCGTCGCTGGACCCGGCGCTGCGCGACCGCCCCGGGGTGCAAGAGCCGTACATGGCAGGGGTGTTGGGCGATGTGATCCTGGTCAACGGCGCGCCGTGGCCGGTGCACGAGGTGGCGGCGGTGCGGCACCGGCTGCGCGTGCTCAACGGCTCCAACGCCCGCCACTACGAGCTGGAGGCGGTCGACCAGGACGGGCGGGCACTGGAGTTGGTGCAGATCGGCGCCGACCAGGGCCTGCTGGCCGCGCCCGTGACGCACCGCCGACTGCCGCTCGCGCCGGCCGAACGGTACGACCTATTGGTCGACTTCGGCCCGGTGCCGGTCGGCGGGACGGTCCGGCTGCTGAACCGCCTGGGCAGCGGCCGGACCCGGGAGGTGATGGCGTTCCGGGTGGTCCGGGCGCAGCGGGAGGACACCCGGGTGCCGCAGGCGCTGGCCACCGACCTGCCGGAGTGGCGGCGCGAAGAGGCTGTCCGGACAAGGGAGTTCGCGTTCCGCGCCGGACGGATGGGCGAGGGCCACGGCTGGCTGATCGGCGGGCGCCCGTTCGACCCGGCGCGGGAGGACGTCGGCGTCCGGCTCGGCGACCTGGAGGTGTGGCGCCTGATCGCGGACGTCCACCACCCGATCCACCTGCACCTGGTCGGCTTCCGCATCCTGAGCCGGGGCGGCCGCGCGCCGCTGCCGCACGACGCCGGACTCAAGGACACCGTCTCGCTGCGGCCGGGCGAGGCCGCCGAGATCATCACCCGCTTCGACGGCTACCGCGGCCGGTACCTGTTCCACTGCCACAACGCGGAGCACGAGGACATGGGGATGATGGCGAACCTGGAGGTGCGGTGAGACGCCTGCGGGCAGCGGAGGGAACCGGTGGGCGTCAGTTGGCGATGATCACGGGCGAGGAGGCACCGGCCACCAGCAGGTGGGGTCGGCCGGTGCCGTCCGCCGGGACGGACCAGAGGTCGGTGCCGTGGCCGCTCCTCGCGGGGAGGGCGTAGCCGAGCGTTCGGGCGTCCAGCCAGGTGGCGTGGTCGTTCACGGCGCGGGTCTCGGCCACGGGGTGGTCGTGCAGGTCGGCGAGGTCGAGGACGTAGAGGCGCCAGGGGTCGGCGGGGCCGGCGGAGACGCGCTTGCGGAAGGCGATCCGGGTGCCGTCGGGGGAGAGCGTCGGGCACTCGACGTTCTCCCGCAGGGTGTGTGCCGTCCAGGTCTTCAGATCGCCCTCGACCAGGTGGGTGTGGCCGTCGGCGGAGACGGTGGCGTAGAAGTGGTTGTCGTCGGCGGCGACGTTGACGCTCCAGTAGTTGAGGTCGGTGGCGTGGGAGGGGACGCCGTCGACGGTCAGCCGGATGTCCTCGACGGACTTGGCCAGGTAGCCGGAGCGCAGGTCGAGGATCGAGGTGCGGCTGGCGTAGCCGGCGGTGGCGTGGGTGCCTCGGGTGACGGTCGTCCAGGACAGCACGTGCCCGGACGGGGAGACCCGGGCCCGGTTCGGGACGCCGGGGAGGACGAGGGTGTGCAGCCGGTGGAAGTGCCGGTCGTAGATCACCGCTTCCGTGCAGGCGGGCCGGCCGGGCTTGATGCGCAGGCACAGGGCGCGGTCGCCCGCGGCGTAGAAGCGTTCGCAGGACGGGCCGCCGACCGTCGCCGGGCCGTCGCCGCCGCGCGGGGTGCGGGCGATCCGGCCGGAGGCGGCGTCGCGGTAGTAGAGGCCGGGTTCGTCGAGGGTGAAGGTGGCGTCGGCGGGGACGATCCGGTGCGGGCCGTCGCGGTGGCAGGTGTGCAGGGCGAACCCGAGTGCGGCGCCGAGCGTCGTGACCACGATCACCACCAGGACCACCAGGCGGGCCGCGGCCGTCGGCCGCTCCGTCAAGTCCGGTGCGGAGCCGGTGTCTTGGGTGGCGTCGAATACGTCCCCTGGTGTGGTCTCGGTCGTCATGAGGGTTTCCCTTCGGGCGGGATGCGCCGGCCGGCGGTGAGGGGATGCGGCCCTACACCATGGGTGGGCCGCGCCGAGCCGTTTCCTTCGGAGATTAGGTGAAAGGAAAGTTTCCTACCAGTAAGTCCGGATAAGTCGCCACCGCGAACTGCCGTACGGGAAAGGCAGGCTGACGACGCAACGGATTGTCGGAAAGTGTGGGTAACGCTGTTACCGGCGGGCTACGGTGTTACCCGTGAACACGCCCTACCAGGACGCCCAACGCATCGGCCAGAGTGCCGTGCGGACCGCGATCCTCGACCACGCCATCGACCTCCTGGTCACCGAGGGGCCCGCCGCGCTGACGATGCGCCGGATCGCCACCGGCATCGGTGCCTCGACCAAGGTCCTGTACACCATGTTCGGCGGGAAGGAGGGCCTGGCCGACGCGCTCTACCGGGAGGGGTTCGCCCGGCTGAGCCGCGCTCAGCAGCAAGTCCCGCGCGCCGCCGACCCGTTGACCGTATTGAACGACCTCGGCACCGCTTACCGCGCGCACGCCCTCGCCGAACCCGCCTACTACCGGGTGATGTTCGAGCAGGCGGTGCCCGGCTACCGGCCCGGACCGGAGGCGCTGGCCGACGCCGACCACGCCTTCGACGCCTCCGTCGCGGCCGTCCGGGACTGCATCGACGCCGGCGTCTTCGCGCCCGGCGACGCGCACGAGATCTCCAAGCTCCTCTGGGCGGCCGCCCACGGCGCGGTGAGCCTCGAACTCGCCGGCCACTTCCCGCCGGAGAGCGCCGCCCACCGCTTCGACGCACTGATGGCGGCGGTGGGACGGGCGTTCCTCGCCGAACCGCACGGACGGTTTCCGAGCGGCCCGAACGGACCTTCCGCCGTCGAAGATCCCGCCGCCCCACCGCACGGACAAGGACGGCCGGCATACGGACCTTCCGCCGTCGGAGATCCCCCCGCCCAACCGCACGGACAAGGACAGCCGGCATGACGATCAACCGCTATCTGACGGGCAGCTTCGCCCCGGTCACCGAAGAGATCACCGCCCACGACCTGCCCGTCACCGGCCGCATCCCGGCCCACCTGAACGGCCGCTACCTGCGCAACGGCCCCAACGCGCTGGGCATCGAGGACCCCGCCGCGCACATCTGGACCCTCGGCCCGGGCATGGTGCACGGCGTCCGGATCCGCGACGGCCGCGCCGAGTGGTACCGCAACCGCTGGGTGCGCTCGGCCGCCGTCGCCGACCACCTCGGCGAACCGCGCCGCGGCACCCCCGTCGACCCCCGGCTGGACTTCGCGCCCAACGTCCAGGTCGCCGGGCTGGACGGCCGCACCTTCGCGCTGATCGAAGGCGGCATCCGCCCCTACGAACTCGGCTACGAACTCGACACCCTGGGCCCCTGCGACCTCGGCGCCACCCCCGAGGGCTACAGCGCCAACGCGCACTCCGTCTACGACCCGCACACCCGGGAACTGCACTCGCTCGCATTCCGGTACGGCACCGAGCACGTCCAGCACATCGTGATGGACCACCACGGCACCGTCCGCCGCACCACGCTGATCCACACCCCGGGCAATCCGTACATGCACGACTTCGCGCTCACCGAGCACCACGTCGTCCTGTTCGACGCCCCAGTGGTGTTCAGCCCCGCCCACCTGTCCACCGGCGTGCCGTTCACCTGGGACGACACCCACCAGGCCCGCGTCGGCATCATGCCGCGCAGCGGCGGGCCGGTGCGCTGGTTCGACGTCGCCCCCTGCCTGGTCGGCCACACCCTCAACGCGTACGAGGACGGCACCGAGGTGGTGATCGACGTGGTCCGCCACCCCGAGGGCTTCACCATCCGCGACTTCGGCCGCAGCCGCCCCACCCTCGACCGCTGGCGGATCGACCTGGCGGCAGGCAGGATCCGCGAGGAGCGACTGGACGACCGCACCCAGGAGTTCCCGCGCGTCGACCCCCGCCGGGTCAGCCGCCCGCACCGCTACGGATACGCCGCCGCGGCCGAACTGTATGCCGCACCCACCGGCCCCGACGACCCGCGCCCCAACGAGGGGTTCAGCAGCGCCCTGCTCAAGCACGACCTGCTGCGCGGCACAGTCGAGGCCCACGAGTTCGGCCGGTTCGGCGCCGTCGGCGAGGGCGTGTTCGTCCCCGCCGAATCACCCACCGCCGAGGACGACGGCTACCTCATGGCGTACGCGCACGACCCCGAACGCGGCGCGGCCGACCTGGTCATCCTCGCCGCGCAGGACTTCGCGGGCGAACCCGTCGCCCGCATCCACCTGCCCGTCCGGGTGCCGCTCGGCCTGCACGGCAACTGGCTACCTGACGGAGCATCAACTCACTGACGGCGCACCGGCCTTCGGGATCACGGCGGTGGTGCTCGCGATGGTGTGCCGGGTCGGCGCGGGGAGCGTGGCGTGGCGGCGCCGCTCACGGTGCAGCTCGACGTGCACGGCGACCTTCGCGCGCAGCGCCCACGGATCGACCGGCTTCGGGATGAAGTCGACCGCGCCCGCCGCGTAACCGCGCATCGAATGGTCCGGATCCGTGCCGATCGCGGTGACGAAAATGATCGGGATGTCGCGGGTCCGGGCCCGGCGCTTGATGGCCGCGGCGGTCTCGTAGCCGTCCATCCCCGGCATCTGCACATCCAACAGGATCACCGCGAACTCGTCCGGCTCCAGCAGCGCCCGCAACGCGTCCGGGCCGGACGCGGCCCGCACCAGCCGGTGGCCGTGCGGCCCCAGGACGGCCTCCAGCACCATCAGGTTGTCCGGCCGGTCGTCCACCAGCAGCACCTTCGGCGGCGGACCCTCCTCCAGCGGGCAGGCCGGCTGCAAGGGGATGTCCGCGAGGCCCTGCTGCTGCTCCACCAGGGCGAGTTGACGCTCGAACAGGTCGCACCGGGTCTCCGCGCAGGCCGCCCGCTCCCGGGCGCGGGCCAGCTCCTCAGCCAGCCGCTCCACCTCCTGGGCCAGCGCGTCGCGCTCGGCGAGCAGGTCGGCGCGGTCGGGCGTCGTGGGTGGTTCGGTGTGCTCCTGCGGTGCGGACGGCTCGGGGCGGTCCGGCGGTGCGGGCAGCAGGGGCCGGGACTCCAGGCGGACCAGCCGGGCGTCCAGATCGGCGATGGTCTGCCGGGTGTCGTCCAGCGCGTGGTCCAGCTGCTCCTCGCGCGCCCCCGCCCGGCGGGCCTCCCGGTCCGCCGCCTGCAACTGGCCCTCCAACTGCTGCACCGCCCGGCCGATCGACGCCGCCGTCTTCAGCGCCGCCACATGCCTGCGGCGCAGCCCCTCCAGGGCAGGCGGGTCGAGCCGGGTTCCGCAGTCCTCGTCGAGGTGGTGCAGCAACTCCTCGACGAACTGCCACGGCGCGATCCGCGACCCCGCCAAATACCGGGACAGCGTGCCCGGGTTGAGATAGCACCGGGTGGCGTACCGGCGCACCGAGATACCGAGCTCCAGGAACAGCTCCCGCAACGTCTCCGCGAACTCCCGGCACTCCCTGTTCAGTTCACGATCCAGCGGCAGGAGCCCGCCGTCCCGGACAGGCCCCGCCATCACGCTCCACACCCCCGTCGGCCGTTCGTCGATCCGCCGGGTCGCCATGTACGCCGCACCCGAATCCTCCACCCGTACCCGCCGGCCCGTCACGGGCCGGTCGCGCCAACCCCGGCCGCCGCTGCGCCGGGGGTGGACAGCAGCATGCCGGATCGTGAGGGTGTTGCGCGCCCCGCAACACGCGGACGCGCCGGACCGGCAACAGGACTGGTGTCCCGTAATTTTGAGGTGGTATCAGATTGACGAGCCGTCAACCAGCTGTCGGGTCCGCCGCTTTCCGCGCCCCGCGTGTTCATCCGTACGGGCGAGGGCGGAGAGCCTGCGAGGCCGTTCACGTGAGCGGCGCGGCTCCGCTCAGAGGCTCAGCCTGAAGCCCTCGTGGTGAACCAGCCCGCACCCACACCGCTCGGCCCGCTCGACCGCCAGCCCCATCAACTCCCGCCCATGGGGGCCGACCCCAGTGCGTCCAGGGTGCCCTTGATCACTGAGTCGCCGACTCGCACCGCTCGAGCCACTCGAGGTACCAGGTGCCAAAGGTGTGGCGGTTTCCCGCCGCGTCGACGCACGGCTCGAAGGGCGGGTTGATGGCCTGCTCCCGGTCGCGGAGTTCCCCGCGATGCGGGCCGACGACGATGAGCCAGCCGGTTGCCCCACACCCGTCGTTGCTGATGTGGATCGCACCCCGCCCGCGCTCCCGGTACCGGCGTTCGTCGCCGGCCCTGCCGAAGGCCCTGCGGAAGTCGGAGCCGTCGTCTGCGCCTTGGGGCGTGGGCTCGTATCCGGCGGCTCGAAGGATTTCCGCCTGGCGGGTCGGCCAGTCCTCGGTCTCGACGAACGGCCCGCTGGAGTCCAGCAGCCAGCGCAAGGTCTCGTCGTCGTCCCAGACCCACCCCCACCTGCCGTCGACTCGGCGCAACGAGGTGAGCTCGAACCACGGACCTGGGCCGTTCACCCCGACCTCGGCCAGGAACGAGCGGTAGTCGGCGGGGAGTTCGACACCGCACTGCGCCTCGACCTCCGCGATCTCGTCGGGAGTCAGGACGGGTTCGAACGTCGGATGCCGAGAGGGCGCGAGGCCACGCGCACGCCGATCCGCCTCCTCCACGGCGATGACCCGCTCCCGGACTGACGACCAGTCGATCCTGCTGTTCACGACGCTCCTTCTCGACGACGGGCGGACTGTAGCGCCCGCCACCGACACACTGGGCGGACGTACCGAGGCTGTAACAACGATTGCGCAGGTCCGGGTGCGCGCCGCACCGTCGGCCGGGTGCCGTGCCCTGGGGGAGGTGAGGGCGTTAAGCAGGGCAGCTGGATCAGCGTGAGTAGGAGGACTCCTTGATTGCACCTCAGGTCCGCAGGGTTGCCCTGGCGGCGGCTGCGGCGGCCGTGGCGATGATGACGGTGATGCAGCCCGCGACGGCTGCCGGTCCGGTGCGGCGTGCGTTCGCCGACCGGACGGACAACGGGTTCCAGAGCGACTGCCTCACGGCCATCAACGCGTACCGGGCCAAGCACCAGGCGCCTCCGCTCGCAATCGATCCGGAGATCGTGGAGTACGCCAAGTCCCGCGCACAGAAGATCTCCCAGCCGGGCGGCTTCCAGCACGACGGCCTGGCCCGTGCGTATGGCGAGACCCTGAGCTGGAGCTCGTTCGCCGGCGACAACCCCGAAGGCGGCTACACGCCGGACGGTTGCAAGGACGCGGTGGACTCCTGGTACGCGGGGGCCGCGTCCTACGACTACAGCAAGCCCGGTTTCTCCCGCGAGACCGGCAACTTCACCCAGCTGGTGTGGAAGTCCACCACGAAGATCGGCTGCGCCCGGGTGGGCGGACTGCGTGCCGGCGGCCCCGACAAGGACGGTTACTTCTGGTTCGACACGTACATCGCGTGCGACTTCGCACCGCGCGGGAACTCCGCGGCGGATCCGAAGGACCCGGGCAAGTCGTACCGGGAGAACGTCCTGCCGGTGGTGAGGTCGTAGGGCGGTCGTCAGAGCTGAATTCCGGCCGAGAACCAGGGCGGTGTTCAGCCGTCCCGCAGGATGCTGTGGGCGATCGGCGGGTGCACGCGCAGCAGCGCCAGCAGGGCGCGGGAGGCGCCACCGCGACGACGGGGCGGCCACGTTCGATGCCCCGGACGGTCGCGGTGGCGGCCTCGGCGGCCGAAAGCTTGCGGACCGCGCCCGTCCGGCCCGCCGTCATCGCCGTGTCGACCAGGGCAACACCACCTCCTGCACCCGCACGGACGGCGTGTCGGCCTGCACCTGGTAGCGCCGCGACTGCACCAGCGTGTGCACGGCGGCCTTGGGTGCGTACCCCCGTGCTCGAACACCTGCACCGCGAACTGCTCGCCCACCTCCACCGCGCCGGCTGCCCGACGGCGCTCGCCGCCGCCCGCCGGCCGTGGACGCCGAGACCGGACGGCGGCTGTGGGAGCTGTGGGAGCTGTCGGAGCGGCTGACCGGCGTCCGGTTCGACGTCTGAACCACCGGGGCCGTCAGCCCGACAGCTCCGCGCGGAGGGTGTGGGCGGCGGCGACCAGGCTGTGGAGCGCGGTGCGGGTCTCGGGCCAGCCGCGGGTCTTCAGGCCGCAGTCGGGGTTGACCCACAGGCGCTCGGCGGGGACGGCGGTGAGCGCCAGGCGCAGCAGCAGGACGGTCTCGGCGGGGAACGGAACGCGCGGCGAGTGGATGTCCCACACGCCCGGGCCGACCTCGGCCGATCAGTCGGCGGCGGCCAGCTCGTGGGCGACCCGCGTGTGCGAGCGGGCCGCCTCCAGGGAGATCACGTCCGCGTCCAACTCGCCGATGGCGCCCAGGATTTCGCCGAACTCGGCGTAGCACATGTGGGTGTGTGGATCTGGGTGTCGGAGCGCACCGGCGAGGTGGCCAGCCGGAACGCCCCGGTCGCCCAGTCCAGGTACCCGGGCCACCCGGCCCGGCGCAGCGGCAGCGCCTCGCGCAGCGCCGGCTCGTCCACCTGGATCACCGCCGCGCCCGCCGCCTCCAGGTCGGCGACCTCGTCGCGCAGCACCAGCGCGACCTGCCGGGCGGTGTCGGCGAGCGGCTGGTCGTCGCGGACGAACGACCAGGCCGGCATGGTGACCGGTCCGGTCAGCATGCCCTTGACCGGGCGGTCCGTCAGGTTCTATGCGAACGCGTACCAGCCGACGGCATCGGGGACGGGCGGGAGATGTCACCGGCCAGCACCGGCGGCCGCACGTACCGGGTGCCGTAGGACTGCACCCAGCCGTGCCGGGTGGTCAGGTAGCCGGTGAGCTGTTCGGCGAAGTACTGCACCATGTCGCTGCGCTCGGGTTCGCCGTGCACGAGCACGTCCAGGCCGGCCTGTTCCTGGCAGGCGATCACCTCGCGGATCTCGTCGGCCATCCGCGCGCGGTAGTCCGCCTCCTCCAGCAGTCCGGCGTTCAACTCGGCGCGGGCGGTGCGCAGTTCGTCGGTCTGCGGGAACGAGCCGATGGTGGTGGTGGGCAGCGGCGGCAACTGGAGCCGGGCCCGCTGGGCGGCGGCGCGGACGAGGTGCTGGTCGGCGCGGCGGGTGTCGGCGTCGGTGACGGCGGCGGCGCGGGCCCGGACGGCCGGGTCGCGGGTGATCGGGGATGCCGCGCGGGACGCCAAGTCGGCCCGGTTGGCGGCGAGTTGGGCGACAATGGCGGAGGTCCCCGCGCGCAGGGCGCGGGCCAGCAGGGCCGTCTCGACGGCTTTCTGCCGGGCGAACGCCAGCCAGCGGCCGATCTGCTGGTCCAGGTCGCGCTCGGCGACCACGTCCAGTGGGACGTGCAGCAGCGAGCAGGACGGGGCGACGTCCACCCGGTCGGCCAGGCCGAGCAGGGTGGAGAGGGTGGCCAGCGACTTCTCCAGGTCGTTGATCCACACGTTGCGGCCGTCCACGACGCCCGCGACCAGCCGCTTGCCGGGCAGGCCGCCGACCGCGGCGAGATCGGCGAGGTTGCCGGCGGCCGGTCCGGTGAAGTCCAGCGCCAGACCCTCGACCGGGGATTCGGCAAGTACCGGCAGGGCCTCGCCGAGGCGGTCGAAGTGCGAGGCGACCAGCAGTTTCGGACGGTCCGTCAGCGCGCCGAGGTCGCGGAACGCGCGGGCGGCGGCGTTCAGTTCGGCCGGGGTGTGGTCCTGGACGAGCGCCGGTTCGTCCAGGAAGCGGACGGGTGGGGGAGTTGGGCTCCGCACCCGTCCGCTCGATGGGGTGTGCGGGGTCAGTCCTCGGTGCGGCGCAGCAGGTAGCTGTCCATGATCCAGCCCTTGCGTTCGCGCGCCTGCTCGCGCAACTCCGCGATCCGGTCCGCCTGTTCGGCGAGCGGACCGGAGGCCAGGATCTCGTCCTCGGTGCCCAGGTAGGCGCCGTAGTGGATGTGCACGCCCGCCGGGTCGATCTTGGTGAACGCGGCCTGCCCGTCCAGCATCACCACCGCGTCCTCCGAGCCCGGCCCGAAGCCTTCGGCGGCGAGGCGGCGCCCCGTGGTGATCCGCACCGGCCGCGCGGTGCGGGTCAGGGTGGTGCGGTGACGGGCGGCCAGGACCGAGATGCTGCTGATGCCGGGGATGACGGTGTACTCGAACTCGGTGCGGCCGCGCGCCAGGATCCGGTCCAGCACGGCGGTCACACTGTCGTACAGCGCCGGGTCGCCCCAGACCAGCAGGGCACCGGTCTCGCCGTCCGCCAGCTCCTCCATCACCGCCTGCTCGACCAGATCGGCCCGCCGCTCCCGCCACTCCTCGACGGCCTCCCGGTACGCCGCAGTGCTCCGGTCGCGCGCGGGGTCGATCAGCTCGACCACCCGGTGCCCGGGCCGCCCGTGCTCGGCGATCATCTGTCGCCGCAACCGGATCAGGTCCTGGCGCTCCTCGGGCTTGTCCAGGAGCAGGAACGCATCCGTGCGGCCGATCGCCTTGACCGCCTCCAGAGTGAGGTGGTCGGGATCGCCCGCGCCGATGCCGATGACGAGAAGGGTACGCATGACGCCGATTCTGCCTGGTCCCTCCCGCGCAGCCGCAGGTGGGAGGCACGTTGGGGAACGGATGCCCCGTCAACCAGCTGCCGCCTTCGAACTCGGCCGGGTGTCGTCCTTCCGCGGGGGCCGATCCCGAGGGGCGCGGTGGACCACGGCGGTGCAGGGGTGGGCGAACGGTTTTCGGCCCCGATCCGGCGGTAACGCCGCAGGTGGGACGCGGTCTGTTCACGGACCCGGCGGCCTGCCAGGCTCACCGCGCCGGACACCGACCAAGAGGGGCAACGGAGATGACAGGACTTCGGCAGACACTGACCAGATGGATCGCGGTGATGGCCGTCCTGCTGGGCGCCGTCACGCTTGTGAGCGCGCCGACGGCGCAGGCCGCCACGGCAGTGGCACAGGGTGCTCCGGCGGTGGCACAGGCCGCTCCGGCAGTGGCGCAGGGAGCGACGACCACCATCTGCGGGTACACCCCCGTCCCCGCAGGCTGGGTGATCACCAGCGAGAACTGGGCCGGGTGCAGCGGCTACGGGCTGTTCACCATCACGGAGTTGGGCGACGCCACCACCATCCAGGCCTGCTCCAACTCGCCCGTCCCCGACCACTGGGTGATCACGGCGATGCAGACCGGCCCGACCTGCGGCAGCAGTTACCCGCTGTACTCGCTGCTGAAGGTCACCACCCAGACCACGCTCCAGGACTGCGCGCAGTCCGCGATCCTCCCCGGCTGGGTGATCACCGCGGTCCAGACCGTCTCGCCCGCCTGCGGTACCTACGGGACGTACACCGTGACGCTGATCCCGCCCACGGCGACCTCGTACCAGGCCTGCGCGATGTCGCCGATCCAGGACGGCTGGGTGATCACCTCCTCGCAGAACGGCGCCGGCTGCGGCAACTACCCGCAGTACTCCCTGCTGAAGGTCACCACCCAGACCACGCTCCAGGACTGCGGCCAGTCCGCGATCCTCCCCGGCTGGGTGACCACCGCGATCCAGCCCAACTCGCCCGCCTGCGGCACCTACGGGACGTACACGGTGACGCTGGTGACCACCCAGACCTCGCTCCAGGTGTGCTCCAACTCCCGCATCCCCGACGGCTGGGTGATCACCACGATGCAGAGCGGCGCCGGCTGCGGCAGCTACCCCAGGTACTCGCTGGTCAAGGTCGCCGACCAGACGACGCTCCAGGTCTGCGGCCAGTCCGCGATCCCGGCCGGATACGTCATCACCCAGGTGCAGAGCAACAATTCGGCCTGCGGCACCTACAACGTCAACACCCTGACGAAGGTCACCACCCAGACCAGCCTGACCGTCTGCGGACAGTCGCCGATCCCCGCCGCCTGGGTGATCACCCAGGCGTTCGGCAACTCCGGGCTGTGCGGGGTCTACACCGTGTACACGCTGACGAAGGTCACCACCCAGACCAGCATGGTGGTCTGCGGCCCGTCCCCGATCCCGGCCGGCTGGGTGGTCAGCAACCAGGTCAACGGCTCCCAGTGCGGGACGTACACCGTGCTGCTCATCACCAAGACCTCCTGACCCTCCGCCCCGCGCGCCGGGCTCTCACCTGCGGGGCCGGCGCGCGGGCTCCACGGTTCCCACAGCGGGAACGGGTTTCAGCGGGCATGAGTGGAACGGCTTCGGCTCGCCGGAGTGAACGGGACGGGCGGACCCGGGTCCTGGTACGCGGTCGGCGGTCGGCAGACGGCTGGTGCTGACGTCCGCGCATGTCGTCGTCGACCGTGTGGAGCCGCTGTTCGCCTGCGCCGAGGGGTTGGCGGTGCGGCGGGGGCTGTGCCGGCATGGGTGGTGACGGCGGTCAGTGGCAGGTCGGGTCCTGCTGGTTGCAGATCCTGAGGTTGCTGACGCCCGGCAGGCCGGCGACGGCCCGCCGTAGTTCGGCGAGGTCGGCAGCCGGAGTGCGGGGGGCGAAACGGACGTGGAGTGTGCCGCCCGGCGCCCCGCCGGTCTCGGTCAGGTAGACGCTGACGGCGCCGTGGCCGAAGTCCGAGGGGACCGGGGTGCTGTGGCCCCTCTTCAGGAGGGGGCTGCCCTCCTGGACGGTGGCGAGGAGAACGTCCGGCTCGAGGAAGAACGGGGTGCCGAGCGCCCAGCCGGCGAAGCCCAGGGTTGCTGCCGACACCACGATGCCGTACGTCATCGGCAACCGTGGGGGCCGGGGACGGGCCTGGCTTGCCGCGATGAGAAGGACGAAGCTCGCCGGCATCAGCACGAACAGCGCGAAGAGGAAGCCGAGAACGGAGACGGCGAACAGTGCCCAACCGGTGATCAGGCAGCTTGTCCGGAAGGCGGCCGCGTCCCGCGTGAACAACGGCGCGGTGGTGGCCGCGGCTCCGAGCCCCACCATGCCGTCGAAGGGCGCCCCGGGGACGTAGACCACTATCCAGAACACGGCAGGTGCGGCGCACAGCACCGCCAGCGCCGCCAGGATCCGCCCCGATCGAGGTACCCGGTCCGACTGCTCCACAGTGTCGACGGCTTCCATGTTCCCCCCGCTATTGAACGCGTTCAAATCCGATGGCGGGACGGTATCAGACCCGTCCCGCCGCCGACAGCGGCACCGGACCGCCGAGGGCTGAGGGGGCGTCAGTTGACGGTGTCGGCTGCCGAGTGGCGTGGACCTCGGCCTGACGCTGGAGCAGTTCCGGCGGGGGGAGACGGTGACGGAGGGGCGGCTTGTCGAGCGTCCGGCGGGGCCGATGCCGCGGGAAGCGGGTCGGCGAGCGTCTTGAGGGTTTCCCGGAGGCGGTTCACTGACGGGGCGTCGGGCGGGTGGCGCCGCCGCCACCGCCCGTCCCCGACCGTTCATCGCCTGGCGTCCTCGTCGCGGTGATTCCGTAGTACCGCGGGCGGGCGGACGTTGCGGCGCAGCAGGTAGATGCCGGAGGCGGCCGCCAGGGCGGCCATGCAGGCGGCGAAGACCAGGCCGGCGTGGGTGAGGCCGAGCGGGCCGCTGAGCAGGCCGATGCCGATCACCGGTACCGAGATGCCGAAGTACGCCACCACGAACAGCGCCGACAGCACCCCGCCGCGCTCCTCGGCGGGGGCCGCGTCCGCCACTTCGCCGACGGCTCCGCGCAGCCCCATGCCCTGGCCGGTGCCGCCCACCAGCGCGGCCAGGACGAGTGGCGTCAGGGTGTCGGTGGCGAGGGACAGGGCGAGCAGGCCGAGTCCGGCGATCAGCACCAGGCAGCCCAGCGGGATCGCCCGGGCCGCGCCGAGTCGGGGCACCAGCAGCTGGCCGCCGGTGGACGCGAAGAACGCCAGGCAGACGATCGCGCCGACCGCGGCGTGGTTGTGCACGTCCAGGTCTTCGGCGAGGAACGCCGGGCTGACCGAGGTGAACACCCCGAGCAGCGAGAACCCGGCGAACGCGGCGATCCCGGCCGGCACGAACACCCCGCGCACCTGCGGCGGCAGACTCGGCCGGCGCGGGCGCGCCGCGCGCAGCGGTTCGGCGTCCGGCACCGTCTCGGGCAGCGGCCAGGTGACGGCGAACGAGGCGGCCAGCAGCGCCAGATGGACCAGGTACGGCAGCGTCAGCGGGTGGGAGGTGTACTCGGCGAGCAGCCCTGACAGCAGCGGGCCGAGGCCGAGGCCGCCCATGTTCGCGGCGGTGGCCACGAACCCGGCGCGGGCCCGGCGGCCGGGCGGGGCGAGTTCCAGCACGTACGCGGTGGCGGTGCCGGTGAACAGGCCCGCCGACAGTCCGGACAGCAGCCGGCCCAGGAAGAGCAGCGGCAGACCCCCCTCCGCCAGGAATGCCACCGCGGCCGCCGCCGCGCAGCCGAGCCCGACCAGCAGCACCGGGCGCCGCCCCACCGCGTCCGAGACGTTGCCGACCAGCAGCAGCACGCCGATCACCCCGAACGCGTAGACGGCGAACACCACCGTCACCATCAGCTCGGAGAAGCCGATCTGCTCCTGGTACAGCCCGTACAGCGGCGTGGGCAGCGTGGTGCCCGCCATGCAGACGGCGAACGCGCCCGCCGCCCCCAGGTACCCCGAACGCTGACGACCGGTCATGCGCCCCACGTAACCACGGGCCCGCCGCCCCCGCTCCCGGGCGGAGCGAAGGCACAGGTCAGGGGTGTCGGTGACGCACTGTTGAATGGGCGCCATGACTGTTCGTGAACTGGTGTCCCTGCTGCCCGAACCCGCTGTGCTGCGCGACCGCTGCCGGGCGATCGCCATGCTCGACGTGATCCTCGACGGGTACGAACTCGTGCACACGTTCGTGCCCGGCTGGCGGGAGGGCGTGGATCTGGCGCGGATGGAGAACGGCGGGGGCGACCTGTACGCGATCGTGTTCGACCCGGCCGGGGTGTTCCTCTACGGCTTCGACCACGAGAGCGACGCGACGCCGTGGCGGGAGGAGGACCGCGCGCACTGGCCCGGGTTGCTCGACGGGCTGCCCGCTTCGCTCGCCCGCTACGCGAAGGAGCCGGAGTTCCAGTTCGAGGGGTTCTTCGACGCCTCGGTGTGCGCGTGGCGCGAGGCCGGTGACAGCGCCTGGCGGTGCGGGCCGGTGGAGTTCGGCCCCCACGAGTCGGACGGCGGCGGCTGGCTGTTCGACCTCGTCGTGGACGGGAGCCCGGACGCCTTCGTGGGTTTCGCCGAGTACTACTACGAGCGGCCCGTCGATCGGGACGCGGTGGCAGCCGTCCTGGCGGGCGCCCCGCTGACCCCGGCCGTCGTCGCGTCACTCCGGGCCTCGGCGGACTTCGACATCGTCGCCGGGCAGGCCCGCAAGCTGGGTTGGGCCGTCGTGGGGGAGGCTGCCGCCGGGTGAGTGAGACTCGGGGATTCGGGGCCCGGCCTGCGGGGGAGTGGGTGGGGCGGGTGGCAGAGTGGCCGGGTTCCGATCATCCGATGGATGTGCGGCGGCCGGTGGGTTCAGGGGGCCCGACCGGTCAGTGGTGCGTCCGGTGCAGTTGAACGAGGGCGGTGGACTCTCATGTCCCGTGGCACCTCCCGGTCCTGGCGAGCGACAGTGCTGGCGCTGGTCGTGGCGCTGCTGCTGACGATTGCCGCACCCGCGGTCGCCGAGCCGCTGCCCGTTCCGGACAACGAGACCGTCCAGGAGGCGGCCGACGGCGAGACGGCGGGCGAGCAGGCCGGCGAGGAGGCCGGCCAGTCGGTGGGGGAGGAGGTGGCCGGTGGCGAGGCAGCGGGGGAGGAGGTGGCCGGTCAGCCGGCCGGGGCGGCGCTCGACCAGTTGGGCAAGGACCTCGCCGAGGTCCGGCACGAGGCCGAGACGGCGGAGCAGCGTTCCACCGCAGCGGGCGTCCAACTCGAGCGCAGGAAGAAGGAGTCGGCGGACGCGGCAGCCGAGGCCGACCATCAGCGGGCCAGGGTCGAGGAGGCGGAGACGCAGGCCGCGCGGCTGGTCGCCGAGCAGTACCGCAACGGTCCGCTCGGGTCGCTCGGCCCGCTGGCCCGGCTGTTCCTCTCCGAGCGGGCCGAGGATTTCCTCGGCCACCAGCACCAGGCGTTCGAACGGTCCCACAGCGCCGCCGACGTGCTGAACGAAGTGCGCGAGGCCCGCGGACGGCTGGTGCTGGCGGCCGAGCAGGCACGGCAGGCCGAGGAGGCGGCGGCCGCCGCCGCGCAGGACTCCCAGCAGGCCGTGGAGCGGGCCCGCACTGCCGCCGCCCGGACCGCCCAGCTGCTCGACTCCACCCCCGCCGACCAGCTCGAACTGCTGGAGCAGCTGGACTACGACCGCGCCGACGAGTCCCGTCAGCAGATGCTCGCCGCAGGGGTGTTCGGCCCCGGTGGCAGCGCGTCCGAGGCCGGGCGCAAGGCCATCGCCTTCGCGCTCGGCCAGCGCGGCAAGCCGTACTTGTGGGGCGGCACCGGCCCCGACGCGTTCGACTGCTCCGGCCTCACCTCGCAGGCCTGGCTGGCGGCCGGCGTCCCCGTCCCGCGCACCAGCCAGGAGCAGTGGGCGGCGCTGCACCGGATCCCGCTGCGCGACCTGCGGCCCGGCGACCTGATCATCTACCAGAACGACGCCAGCCACGTCGCGCTCTACGTGGGCGGCGGCACCGTCGTGCACGCCCCGCACCCGGGGACGGTGATCAAGCTCGCGCCCATCACCATGCTCCCCATCCTCGGCGCGGTCCGTCCGGACCCCGAGTCCTCGTCCGCGTCCTGACCGGCTGCGGGCTCAGCGGGTGGCGGTGACCGGACGGACCTGGGTGTCCGGCTGGGTGGTGGTGCGGTGGTCCTGCGGGTTGGCGCCCTCCCAGTGGACGGTGAGGCTGCCGGTGTCGTTCGGCGGGGTCAGCACCATCGAGGTGACCTTGAACTCGGACTGGCCGCGCTGCCCGCGACCCCGGTACGGCTGGTAGTCGATCAGCACGTACGCCGTCCCGCCGGGCGGCAGCGTCACCTGCCGGGCCTGCGTCGAACGGGAGCGCGGCAGGCTCCAGGTCGTCCCGTCGCTCACCAGGTCGACGCCTGGGAAGCCCTGCATGGTGCAGGTGGCGGCGCTGCGGTTGGCCAGCTCGATCCGCTCCACCGCGGGCCGGTCCGCGGCCGACACCACCGAGCCCGCCGCCACCGTCGCCCGCAGGTCCGCCGCCGTGCACGGGCGCGTCCCCTTCGTGGCGGGCGTGGCGGGCGTGCTGGGCGTGGCGGGCGTGCTGGGCGCGTTCGCCAGGACGGGCGACACCGGGAGTTCCGCCGAGACGGGCGCCACCGGGGCGGTGGGCCCGGCGGGCGCGGCCGGGGCGACGGGGCCGGACGGCCGGTCGTCGGCGCACGCGGCGAGGGACACACCCAGGGCCGCCACCACGGCGGCGACGGAGAGCTGACGGACACGCATGATCTGTTCCACCCGTGATCTCGGCGGCCCCGCAGCGGGGCCGCGCCGAAACTGATGGCCGATCACCACTCGAACCCACCCCCGGGACCGGCACGTCCCCCATGCTGGCCCCCGCCGATCAACAACGGATCAACAGCGATCGGACGCCCGGCCCGGGAAGAATCGAACGGCTGCCACCGGCCGTTCGCGGCAAGGGACTTGCGGCCCGGCCGAGCCCGCCGAGAGGGGCCGGAAGGCCCGGGGCGCGGGGACGTACGGGACCTGCGGCGGCGCGGGCGGGGTTCGTAGCGTGGAGGCACGACCGTGCGTGGGGTCCGTCGGCCCCGGGGCGCGAGGCAAGAGTCCAGGAGGACCGCATGTTCTGCTACCAGTGCGAGCAGACCGACCGTACCGGGACGGTTCCCGGCTGCGCGGCCGCGATCGGCAACTGCGGCAAGGACGCCGCCACGTCCGATCTGCAGGATCTGCTGATCCACGCGGCGAAGGGCATCGCCCA
Organism: Kitasatospora sp. NPDC051984; assembly: GCF_044593455.1. Lineage (NCBI taxonomy): Bacteria > Bacillati > Actinomycetota > Actinomycetes > Kitasatosporales > Streptomycetaceae > Kitasatospora > Kitasatospora sp. NPDC051984. Next base: position 66,704 of record NZ_JBIUCB010000019.1, read on the forward strand.
GTACGCCGTGGAGGCTCGCACCCTCGGGGCGGCGGACGACGAGGCGTCGCGGTTCGTGCTGTACGCGATGTTCACCACGCTCACCAACGTGAACTTCAACCCGTCGCGGTTCGGCGCGCTGATCCAGCAGGCCGTCGCCCACCGCGAACGCGCCCGCGCCGCCTACGAGGAGGCCGCCCGGGCCGCCGGACAGGAACCGCGCGAACTCACCGGCCCCGCCGCCTGGCAGCCCGCCGACGACCCGGACGCGCTGCTGCGGCAGGCCGCCGAGGTGGGCGTGGACGCCGGCCTGGCCCTGGTCGGACCGGACGTGGTCGGCCTGCGCGCGCTGCACCTGTACGCGCTGAAGGGCATCTGCGCGTACGCCCACCACGCGCACGTCCTCGGCAAGGAGAGCGCCGAGGTGTTCGGCGGCGTGGAGAGCGCCCTCGCCCACCTCGCGGGCGAACCCACCGACGTCGCCGACCTGGTGGAGCGCGCCGTCGGCCTGGGCCGGCTCAACCTGGCCACCATCGAGCTGCTCGACGCCGCCAACACCGGCGCGTACGGCGCCCAGCAGCCCACCGCGGTGCGCACCACGCCTGTCGCGGGCAAGGCCATCCTGGTCAGCGGCCACGACCTGCACGACCTGGAGCAGCTGCTCAAGCAGACCGCCGACCAGGGCATCAACGTGTACACCCACGGCGAGATGCTGCCCGCGCACGCCTACCCGCTGCTGAAGGCCTACCCGCACCTGGTCGGCAACTACGGCGGCGCCTGGCAGGACCAGCAGCGCGAGTTCGCCGCGTTCCCCGGCCCGATCCTGATGACCTCCAACTGCATCATCGAACCGCACGGCAGCTACCGGCGGCGGATCTTCACCACCGGCCCCGTCGGCTGGCCCGGCGTGCGCCACCTCGCCCAGGGCGACTTCGGCCCCGTCCTGCAGGCCGCCCGCGCACTGCCCGGCTTCCCCGCCTCGCCGGAGGAGGAGCCCGAGCGGATGCTCACCGTCGGCTTCGGCGCCGACGCCGTGCTCGCCGTCGCCGACCGGGTCACCGCCGCCGTACGCAGCGGCGCCATCCGCCACTTCTTCGTGGTCGGCGGCTGCGACGGGCCCACCCCCGGACGCGACTACTACACCGACTTCGCGGTCGGCGCGCCCGCCGACAGCGTGGTACTCACCCTCGGCTGCGCCAAGTACCGTTTCAACGGGCATGACTTCGGCGACATCGACGGCATCCCGCGGCTGCTCGACCTCGGCCAGTGCAACGACACCCACTCGGCGATCCGGATCGCCGCCGCCCTCGCCGAGGCCTTCGACTGCGAGCTCAACGACCTGCCACTGACTCTGGTCCTCTCCTGGACCGAGCAGAAGGCCGTCGCCGTACTGCTCGCCCTGCTCGCCCTCGGCATCCGCAACATCCACCTCGGCCCGACGCTGCCCGGCTTCCTCACCCCGAACCTGGTGGACGCGCTGGTCCAGCGCTTCGACCTGCGGCTGATCGGCGACCCGGCAGCCGACCTCGCCGCCGCGCTGGAACCGGCCGCGAAGTGACCGATCAGCAAGTGGTGCTGACCACCACCGACGGCGCCCGGCTGGAGCTGAACTGCCCACCCGGCGGCACCGTCCTGGATGCGGCCGCCGAGGCCGGGGCCGCACTGCCCGCCTCCTGCAAGCAGGGCACCTGCGGCTCCTGCCACGCCACCGTCACCTCCGGCGAGTACGACCTTGGCCCGCACAGCGACCAGGCCCTCCCGCCCGACCAACTCGCCTGCCGCGGCGTCCTGTTGTGCCGCACCGTCCCACGCGGGCCGCTCACCGCCGAACTCCCGTACCCGCAGTCGCGGATCCTGTACGGCGGCGTACCGGAACGGCTGGCCGAGGTGGCGTCGATCACCACCGTCGCCCGGGACACCGTCCGGCTCGAGGTCACCCTCACCGACAGCCCCGACTGCCAGTTCGACGCCGGCCAGTTCGCCGAACTCGAACTGCCCGGCACCGGCGTCAAACGCGCCTACTCGCTCGCCAACACCGGCAACTGGGAAGGCCGGATGGAGTTCTACATCCGGCTCCGCCCCGACGGCGCGTTCTCCGGACCACTCGCCGAACGCGTCCGCCCCGGCGACCCGCTGACGGTCCACGGCCCGCAAGGCGCCTTCGGCCTCCACGAGACCGGGCTGCGCCCCCGCTGGCTGCTGGCCGGCGGCACCGGCCTCGCCCCCCTCCTCGCCATGGCCCGGCAGATGGCCGAGTGGCAGGACCCGCAGCCGGCCCGGCTGTTCCTCGGCGCCAACACGCCCGAGGAGCTCTTCGGGGAGGACGAGCTCAAGGCAGTGGCCGCCGAACTCCCAGCGTTCCGCCACGAGTTCTGCGTCCGCGAGCCCGACCCCACCTGGACCGGCCCGGTCGGCACCCCCGCCGACCTGCTCGCCGCCGCCCTCGCCGAACACACCGGCCCCGCCCCCGACCTCTACGTCTGCGGCCCCCCACCCATGGTCGACGCGGTCCGCCGCGCCGCCCCCGACTGCCAGGTCTTCCACGAACGCTTCCTGGCCACCTGAAAGCCCGCGGCCACCTGACGGGCCCGGCACCCACAGCCCGGGCCGTCAGGTGGCCGCAGGCACTCCAGGGCAGTCTCATCGTCGAGGGAGCAACGCCGACGAGCGCGGGGATGGCTGCCCGGCCGGTCCGGCTGGGAGGTGATCGGCCTGCTGCACCACGACTACGTTGCCGGACGCGGGGCGACGACCACCCACTTGGCATGGATGGCGAGGAGCTACGTCGGTCGGTCCGGCAGGCTGACCTGTCGTGGAATGCCGGCTCCCGGCTGCCGTTGGCGCGTTGAGCTGGAACAGGTCGCAGAAGGGGGAGCCTGGCAATGGCGGAGATTGAGATTCCCGGGCCGAAACGGGAGTGGGAGCCGGCCGTTCGGGGCCCCTACCCGGGCAGGAATCCGGCGCTCCAGCAGAGCCTGCTGGTCCTCGCCTCCCGGAACTACCGGCTCGTGGCGTGCTTGCGCGTGCCGATGGAGGCAGTCGTCCAGCGCCTGCGGCTGACGCTGGAACACGGCTGGGACGACCTCGGCGAGGTGGAGGGCGCCGGCTTCGGGATCAAGGGCGTCAAGTTCATGGTCAGCCGCTTGATGTATCCCGACCAGCTTGTCGAGCTCGCGGTGGAGCGCTCGTACGAGGACGTCGACGGCGCGGTCGATCTCTTTCTGGGTGTGCTCGGCGCCGACCGCCGTGCACTGTCCTACCTGATGGACCTGGAGACCGGCTGCCTGGAGCCGGTCGCCGGTCGCCGGTCCTCGCTGACCGCGCCGGTGCACGTCCGGCCTGCGCGGTTGGCGGACGGCCCGGGCGTCGGGCCCGGGGCGGTCCGACTCGTGAGTCAGGGAGTGGTGCAGACAGCGAAGGCGCGGATGGACTCGGTCTGGGAGCTGGTGTTGGTGCCCGCCACGATCCAGGAGTCGCCGTTCGGGTGGGAGTCGGTGAGGAAGATGTCGATGTCGCTGGTCGCGGCGCCACCGCCGATGGGTACCTCGCCGGGCGGGCAGGTCGCGGTGGCGAATGCGTTCCCGTGGGAGCCGGCCACGTCGACGAAGTCGCTGACGACCTGGTCGTACGTGGCCTGGGCCGAGCGATCCCCGGCGGCCGGGGCGTCGGGGGCGGCAATGGCGGGTTTGCCGGCAGGCTTGTCGACGGCCCCGGCGACGGCGGCGGTCGCGGCGCCTGCGGCCAGGACGCCGAGGGCGGCGAGGGCGATCAGGACGCGGGGCTTGGTGCGGGCCATGGCGGCCTCCTGAGGTTCTGGGTGGGGTGTGTCGGACGGGGACGGTCCCCGTCGAGCCCGATGCGTACCCGGAAGCCCGCCCGGCTGCGAGGACGGCCGCGGCGGTGACTCGGTCGGTGGAACACCGCTGCCTGGCCGGGCTAACAGGGCTGACGGCCAGTTGTGGTGGGGACAGCGGCGCGCGGTCGGCAGCCCGCGCCGCAGTAAGAGAGGCGAAGTGCGGACAGTGGCGGGCCTCGTGGTATTCGGGGTACCCCCGAGGGCCCGCCACTGTCCCCTGTCGGGCAGTTACCGGCTCAGGCCCCTGAAGCGCCGCACCGCGAGCGGGAGGAAGACTGCCGCCAGGGCCAACGGCCAGGCCACCGCCAGCAGTTCGGCGTGGGTCGTGGCCCAGGAGCCGTCCGTTCCGGGCGGGGTGCGAACAGGGTGCGGACTGCGGTGGCCGTGGCGGACATGGGGTTCCATTCGACGGTTGCGCCCAGCCAGGCCGGCATCGAGTCGGGGGAGGCGATGGCGTTGGAGAGGAAGCTGACGGGCCAGACCAGGATCTGGACGGCCTGTACCAGTTCGGGGCGGCCGGCGAGCATGGCCAGCTGGATGCCGATCCAGAGCATGGCGAAGCGGAGGAGCAGGAGGAGGCCCACCGCGCCCAGGGACGAGGCGGGGGTGCTGTGCGGGCGCCAGCCGATCGCGTAGCCGACGGCGAGCATGACGGTCAGGCCGAGGGCGGACTGGAGCATGTCCGCGATGCTGCGGCCGATCAGGACGGCGCCGGGCGTCATCGGCATGGAGCGGAAGCGGTCGATGATGCCCTTGCCGAGGTCCTGGGTGACGGAGAGCATGGTGGATTCGAGGCCGAAGGCCATGGTCATGGTGAGCATGCCGGGCAGCAGGTAGTTCTTGAACTCGCCCTCGACACCCCGGCCGCCGCCGATCAGGTAGTGGAACATCAGCAGCATCATCACCGGGAAGGCCAACCCGACGACCACCCGCACGGGTTGGCGTGCCCAGTGGGCGAGTTCGCGCCTGGTCATGGTCCAGGAGTCGGCGGTGGCCCAGTGGAGGTTCGTTACCGTGCTCATGCTGTCTCCGTCTTGGTCAGGTGGAGGAAGACTTCGTCGAGTGTCGGCCGCCGTACTGCGATGTCCTCGGCGACGATGCCGGCAGCTTCCAGGGCGCGCACGGCCTCGGTCAGGGCGGCCATCCGGTCGCGGACCGGGGCGCTGAGCAGGCGGCGGTCCTCGTCGACGGTGGTCTCGCCGGGCAACAGGGCGGCGGCGAGGGCGAGTTGGCCGGGGTCGCGGAGGACTACGTCGATGCGGTCGCCGCCGGTCGCGGTCTTCAGTTCGTCCGGGGTGCCCTGGGCGATGACCTTTCCGTGGTCGATCACCGCGATGCGGTCGGCGAGTTGGTCGGCCTCCTCGAGGTACTGGGTGGTCAGCAGGACGGTCGTGCCGCCGTCGACCAGGGAGCGGACCGCGTTCCACACCTCGGTGCGGCCGCGGGGGTCGAGGCCGGTGGTGGGTTCGTCGAGGAAGAGCACCTGGGGGTCGCGGATGAGGGAGGCGGCCAGGTCGAGGCGGCGTCGCATTCCGCCGCTGTAGTGCTTGACGGCCTTCGGGCCGGTGTCGGTGAGTTCGAACCGGGTGAGGAGTTCTGCCGCGCGGGCGGCGGCGCGGCGGGTGCCGAGGTGGTGGAGGCGGCCGAACATCTCCAGGTTCTGCCGGCCGCTGAGTTCCTCGTCGACGGCGGTGTACTGGCCGAGCAGGCCGATTCGCGAGCGGACCTCGGCGGCGCGGGTCAGGGCGTCGATTCCCGCCACCTGGACCCGGCCCGTGTCGGGGCGCAGCAGGGTGGACATGATGCGGACGGCGGTGGTCTTGCCGGCGCCGTTCGGGCCGAGGATGCCCTGGACGGTGCCCCGGTGGACGGTGAGGTCGAGGCCGTCGAGGGCCTGCTTGCGTCCGTACTTCTTCCGTAGGTCCTCGACGGCGATCGCCGGGTCGTGGTCGTTCAAAGCGTTCCCCTCCCGCAAGTGATCCAGGCAGTAGTGCAGTAATCAAACTTGACTAGCCTGGGACGGTAATCTGTTGCGCGCAGCTGGTCAAATTTGATTAGTCTGATCCCGGCAAGGTCTTGGCGAGTAAGGAGCCACTCATGTCCGCCATCCGGCTACTGGTGCTCGGCGCGGTCCGTCAGCACGGACGGGCGCACGGCTACCAGGTGCGCAACGACCTGGAGTTCTGGGGGGCGCACGAGTGGTCGAGCGCCAAGCCGGGCTCGATCTACCACGCGCTCAAGCAGATGGCGAAGCAGGGGCTGCTGGTCGCGCACGAGGTCGCGCCGAGCGCCGTCGGCGGACCGCCGCGGGTCGAGTACGAGATGACCGAGCAGGGCACCGCCGAGTACTTCGAGCTGCTGCGTGAGGCGCTGACCTCGTACGACCAGAAGCTCGACGTACTCTCGGCCGCCATCGGGTTCATCGTCGACCTGCCACGGGACGAGGCCGTCGCGCTGCTCCGGGAGCGGATCGCGGGGCTGGAGCGGTGGCGGGCCGAGGTCACCGGGTACTACGTGCCGCAGGACGGGCCCGAACAGCTCGGGCACATCGGCGAAATCATGAACATGTGGGTGCACTCGGCCGACAGCGAAGCGGAATGGACGCACGGCCTGATCGGGCGGATCGAGGGCGGCGCGTACACCTTCGCGGGGGAGGGCGAACCGTTAGTGGGGGTGCTCGCCGAGGGCGAGCCGAACCCGTACATGACCGGGCCGCACCCCGAGGATCCCCAGTAAGGGGCTTGAGGGCAACGGGAGTTGAGATCAGGGCAATGCAGGGGGCGGAACAGATGACGGGAATGCCGCGCGAGCAGGCGGAGCTGCTGGCGAAGTGCGCGGTGGCCTTCGAGCCGGGCGATCCGGCGCGCACCGGGAGGCTCGTGTACCGGTACGCGGGTGCGCGGCCGACGTTCGGCGAGCCCGGCGAGGCCGACCTGGTCACCGCCGACGGCGGCGCGCTCGCGGTGCGCCGCTGCCCGGTGCTGCGCCTGACCGTCGCCGAGGCGCTGCCCGCGCTCACCCTGGCCCGCCGGCTGCACCGCGAATCCAGCACGCCCAGCGCCGCGTTCTGGGGCGCCGCCACCGCCCTCGCCCTGCACCTCGCCGCGCGCGAACGGCTGCTGCCCGGCGTGTCCGAAGCCGGCTACGACACCTGGCGGGTCGGCCCGCTCGACCCGGAGGACGTCCGGCGCCTGCGCGAACTGGCCGCGGCGGCACCGGCGGAGGTGCTCGCCGTTCCGCTGCCCGTGCCGCCCGGTGGGCCGCTGCTGCTGCCCGACGTCGACGGGCTGCTGCGGTCCTTCGTCGACGCGGTCGCCGACACTCTGCCGCGCACCGCCGACGCACCCGCGCTGGCCGGCCGCCAGGCGTTTGCCGCCGTCGAACCGCAGTACGTGCCCCAACTGCGCGGCTGGGCCGAGGAGATCTCCGCCGGCCTCGACTCGGGAATCCGGCTGACGCTGCGCCTGGACGTGGTGTCCGGCGGCGGGGAGACCGGCCTGCGGCCGGTGCCGCAGGTGGCCAGCCTGGCGGAGACCGGCCTGCGGGTGGTGCCGCAGGTGTCCAGCCTGGCCGATCCGACCGTCCGCGCCGACGTGCACGAGCTGTTCACCGGGGTCGGGGCGGCCGGGTTCGGGCCCCGGGCGCAGGCCGACACCGTGCTCGCCCTGCGGCGGGCCGCCGACATCTGGCAGCCGCTCGCCCGCCTGCTGCCGGTGCCCTCCGCCGTGGAGTTCGCCGACCACGAGGTGCAGGAGCTGCTCGGCGACACCGCCGACCGGCTCGCCGCCCACGGCGTCGAGGTGCAGTGGCCCGAGCACGCCGTCCGCTCCCTCACCGCCCGTGCCGTCCTCGGCGGCGAGCGGGCCGCGCCCACCGACCCGCGAGGCTTCTTCGGCGGTGACGGCACGGTCGATCTGCGCTGGCAGTTCGACCTCGACGGAGAACCCCTCACCGAGCAGGAGACGGCCGAACTCGCCACCAACGAACGGCCGTTGGCCGTGCTGCGCGGCCAGTGCGTACTCATCGACGCCGACCTCGCCCGCAAGCTCCGCGAACGCGAGCTACCGCCGCTCACCGCCGTCGAGGCACTCGCCGTCGCCCTCACCGGGTACACCGAGATCGGCGGCACGCAGGTGCGGATCGCGTCCAGCCCCTGGCTGCTCGCGCTGCGCCGACGGCTGGCCGAACCCGACGGCGGCACCGAGCCGGTCGAGCCGCCCGCCGCGCTCGCCGCCACCCTGCGCGACTACCAACTGCGCGGCCTGCGCTGGCTGGACCGCCTCACCTCGCTCGGCCTCGGCGGCTGCCTCGCCGACGACATGGGCCTCGGCAAGACCGTCCAGCTGATCTCGCTGCACCTGCTGCGCCAGCAGCACCCGGACAGCGCCGGCCCCACCCTCGTGGTCTGCCCGGCCTCCCTGCTGGGCAACTGGCAGCGCGAGGTGGAGAAGTTCGCGCCCGGCACGCCCGTCCGCCGCTACCACGGCCCCGACCGGACGCTGGACGGCGCCGACTCGGGCTTCGTCCTGACCACCTACGGCACGATGCGCCTGGACGCCGGGCGGCTCGCCGCGCACCGCTGGAGCGCGGTCGTCGCGGACGAGGCCCAGCACGTCAAGAACCCGCACTCCGACACCGCGAAGGCGCTGCGGCTGATCCCCGGTGGCGCACGGATCGCGCTGACGGGCACCCCGGTCGAGAACAACCTCTCCGAACTCTGGGCCGTCCTCGACTGGACCACCCCCGGACTCCTCGGCGCCCACGGCCAGTTCCGCCGGCGCTGGATCGCCGCCATCGACGCCGAACGCGCGAAGTGCCAGGCGGAGTCGGGGGAGTGCCAGGCAGAGCCGGGGGAGTACCAGGCACAGTCGGGGGAGTACGGGCCCACCGCCGAGCGGCTGGCCGAACTGGTCCGGCCGTTCCTGCTCCGCCGGAAGAAGTCGGACCCGGGCATCGCCCCCGAACTCCCGCCGAAGACCGAGACCGACCGCCCGGTCGCCCTCACCCCCGAGCAGCGGACCCTGTACCAGACCCAGGTCCGCGAGGTCATGGCACAGATCGCGGCCACCGACGGCATCGCCCGGAGCGGACTGGTGCTCAAACTGCTCACCGGCCTGAAACAGATCTGCAACCACCCCGCGCAGTTCCTCAAGGAACCGGCCGGCACCCCACTGGCCGGCCGTTCCGGAAAGCTGGAACTGCTCGACGAACTGCTCGACGCCATCATCTCCGAGGGCGGAGCAGCGCTCGTCTTCACCCAGTACGTCACCATGGCGCGGCTGCTGGAGGCACACCTGCGCGAGCGCGGCGTTCCCACGCTGCTGCTGCACGGCGGCACCCCGGTGCCGCGGCGGGAGGAGATGGTCCGCCGGTTCCAGGACGGCGAAGTGCCGGTCTTCCTGCTCTCCCTCAAGGCCGCCGGCACCGGACTCAACCTCACCCGCGCCGACCACGTCGTGCACTACGACCGCTGGTGGAACCCGGCCGTGGAGGCGCAGGCCACCGACCGCGCCCACCGCATCGGGCAGACCCGCCCCGTCCAGGTCCACCGGATGATCGCCGAGGACACCGTCGAGGACCGGATCGCCGCCCTGCTCGAAGCGAAGAAGGGCCTGGCGGACGCGGTACTCGGCGCCGGGGAACAGTCATTGACGCAGCTGACCAACGAAGAGCTGGCCGACCTGGTCGAACTGAGGAGTGCGGGATGAGCGGGAACGACACGGGCGCACGGGGCTTCCCGGCCTTCACCGCGCGCCGGGGCAGCCAGGTACGCGGCCAGTCCTGGTGGGGCAGGGCCTGGGCGGACGCGCTGGAGGACACCTCCCTCGGAGAACGCACGTTGAAGAAGGGCCGGGCCTGCGCGCGGACCGGCCGGCTCGGACCGATCACCGTCAGCCCCGGGCGCCTCTCCACCACCGGCCACGAGGGCGACACCCCGTTCACGACGGTGCTCACCCTGGAGCAACTCGACGAGGACGACTGGGAGTTGCTCTGGGAGAAGGCCGCCGACCGGCCGGACGTCATCGAGCAGCTGCTCGCCGGAGACCTGCCGCCCGACCTGCTGGAAGCCGCCGAGGACGCCCGGGTCCGGCTGCTGCCCGGCTACGGCGACCTGGAAGCGGACTGCGACTGCGACGCGTTCGACCACCCCTGCGAGCACACGGCCGCGCTCTGCTACCAGCTGTCCTGGCTGCTGGACGACGACCCGACGCTGCTGCTCCTGCTGCGCGGGCGCGGCGCGCAGCAGGTGCGGGAGGAAGTCCGGGCCGCCGTGCTGATGCAGGCGATCGTCGGCAGCCTGGGGGAGGAAGAGGCGGAGGTCGAGCTGCCGGACGGCACGCCGGCCGAGGAGGTGTTCGGCCGCCGGCCGGCACCGCTGCCCGACCTGCCGCCGCTGCCCGCCCCGCCCGCCCGGCAGGACGCGGCCGACCCGCTGGAGCGGCTGGTCGCCGACGCGGCGGTGCGGGCCCGCGAACTGCTGGCGTACGCCCACGGGTTGGACGACCAGGCCGGTGCCCCCGGGTGACTACGGCCGGGGCGCTTCAGTTGCCCACTCCAGGTCGTGGACGGCCGTCAGCCCGCCCGGCGCAGGTGGCGGGGGCCGGCCGGGCGGGGTTGCGGACAGCGTCGGCGGCGCCGACAGCACGGACCGCTCTCGCCGATCGCGTTCAACGGCAGGACCATCACGACCACTGCGGACGGCTGTTCGTCCCCCTCCCCGGCGGCCGGGGTCTCGTGACGGCTCCCGTCCGGCTGATCGAGCCCGCTGCCGGGAACGGCTCGTGCGGCGCGGAGGAACCATTCCAATCGCGAGGACCCCAGGCCGAGCGCCTCCGCGAGCTGCTGGACGGAGCGGCGCTGCGGTCGGCGTACCCGGCCCCGCTCGATGTCGCTGATCGTCCTCACACTCACCCGGGAACGCCGGGCGAGTTCCTCATGTGTGAATCCCACTTCACGACGGAGCGCCCTCAGCATGCCCCCGAATGCCGAATCCCCTTGTTGTGCCTTCGACACGTCACCCCCCAGAATCTTGGTGATGCATGGGAGCGATCCCACACGGATCGGGAGCGTAGCAGCACCTAATGTCCAGGTCAGCCGCGACACGCGCCACTGGTTCAGCAAGGAACAACGGGACGTGACGGCCTCTCAGCAACGGTGAGAGCGCTCCCACCGGCGCTTCCGCGGACCCGGCCCGCCGGCCGGTCGGGAAGGTGCCCGACCGGTCGGCGGGACCGGCGGTCACAGGGGCATGGCCTGCCAGCCGCCGAGGCTGGTGGGCGTCGTGCCCGTGCGGTAGTAGACGCGGCCGTCCGTGCCGATGGCGAAGACGTACAGGACACCGGCGCCGTCGACGAGGGCGGTCGGGTAGTCGAGGACGGTGCCGCCGAGGTCCTGCCAGGCGCCGTAGCCGGCGTTCGGGGCGGTCTGGGCGGTGGTGCTCACGCCGCCGCCGCCGTTGCGTTCGAACAGGACGACCCGCCCGCCGAGGTTGGCCATCGCCGGCTCGCCCACGCCCTGGTGGCCGCCGAGGCTGGTCGGGGACTGGCTCCACGGTCCGCCGGGCTGGGTCTGGTAGCTGACGAGCATCGCGCCGGTGCCGGCCTCGCGGTAGGCGAGTTCGATGCGGCCGTCCTGGTCGAGCGCGGCCCTGGGCGGGCTGGCCGGCCGGGAGTTCGGGATCGGGCCCGGGCCGTTGAAGGCGTCGTTCGGAGCGGTCTGCCACCAGTTGACGACCCCGTCGCGGGTGCTGGCGAAGACCTCGATCCTCCCGACGCCGTTGCGGATCGCGGTGACCGGGTCCTGGATGTCGGTGCCGTGCAGGTCGTCCCAAGTGGTCGTCCAGGCGCCGTTCGGGCTGGTCTGCCGGATCGCGCTGAGGCCGCCGCCGCCGTTCTTGACGAAGAGCTCCAGCCGGCCGTCCTGGGAGGCGACCACCGCGGGGACGCCGACCTGGCCCGCGTTGCTGAGCCCGGCGTTGGGGTTGCCGAGGTCGGCCCAGCTGTCCCGCCACACGCCGTTGGGCGTGGTCTGTGGGACGGAGACGATGTGGTGGTCGGTCAGGCGGCGGGCGAAGACCTCCATCCGGCCGTCCGCGTTGGTGCCGACGGCGATGCCCGGCGCCAGCCGCCCGCCCGGGTCGGCGAACCGCGCCGGGCCGCCCCAACTGCCGTCTCCCTGGCGCCAGTACGTGTAGAGGGAGCCCGCCCGGACGACGAAGACCTGCGGCCGGCCGTCCTGGTTCAGCCCGGCCCAGGAGGTGCCCCGCGACCAGCGGTAGTACATCCGGGAGAACCAGGCGGTCTCGTAGTTCCCCGAGTGGTCGTGGCTGGCGTACTCGGAGACGAACACTCCCTTGGCGCCGACCGTCGCCGGGTCGAGGTTCACCGGGCAGTCGCTGATGTTGTAGTCCCGGTAGTTCACCTGGATCAGCGAGCCGCCGTACTGGCTCGCCGCCATGCCTGCGAACTTCGCGGCGGAGACGTGGTCCGAGTGGTCGTCCTTGTAGCGGGTGTCCGGGAGTTCGTCCTGGGCCCGGAGCACGGTCGGCTGGTACGTCACCATGATCTGACGCAGCACCTCGACGACGTCCGCCGCCGTGTAGGCCGACGGCCCGGACAGCGGGCTGTCCTTCGGGACGACCGTGGTGTCGGTGCCGCCGTTCAGCACGTTGGCGAGCCCGGCGTCGTGCAGGTTGAGGAAGATCAGGTGAACCGACCGGTCCCTGAGCATGTACCGCTCGACCTGCTTGCCCGCGACCGTCCACGCCTCGACCACCCAGTGCCCGATCTCGTCGGTCGCCGGGTCGTTGTCGCCGACCCCGCTCATCCGGGAGTAGGCGTTGACGGCGCCCATCTGGCGGTTCCAGGTGCGCAGCGGGTCGCCGGCCGGGTCCCAGCAGCCGCCCGCGCACGGGTCGCCGGTGATGTTCCCTGCGGTGACGAACACCGTGACGGACGGCGTGCCGTTGGCGAGGGCGTTGGACAGGTCCGGGTTCATGAACAGGATGTCGTCGTCCTCGTGGGCGACGACCTGCATGAACAGCGGCCCGGAGCCGGCGGCCATCCGCGCGGCCGTACCCGTGCCCGTGCCCGTGTCCGTGGCCGTGGCCGCGGAGGCGCGGGTCGTGTTCCCCTTGGCCAGGACGGGTGCGGCGAGGGCGGTCAGCGCGACGGAGGTGAGGAGTTGCCGTCGTCCGATTGCCATGTGATTTCCCCTCATTCGAGATTCGAGGTCGGCAGGTGATCACGCCAGGACGAGATTGGCGGATTGCCGGGCAGGAAGTGCCCGGGACGGTATATCGCAAATCCCGTCAGGCGCGACAGTCGACTGACGTACGATCAAGCCACTCCGGCTGTTTCTCGCCGATCTTGCCTGTTCAGTGCGTCTTCTGCTGGAACTTCCCCATGGTTTCCGCCTGATGTTCCTCCTGGCGGAATGCGGGCCGAAGGTGATTGCATGGCGGATGGCGAGCGGGCTCCGAGATTTCTCGGCGCATTCCCGGGCCTCCTCCTCCGGGAAACGGGTCGCCGTCATTTTCTTCGTCACGCGAACCATGCGGGCAAAGGGTTTCTCCGCGCCCGGCGAAAGGACTCCTGCGCACGTCGCCCACCGCCCGCCGGGGGGCTGCCGAGGTAGCCGCCGCCGACCCGGACCAGCGCCAGCAGGTGGTGCGCGGCGGCGACTCGGCCGAGCAGCACCCGGGCGGCGGCGCGGTCGCCGATGTCCGCCGCGGTGACCATCACCCCCAGCGGCAGGCCGAGGGTTTCGACCATCGCGTGCCGCTTGCGGCCGTTGACCCGTTTGCCGCCGTCGAGGCCGCGGCTGTCAGGGCCGACGACGGCGTCCGCCTTGGCCGACCGGGAGGCGATCACGCCCGCGCTCGGCTCCGGATCCTGCTCGGCCCGCGCACCCCGGCAACGGCAGCAGCGGCCTCTGCATCCGACACCTCCTCCTGGCACCCACCAACGAAGGCTGGTACGTCCCCGCCGAACTTGAGACACGAGTACGACAGACGACGTGTGTCTCAAGCTCGTCGGGTGCGCGTGACGCGGACCGTCGGCCCCCGACGAACTCGCGGGTGGTGGAGGGCCTCGTAGCCGACGACGAACCGGCGGACCGTGCGCAGGCTCGGCTCCCGGGGCGGGCGCGGGGCGCGGTCTTCGGCGGGCGATGGCGCCGGCTTCTCGGCCTACCGAACCTCGGTGGGCGGCTGCTGAAGCTCCTCCTCGGCGGTGGTCGTGGTCATGGCAATCTTCCCGGGGTGTTGGTCGAGAGGGTGGTGGGGTGTCACCGCGTGGTCAGTTCGGTGAGGTCGGCGATCACCTCGGAGGCGATCACCGGGTCGAGCTCGGCGAAGGTCGGGAAGGTGCGGTTGTGGGTCCGGTAGTCGCCCGGGCGCCTGTCGAGCCACACCGTTTCCAGTCGCTGCTCGGGGTAGGAGTCGTGGGTGCCGACGGCGATGCCCTCGTCCGGGGCGATCACTACGTAGAGGTCGGGCCCGATCCGGCGGGACAGCCAGCGTTCGATGCCGTTGTCCTGAGGCTCGCCGCGGCGCCAGCCGCGCCGTTCCATGCCGACCAGGCGGGCGGTGGGCAGCACCGGGCCGTTCTCGAAGCGGGTCAGGCGGTGGCCGGCCCGCTCCTCGTCGGTCAGCGCGTACACCGGGCGGCCGAGCTGACGGAACGGCTGCCGGATCTCGTGGTGGGCGAACAGCTCCGACCAGTCGGCGAGGCCGTCGCCGAGCAGGAGCGGGTGCGCCAGCCGGACGGAGGCCGTGGCCGTCAGCGCGAACGCCTCGTTCCGGACGTCCGCCAGGGTGCGGTCCTCGGCGAGGCGGAACGCCGTCACCCTGCCGTCCGTCTCGGACAGCCACACCAGGCGGCGCACCAGGTGCCACAGCAGCGGATGCCCGATGTAGAGCTGGTCGAACTCCTGTGCCGTCCAGGACCGCCCGGTGACCATCGCCTCCTCCAGGCGCCGGATCTGGTCCCCCGCCACCGTGCGGACGTCCTTCTTGAGCGCGGCGAAGCGCTTGCGCTCGGCGGGCGCCAGCTCGGCGTCGTCCCGCGCCCCCGGGGCGGGCAGGTCCTTGCGGCGGGTGCCGGCCGCGTCGAGCACGTACGGCTTGAGCTGCTCGTCGAAGCCGACCGTGAACGTCCGGGTGCCGTAGTCGATGACGGTGGTCCCGTCGGCGTCCAGCCCGAAGTCCGGGACCAGGCGGTCGGACAGCTGCTCCCCGGTCAGGCCGAGCCCGGCCGCCACCTCGGAGATCTTCTCCTGGGCCCGGGTCTTGAGCGCCTTGAACTTCACCCGCTGCGCGATGCCGTGCAGATGCAGCAGAGCCACGTCGGTGCCGATGGCGGCCAGCACCTCCAGGCCGTCCACCGCACGGTGGTGGGCCCCCTCGCCCGGCCAGGCGCGGAGCACCGGCGTCAGCCGGCGGACCGTCCCGTCGTCACCGAACCGGCCGAGCACGTGCAGCGCCCAGCCATCCTGGGCGGGCATGCCGGCCAGCCGCCACTGCTCGAACACCGCCCAGCAGAACTCCGTCAACGACTGCGGCTCGCACAGCCCGGCCACCTCGTCGAGGCCGGGGTAGAACGCCTTGGGGCCGGACAGCGCGAGCATGGTGAGCACGTGCCGCACCGCCTCGGCGGGCAGGGCGCCCTCGCCGCCACGCAGCAGCAGCTGCGGCAGCGTCACCGGCTCCGCCCAGTCGCAGGGCGGGGGCAGCTTCGCCGGGAGCGCCGTCACCAGCGGGTCGGCCGACAGCAGCGTGCCCACGGCCTCCTCCGCCTTCGGCCCGAACTCGCCGGCCACCGCCCGCACCGCCGCCGCGCCGTGCGCCTCGGCGATCACCCGCAGGGCCTGCTCGGCGCCGAGCCGGGCTGCCCCGGCCTTCCCGAACGCGGCGGGCACCAGCAGCCGGGCCGCGTCCACGCCGTGCCGGACGAACCAGGAACTCGCGGTGTTTCCGGCCGACTTGAGGCGCACCAGCCAGTCCGCCATGGTCTCGGCCACCCGGGCGTCCAGGTACGGAAGCAGCAGGGGCGCGAGCGTGGCCGGGTTCCTCATCGCCGCGGCCAGGATCGGTTCGAGAGCGTCCGTCCCGAAGCGGGCGGCGACCCGGCGCAGGTCGTCCCCGGCGTACCCGACGCGCTCACCGACGCTCCAGTGCGCGATCAGGGGCCGGGCCAACTCCTCCTTGCCGTGCACGAACAGCCCGAGCTCGGCGTACTGTTCGCCGTGCAGCCGCAGGGTCTCGGGCTGCCCGATCCTGGCCCGGATCGTGGCCGCGACCCGCTGCCAGTCGTCGTCCGACCAGTGCGTGTACCCGGGCCTGGAGATCACCGCCCACGCCTCGCGCTCACCCGGCAGCCACCGCATCTGCGGTTCCTGCGGCGTGGCGAGGCCGGTCAGCGCGCGGGGCTTGCCGGCGGAGCGCGGCCGCGTCCACGGCGGGCTGGCGAACAGCTCCGGCAGCGAGTCGGGGCCGACCTCCGGCACCCGCTCGCCGAGGTCGGTGAGCGGCTCGACCAGGGCCGCCTGCTCCGGCGTCAGCTCCGGCAGCAGTTCGAGCGCGGTCGCGCGGTGAACCGCGACGTGGCCGGTGAGGAGCTGCCGGGCGAGCTGCTGCGTGGCCGGGTCGGTGGAGGCCACCGCGGCCTCGGCGAGCAGGCGCAGGGCACGCCGGGGGAAGCGGCGGACGCCGGCCAGCAGGGCGGCGCGGGTGGACTTGATGCCGTCCTGCTGGGCCAGCAGCCCCCGGAAGCCCTCGTCGGAGGGGAGCTCGGCGAGCGCGTCCAGGATCCGCTTCCTGCCGTCCTTGTGGTGGTAGCTGGTGGTCAGGTCGTGCAGCATCACCGGTGCTACGCCGCCGCCGAGGCCCTCCACCACGGTCGCGATGATCTCGGTGGACCAACCGTCATAGCCCAGGCTCGGCAGCGGGGGGAGCTTCTCCAACGGTTCCGCCGAGGAGAGCGAGCACAGCAGCATCGACCACTCGACGCCGTCCAGTCGGGAGCCCGACGCGACGCACTCCTCGACCCAGGCGGTCTCGGACGGCACCAGGTACGCCGCCACCACCAGGCGGGTCAGGTCGTTCCGGCAGCCCGTCAGGGCCTCGACCGCCGCGCGGTGGGTCTCCTCGTCACAGTCCGCCAGCAGCGACCGGACCCGGTCCGCGGCGGGACGGTACCTGCCGCGCCTCTGGTCGGCCCCGCGCCGGGCGCGGGGGTGGACGGACATCTGGTTGTTCCAGTCGGTCTCGACAGCCGTCGTGAACAGCTCGACGGTGGCCCTGGCCGCGAACGGCAGGCCGAACTCCGCCACCCAGGCGTCCACGGCCACGCCGACCTCGTTGCAGCGGGGATACGAGAACATGGCGGCGAGCACTGCCGCACCGAGCGGGTCCCGGCTGCCGGACCGGTGGGCGCGGGCGGCCGCGACCAGCTCCGGGTCACTGTGCTCCGAGGTGAGCGCCTGCTCCAGCCAGTCCCCCCTCTGCCGCAGCCCGTCGCGGTACGAGGTCACCGGGCTCTGCCCCGGCGCGGCCGGCTTCCGGGGAATGCCGCCCCGGCGCGGGATCAGGGCCCGACGCCAGGCGTCCGGCATGACGAAGACGTCCTCGTCCTCGGGGCCGACGGCCTTGTCCGAGCCGCCCTCGACGAACTCCGAGCGCCGCACAGCCACGCCCCTCTCCTCGAACTGATGATCAGGAGACGAACGCTAGCGAGTTCCACCGACAAGCCCCTGGCCGACTGCCCCCGAAGGCCAGGCGGTTCGGTCGCGGATGTGGTCGAACTCCTCGACCTCGCCGGACAGGACGTCGAAGTGGGGGAGTGGGGCCCACAGGGTCCGTTCCCCGATGACGTAGAGGCGGTGTTTGGCGCGGCTGGCGGCGACATTGAGCAGGTGTGGGGTGCGGGCGGCCCAGCCCCGGGCGCCGGGCCGGCCGCCGCCGAGGACGAGGATGACGACGTCGGCTTCCTTGCCCTGGGCCCGGTGGACGGTGGCGCAGCGTTCGTCGAGGACCTCGAAGGTCCAGCCGGGGCGATCGCCGCAGATCTTCTTGCACTCGGAGACGAGTGAGCGGAAGGGGGCGATGATGCGCAGCCGGGTGAGGTCGATGCCGTGCTGGTGCAGGCGGTCGAGGACGAACTCGAAGGCACGGCGGTCGCGTTCTCCCCAGGGGGCGTCCGGTGGCCGGGTGGGGTCGTCGGTGTTGAGCCAGCGGCTCGGCAGCAGGCCGTCGCGTTCCTCGTCGGGGAAGGCCTTGCGTGGCGTGCCGTAGACCATGAGGCCGCCATAGGCGACCTCGTTGCTGATGGTGAACATCGGCTCTCCGCAACGGCGGTGGACGCGCAAGGGTGAGCCGACCCAGACGTGTTCGTCGTCGCCGTCAGGAGCGGGCAGATAGGTGCCGTAACGGTTGGTCCGGTCGGCGACGGCCTGGGCGGAGGTGGCCGAGGGCAGCCACTGGTCGTCGACGCCGTAGGCACCGAGCAGCCGGCGTTGCAGGACGGTGGGCATGGTGACGACGGGTTCGAGCTGGAGGGGGTCGCCGACGAGGACAGCGCGGCGGGCGCGCCACAGGGCGCCGACGGCGGCCTGCGGGGTGGCCTGGCCGGCTTCGTCGACGAGGACCCAGCCGATGGTGCCCTGGCCGAGACGGGCGAACATGCTGCCGATCGAGGAGAAGGTGGTGGAGACGACCGGGATCAGGAGGAAGAGGGTCTGCCAGGCGCGCTCGACCTCCTCGTCGGGGATCGGCCCGTTGGTGTTCGTCATCAGCTCCATGAGGACCTGGAGGTTCCCGTGGACCTGCTTGGCTGCCCCGGCGACGAGGGCGCGGTGCAGGTCGAGGGCACGCAGGAACAGGTCACTGCGGGCGGTCGACCAGGCCTCGTCTGACCATGGCGAGCCGAGTTCCTGCTCGGGCTCGTCGAGGTGGAGCCAGTCGAGCGGCAGGGAGGGCAAGGTCGATGCGGCATCCCGCAGTTGGCGGTGGCGGACGCTGAGGTCGGCGACGGCGGCGTCCAGGTCGCGCCGGGCCGCCGTCGCGGCGGTGCGGGCGGCCGCGAGGTCGGCGGTGGCCGCGTTCTCCCGGGCGAGGGCGGCCTGCTCGCGGGTCTGTGCGTTGGCGAGTGCGGTCGCGGCGTCGGCGACCACACGGTCGGCGTCGGCGTGGAGCCCGACGGCCAGGGCTTCGGAGCGGACGGCGTCGGCGACCTGCTCCACGGCGTCGTCGAGGGCGCGGCGCTGCTGGACGAGCAGGTCCAGGATCTCGGCCTGGGTGCGGTCGCGATGCTGCTCGGCGGCCTGCCGGTCGGCCGTGCTCTGCAGCAGTCGGCGCAGACCGCCGCGCACACCGCGTTCGACGGTCGGGGGAGCGTCGTAGCGGGTGGTCAGCGCGTCCACGTACTCGCGGTGGTGGGCGGCCCGTTCCCGCGCGCCGGACAGCCGTGCGCGGGCGGCTGCCAGCTCCTGGCGGGCTGCGGGTACCAGTCCGCCGGCCGCGCGGAGCTCGGCCTCGGCCGTCGCGGTGGCGGCACGGGCGGAGGCGACGGCGGCGTTGGCCGCAGCCAGGCGGGTCACGGAGGTGGCCACCCGTTCGTCGGCCGGCGCGATCGCGGCGTCCAGATCCGTGATCCGCTGCCGGGCGCGCGGGGATTCGACGGCCTCCAACTCGGTGGCCAGGCGGGTTCGTTGACCGCGCAGGCGCTCCACCTCGGCCTCGGCCACGCGGAACGCGGCGACGGCCTCGCTCCACGACGGTACGGGCCGGGCCGGGGCTGCGGTCGTGGTCGGGGCCGCGGTCGCGGCAGCGCCGGCCCCAGCGGCCGGGCGCTGTCCGGGGGTTGGCGAGTTCGGCGGGATCCAGCTGCTGAGGATTGCCTTCATGCCGCTGAGCGGCGGCAGTCCGGCAGCGGTGCGGGCGTCGGATTCGTTCTCCGGCAGGCGGCCCCACCAGAACCGCTCGCCGAACTCCTTGCGGTTGGTCTTGTTGCCGAGTACGGCTGCCACCAGGCCCCATGCCGGAGCGCCGCGGAGGAGTGCCGAGGCGAGATCGGAGAAGTGGTCCGGGCCGCCCCGCCAGGGCTCGGCGAGCGCGTCCAGCCCCGGCAATTCCGCAGTGATGTTCTCCACCGCGCCGTTGTTGGAAGAGGTGACCACGATCTCGAACCCGGTCAGCCGCGGGTCCAGCCGGGCGACGTAACGCCGGTGCTTGCCCTGCCGGTCCAGGCCCCGCCAGGCACGGCCGGTGAATGCTTGCCCGGGTCGGTCGAAGCCGGCCATCACCGTTGCACGCTCGACCACCAGGGCGGCCACCAGGTCGCGCAGCATCGTGGTCTTGCCGGTGCCCGGCGGACCGTTCACCGAGAACAGCCCGCCCTCGGTGCCGTCGCGGTCGGCGAGCATCCGGTCCACGGCGAACTGCTGGCTCAACGCGAGAGGAAAACGAGCCGGTGAGGGCCACCGCCCGGCCGGAACCAGAGCCGGAGCCACCCCGGCCAGGACGGCCTCGCGCACCTGCCGTACATCGGTGCGCGCCGCCATGTCCACCGAGCCCTGTTCGGTCAGGTAGGCGTCCAGCGCAGGCCCGAGCCCCTGGCCGGCCGCCGCGCGCACCCGGGCCAGGTCGGGCGGAAGAAGGCTGTTCAGGAACGGCGCGGCGGCGGCGACCTTTGCCCGCGGATCACGCGGACGGTGGACCAGTCGGCTACGCACGCGGATCACCCGGGGACGCAGGTGTGCTTCCACCCCGCACAGGTCCGCGATCTGCGCGGTCAGTGCCACCAGGTCGGCAAGACCCACAGGCCGGGGACCCGGCGCATCCTCCCCGGCTGACGGGCCAGGGGCGGGTGCCGCAGGGGCGGGTGCCGCAGGCACGACGGAGGAGCCGCGCTCGGTCTGGCCCGGTCGGCCGTCGTCCGCGCACTCCGGTGCGACACGGCGGGCAGCAGCCCAGTCGGCGGCGCGCCGTACCAGCGGCTCGGTCGCGCCCTTCAGCGCGGCGCCGGCGACCTCGCCGAACAGTGCCCCCACCGCGCCCACGGCGGCGCCACCCAGGATCTTGGCCAGCAACTCCCGCCATCCGGAGGCCGTCGACGCCGGTGCGGGAGCCGCCGGGGCTTGCGGGTCGGGCTGGTGCTCAGGCACCGGTCCGGAGCCCGAGGTGTAGGGAACCGGGGTGGCGGCCAGCGTGTCGATCGCGCTGCCGAAGGCGTCATTCAGGTCCTCGAAGCCGTCCAGCCACTCCGGCACGGACGGTCCGGGATCGAAGAGTCGACCGGTCGCCCACGCGCACGCGGAGATCACCGAGGTGTCTTCGATCGGCCGGCCCTCTTCGTCCAGGACCAACGCGAACATCGCACTCTGCCCCGGCAACACCAGCTCGGCCTGCGGTACCCCGGGATCCGGGTCGGTTCCTTCGGGCAGCATCGCGATCATTGCCTGGCGCAGCAGCTCCAGGTCGAAGACGCCCCCGTACACCTCGTGGCGCCACATCTTGCCGTACGGGGCCCGGCGCTTGGCGGTGTCCGGGTGCTGCGGATCCCACGGCAACGGCAGCCGTTCCCGGCCCGGTTGCGGATTCGTGTCGACGACGTACTCGTCCGCGGGTCCGGAGCGTGCAGCGCGGCGCCGGCGCGGCGGCGCAGGGATGGCCGGCGGGCTGAACAGCTCGATCGCTCGCCAGCACTCCAGCAGGGCCTCCCGGCGACGGTCCTGCGCGTGTCCGCTCCGCACCCACTGCCCCCGCGTTGAACGTGCGGCATGTGGCCGCCCCTGTGTCGATCAGCTGCTTGCCGAATCTACCGGACGGTCACTGGGCCGATCGTCGCGTGTGGGCCGTTGGTCCACCGTGCGAGGGCCTGCTCTCGTCGCCGGCCGCACCCCTGCCCGCCGAACGACTGCCAGTCCTGTGCCCCGACCGGCGCTCCGCGTGGGTGGCGGCGCGTTCGACGCGGGCCTCGACGGAGCAGGGGGGCGAGGGCGGGGGTGGCCAGCCGGTAGTCGATGCGGCAGCGGACAGAACAGCTCGTCGGATCGTTCGAGGATCTGGACGCGTCGGCGGAGATCACGCCATGGAAGCGTCCGGGCCCGGGGCCGTGGCTGACCGATCGGCAGGGCGAGTGGGACGCGATGGTGTGGGCGAAGGTCGACCGGGCGTTCAGGTAGGCGAAGGACTTCGCGGACGTGGCGCATTGGACGGAGGAGAACCGGCGAAGAAATCGGGTCGATCCTGGGCGTTCGGCGACATGCGCCCACCTCTTGACAGGCACTGCCGATGCTGGATTACTTGGCCGAAATCGAGACGGGTAACCGAATGTTCGGTCGGGCGACAAGAGTGGTGAAACGCATATGAATCGACCACCCGACGGCACGGTCGCGGCAGGACCCGCCCAGCTGATGTTCGCCGCGGACACGGCGTCCCGGAGCCTGGGAATCCAGCTCCTGGCCGCCGCCGACGGAACGGCCTCGGCGACCATGACGGTGACCCCGCAGATGGTCAACGGCCACGGCATCGCGCACGGCGGCTACCTGTTCCTGCTGGCCGACACCACCTTCGCCTGCGCCTGCAACAGCCACGGTCCGGTCACCGTCGCGGCGGGCGCCGACATCACCTTCGTCGCCCCGGCACGCGAAGGCGACGTGCTCGTGGCGACGGCACACGAGCGCACCAGATTCGGCCGCAGCGGCATCTACGACATCACCGTCCTGCGCGGCGACGAGGTGATCGCGGAGTTCCGCGGCCGCAGCCGCAGCCTCAAGGACGTGAAGGAGACACGATGAGCACGACCACCGGCACGACGCGTCCCGTCGGCGGGCCCCGGCGACTGGGCGACGCACTCCCGACCGGTCTGCGGGACAAGGGCGAGCGCCTGGACCCCGAGGAGCTGAAGGCACTCCAGCTCACCCGGCTCCGGAGCACCCTGGAACACGCCTACCGGAACGTCGATTTCTACCGCCGCAAGTTCGACGAGGCCGGCGTCCGGCCCGAGGACTGCCGCACACTCGCCGACCTCGTCCGCTTCCCGTTCACCACCAAGGCCGACCTGCGCGACAACTACCCCTTCGGCATGTTCGCCGTCCCGAGGGAGGACGTCCGCCGGATCCACGCCTCCAGCGGCACCACCGGCCGCCCCACCGTGGTCGGCTACACCGCGAACGACCTGTCGATGTGGGCGGACATGGTGGCCCGGTGCATCCGCGGGGCCGGCGGCCGCCCCGGCGACATCCTGCACAACTCCTACGGCTACGGACTGTTCACCGGTGGCCTCGGCGCCCACTACGGCGCCGAACGCGCGGGCTGCACCGTCATACCGGCTTCCGGCGGCATGACCGCCCGCCAGGTCCAGATCATCCAGGACTTCCGGCCCAGGATCATCATGGTCACCCCCTCCTACATGCTGACGCTCCTCGACGAGTTCGAGCGCCAGGGCATCGACCCGCGCACCAGTTCCCTGGAGATCGGCATCTTCGGCGCCGAGCCGTGGACCGAGGAGATGCGCCGCGAGATCGAGGAGCGCCTGGACATCCACGCCGTCGACATCTACGGCCTGTCCGAGGTGATCGGCCCGGGGGTGGCCGGCGAGTGCGTCGAGACCAAGGACGGCCTCCACATCTGGGAGGACCACTTCTACCCCGAGGTCGTCGACCCCCTCTCCGACGAGGCGCTGCCCGAAGGCGACAGCGGCGAGCTGGTCTTCACCTCCCTCACCAAGGAGGCCCTGCCGATCATCCGCTACCGCACCCGCGACCTCACCCGGCTGCTGCCCGGCACCGCGCGGCCCGCCTTCCGCCGCATGGAGAAGGTCACCGGCCGCTGCGACGACATGATCATCCTGCGCGGCGTCAACGTCTTCCCCACCCAGATCGAGGAGATCGTCCTGCGCATCCCCGCCCTCGCCCCGCACTTCCAGCTGGAACTGACCCGGCGCGGACGCATGGACCACATGACCGTGCGTGTCGAAGCACGGCCGGACGCGACCGCCGACGAGCGCGGGGCCGCCGCCGCAGCCCTCGCCAAGGGCGTCAAGGACGGCGTCGGCATGACCGTCGGCGTTGATGTCGTCGACCAGGACACCCTGGAACGCTCGCTCGGCAAGCTGCGCCGGGTCGTCGACTCACGGAAGTCGTGATCACACGTCCGGGACCCTGATGGCATGACCCGTCCTCCGTCCGACGGCGTCCCCCGGCCCGGCGCCCCCGTCCCCGACCGGACCCCCACCGAGGCCCGGCGACGGGGCCCGCCGGGTCGCTCGGCGGGGCGCGGGCCGCACCCTGTGCTGGGCGCGGGCCGCACCCCGTGCTGGGCGCCATGACACCCGGACCCCGCCGCGCTGAGGACTCAGCCCGGCGGATCCACCGGAAGCGTTCGGGTGGCTCCGCCGGGCCGTGGGGCTCAGCTGGTCTGGATCGCGGTGTCGTCGATCACGAAGGAGGTCTGCAGCGAGGCGTCCTCGACGGCGTTGAACTTCACCGTCACCGACTGGCCGGCGTAGGCCGACAGGTCGATGGTCTTCTGGGTGTAGCCGGTGTTCTTGTCGAGGTTGGAGTACGTGGCGACCGAGGTGCCGTTCGCCGTGACGGTGAGCTTGTCGTACGCGCTCGAGGTGGTGGTCTCGGCGGTGTCGATGTGGAGCCAGAAGCTCAGCGACGCCTTGCAGCCGGCCGGGATGGTGACGGTCTGCGAGATGCTGTCGGTGTGGCTGGAGCCGTAGCCGTCCATCCACGCCTTCCACGAACCGCTGTGCGCGGCCTGCGAGGCGGAGCTGTCGACCACACCGGAGGTGGTGGTCCACGGGGCCGCGGTGCCGGTCTCGAAGCCCGCGTTGCCGAGGAGCTGCGCCGGGGTGCAGGTGCCCTGGTTCGTGGTGACCGTCCAGGAGAACGTGACGGAGGCGGTCTTGTTGGCCGCGTCCTTGACGGTGACGGTCACCGAGGAGCCGCCCGCAGTGGTGGCGGTCCCGCTGATCAGGCCGGTGGAGGCGTTGATCGACAGGCCGGCGGGCAGGCCGGTGGCCGAGTAGCTCAGCGGCGCGGTGCCGCCGGATGCCTGGATCTGCAGGTTGACCGAACCGTTGACCGCAGTGGACTGGTTACCCGGGTTGGTCACCGACACGGCCGCGCCGGCCGGCTTGGTCAGCAGGCAGCCGCTGACGTTCAGGTCGATGACCCGGCCGGTGCCCAGGCAGGTGGTGAACCAGTACGTCTCCTCACCGTAGCTCTGGCCCTTGGTGACGGTCGTGGTGCCGTCCGCGGCCACCTCGCACGGGTTGTTCATGGTGCACATCGCACCGTCGTCGTTGCCGGTGTTGTTGATGCCGACGACCTTCCTGCTGGCGGCGTCGACAATGGGCGAACCGGACGTGCCGTGCGTGGTGTTGCAGCCCGCGCTGTAACGCAGCGAGTCGTGCCAGGTCCACTGGTCCTCGCGCAGGGTTCCGACGAACCCGTTGATCGAGCAGTTCCACACCTGCTTCCAGTACGAGGACGGTATGTACATCGAGGACCCGTCGACCGGGTGGGTGTCGCTGATCGTCAGCGCAGTCGCCCCGTACTTGGAGGTGACGGCGGCGAAGGTGTCGGTGAGCTGGTACAGCGCGACGTCGGTACCGGTCATCGTCGCGTACAGCACCTTGTCCGCCTGGACGGTGCCGAGCGAGGTGCCGGCGGAGTTGAGCAGGGTGCCGCTGCGGCTGGCGCTCGCGTTCTGGATGACCTGGCCGGCCGACGGCATGGTCGGCAGGCAGTGGCCGTTGGTCAGCATCATCGCCCGGTCGGTGTCCACCGAACTCGGGTAGCGGACCAGCGAGGCGGAGCAGTTGCTCAGCGCGATGGTGGAGGTCAGGTCGCCCGCCTGAACGGCCTGCGCGGGAGCGGCACCGAAGGTCAGGGCACCCGCAACGACCGCGCCCGCGCCGAGCGCGGCGGCGAATCTCTTGAACATGGCTCTCCTCGTGGGGGATTGCGGACGTGCGGCCGGTTGGTGCACGTCTGCGCCGCACGAAAATGCCATGGCCACTTCAATGCGGTCAACCATGTCGACGGAACTCGCAATCGAAGCCCTCCGCAGACGCCCCCGTCGGGCCGGACTTCTGACGCACCATCAAATCGCGCATGACCGAAACCCGTGGCCGCGCGCCGAACAGCGGGTGGTCGTCGCCGTCGACGACAGCACCCGGCAGGTGGTCGGCGTGCACGTCGTCCGCAGCTACCCGCACCGCCGGGAGATCGGCTACATCCACGACACCTCGGTGCTCGCCGCGCACCGCGGGCACGGCCTGGGCCTGGGGGTGAAGGTCCGTCAGACGTGGCTGATCGCCGCCGAACGGCCGGACCTGGAGCTGATCTGCACCACCACCAGCACCCACATGACCGGCATCAACCACGCGCTCGGCTACGAGACGGCCCGGACGATGAACTGGGTCGAGACCACGGCGGCGGGGCCAGCCGGGAAGCCGGCCTGAACGACCGGGTCACAGGCGGTGGATGGTGGACGCGTCCTCCGCCCAGAGCCAATTCACCGGCTGGTAGCGCTTCTTGGCGGCGTTGCGGGCCTTGGCGATGCCGGACAGCGCGGCCTCGACGGCGGCGGGGAGGTCGGCGAGGTCGGCTGGGACGGGGACGCGCAGTACGAAGTGCTGCTTGCGGTGGGCCAGGAGGAGTTCGCCGGCAGGGGTGCAGTCGAGCAGGGTGAAGTGCACCAGCGGCTTGAACGGCTTGTCGGCGGTGGACACCCGGGCCCGCAGCGCTCCGTCGGCGGTCCAGGCGTACAGGCCGTAGCGGTTGAGGTGGAAGGCGCGGGCGCGGTACGGGTCGGCGGCGACGGTGAAGTCGAAACCGGTGAACGGGCTGTCGTTGTGGAGATGCAGGCCGCCGAGGCGGCCGCGGACCGTGCCCCGGTCGTCGAGCAGCGCGAAGCTGAATTCCTGGCCGCGGCTGCCGGAGCGGAAGGTGTGGCCGTACACCGGGACGACGAACAGGTCGTCGCCGAGCGCGGACGGCCGGGTCATGAACGACCGGTCGTAGCCGTAGAGGCTGCGGTGCGTCCCGGTGAGCTCGGTGAGGGCCTCGGCCAGCGACGGCGACGGGCGGTTGGCCCCCAGCACCGGCGCGTCCCCGAACACGACGTGCGGCTGGGCGTCGGCACCGGTCTGACGGGGCGTCCGGGAGGTCAGCGTGGCGATCGCGCGCAGCCGCGGCTTGTGCCCGGGGGCGAGCACGTCGCCGGGCTCGGTGACGGCGACCAGGTTGAGGATCGCGCCCGCCCAGTTGTCCACCTTGTACTCGGAGGTCGTGCACAGCAGCCGCCCGCCGGGCGTGACCGCGACCGACGCAGCGAACGGGTCGCCCGCCGGCCCGTCCGCGAGCACGCCCGCCGTGGGCATCGGCCAGCCGGCCCGCACCTCGTCCAGCCCGGGGGAGATCAGGTGGGTGCTGCCGGGCCTGGTGCTGACCGCCAGCGAGCCGTCCGGGAGCACCGCCAGGTTCGCGTCACTGCCCCAGCCGACGGCCCCCACCCGGCCGTCCGAGTGCTGCCCCAGCACGGCGGTGGCGACGGGCGTCCCGTCGGCGTCGTAACGGGTGATCATCCGCTCGCTGAAGCGGGGCACCGCCGGATCGCGGGGGTACCGGTCGTGCCGCCACAGGATGCTCAGCACGTAGGTGTCCCCGGCGGGGGTCGCCACCGCGTGCTCCGCCTTCATGCCCCAGTCGTGGGCCTCCGGGTCGAGGGCGTGGCGTCGGACCAGCGAGGCGGGCGCGGTGACGGGAAGCAGTGTCATGCCGGACATCCTTTCGGATGCCGCCGACAAACCTTCTTCGTTCTCACCTACGCAGCCACCCACACGCCCTCCTGCGCGGTGAGGGCGGTGGACCGAGGCAGGCTCATCCGAGTTTTTTACAGATCGAGTCGTTTCCCTTGCCGGTGTCCGGCCCGTCGGGTGTGAACTGTGCGACCTCCGCTGTGTGGTCTGCGGTGGGGTGATGGGCAGGCGAGCGCCCTGGTTCTGCCCCGGTCGGATGTGGCTGTGGCCGAGGGGCCTCACCAGGGCGCTCGCCATCTGCCGTCAGCGCTACGGGAGTTGGCCGAAGTCGAAGACTGTGGTGACGGGTGCGTGGTCGGACCAGCGTTCGGCGTGGGAGGCGGCGCGCTCGACGTACGCCTCGGTGCAGGTGGCCGCGAGTTTCTGACTGGCCATCAGATAATCAATCCTCCAGCGGAACGACGCGTTTTCCAAAAGAGTCCACCCGTTCGAGTGGGGGTGGTTCGTATGCGTCGGCTGGCGTGGGCGGTTGGGGGCTACCCGTGGGCAGTATGACGACTTTGGCGCCGGTTCGGGCGGTGGTTGGTTCGCGTGTCTCGGACACGCACGGGCAGGACGGGAAGGTCTCTCACCTGATCCAGGCGGAGTCGGCGGCGCGGCATGCCCTGTCAAAGGAGTGGGAGATCGTCGGGTCGTTCGAGGATCTGGACGTGTCGGCGGAGGTCACGCCATGGAAGCGCCCTGATCTGGGCCCCTGGCTGGGTGGGCCGGCTGACCCCCGCTCGCGCGGGGAAGACTAGGTGCCGAGGTGGCGGTCGACGCGGTACCGCGGGTGACCCCCGCTCGCGCGGGGAAGACCGGTCACAGGCCGGCCTCGATCGCGTGGATGCCGGGTGACCCCCGCTCGCGCGGGGAAGACCGCAGGAACTTCGCGAGGTCCGCCGGGGACTGCGGGTGACCCCCGCTCGCGCAGGGAAGACAACGACGCCTGCGAGACGAGTCCGGCGGTGGCCGGGTGACCCCCGCTCGCGCGGGGAAGACCCACCGGACAGCATGGCGAACACGCCTGGATACGGGTGACCCCCGCTCGCGCGGGGAAGACGCGGGCGGCCTGGAGGACGCGCCCGACTCCGACGGGTGACCCCCGCTCGCGCGGGGAAGACAAGCCCTGGAACAGGGCCTGCTGGACGTCGAACGGGTGACCCCCGCTCGCGCGGGGAAGACGCCGGCCTCGTGGGCGCGATTGTCTGGGGGGGAGGGTGACCCCCGCTCGCGCGGGGAAGACGGTGTTGGAGTTGGTGCTCATCGGGTGACCTCCGGGTGACCCCCGCTCGCGCGGGGAAGACGATCACGAAGCGGGAGCGGGGCGACTGGACCCCGGGTGACCCCCGCCCGCGCGGGGAAGACCGGACCGACAGCCGAACCGTCCCAGGGTGTGGCGGGTGACCCCCGCTCGCGCGGGGAAGACGCTTGACACGGCACCGAAACCTGGACCGGAACCGGGTGACCCCTGCTCGCGCGGGGAAGACGTTGAAGGCCTCCCACAGGCTGTCGGCGACGGCGGGTGACCCCCGCTCGCGCGGGGAAGACAGGTCGCCGACCGCGTCGTTGATGACGGCGAGCGGGTGACCCCCGCTCGCGCGGGGAAGACGTCGTCGTGTGGCGGCAGTCGAAGGCCCAGACCGGGTGACCCCCGCTCGCGCGGGGAAGACATATCCGACTTGAACCGTTGCCAGAACGGGGTCGGGTGACCCCCGCTCGCGCGGGGAAGACTGGAACGCCGAGTGCCAGTTGCCGTCCGCGTCCGGGTGACCCCCGCTCGCGCGGGGAAGACCTGCGGATCACCGACGACTGGTACCCCGAGGGCGGGTGACCCCCGCTCGCGCGGGGAAGACGCAGCACCACCGCTATGCCCGGACCGGGATCGCGGGTGACCCCCGCTCGCGCGGGGAAGACATGACCGTCCGCTCGTGAATGGCCCTGATCGGCGGGTGACCCCCGCTCGCGCGGGGAAGACTCGACGGCCGGGAGGGTATCCCAGCCGTCGACCGGGTGACCCCCGCTCGCGCGGGGAAGACGACACCGGGGCGGACCTCTATCCGGGGCTCGACGGGTGACCCCCGCTCGCGCGGGGAAGACGCGGTCGTCTCCCCGGTGGGCAGGACGTCGGGCGGGTGACCCCCGCTCGCGCGGGGAAGACGTGCCCAGCGAGTCCGTCCGCCCCGCGGAGTTCGGGTGACCCCCGCTCGCGCGGGGAAGACCAGATGACGTACGGCACGTGATCCGGTGCCGGTGGGTGACCCCCGCTCGCGCGGGGAAGACGTCCGCCTGTGCCATCACGAGCGGGTCGATGCCGGGTGACCCCCGCTCGCGCGGGGAAGACGCTTCGCGACCTGCAGCGTTATGACGGCTTTGCAGTTTCTTTGCCATGTCCGGCCACTGGTGGAGCTTCAGGTATCAAGGAGCGGCATAGGCCCCTGCTCGCGCGGGGAGGACCGGCTGTGGGCGAACGCCGATTTCAGCAGAGGCGGCCGACCCCCGCTCACGCGAGGAGGAGATGGTGCCCACGCCGGCGACTGCCCCTCGCTCGCGCGGGGAAGACAAGGTCAGCGACGTAATGCGCAACGCCCACAACGGCAGACCCCCGCTCGCGCAGGGAGGAGCGACGCCCCCGAGTTAGTGACCTGCCCCGCCACCTTCCAGGACCCGGCCTTCCGCGCCCCGGCACCCGCCGAAACGGCCCGCGTCCACCGCGAACTCGGTGCCGCGCCCGCCGTCCTGGTCGCCTTCACGGCCGATGCAGGCGGCCCCGCCCCGGCCGACGGGCTGATCGCCGGGGGAGGGTGGCGCCTCGTCCGAGGCATTGTCTACCGGTACTGGCGCGGCGAGTTGGGCGCGGGGGAGCGCCACACACCATGGGTGCGGCCGCTGGAGTGGCCGTGCACGGGGGCGGGAATCGGGCCGCGCCCTGGACGGACGTTGGGCGGACGTTGAACGGACTCCGGATCAACTCTCGGCGTCGAACCAGTCGTTGCCCGCGGCCCAGCCGGCGAAGCCCGGAGCGGCCGTGGTCACGCCGAAGGGTGCGCCGAACGGGTGGGCGCCCTCGCCGGTGACGAGCCAGATGTGACTGCGGTGCCGGCCGGTGACGACCAGGTGCCAGTACATGCAGCAGCCCTCGGTGCCGAGCACGATCGAGCCGCGGTCGAAAACCTGCTCGATCGCCTCGTCGAGGTCCTCCTCCGGAGTGCTCTCGTCGTCCTCCCGCGGCCAGGCTTCAGTGAGCGGGAACGGCCGGGACAGCACCCGCTCCGGTCGGCCCTTCCCCCAGTCGCGGCAGCTCGGCGAGCGGCACCAGCCCGTAGTGCGGCGGCCCGAGGCGCGAGCCGTCCGCGATCTCGGCGACGAAAGTGCGGTAGGGCTCCGGCAGGGCGACGCCGTGTTCCGCCTCGAAGGCGTGCACTCCCGCCCAGCCGAGAGCGGAGTCCTCGGTCGTGGCGAAGGCTTCGCGGAGGGCAGCGAGTTCGGCCGCGTCAGGGTGTTCAGCGTGCACGCGCCCATGCATAGCAGCAGGGGCGCGTGCACGCTGAACACCCGGGCACCGCTCACACGGGGAGGACGCTTGCTGCCGTGCGGCGGTGGCGGCCGGTTGCGGCTGACCCCCGCTTGCGCGGGGAAGACCGGCTGGTTTTCTGGTAGGCGGTGTAGGAGAGCGGCTGACCCCCGCTCGCGCTGGGAGGGTACGCCCCAGGACGTGCAGGCGATGGCACAGCACGGCTGACCCACGCTCGCGCGGGGAGGATTCCGGCGCGGGCCCCTGACCGTCCGGACTCGGCGGCTGACCCACGCTCGCGCGGGGAGGATCTTCGCGACCTGCAGCGTTACGGCGGCTTTGTATTTTCTTTGCTGTGCGTAGTTGTTGAGGGAGGTTCAGATGTCAAGGGGCGGCCGGATGCATCGTGTCACGGCGGTACGACGATGCCGCCGGTGCGGACCTCGAGGCCTGCGCCGGCTGACCCCGCTCGCGCTGGGAGGACAGGACGCCAACACTGCCATACGCCGCGCCAGCGGCTGACCTCAGCTCGCGCTGGGAGGACCGGGATATGTCGCTCCAGGCGCCTGATAGCGAGGCGGTCTCCGGTACGAGCAGAGTGAGCGCGCCGCGAGTGGGCTCGCCGGGGCGCTCGATCTTCCCGACGCGAGCCGGGTGCGAGCGAGGCCAGTGTGGTCGCATCCGGCGGAGCGGAGGCGGCCGGGCCGAACTCGGCCTGTTCAAATGAGCTTCATGCGCGCGAACCTATCGACGCGACCGTTTGTGGTGGCAGGGCGTGCCAGAGCACCCGGGCGCGCGCGAAGCCCGTCACGGGGACGGGCGCAGCACTCGCGCCGTCCAGCCGGAGGGAAAGGCAGCCACGCCCCGGGGATTGGCTGATCCTCGCTGGCACCGAGAGGATGCGACGGCGAGGTCTTGCGGGGGCTGTGCGCCTGCCTGCCCCCGCTCACGCAGCGAGGCCCCGGCCGCGTCCCCTACACACTGCCGGCCGACCTTCGCGCGCGTGGGGAGGTATTTCCGGAGTTGAAGAGAAGTCCACTACCTGACGCGCAAGCGGCGGTAGAGGTAGGGGGAGCAGGACCATGGGCAGAGTGCCTGGCATGGAAACCGTTGATGACGACACGGCAGTAGTCCGCCAACTCATCTCCCGCGCACCGCAGGTGGGCTGGGACTGCGACCAGATCCCCAAGGAATCGCGTTGGCTGACAGGCCGTCGGTTCGGGTGGCGGCAGGGAAGCTTTACGGGACCTTCGTTGGGCACCCCCTGGAAGGACGCACCATCGTCAGAGCGCTCAACTTGGCGCTGCCGTGGCGCGTATCTCAACGACGAGCCGGTGTTTGAGGTCGACTACCGCACTTGCACTCGATGTCGCCTCGGCTGGGTCGAACAGCCATACACTCAGCAACGGTATCGACGGCTCGGCCTCGCCGCTGCATGCCTGGCCCAACTGCGCGACGAGAACCCGGCGCTGTCCTGGCACACGCTCGGCGGCCATACCCATGGCCCAGGGGTTCTGGGAATCGGTGGGTACAGGAGTGGCCGGCAGTTACGCACAGAGCAGAGTGTGCCGCCATGTGACGTCCGGATCAGTCAACTCGTCCCTGCACGGTGACCATAAGCCGGGCCTTCTCCTCGCCGTTCAGCTACTGCTGTACGCACCTGCCGGCGTGAACAGGATGGGCACCGGTGTGGACGTGTTCACTCAAGAGGGTGGCCGAGTTATGAAGTTGGTTGACCTCCGCTTGCGCGGAGAGAACGCACCTTGAACCGCTCCTGCTCCGCACAGAACGGGCAGACCCACGCGTGAGCGAAGATGATGGCAGGTTATCGCAGTCACAAGGTTCTGTGCGCCGAAGGTGCGGTAAAGCCCATTTCCGCCAAGGGACAACAAGGGGATCGCTCGTGTGAGAGGAACGGTTCCGGGCGTATGGTCAGGAACGACTGATAGCCGGGTCGCGCAGCCCCAGCGAACAACCTGCATCGGGCGTCGGCGATAGGCCCGAGGGGTGCCGTTTTTGTTGAATCTGAAGGGCGGCACCCCTCGGGGGGCTCACTGAAGGTGATGGAGCACCGTCTCAGTGACGCGCATCAGGTAGTACGTGGCGGCCACCACCGGGTACCCGGTGGTGGCCGCCCTTCGGACCACCTCCCACAGGCGCCTGAACCAATTGGTCATGGCACCCTCCTCTCCCCTGTCGCCGTTTTTCTGTCTGATGCGACGGCAGGCTCATCTTTAGGGCGAGGATCAACCGGAGGTTACGACGCTGGCGGCCGCAGCCAGCGGCCCGGTAATAATATTTTCGAGCTTGCATTCGACGATCGGGTGAGTGTTTGAATTCGTCCGATCTTCTACTGCAGCAGCAACTCTGCGCCGCCGCGGGGCGGTTGGAGGACGGAGTTGCTCTCGCCAAGGTGTCGCCGCGATAATTTGCCCCCAGGTGACTCTCCGGCGATTCACCCTCTCCCGGTGGTGCGCAAGTTGACGACGGCGCGGAGTCAGGAAGCGAAATGGGCGTAGATGCAGCCACCCCTGAGGATCGACGATCGCCTTGGCTGTGCACTGCGACACGCAGGAGCTAGGCGCGGATTGGAGGTCTCGGTGCATCGACATCGGCGGTAATTCTGACTGCAATCGCGCAAGCTTGATCAGATTTGACAATTTATGATCGATTTCTATGAGTGGCTCGCGGTTTGTCAGTGGGGGCTGATACCTCCTTCGGCATGAGCAATGAGTTCGAGGCCCGCCCGTTCTGCGGTATCGACATTTTGTTGTGGGGGAAGGAAGACGGGCTGGATAAGGCGTATCCGCTGATCTGCCACCTTCTCGACACCGCCGCGGTGGCGGGCGCGGTGTGGGATGCGGTGCTGGGGGCTCCGCTGCGGGTTCGTCTGGCCGAGGAGCTGGGGGTCGAGGAGGCCGAGGCGCGCCGGTTGGTGATGGTGTGGGCGGGGTTGCACGACATGGGGAAGATCAGCCCGTCATTCCAGGCGCTGGTCGAGGAGGAGTTCGCGAAGCTGGCATCCGACCCCCGCTATGCGGAGGCCTCGAGCCCGGCGTCTGTGCGGCACGAGGCGGCGACGCACTGGGGCTTGGTGGAGCTGCTGCAGGGGTGGGGTTACCCGGCAGAGGGACGTCGGGTGCGGTCGTGGCCGGCGCACCAGGTCGCGCAGCTGCTCGGTGGTCATCACGGCTGCTTCGAGCGGGCGCTGCAGCGCAAGGAGCTGGATCACCCGTCGGCGTACCTGCCCGGGCTGGGGACGGCGGAGCGGTGGGCGGAGCAGCGGGCGGCGCACGCGGAGGTGGTGCGGGGGATCGTCGGTGGTGGTGCGGTGCCGGTGGTGGGGTTGTCGGGATGGGCGGCGGTGGTGGTGCTGGGTCTGGTGGTGGTGGCGGACTGGTTGGTGAGCCAGGTCGAGGTGATCGAGGGTCGGATTCCGGTCGAGGGGTGGGTGGCGGACGAGGGGGCGTTGCGGGCGCACTTCGACGTGGCGGTTTCCGGTGCAAAGGGGTGGGTGGCGGAGGCCGGTCTGGGGCAGGCGGTATTCCCCGCTCGGGCGATCGAGGAGATGTTCGACTTCGAGAAGGCGAATCCTTTGCAGCAGAGTTTGGCGAGGGAGTTGCCGGCTCTGGTGTCGGGGCCGGGCCTGGTGCTGGTGACGGCGCCGACGGGTGACGGTAAGAGCGAGGCGGCGTTGTTCGCGGCGTCGGTGCTGGCGAGGGCGTCGGGGGCCGGGGGGCTGTACTTCGCGCTGCCGACGATGGCGACGGCGGATGCGATGTTCGGGCGGGTGCGGGATTTCGCGGACAGGAATCTCGAGGGTGATCGGGGGTTGATGCCGGTGCACGGGATGGCGCGCCTCAGCCCGCTGTTCAAGCCGGCGCAGGGGTCGAGGGAGGGCGAGGAGGAGGTTCGGGAGAGCAGGGGGATCTCCTCGCAGGAGGGCACGTCGACGGAGGCCGCGCAGTGGTTGTGGGCGGGGCGGCGGGGGTTGTTGGCGCCGTTGGCGGTGGGGACGGTCGACCAGGCGCTGACGGGTGTTCTGCCGGTGCGGTACGGGTTTCTGCGGCTGTTCGGGTTGGCGAACAAGGTGGTGGTGGTGGATGAGGCGCATGCGTACGGGCCGTGGATGCACAGCCTGTTGGTGCGGTTGCTGGAGTGGTTGGGGGCGTTGGGGGCGCCGGTGGTGCTGCTGTCGGCGACGTTGACGGGGCGAGCGGCGTCGTCGTTGGTGGAGGCGTACCGGCGCGGGGCGGGGTTCGAGGACCGGGCGGTGGTCGAGCCGTGCTACCCGGGCTGGTTGTTCGTGGACGCGGCCACGGGGCGGGTGAGCGAGCCGCGGGCGGTGGAGAGTGACCGGGCGCGGGAGCTGGTGGTGGAGCGGCGGCCGGTGCGGTGGGACGTGCACGAGGATGGCGCGCCGGCGGCGGGGTCGCGGCGGGCGGCGTTGGTGGAGCTGGTGGCGCCGGTGGTGGACGGCGGCGGGTGCGTGCTGGTGTGCTGCACGACCGTCGAGGAGGCGCAGCGGACGCTCTTGTTCCTGCGGGAGGAGTTTCCCGGGTTGGTGGGGCGTGCGGGGGGTCTGCGGCTGCTGCACTCGCGGTTTCCGGCGCTGGTACGGGAGCGGATTTCGGGGGAGTGCGAGGAGGCGTTCGGGAAGGGGAGCGGTGGGGGGGTGAGGGCGGGTTCGGTGTTGGTGGCGACGCAGGTGGTGGAGCAGTCGCTGGATCTGGACTTCGACCTGGTGGTGTCGGATCTGGCGCCGTTGGCGCAGTTGCTGCAGCGAGCGGGGCGCGGGTGGCGGCACAAGCGCGGTGAGCGGCCGGGGTGGGCTGGCGGGAAGCTGCGGCTGGTGGTGCTGGAGCCGGTGGGGGATCACGGTGGGGTGCGGGTGCCGGGGTCGTGGGGGTCGGTGTACGACGCGTCGTTGCTGGTGCGGACGAGCACGCTGCTGGCGGGTTTGGGCGGGCGGGCGGTGGCGGTGCCGGGGGATGTGCAGGGGCTGGTCGATGCGGTGTACGAGGAGGACTTCGGGCGGCGGTTGGAGGAGTCGGCGCGGCGGGAGTTCGAGCGGTGGGACGTGCGGCGCGAGGCGGGGGAGTTGGCGGAGGCGCAGCTCGCGGAGCTGGTGCGGATTCCGGCGCCGGGGGATGTGGACGGTGACTGGTCGGTGCTGACGGATGCTCCCGAGGGGGTGTCGGAGGAGTTGCTGGCGACGCGGTTGGGAGCTGAGACGGCGCGGGTGGTGTTCGTGTATGCGCGGTCGGGGGGTGGGGTGAGTCTGGATCGCGAGGGTCGGTTGCGGGTGCCGGGCTGGTCGCGGGGCCGGGGCGTTGGGCGGGCGGATGCGGTCGAGGTGCTGCGGCATTCGGTGCCGCTGCCGGCGGGCTGGGTGGCGGGGGAGTCGGAGGGCGACAGGCTCGTGGGGCCGTGGGCGAGGACGGCGATGCTCAAGGACCTGCGGGTGGTGGTGCTGCGCGAGGACCGCGAGGGCCGGTGGATCGGCCGGGTCGGGGGTCAGGAACTGCAGCTGTCCGATGTCGGGGTGACGCGGGGCTGGACGGTCGACGAGCCGCTACGGCGGGCCGCAGCGACCTTGCCGCGGATGGCTGCCGTGGCAGCTCCGCGTACGGCCGGGGAGCGGCCGCAAGCTGCTGCTGCGGCGGCGTCCCGGGACGGCGCCGCAGGACCAGAAGCACAGGAGGAGCGCGCGGCATCGCGGCGGGAGCCGGTGGTCGGCGAGAAGAAGAGGAAGGAGAGGGCTGTGACGGTGCCCGAGGCGCCAGCGGTGTTCAACCTGGTCGACGAGCCGTGGATCCCGGTGCGGTGGCTTGCGGGCTTGCCGCCGCTCGCGGAGGGCGGGGAGCGTCCCGCTGCGGTGGGTCTGCGGCGGCTGCTGGTGGACGCGCACGAGATCGAGGAGATCGCCGTCGGCCTGCCGCCGGCTCTCGCCGGACTGTACCGGGTGCTGGCGGCGATCACGGCGCGGGTGACGGGACTGGACGAGCGCGGGCCGGGGCTGTGGGGGGTCCGGCGCGAGCGGGTCCAGGACGGGGGGCGGTTCGATGTGGAGGCCGTCGGCGCGTATCTCGACCGGTACTGGCACCGGTTCGACGTGTTCGATGAGGTGCGGCCGTTCCTGCAGGACCCGCGGCTGGCGCAGCAGTGCGACGCGTCGAACACGGCGGGGGTGGACAAGCTGGTGACGACCAGGCCGTCGGGCAACAACCACGCCTGGTTCGAACATGTGGCGGCGGGCGCGCCGGTGCTGCCGGAGACGGCGGAGGCGGTGCTGCACCTGCTGGTGTGGCAGTACTTCGGGGCGTCGGGCCGGTGTTCGAGCCGGACGGTGGGCGCGGTGAAGGCCGCAGACGCGAAGGCCGGGCCGCTGCGCAGCACCCTGTCGTACCACCCGCAGGGGGCGAGCCTGTTCGAGACGCTGCTGGCGAATCTGGTGGAGCCGGGCGGGCAGGTGCGGCGGGAGGAAGACCTGTGCCCGTGGGAGCAGGCGGAGTTGAACGACCCGCTGGGGGTGCCGGCGCGGGTGCAGGGGCCGTGTTCGTCGTTGACGGGGCGCTCGCAGCATGCGCTGCTGCTGGTGCCGGACGGGGACGGGCGGCGGGTGCGGGATGCGTTCATCACATGGGCGTGGCGGGAGAAGGTTGCGCGGGAGGGCGATCCGTATCTGATCTGGCAGCTCTCCAAGGAGGGGAACTCCTATCCGCGGCCGGCGGATTCGGGCAGGGCGTTGTGGCGGGATGTGGACGCGCTGCTGCTGAGTGAGCTGCCGGGGGAGAGCCGGCCGCGGCGTCCGGAGGTGTTCCGGACGGCGCCGGAGGTCTCGGAGTGGCTGCGGGTGCGGGCGCTGGGGTTCGAGCAGGACGGCCAGGCGAAGGACGTCCAGTTCGTCGACGCCTCGACGCCGCCCGTGTTGGGGCTGTCGGAGCGCCGGGCACCGGACTCCGCCGCGCTGGTGAGCAAGTTGCGGGCGGTCGGAGAGATGTACGGGCGGCGGCTGGAGTTGGCGGTGAAGAAGGCGTGGCAGCAGTTCACCGACGCCCCGAAGCTGAAGGACTGCGCGTGGGCGGTGGACGCGGGTGCTCGGTACTGGCCGGCCGCGGAAGCGGAGTTCTGGGACCGGTTCGGGAGGCGGGACTTCGAGGGCGCGGGCGTGGTGTTCCGGCGGCTGGCGGAGGAGGCGTTCGAGGCGGTGACCGCGCGGGCGGTGGTGTCGGTGCGGGGCGCGCGGGCCTGTGAGGCGGCGCGGATCGAGTTGTACGGCGGCCGGCGCAAGAGCATCCCGGCCCCGGCGGTGGGCGGCTCTGCCCGTCGGGGTGCGAGCAAGGAGGTGGCGAGGTGAGCGAAGCGGTGAGGGTGGTCGAGCAGGAACTGCTGGTGACGCCAGCGGGGGGCGGCGTTCCCGCGCAGCGGGGCAGTCGCCGGCAGAGGGGGCCGGAGGCGGCGTTCACGGCGTGGGTGGAGCAGCGGTGTGCGGCGGATCCGGGGGTGCGGTCGGCGCTGCGGCGCGGTGCGGGCAAGGGCCTGGACCGGGTGCCGTCGATGCACCGGTTCGTGGCGCGCTGGCTTCCGGACGGTGCCGGGGACGACGTGCACCGGGCGTACTACACGGTGGCGGCGATGATCGCCGCGCAGCGGCGCAGCCAGTACACGGTGCCCGCGGGCGCAGAGGGCGAGGTCGTGGAGGCCAGGGCGGTCGGGGCGGCCGAGGCGGTCGAGGCGGTGCGGGACGCCGAGGGTGCGCCGCAGGGTGCCGCCGTGGCGGGGCCGGAGGACGGGGTGCCGGAAGCGCGATGGCGCCCCCGGCAGAGTCTGGGTCGGTCGTTCGCGCAGGCGGTCGCGTCCGGAGGGCTGCGGGAGAGTTCGGCGGAGACGCGGTTGAACCTGCTGTCGCGGCAGAGCGTGGACGGCCTGCACCGGCACCTTCCGGGGGCGGTGCGGCAGTTGCGGGAGGCCGGCGCGCCGGTGGACTGGGCGCTTCTGCTGCGGGATCTTTCCGGCTGGCGCCAGTACGGGGGCGAGGTGAAGCGGCGCTGGCTGCAGGACTTCTACCGCGAGCGGCACCGGTCGGGTGTGCGGGCGGCGCGGGAGGCGGACAACGCGGAAAACGTCGGCGGCGACAAGTAGCGGGTGCAGGGCCGGGTGCCGCCCGCCGGCGACACCCAACCGATGCAGGTTCATGAAAACGACTTGAGGGAGAAGAGCATGGTGGCGAAGTCGAACACGGGCGCGCGGTTCGTGGACGTGCACGTGGTGCAGAGCGTGCCGTTCGCGAACCTGAACCGGGACGACAACAACTCGGTGAAGACGGTCGCCTACGGCGGAACCGAACGGACACGTGTCAGCAGCCAGTCGTGGAAGCGCGCGGCCCGCACCTACTTCCAGGAGCAGATGGGCGACGCGGCGCTGCGTACGCGGCGGATCGGCGAGCGGGTGGCGCGGCTGCTGGAGGAGGAACGCGCCTGGCCGGGCGCCCTGGCGGCGCGGGCGGGGCAGCACGTGGCGGCGGGCAGCAGCATCAAGTTCGAGGTCGACGGCGACAGCGCGGCGGTGACGACGAACGCGATGGTGTACGTGCCGGGCAGCGCGGTCGCCGAACTCGCCGATCTCGCGGAGGAGTTTCGGGCCGGGCTGGAGGCGGCGAAGGACATCAAGAAGACGAGCGACAAGAGCGTCCTGCCCAAGGGCCGGGTGGATGCGGTGCTGCGTTCGCGCAACGGGGTGATCAACCTGTTCGGGCGGATGCTGGCGGAGGTCGACGACGCCGGAGTGGACGGGGCGGTCCAGGTCGCACACGCGCTGACCACTCACGGCACCGACATCGAGCTGGACTACTTCTCGGCCGTCGACGACGTGACCGACTTCTGGAACGACACCACGGGCAGTGCGCACATGGGGCACGCCGAGTTCTCTGCCGGCGTGTTCTACCGCTTTGCGACGATCGACCTGCAGGAGCTCGCGGGCAACCTCGGCGGCGACCTGGCCGCCGCCAGGGAGTTGGCGGCCGGCTTCGTGGAGGCGTTCGT
Organism: Kitasatospora sp. NPDC051984; assembly: GCF_044593455.1. Lineage (NCBI taxonomy): Bacteria > Bacillati > Actinomycetota > Actinomycetes > Kitasatosporales > Streptomycetaceae > Kitasatospora > Kitasatospora sp. NPDC051984. Next base: position 106,913 of record NZ_JBIUCB010000019.1, read on the forward strand.
CCTGTCGCTGCCACAGGCGAAGAAGACCGCGACCGCGCCGCACACTATCCCCGACCTGGTGCACATTGCGGTGCGCTCGGACCGGCCGCTGTCGTTCGCCGCCGCGTTCGAGGAGCCGGTGCGCGCCGGCCAGGAGGGCGGCTACTCGGCGCCCTCCCGCAACGCGCTGGCCGAGTACGCGGCGGCCGCGAACACGCTGCTCGGCAACCGCGGCATCGTCGCGTCCGGCTGGGCCGGCATCGACCCGAAGAGCCCGATGGAACTGGGCGAGCGCGCCGCATCGTTCCCCGCGCTGATCGACACCGCCATCGCCGCTGCCTACCCGCAGGCGGACCGGTGAGCGGTGAGGCGGGCCTGCTGCTGAGGCTGGCCGGCCCGCTGCAGTCCTGGGGCGAGCGCAGCAAGTTCAACGAACGCGACACCGCGCCCTTCCCCACCCGCTCCGGAGTGATCGGCCTGCTCGCCTGCGCGCTCGGCCGCCGCCGCGGCGAGGACATCGGCGACCTGGCCCGGCTGTCGCTGACGGTGCGCGCCGACCGACCGGGGGTGCGGCTGCGCGACCTGCACACCGTCGGCGGCGGCCTGCCCGCCCGGCACACGGTGACTACCGCGGAGGGCAAGAAGCGCCCTGCGGCCGCGGCGACGCTGCTCTCCCACCGCTACTACCTCGCGGACGCAGTGTTCACCGCGGCGCTCACCGGCCCCTCTGACATCCTCCAGGCGTGTGCCGCGGCGCTGCGCGAGCCGTTCTGGCCGCCGTACCTGGGCCGACGCTCCTGCCCGCCCGAAGGGCCAGTGCTACTGGGCGAGTTCGACGACGTCCAGCAGCACCTGCTGGAGCTGCCGCTGGCCCGCCCCCATCAGGGAGCGACGGGCACGGTGCCGGTGGTCTTCCACGGCGACCGGCCCCTCACCCATCTGGCAACGGTGACCGAGGGTTTTGACGGCAGCGACCCGGTGGGACAGGTCAACGACGACCCGCTGTCCTTCCACCCCCAGCGCCGCGCCCACCAGAGCCGCGCCCGCTACCAGCGCACCCTGCACTTGCCCGCCGACCGCTGTCAGGGCCTGGGCGCCGACTACCTCAAGGCCCTCGCCGCCCACCTCGCCCCCCGCCCGCCCCGTCCCGAAGGCTCGCCGGCATGACCTTGTGGCTGACCCGCATCATCCCCGACCAGCGCCACCGCGACGTCCACCGCGACAGCGCCGACGCCGTCAACCTCCACCACAGGATCATGTCGCTGTTCCCCGACGACATCCCCAGCACCGAACCCCGCCGTCACCTCGGCATCCTGTTCCGCACCGAGACCAGCCGCGACGGCGACCGGATCCTGTTGCAGAGCAACCGGGAGCCCGACCTCACCCAACTCCCCGCCGGCTACGGCCCCGCCGCCGCCAAACCCCTCACCCCGCTCCTCGACGCCCTGCGCAAAGGCCTGCCGGTGCGCTACCGCATCGTTGCCAACGCCGTCCGCAAGCCCGGCGCCACCACCCGCGCCCTCTACAGCCTCCCCGAAGTCGTCCCCCTCAACGGCCCTCACGCCGAAGAATGGTGGACCCGCCAGGCCGAAGCCGCCGGCCTCGCCCTCACCACCCTGCACTCGACCCCCCTGGACACCGCCGTCGGCAACCGCCGCCAGAACAACCAGCGCGTCCAACACGCCCGCACCCTCTTCGAAGGCACCGCCCGCATCGCCGACCCCGACCTCCTGCGCACCCGCATCCACGAAGGCATCGGCCGCGGCAAGGCCTACGGCTGCGGCATGCTCAGCGTCGCCCCCCGCAGGGAAGCCCCATGACACCCCCACGTCCACGCGCCGGCACATCGGCCGGCGCCCGGCGCAAACTCGCCGCACCCACCGTGGCGATGCTGCCCCGCATCGCCGACTCCCTCTCCTTCCTCTACCTCGACCTCGTTCGAATCGTCCAGGACGACACCGGTGTCTGCGCCGAGATCAACACCGCCCAGCGCGGCACCGAGACCGTCTACCTCCCCACCGCCGCCCTCAGCTGCGTCCTGCTCGGACCCGGTACCTCCATCACCGCCCGCGCCCTGGCCACCCTCGCCCGCCACGGCACCACCGTCCTCATCGCCGGATCCGGCGGCGTCCGCTGCTACGCCGCCACCCTCCCCGAATCGCTCAGCACCACCTGGCTCGAACGCCAGGCCCGCGCCTGGGCCGACGACCGCCGACGCCTCGACATCGCCGTCGCCATGTACCGCCAACGCTTCGGCGGCACCGACCTGCCCACCGACATCAACCTCGACAAACTCCGCGGCATGGAAGGCCAACGCGTCAAGGCCCACTACCGCCTCCTCGCCCAGCAACACCGCATCGGACGCTTCCGCCGCAACTACGACCCCGACTCCTGGGACACCCAAGACCCCGTCAACCTGGCCCTGTCCGCCGCCAACACCTGCCTCTACGGCATCGTCCACGCCGCGATCCTCGCCCTCGGCTGCTCACCCGCCCTCGGCTTCGTTCACAGCGGCAACCAGCAGGCCTTCGTCTACGACATCGCCGACCTCTACAAGGCCGAGCTGACCATCCCTCTGGCCTTCTCCCTCCACTCCTCCACCGAACCGGAAGCCGAAGCCCGCCGCGGCTTCCGGGAAGGGCTTCGCCTCTTCAAACTCCTGCCCAGGATCGTCACCGACGTCCAACGCCTGCTCGCGCCCGACACCGACATCGCCGTCCCGGACCCGGACGAGCAACTCGTCGACCTCTGGGACCCGGTGGTCGGAGCAGTCCCCGGCGGCGTCAATTACTCCACGGGAGAAGCTCTGTGAACTGTCCACAGATCGGTAGGGAGCCGCTGTGGCGTCCCTGACCGTCCTGTCGATGACCGCCGTCCCGGACCACCTCCGCGGGGCCCTGACGCGATGGCTGCTGGAAGTCACACCCCAGCTGTACGTCGGCACCATCTCCGCCAAGGTCCGGGAAGAACTCTGGACATCCGTCAGCCACTGCATCGCGGACGGAGTCGCCGTGCTCGTCCACCCCACCGACAACGAGCAGGGCTTCACGCTGCGAACAGCAGGCCCCCAACGACGCCAGCCCGTCGACTTCGACGGACTGCTGCTCATCGCCCAAGCGCGGGCCGCGCCAGCAGAAGGTCAAGAACTCGCAAAGGCGTAGAGAAAGCGCAGGTCAAAAAGGGTCCTCCCCGCGCGAGCGGGGGTCAGCCCACGCGGCCGGATCGGGCACGGCCGGGGCGGGAGTCCTCCCCGCGCGAGCGGGGGTCAGCCGCTCGGCCGCGGCCAGCGACAGGACGCCGAGTTGTCCTCCCCGCGCGAGCGGGGGTCAGCCGGCGTCGATGATGGCGGCGGCGGCGTAGTGGTCGTCCTCCCCGCGCGAGCGGGGGTCAGCCGGCGTTCGACAGCTCGGGCACCGCTGCGGGCATGTCCTCCCCGCGCGAGCGGGGGTCAGCCGTCGCCAGACCGACCATGATCGAGTTCTCAGATGTCCTCCCCGCGCGAGCGGGGGTCAGCCGTTCTCGCACTGCGAGAACTTCCCTCAGACCCTGTCCTCCCCGCGCGAGCGGGGGTCAGCCGCGGACCTGAGGCGCGAATACGGGCTGACCGCGGTCCTCCCCGCGCGAGCGGGGGTCAGCCGTCGAGGTTGACCTCGGCGAATTGCGTCGCAGGGTCCTCCCCGCGCGAGCGGGGGTCAGCCGGTGCACCTGTGCCCGACGTGCGGTCAGGAGATGTCCTCCCCGCGCGAGCGGGGGTCAGCCGAGCGACATCATCGCCGCGGCGGTGATCCGCTTGTCCTCCCCGCGCGAGCGGGGGTCAGCCTTCGGCGGGCCGTCGTCGGCGGGGCGGGGTTCGGTCCTCCCCGCGCGAGCGGGGGTCAGCCGCATGCCGACGATCGCGGCCAGGGTCTGGCTCGGTCCTCCCCGCGCGAGCGGGGGTCAGCCGCTGGTGCACGTCACCATCGCGTGCAAGGGAGGGTCCTCCCCGCGCGAGCGGGGGTCAGCCGATCGAGCTGTACCGGACCGCCGCCTGGTTCGGGTCCTCCCCGCGCGAGCGGGGGTCAGCCGGCGGATCTGACGCTCGCGGCGACGACGGACGTGTCCTCCCCGCGCGAGCGGGGGTCAGCCATGGGGCCGTCGGCGCCGGTGCTCACCCGGAGCGTCCTCCCCGCGCGAGCGGGGGTCAGCCGATGCGCTGGCGGAGGTCGGCCAGCTCGGGCTCGTCCTCCCCGCGCGAGCGGGGGTCAGCCGCGGTCGGTGGCGATGGCGAACAGGTGCTTGCCGTCCTCCCCGCGCGAGCGGGGGTCAGCCGGCGGCGGCGGCCGGTCCGGCACCGGCGGAGTCCTCCCCGCGCGAGCGGGGGTCAGCCGATTGCCGCGAAATTCAATCTCGGCATTTCGGGGTCCTCCCCGCGCGAGCGGGGGTCAGCCGGGCGTGGTGGAGAAGGCCAACCACTCGGCGGCGTCCTCCCCGCGCGAGCGGGGGTCAGCCGTCGGTCATGTCGGGGTCGGTGCAGCCGGGGTGGTCCTCCCCGCGCGAGCGGGGGTCAGCCGCTGGAGAGCGGGCATGAGTACCGCAAGGTCACGTCCTCCCCGCGCGAGCGGGGGTCAGCCGCGCTGGCAATGCTCGGGCAGCCGGAATCCTGGGTCCTCCCCGCGCGAGCGGGGGTCAGCCGCCGCGTTCGCGCAGGGCAGCCACCTCGTTGGGGTCCTCCCCGCGCGAGCGGGGGTCAGCCGTTGTCTGACGCGCCGAATATCGAGTCGGCGATGTCCTCCCCGCGCGAGCGGGGGTCAGCCGTTGGACGGCACGCTGACAGTTGCAGGAACCGCGTCCTCCCCGCGCGAGCGGGGGTCAGCCGTTGCCGGCTGGTACGCGGTCTCCGGGGTCGCCGTCCTCCCCGCGCGAGCGGGGGTCAGCCGCGCAAGGTAGAGATGCTGCGGACGGCCTCCTGGTCCTCCCCGCGCGAGCGGGGGTCAGCCGCTCCAGTACGACGATCTCGTTTACGGCTTCCGGTCCTCCCCGCGCGAGCGGGGGTCAGCCGGCGTCTTTCGTGGTCGGCGTTCGCTTCGCGCTGTCCTCCCCGCGCGAGCGGGGGTCAGCCGGCTCAACTCGCCTACGACGAGGCCGTCCAGAGGTCCTCCCCGCGCGAGCGGGGGTCAGCCGGCGAGGGGGTGACGCGCGTGGCGGGCGAACTCGTCCTCCCCGCGCGAGCGGGGGTCAGCCGTGCAACGGGAAGGGTCACGGCGTCGATTTCAAGTCCTCCCCGCGCGAGCGGGGGTCAGCCGCATTCTCTCGGGCGTCGAAGCCATGAATCCTCGTCCTCCCCGCGCGAGCGGGGGTCAGCCGATGAGCTTGCGCGGGCACTCCTCGTCGGGCCGGTCCTCCCCGCGCGAGCGGGGGTCAGCCCCGCCATGGGCCACTAAGCAGAGAGAGGAGGAAGTCCTCCCCGCGCGAGCGGGGGTCAGCCGGCCAACGTGGAGAGGGCGTATCGCGAACTCGCGTCCTCCCCGCGCGAGCGGGGGTCAGCCGCGGGCCACAGCGCGCGGCGCGGAGCCGTGCGCGTCCTCCCCGCGCGAGCGGGGGTCAGCCGAACACGGCCGAGCCAGTCGCCGTGCCAGCCGGGTCCTCCCCGCGCGAGCGGGGGTCAGCCGCTGTCCTCGTGCGGGTAGACGACCAGGGCCTCGTCGAGCAGCCGTTGCGGATGGCAAAGGTCGCCTTCAACACGGCGGTGGTGCGCACCGAAGTGCGCCGCGGGCCCGTTGCCCGTGCCAAGGTCTCACCGTCACCTGGCTCGACGGCAACGGCCACCTGCCCCGCTTCGCCCGCCTCCTCCGCCGCCGCCGAACCACCATCACCGCCCCCCGCGAACTGACCGGAGCGCCAAACGCCACGCGGCCTCGGCCGGCGCACCCGGCGAACACCGGCCCGAGGACTGAGCGCTCGTCGCCCCGTCCCGGCCCCGCTCGCGCGGCCGGGGCGCGGACCGTGGAGGGGCGCGGGGACAGCGACTGCAGCGACCGAGATTGGAGAGTGTGGTGTGGAGGTGCCGCCCGCGCGGGTGACCGCCATCGACGATGGCGACCTGGACGTGCTGGACGGCGAACTGCTCGACGACGAGCCGGACCGGCAGCTTGCGCTGCTGGGCGACGAGGACCTGTCCGAGGACGCCGCCGCCGACACGGCCGGAGCCCGACCGGAGCGCACCTCGAAGACTTACGACGAGCAGTGGACGTACTTCCTGCGGTGGTGCGCGGCGAACCGGCGCCGCCCGGGCCCGAAGACGGCCGGGCTGAGCAACGACGGAAGAAGTATGGCGGGACGGCTACGGTCGGCTCGCTACACCCTGTCCCGGGTCACGTCCGCCAGGGAGTGGTGTATCGACGGCCACTCGATGATCCGGTTTGAGGTCACGAGGTGAGTGCGGTCTTGGTGCTCTCGTCTCCCTCTATTGCGTGAGGAGACAGCGGTGGAGTATTTCGGAACGGACTCAGCGGCGGTCGGCGCACTTCATTGCTCTGCTCGGCGAGGACCGCGCCGCTCTGCGCAGTGGGGGCGGTGTCGGGTGCCTGGACCGAGGCAGGCTCATCCGACTTTTTACAGAGCGAGTCGTTTCCTCGACCGGCGTTCGGCCTCTCCACCCCACACGGTGTGACCTCCTCCGTGTGGGGTGGGGTGCATCGATGGGCGGCTGAACGCCCTGGTTCTCCGTTGAGAAGAGCTGGCTGTGACCGAGGGGCCTCACCAGGGCGCTCGCCATCTGCCGTCAGCGCTACGGGAGTTGGCCGAAGTCGAAGACTGCGGTGACGGGTGCGTGGTCGGACCAGCGTTCGGCGTGGGAGGCGGCGCGCTCGACGTAGGCCTCGGTGCAGGTGGCCGCGAGTTTCTGACTGGCCATCAGATAATCAATCCTCCAGCCCGAGTCGTTGTCGAAGGCGCGGCCCCGGTAGGACCACCAGGAGTAGGGGCCCTCCTGGTCGGGGTGGTGCTGGCGCAGGACGTCGACGTAGCCGTGGTCGTCGAGGACGCGGGAGAACCAGGCGCGTTCCTCGGGGAGGAAGCCGGCCTTCTTCTGGTTGGCCTTCCAGTTGCGGAGGTCGGCCTCGCGGTGGGCGATGTTCCAGTCGCCGCAGACCAGGACCTCGCGGCCCTCGGCGGCGGCGCGCTCGCGGAGGGCGCCGAGGTGGACGAGGAACTCGGCCATGAAGCGTTCCTTCTCGTCCTGCCGCTCGGTGCCGACCTTGCCGGAGGGGAGGTAGAGGGAGGCGACGGTCAGGCCGGGGAGGTCGAGTTCGGCGTAGCGGCCGGAGGTGTCGAACTCGGCGGAGCCGAAGCCGATGCGGGTGGCGTCGGGTTCGCGGCGGGACAGGACGGCGACTCCGGCGCGGCCCTTCGCCGCGGCCGGTGCCCAGACCGCGTGCCAGCCGTCGAGCCGGGCCAGCACCTCGCCGAACTGCTCGGTCTCGGCGCGGACCTCCTGCAGGCAGACCACCTCGGACTTGGTGTCGTCGATCCACTCCAGGAAGCCCTTCTTGGCGGCTGCCCGGATCCCGTTGACGTTGACCGTGGAAACACTCTTCACCCGGCGAGGGTACCGGGTTGCGGTTGCGTACCGGTTCGCCGTGCCCGGCAGGAACCCTTCTGATTGGTCTTGACCATGTCCACGGGCACCCCCTACTGTCACTTACTGCAAAGACCTTTAATAAAGAAGGACGGATAAAGCCCGCCCTCCCCACCTGCCAGAACCGGGGAGCAGTGGCGGGCCCCGACGGCCTTCAGGGTGGAGGACACGGTGGGGCAAGGAACGCTTCCGGCGGTTGCGGAGCCGAAGTACTGGCACCTGCGCTCGGTGCTGCTGCGCACCATGGACGCCGAGTTCTCCACCGGCCAGGTCATGCCCAACGAGCGTGAGCTCTCGGCCCGTTTCGGTGTGGCCCGCGCCACCCTGCGGCAGGCGCTCGACCAGCTGGAGCTGGAGGGCCGGCTGGTGCGCCGTCGCGGCATCGGCACGCTCGTCGCCGCCCCGCGCATCGGCATCCCGGTCGGCGACCGCGAGTCCGGCCGGGCCGGGTCCGCGCGCGGCCAGGAGTGGAAGGTCGTCGACTGCACCACTGCCGCCGCCCCCGCCGCGCTGGCCCGCACGCTCGGCATCGCCGAGGGCGAGCAGGTGCACACGGTGCGCCGGCTGCGGATCGTACAGGGAGTGACGGTCGCCGCCGAGTCGCTGCACGTGCCGGCCGCCGGGCTGCCGCGGCTGGCCGTGGTGGTGGACGCGAGCGACCGTGCCCGCGGCGTGCTGCGCCAGCTGGAGCGCCTGGGCGTCGACAACGAGTCCCGCTCGGTGGAACTGGGCGTGGCGGAGACCGCAGAGGCCGCGCTGCTGGAGCGCCCCCCGGGCACCCCGGTGCTGGTGGTCACCACCCAGTACGCGGCGGCGGGCCGGCCGGCGGCCGTCGGTGTCTCCACCTACCGGGCCGACACCTGCAAGCTGACCTTCGGCGAGTTCGGCGCGGCCGTCCAGGTCGCCACCCCGGCTGCCGCCAACGTCGCGGCCACCGCCGCGTCCTGACGAGCCGCAGGCAAAGGTTTGACCGCGCCACCCCTGTTTGCCGAATCGGACCGGTGAACAGGGGTGGCACAGCTATGAGTTGGGCCGATCGAGAACCGGTGCACACCTGAGCCCGCGACCGGTTCGGCGGCGACCGGGAGCTGCGCCGCCTGCCGTGGGACGGCCTTCCGTGGGACGGCCTTACCGGGACGGCGGATCGACCGCGAACAGCTGTTCCTCGACGTGGTCGAGGGCGATTCGCAGTGCGCCCATCGCCACCACCTCGGAGCCGAGTGCGGCGAGGGCGACTTCGGGCGCGCGCAGGGTGTAGCGGGAGAGCTGTTCGCGCAGCGGTTCCAGGACGCCGTCCAGGCCGGCCGCCCAGCCGCCGACCACCACGAGTTCGGGGTCGAGGGCGAGGACGAGTGCGGTGACGTCGTGCACCAGGCGGCCGAGGAAGCGGTCCATGGCGACCTGGGCGACCTGGTCGCCCTCCCGGGCCAGCCGGAGGACGCGGGCCACCGCGGCCTCGTCCAGCGGGTCGAGGGGCTGGCCGGTGGTGGAGAGCAGGCGTTCGGGGGTGGCCTGCCGGCCGAGCAGGTGGAGCGCGCCGATCTCGCCGGCCGCGCCGCCGAAACCGCGGTGCAGCCGGCCGCCGATCAGTGAGCCGGCGCCGGGGCTGAGGCCGGCCATCACGAACACCACGTCGCCCTTGCCGACGGCGGCGCCCTTCCAGTGTTCGGCGATGGCGGCGAGGTTGGCGTCGTTCTCGATCACCACGGGGCAGCGGAACGAGCGGCGCAGCCGGGCGCCGAGGTCGAGGCCGGTCCAGCCGGGCATCGCGGTGCCGAGCCGGATGACGCCTTCGCGGTCGACGATGCCGGGGGTGCCGACGACGACCTCCCACAGGCTGTCCCGGGAGACACCGGCCTTCTTCAGGACCTCGGCGACGGTGGTGCGGAGCTGGCTGAGCCGCTCCTCGGCCTCCATCGTCTCGTCCACCGGCTTGGCGAAGCTGGTGATCACCTCGCCGGCCAGGTCGGCGAGGACCACCCGCAGGTCGTGGACGCCGATCTCGATGCCGAGGACGTGCCCGGCCTCGGCGCGGAACCGGAACCAGCGGGCCGGGCGGCCGCGTTGGCGGCCGGACTCCTGGACGTGGTCGACCTCGGCGACGAGTCCGGACTCCAGCAGTCCTTCGATGACGCCCTCGACGGTGGGTCTGGACAGGCCGGTGTCGCCCACGAGTTGGGTGAGCGTGACGGCCTGTCCGGCGCGCAACGACCGCAGGGTGACCGCGGCGTTGATCCGCCGCAGCAGTGAGGAGTCGCCGCCGGTGAGCCGATCCGTCAAGTCGCTGCCCTTCCGCTTCGCGCGACTGCCCTGGCGCGCGGTGCCGTGAACGCGGATCGCGGCGCACCGGCGTGTGGTGCCGGGCGCGCCCCCGCGCAAGCCGCCGCCCCTGGCCAGGCACAACGCGTGTGCCGTGAGTGCCGGGGCGTCTGCCCGGATCGTACTCGGGCACCCTCCGCGGAGCGAGCGTTTCCGCAGCTCATCATGGCTTCGGTATCGAAACGGTACGTGGTCTGTGATCAGTCGGTGATCGTGCGGCGGCATCCCGGTGGTTGTGTGGTGGCGTCCCGGTGATCGGGTGGTGGCGGATCCGGGTTGCGCGGTGGTGGCGGATCCGGGTTGCGGGGTGGTGGCGGATCCGGGTTGCGCGGTGGTGGCGATCATTGCCCCTAGGCTGTGCGCCATGGGGAACGACACCACCACGCTGCGGAGTGCCGCGGACCGTCATGTCTCGTCCGCCGACACGGAGTTCGTGCGCGCCCACACCCGGCCCGGGCCGGTGCCGTTCGTGCCCGAGGTGCGGCTGCACATGGCGCAGGACGCGATCGCGCTGTGGGAGATCACCGAGCGGGAGCGCGGCGAGATCGGACTGCCGCCGCCGTTCTGGGCGTTCCCGTGGGCGGGCGGCGTCGCGGTGGCCCGGCACGTGCTGGACCGGCCCGAACTGGTCGCCGGGCGCACCGTGCTGGACCTGGCGGCGGGCTCCGGCCTGGTCGGCGTCGCGGCGGCGCTGAGCGGCGCGGCGCAGGTGCGGGCGGCGGAGATCGACGCGTACGCGGTGGCCGCGATCGCCGTGAACGCGGCGGACAACGGCGTCACGGTGACGGCCGAGTTGGCGGACGTGCTGGACGGTGACGGTGACGGCTGCCAGGTGGTGCTGGCCGGCGACGTGTTCTACGAGCGGGCGATGGCGGCGCGCTTCCTGCCGTTCCTGGAGCGTGCCGCCGCCCGGGGCGCGACCGTGGTGGTCGGCGACCCGGGCCGCGCCTACCTGCCGCGCGAACGCTTCACCGCGCTCGCCGAGTACGCCGTCCCGGTCGCCGCGGACCTGGAGGACGCGGCCGTGAAGACCACCACGGTCTGGGCGCTGCGCGGCTGACGCATCGTCAATTCCGGTCCGCCGGAAGGTTGGGCGAGCCCGAGGGGACGGGTGGTGTACGGCGAGGAAGGGTGGTGTACGGCGAGGACGGGACGGGCGGCGGGTAGCAGTCCATGCCCGACCGGGTCGGAGTCGGTGTGGGGGTGGAGTGTGCGTGGGGTGTTCGGACGTCAGCTGGTGGACGGCGCGGGAGTCCGGCTGGGTGTCGCGGTCGGCGTCAGGTAGCACGGACTGGCCGACGGGGTCGGGGTGTCGACGGCCGGGAGCGGGATGCAGGTGTTCCGCGGCTGCCCCGGACCCCACAGCTCCAACGAGCTGATCCGGTACGGCCCCTGCTGGTACCAGCCGTGGAAGTACACCATCAGCGTGCGGGTGTCCGGCCCGGTGGTGACCGTCCCCGTCAGCTCGTTCCAGTCGTTCTGGTTCGACCACAGCGCGATGTCCGTGGTGCCGGAACCGGTGACGCCCGCGAACACGAACGGCCCGGTGACCCGGGCGCTCAGCCGGTACGTGGAGTTCGGCTCGACCGTGACGCGCTGGGTGCAGCCCGCGTAACTGCTGGCGGTCGGATGCCCCTCCAGCGTGCCGAACGCGTCGGACGGCGGCAGCACCAGGCCGCTCTCGCAGCTCCACGCCAGCATCCGATTGCCCTGATTGAAGTGCCCGTTGTCGACGACGTCGACGGTCGGCAGCGCCGCCGACGCGGGCGAGTCGAGGCCGAGGCCCAGGCCGGCGCCGGCCAGCGCGAGGGCGGCGGCCGCGAGGGTCTGTCCGGCCGATCTTGTCGGATCAGCGCGCGGCTCCCCCAGCCCTTGCGGGCTGGGAGGTGCCCCCATTTCGCGCCCGGCTGGGAGTGC
>NZ_JBIUCB010000020.1:0-115100 GCF_044593455.1 Kitasatospora sp. NPDC051984
CTGTACGTCGCGGCGGGCATCTCCGGCGCGATCCAGCACCGCGCCGGCATGCAGACCTCGAAGACCATCGTCGCGGTCAACAAGGACCCCGAGGCGCCGATCTTCGAACTCGTCGACTATGGCGTCGTCGGCGACCTGTTCGCCGTCCTGCCCCAGCTCACCGCCGAGGTCAAGGCCCGCAAGGGCTGACCTGTCGAGGCTGAACTGCGGCGCGGCCCCCGGGAGTTGATCCCGGGGGCCGCGCCCTTTTCGGGTGGGGCCGGGTGTCAGCGGCCGGCGAGGGTGCGCACGAAGCGGTTGGCGTCGATGGTGCCGAGGCCGGACGCCAGGTCGTAGCCCTTGACGGCCTTGTAGCCGGTCACGCCGTTCCAGGAGTTGTCACTCTCGGAGACGTCGGTGATGCCGCTCCACTGCGAGGGCAGCGCGGCCATCGCGTACAGGCGCGGGTTGAGCTGGCCGAGGCGGTGGCCGGCGAGCTGGTTGGCGAGCGCCACGATGCCCGAGAAGATCGGGGTGGCCTCGCTGGTGCCGCCGGTCAGGTGCCAGCCGACCCGGGTCGGGTCGTAGGACTCGTACGTCCAGGCGGCGCCGTCCACGGCCGCGCTCATCGAGATGTCCGGGGTGCCGCGGTGGTTGCCGGTCACGTTCGCCACGCCCGCCTGGTACCAGGGGCGGTCGAAGACGCCGGAGGCGCCGCCGCCGGCCGCGCCGTAGTCGTCGTGCCAGACCTTGTCCGGGGCGGTGCGGTTGCCGTTGTTGTCCAGGGTCAGCTGGGTGCCGCCGATCGAGGTGATCAGCGGGTCCGAGGACGGCCAGGAGTTGACCCGGTACGGGTACAGGTCGGTGCCGTTCTCCATCGCGTCGGTGGCGCCGTTGTCGCCGGAGGCGCCAAGGACGGTGACGCCCTTCGCGGCGGCGAACTTGAAGGCGTACCGCAGGCTCTCGATGGACTTGAAGTCGCCCTTGTCGAAGCCCGGGAAGGTGTTCTCGGTGGCGCCGAAGCTCTGCGAGATCACGTCCACGTCGCGGTGCTGCATGATCGACTTCTCGGCGTCCATCATCTCCGGCAGGCCGGTGACGCCCTCGGTCTCCGCGACGCCGGTCTCCACCAGCACGATGTGCGCGTCCGGGGCGACGGCGTGCGCGTACTCGACGTCCAGGGTGGTCTCACCGGCCCAGCCGGTGTGGTCCGGGTTGGACGGGTCGAACACCGGGACGTTGCCCCACTTGACCACCTCGACCTGGGTGTCCGGGATTCCCCACTGCTTGTCGAACATCTCCAGGTCGTGCTGGATGGTCGGCGAGCCGAACGAGTCGACGATCACGATGGTGCGGCCCTTGCCCGTGACGCCCTGCTGGTACAGCGGGTTCAGGTTGTAGGCCTGGCGGTACTGGAGCGGCGAGTAGCAGTGGATGCCGATCTGCGACACGCAGTCCGACGTCGATATCGGCGCGGTCCGGCCGACCGCGTCGATGTGCCCGGCCGAGGCGGGGCGCAGGTGGAAGGCGGCCGGCAGGTGCAGGTCGGCCGCCGTCCGGGCGGTCGCGGTGGCGCCGGTCAGGGCGGTGGCCCCGACGGCGAGCAGCGCGGCGGCACGCAGCGCGTTCGAGCGTCGGGGACCCGCGGTGGCGGGGTGCATGCCCAAGGAGACTCCTCGAAGAGACGGTTCCCGGCCGTACCGGTCGGGGCGACCCCTATCCCACCGGGCCCGGCGGGGCCGGGCCATAGTCCGAGACGGGCGGTCGGGATGGTTCCGATCGGCCACCGGATTCGGTAAAGGAAGTGGAGAGAATCGGTAACGCCCCAGCTCAGCACGGGCGATGACGCGCCGCCAGGCGAACGGCGCCGCAGGTGTACTCCGGCGCCCCCGGCTCGTAGAGTCGGGCGGCATGGGACAGCTGAGGGCACTGGGCGATGTGTACGGGGTGACGGCATGGGGCTGCTGACGGCGCTGGACGGCGGGTACGGCGACCGCGCGGACGCGGTGGTGGTGGACGGGCGGGCGCTGTCCCGGGAGAAACTGCTGGGTGCTGCCGGGGCGGTCGCCGAACGGGTCGCCGGGGCACCCGCGCTGGCCGTGCTCGCCCGGCCCGAGGCGGAGACGGTGGTGGCCGTGGTCGGCGGACTGCTGGCCGGCGTCCCCGTGGTGCCGCTGCCGCCCGACTCCGGGCCGCTGGAGCGCGCCCACATCCTGCGCGACAGCGCCGCCACCCTGCTGGCGGGCACCCGGCTGCCCGAGGACACCGAAGGGCTGACGGCCCTTCCGGTCCGGCTCGACGACCGCCCGGGCGGGACGTGGCGGCCCGCCGCCGACGACCCCGACCGGACCGCGTTCGTGCTCTACACCTCCGGCACCACCGGCGCCCCCAAGGGCGCGCTGATCCCGCACCGCGCCGTCGCCGCCGGACTCGACGGACTCGCCGACGCCTGGCAGTGGAACGCCGACGACACCCTCGTCCATGGCCTGCCGCTGTTCCACGTGCACGGCCTGGTGCTCGGCGTCCTCGGCGCACTGCGCACCGGCAGCCGCCTGGTGCACACCGGCCGGCCCACCCCCGCCGGGTACGCCGCCGCCCGCGGCAGCCTCTACTTCGGCGTCCCCACCGTCTGGTCGCGGATCGCCGCCGACACCGGCGCCGCCCGCGAGCTGGCCGCCGCCCGGCTGCTGGTCTCCGGCAGCGCCCCCCTGCCCGTCCCCGTCTTCGAACAGCTGCGCCGGCTCACCGGCCAGGCCCCCGCCGAGCGGTACGGCATGACCGAGACGCTGATCACCGTCGCCACCCGCGCCGACGGCGAACGGCGGCCCGGCGCGGTCGGCGTGCCCCTGCCCGGCGTCCGCACCCGCCTGATCGGCGAGGGCGGGCAGCCGCTGCCGCACGACGGCGAGAGCGTCGGCGACCTCCAGATCCAGGGCCCCACGCTGTTCGACGGGTACCTCGGACGGCCGGAGGCGACGGCCGAGGCGTGGACCGCCGACGGCTGGTTCCGCACCGGCGACGTCGCCGTGATCGAACCCGACGGCTTCCACCGGATCGTCGGCCGCGCCTCCGTCGACCTGATCAAGAGCGGCGGCTACCGGATCGGCGCGGGCGAGGTGGAAGCCGCGCTGCGCGACCACCCCGGCGTCGCGGACGCCGCCGTGGTGGGCGCCCCCGACGAGGACCTCGGGCAGGTGGTGGTCGCGTACGTGGTCGCCGGGCGGACCGACTTGGCGGAGGGCGAGCTGGTCGACTTCGTGGCGCGGCGGCTGTCCGTGCACAAGCGCCCCCGGCGGGTGGTGCTGGTCGACGACCTGCCGCGCAACGCCATGGGCAAGGTGCTGAAGAAGCGGCTGCTCGAACCGGACGCGTAGAGCCTGTCCGGCCGGTCCTTTCAGGGCGGCGGGGAGTGGGTACCACTGGGATGGCGTGGGGGCCCGGGCCCCGCGCTGCCCGGCGGACCGGCCGGGCGGCCACGGAGGGCAGGGATACTGTGATCGTCTGGGTCAATGGGGCATTCGGTGCGGGCAAGACCACCGCCTGCCGGGAGCTGACCGG
Organism: Kitasatospora sp. NPDC051984; assembly: GCF_044593455.1. Classification (NCBI taxonomy): domain Bacteria; kingdom Bacillati; phylum Actinomycetota; class Actinomycetes; order Kitasatosporales; family Streptomycetaceae; genus Kitasatospora; species Kitasatospora sp. NPDC051984. The sequence continues at coordinate 3,538 of NZ_JBIUCB010000020.1, forward strand.
GCTGCTGCCCGGAAGCGTGCTGTTCGAGCCGGACACCGTCGGGGCGCTGCTGCGCGCCACCCTGCCGCCCGGCCGCCTCGCCGAGGTGACCGACCCGCAGGAGCTGCCCGCGTGGCGGCGACTGGTCGCCGAGACCGCCGCCGCGCTGGCCGAGGAGGCGACCGGCCCCGTACTCGTCCCGATGACGCTGCTGCGCCAGGAACACCGCGACGAGATCTTCGGCTCGCTGGCCGGGCGCGGCCTCCCCGTCCACCACGTCGTCCTCGACCCCGTCGAAACGATTCTGCGGGCCCGGATCGGCACCGGGGACGCGGCTCTTCGGGCGCGCAGTCGGGAGGCGCTGCCCGCGTACCTGATCGCGCGGGGCTGGCTGGCCGGGGACGCACGGATGATCGACAACAGTCTGCTGACACCGAGACAGACCGCCGAGCGGATCGCCGAAGTGGTGCGCAGCGGCGCCGCGCGCTGTCCGATCGTGCGCACCGAGGGCGGGAACGGCGACACCGTCGCCGCCGCCGTGCTGCTGTTCGACGACCGGGACCGGGTGCTGCTGGTCGACCCCGCGTACAAACCGCACTGGGAGTTCCCCGGCGGCGTCGTCGAACGCGGCGAATCACCGACCGCGGCAGCCGTTCGGGAGGCGGCGGAGGAACTCGGCCTGCGGCTGCGCCCCGAGGAACTGCTCCTGCTCGCCGTCGACTGGGAACCCGGGGCGGGCGGCGGCCGCGGCGGCCTGCGGCTGGTCTACGACGGCGGGCGGCTCGGTCCGTCCGAGGTGTTGCGGCTGCGCCTGCCGACCGGGGAGCTCCGGGACTGGCACTTCGCCACCCTGCGGGAAGCCGCGGAGATGCTGCCCGCCACTCGGCTGCGCCGGCTCGTTGCCGCGCTGGAGGCGCGCGCGGAAGGCGAGTTGCGGTACCTGGAGGGCGGACGGCGGGCGGCGACGGGGGCTGCGCCCGCGCGATGAGAGGGCCTCGCGGGGCGGCTGCCGGCGGGTGCGGCGGGCGCTCGGGCGGAGGCCGGGACTGCGCGTTGACGGGTCGGGCAGGGGTGGGTGCTGGGAGGATGCGGGCATGCCGTTCACGTTGAGTCATGTTGCGGCCGTGCTGCCCGGGTTGCGGAGTGCCCGTCGGAAGGGGGCGCTGGTGGCGGCCGGGCTGGTGGCCGGGGCGATGGCGCCCGATGTGCCGTTCTTCGCCGAGTCGGTGCTGCCCGGGGTGTACCGGCACGGCGATCTGACGCACCGGTGGTGGGCCGCCGGGACGGTCGATGTGGCGATCGGGGCCGGGCTGGTCGCCGCCTGGTACGGGGCATGGCGGGGCCCGGTCGGCGAGGCCGTTCCCGGGGCGTGGACGGACGTCGTGCCCGAGGGGCGCCCGGCGGCGGGCGAACTCGCGCTCGCCGCCGGGGCGGTGGCGGTCGGCGCGGTCAGCCACCTGGCCTGGGACGCGTTCACCCACCACGGCCGGGCCGGCGTCCGGGCGCTGCCCGTGCTGGAACGGCGGGTCGGCGGCGTTCCGCTGTACACCGGCCTGCAGTACGGGACTTCACTGCTCGGCCTCGCCCTGCTGGCCCGGCACGCCGGGCCCTGGCGCTCCGCCGACCGCCGCACCGCCGGGCTGCTCACCGCCGCGACGCTGCTGGGTGCGATCGAGCGGGTGCGGCGCGGCGAGCGCGGCGTCGTGGACGAGGCGTGCTTCGGTGGCGGCGCGGGGCTGGCGGTCGGGGCGGCGCTGTTGGGTGCGGCGCGGGGCTGCGAGGTGGCGGGCAGGGGCGTGCAAGTACCGTGACTGCGCATGACCGAAGCCGAGATTGAGATCAGCGAGGGCCTGGTTCGCGACCTGCTGCGGGAGCAGCATCCGGATCTGGCCGGGTTGCCCATTCGTGAGGTGGCGGGTGGGTGGGGCAATCAGATGTGGCGGCTCGGGGGTGAGTTGGCGGTTCGGGTGCAGCGGATGGACAGCGGTCCGGAGTCGCAGCTGAAGGAGCGGCGGTGGTTGCCGGGTCTCGCCGCGCGGTTGCCGTTGCCGATTCCGGTGCCTGTGCGGGACGGGGTGCCGTCGGGGCGGTTTCCGAAGATCTGGACCGTCATGACGTGGGTGGAGGGCACGCCGCTGGATCACGGCGTGATCACCCGGGGCGATCACGCGGCTGATGCGCTGGCGGGCTTCCTGAAGGCGTTGCACGTGGCGGCGCCGGCGGAGGCGCCGGGGTCGTCGGACCGTGGGGGGCACCCGGCGGAGTGCACGCAGGGGTTCGAGTACTTCCTGGGGGCGGTGGATCTCGGCGGCCGGTTCGCCGAGGGCGAGGTCCGGGCGGTGTGGGAGGACGCGGTTGCGGCTCCGGGGTGGGACGGGCCGCGGGTGTGGGTGCACGGTGATCTGCATCCGGCGAACGTCGTCGTCGCGGACGGGACGCTGGCGGGCGTCGTCGACTTCGGGGATGTCTTCGCGGGGGATCCGGCCTGGGACCTCGCGTCGGCCTGGCTGTTGCTTCCGGAGGGTGGGGCTTCGCGGTTCTTCGACAGGTACGGGCAGGCGGACGAAGGGTCGGTCCGGCGGGCGCGTGGGCTGGCCGCGATGAAGAGTCTGTTCCTGATGCTGATGGGGCAGAACGGGGATCGCGGCCTGCCCGGCGGGAAGTCGAACTGGGGGCCGGCGGGGCGGGCGGCGCTCGACCATGTCCTGCGGGGGCTTTGACGCCGGCACAGGTCGACGGACGGGGGAGGTAGTCTCTGCCGCTGCGCGCACGAACGTGCGTGCGCCGGCGGACAGGTGGGGAAAGCGTGACGGAGCGAAAGCTGGAGCTGGTCTCGGCGGCGCGGCGGGCCGTGTTGCGGATGGACGAGACCGAGCGGCCCCGGCTGGTGGTGCTGGGAGTGAGCGGCGGGGTCAACTGGCTGATGGCGGCGTTCGGCCCGTTCCTGGGGCGGTGGCTGGCCAAGGGCTACTACCTGGTCGCGACGGATCGTTCGGTGTACGTGCTGAGCGGGGCGGCCAGTGCGGACGGGCCGAGTCGGGTGCTGCACGTGGTGCCGCTCGCGGAGGCGGGCACGATGGTGACGAAGGCGAAACTCGGCACGACCTGGAACTCGGTGCGGCTGCGGCTGCCGGGGCGGCGGCGGCCGGTGCGGGTGAAGGTGTCGTTCCAGTCGCGGTCCGAACTGGAGCGTTTCCTCGGCAAGTTGTGAGGTGGGCCGCCGCCCGGGTGGGGCCGCCGCCCGGGCGGGGGTGTCCGGGCGGGGGGTGTCCGGGCGGCGGGGGAGGGCTTATTCGCCGGGCTGGGGGAGGTAGCCGTGGTCGGAGAGGTGGGCGCCGATCATGCGGTACATCTCGGGGTCGTCGGGGGTGAGGGCGGCGAGGCCGTCGACGTACCGGTTGTACATGCAGAACGCGGCGGCGATCAGCACGGTGTCGTGGATGGTCGCGTCGTCCGCGCCGACGGCCCGGGCGGCGGCGATGTCCTGCTCGGTGACGGACAGTCCGCTCTCGGCGACCTTGCCGGCGAGCTGGAGAAGTGCCCGCATCAGGTCGGAGACGGGGGCGGTGGCCAGGTCGTTCTGGACGGCGTCGACCAGGGCGTAGTCGCCGTCCAGGCGGTGCGCGGCGGTGGCGCCGTGGGCGGCCGCGCAGTAGCGGGTGCAGTTGAGCGAGGAGACGTAGGCGGCGATCAGTTCGCGTTCGCCGACGGACAGCGGGGATTCGCCGCGCAGGATCTGTTCGGCGAGCTCGCTCAGGCGGAGGCCGGACGCGGGGTTGAAGGAGAGCAGGCCCCGGATTCCGGGGTGGGGGGCGGGGAGCTCGATATGCGGCATGGCCCTTACTGAACCGGTTCGGGAGGTCCTTGGCAAGCCCTTGACCTGCGGTTGTGCCGTCACAGCGGGTAGGCGACGGGCCGGTTGGGGGCGCGTCCTCCGGCCGTCGTCCGGCTGTCTTTCAGCTGCTGTTCGGCCGGTGTTCGGCAAGGGCGGGTCCTGGCCGGAGAGCCGGGTGGGCAGATTAGGATGGGCGACCGTGACTGACACCGGTAGCACCCAGGACCTGGACCCCGTCGAGCCGGTCGCGGCCCTTGCCGACGACGCCGGTGACGGATCGTTGGACGCCGTGGCGGACGAGCCGTCGGAGCCGTCGGACGAGCCGTCGGACGCTGTGGCGGACGAGGCGTCGGACGTTGCGGCGGCGGAGAGCGTGAGCACCGACGCGGAGGCGGACGCCGAGAAGACGGCGCTGCTCGACGAGGTGTGGGACGTGGTCGTGGTCGGCGCCGGACCGGCCGGATCGTCGGCGGCGTACGCGGCCGCGACCCGCGGCCGGCGGGTGCTGCTGCTCGACAAGGCCGAGCACCCCCGGTACAAGACCTGCGGCGGCGGCATCATCGGCCCGTCCCGGGACTCGCTGCCGCCGGACTTCAAGCTCCCGCTGCAGGACCGGATCTCGGCCGTCACCTTCGCGCTGAACGGCAAGTGGACCCGCACCCGGCGCTCGAAGCGGATGCTGTTCGGCGTGGTCAACCGCGACGAGTTCGACCTGCGCCTGGTGCAGGCCGCCGAGCAGGCCGGCGCGGTGCTGCTCACCGGCGTCACCGCGACCGGCGTCGAGCAGCAGGGCGGCGACAGCCGCACCGTGTTCGTGACGCTGGCCGACGGCCGTCGGGTGGAGGCCCGCGCGGTGGTCGGCGCGGACGGCTCCGCCAGCCGGATCGGCCGTCACGTCGGCGTCAGCTTCGACCAGATCGACCTGGGCCTGGAGGCGGAGATCCCCGTCCCCGACGCGGTCTCCGGCGAGTGGGCCGGCCGGATCCACCTGGACTGGGGCCCGCTGCCCGGCTCGTACGGGTGGGTGTTCCCGAAGACCGACTCCGGAACGCTGACGGTCGGCGTGATCTCGGCGCGCGGGCAGGGCGAGCAGACCAAGCAGTACCTGGCGGACTACATTCGGCGGCTCGGCCTGTCCGGGTTCAAGCCGCTGGTGGAGTCCGGGCACCTGACGCGCTGCCGGGCCGAGGACTCGCCGCTGTCCCGCGGCCGGGTGCTGGTGGCCGGCGACGCCGCCGGGCTGCTGGAGCCGTGGACCCGCGAGGGCATCTCGTACGCGCTGCGCTCGGGCCGGCTGGCCGGTGAGTGGGCCGTGCAGGTCGCCGAGGCGAACGGGGCGGCGGACGTGCGGCGGCAGGCGCTCAACTACTCGTTCGCGATCAAGGCGGGCCTGGGCGTGGAGATGCGGGCCGGCAAGATCATGCTGGACTCGTTCGAGAAGCGGCCGCACATGTTCCACCTGGCGGTCTCGCTGATCAACCCGGCCTGGCGGGCGTTCGCGCGGACCACGCAGGGTCACACGACGTTCGCGCAGATCATGCGGGACCACCGGGCGGCGCGGAAGTTGGCGTCGGTCGCGGGACGTTGAGGACACGCGTCCGCAGATTGACGTGGTCCTGGGTCCGCCCGGGGAGGGGAGAGCCCTTCCTCGGGCGGACCCATTTGTGTGACGGGCGCGGGGGTTGGGGACCGAACGAAGCCTCAGGAAGCGAAGAGATCGGCGCGGTCCTCGCCGAGGTGGGCCCGCAGGGTAGCCAGGGCGCGCATGCTCTGGGTCTTCACCACGGAGTTGCTGACCCCCACCATCTCGGCGGTGGCTTCGACGGTGTGGTCCTCCCAGTAGCGCAGCAGCACGATCGCCCGGTCCCTGGGGGTGAGCAGCACGAGAGCGTCGATCAGGGTGAGCCGGATGTCCGCCGAGGCGCCGTGGTGGCCGGTGTCGGGGGCCCGGTCGGGGATCTGATCGACGGCCACCTCGCCGGTGCTGCGCAGGCGCTTGTGGTCGAGCAGGCTGTTGAGCAGGACCTTGCGTGCGTAGCCGAACGGGTCGAGGTCCCGGCGGGTGATCCGCGGCCAGGCGAGGTACATCTTGGTCAGCGTCGTCTGGGTGAGGTCCTGTGCCAGGTGCCAGTCGCGGCACATCAGGTAGGCGATCTGGCGCAGCCTGACCGCCCCGGCCTCGGCGAACGCGGTGAACTCTGCTTCTTTCCGCACCAGTGATGCTCCCCGATCGTGCGTGCGATGGATTCCGGGCAGGGAGTGCGGCCCCGGAGGCCCGGGGCCGCACTGGGGCAGGTCAGCCGATCTGCGGGAGTGCCGGGAAGCGGGCGGCCGCGGCCGCACCCTGGGCGGGGGTCATCATGTTGTGGAAAGCGGGGTTTCCGGCCAGTTCGGCGGCGGCCTCCTCGCTGAGCGGGACGACGGCGGGCACGCTCGCCTTGCCGTCCCAGGCCAGGCAGCTGGCCATCTGCACGGTGACGGCGGTGCCGTCGGCGTGGCGGACGGTGACCACGGTGTTCTGGATGCAGTTGTCGTCCACGTGCTGGACCCGGACCTGCTGGCCGTACTTGTCCCGTTGGCAGCCGTCGCTGGTCGAGCACTTGGCGTCGGGGGACGCGGTGCCGACGAAGACCCGCATCATGCCCAGGCCCTTGGGAGTCCGGACGTTGACCTGGGCGAACGGGACGTCGGCGGCGTACTTGCCGTGCGCCTCGGTGGCGTCGTTCGCCGCGTATCCGCTGGTCTCCAGGCCGACGGGCAGCTAGTCCAGCACCGTCGAGAGCACGGCCGCGCCGCTCACCCGGACCAGGGCGCCGGACGCCGCCGGCGACGGGGTCGAGGCCGCGGAGGCGGCCAGGGCGGGCGCGCCGCCGGCCGCCGGGCCGACCAGCCCGTTCCCGCCACCGGCGCCGTGCAACTGGCCGCCGACCAGCACGGCGACGGCCGCCATCGCCAGCGCCGACCCGGCCACCTGCCCGACCGTCCGCACCCGGCGGGCGCGGCGGCCCTTCCTGGTCGCCTCCGCCACCACGTCACCCAGGGGCGGCGGCGTCAGCGCGGTCAGTTCGTCACTCAGGTCCGTACGGAAGTCCTTCATTCTCTGACTCACCTTCTGTCGTCATCTGCGCACGCCGGCCATGCGGACCCGCTCGAACGCGGCTCTGAGCTCTACACGGGTGCGGGGATGCGCGCGGTCACACGAAGGAGCTGCCGTTACCCAACCGTGATGTGCCGGAGGGGAGTTGACGACGGGATCCGCCGGTTGTCGGTGCTGGCTGGCAGCATCCTCGGCATGGGACTCGACGTGATGGTGGGGGCGCTGATCGGCGCCGAGGACGACGTGGCGGAGTGGTTCCGCGCGGAGTGCGTGACGATCCGCGCCGTGCTGGAGCGCGAGGGCCTGCCGGCCTGGCAGGAGCCGGAGGCGGGTCCGCGGTTCAGCGACCGCGTGTGGGGGTACTCGGGGCTGCACACGCTGCGCCGCGTCGCGGCCCACCTGGCCGCGAAGGGGCAGCTACCCGAGCCGCTGGCGGAGGACGAACGCGCCACCGACGACCGGGAGTTGGAGGAGGCGTACTACGACATCCCGGACGACCCGGCCGGCCCGTTCGACCACCTGATCCACCACTCCGACTGCGAGGGCTACTACGTGCCCGTCGACTTCGGGCCGGTGCTGATCGACGAGGAGCTGTCCGGCGGGATGCTCGGGTCCTCGGTGCGGCTGCTGGCGGAGCTGCGGGTGGTGGCCGCTGCGCTCGGTCTGCCCGAGGAGCTCGACCCGCACTCGGACGAGGTCACCGCCGTGCTCGACGGCGAGGACCCGGTGCCCGAGGGCTGGCGGCGCTACGGCACCGAGTCGTTCATCTGCCTCCAGCTGATGCGGGCGGCCCGGCACTCGGTGGAGACCGGCGCGGTCATGGCGTTCTGCTGACGAGGTCTCAGGGCCCGAGGAGCTGTTCGGCGAGCGGGCTGCGCGCGTACAGCACCCGGCGGCCGTGCCGGGCGCGGGTGACCAGGCGGGTGGCGTGCAGGACGGAGAGGTGCTGGCTGACGGCGCCCGGGGTGACGCCCAGCCGGACGGCCAACTCGGTGGTGGCGGTGGGTTCTTGGAGCAGCGTGAGCAGGCGGGCCTTGGGCGTGCCGAGCAGCTGTTCCAGGGCCTGCGGCGCGGGCGGCGGGTCGGCGGGGCCGGTCAGGTTGCCCTGGCCGCGCGCCAGGTAGCTGATCGACGGAGTGAGGTCGGGGCCGATCGCGGTGATCGCGCCGCGCGCGAAGCAGGTCGGCAGCAGGGCCAGGCCGCGCCGGTCCACCACGATGTCCAGGTCGCCGTAGCCCCAGTTCCGGTCGATGGTCAGCACCCCGTCCGTCCAGTGCAGCCGGTGGTCGAGGTCGGCGAACAGGCCGGCCGCGCCGCGTTCGGCCAGCACCCGGGCGCGGTGCACGATGTCGGCGTGCAGCACCGAGCGGGCGCGCGGCCACCAGTTGGGCTCCAGCACCCGCGTCCAGTACTGCTCCAGGGCGTCCGCGATTAGTTGGATCAGCTCCGCCGGGCGGTCGTCGTAGGCGGCCAGCAGCGGTGGTATCGCGCGGTCGTGCGGCAGGAAGGTGATCTCCAACTCGCGCCGCAGCCGGGCCGGTTCGAAAGAGCGGACGACGGCCAGCTCGGCCGCGAAGTCCGGGAACGGGACGCTCGGGCGGGGCGTCATGAAGTCCGGCACGTACTTGTTGCTCGCCACCAGGGCGCGCAGCAGCGGCGCCGCCGGCAGTGCCTCGAAGGCCGGGCGCATCGCCTCGAACGCGGCCCCGTGCGGGTACTGGCCCGGGTGCGTCCACATCCGCAGGCTGAGCACCGTCTCCTGGAGCGGCGAGCAGGTGAAGTACGTGCCGGCCAGATCGGCCAGGCCCAGCCGGAACCGCAACGTCATGGTGTGCCCCCGTCCGGGCCGTGGATTCAGACCCGGGCTAAATCAATACCACGAGCGCTCCGTACCCGGTCTGATCGGATCATGACCGCCACTGAAGTCGCGGCCGACGAGGCCGCGTTGCCCAGCCATGCCCCCAGCCGGTTCGCCCGGCTGCTGCCCCAGGACCCGGTGCTGCGCCGGCTGTCCGTGATCACCCTGATCAACACGGCCGGCAACGGCCTGTCGATGACCCTGTCGGTGCTGTTCTTCACCCGCATCCTCGGGTTCGGGGTCGCGCAGGTCGGCGTGGTGCTGACCGTCGCCGGGGCGTTCGGGCTGGCGGCGGGCATGCCGGCGGGCTGGCTGTCCGACCGGTTCGGGCCCAAGCCGGTGCTGGTGGTGCTGCTGGTGGCGCAGGGGGTGTGCTCGGTCGGGTACGTGCTGGTGCACGACCTGGCGGTGTTCGCGGTGCTGGCCTGCCTGGTGGCCGCCACCGACCGGGGCGGCATGGCGGTGCGCGGCGCGCTGTTCGCCGAGGTGCTGCCGCAGGACGGCCGGGTGGCGGGCCGGGCGTACCTGCGTTCGGTCACCAACATCGGCATCGGGCTGGGCACCGTCGCCGCCGCCGCGGTGCTCCAACTCGACAGCCGGGGCGCGTACTTGACGGCGTTGCTGTTCGACGGCGTGACGTACGGCGTGATCGCGGTGATGTACCTGCTGATGGTGCCCGGCCCGCGGCGCAGCGCCGAGCAGGCCGCGCAGGCGAAGGCCGAGGGCGGGATGCTGGCGGTGCTGCGGGACGGGCGCTACCTGGCGGCGACCGGCCTGAACGCGGTGATCACCCTGCAGTTCGTGATGATCGAGGTCGGCGTGCCGCTGTGGGTGGTGCGGGAGACCGACGCGCCGCGCTGGATGGCGGCCGGCGCGCTGCTGGTCAACACCGTGCTGGTGATCGCCCTTCAGGTGCGGGCCACCCGGGGCACCGAGGAGATCGGCGCGGCCGCCCGGGTCTTCCGGCGCGGCGCGCTGCTGGTGGCCGGCTCCTGCGCGGTACTGGCGCTGGCCGCGGGCCTGCCCGGCTGGGTGGCGGCGCTGGTGATCTCGGCCGGCGTCGGACTCCAGGCGCTCGGCGAGGTGTACAGCCAGGCCGGTGCGTGGGCGCTGGGCTACGACCTGGCGAAGGAGCACTCGCAGGGCGCCTACCAGGGCGTGTTCAACACCGGCATGTCGGGCGCGATGATGTTCGGCCCGGTGCTGATCACCTCAGTGGTGATCGCCAACGGGACGGTCGGCTGGCTGCTGCTGGGCGCGCTGTTCGCCGCGGCGGGCTTCGGGATGACGCTGGTGGTGCGGCGGCGCTGAGTTCTTGTCGGGGCCGCAGCGGCGCGGGTGACGGTTCGTCGAGGACCGTCACCCGCGCCGTTCGTCGTCCTAGCAGCTCAGGTTGGAGCCGGTCGGGACGCCGAGGATGGCGGAGAAGCTGGTGTAGGCGTTGATCCGGCTCTGCACCTGCGCGGGGTTGCCGCCGTTGCACTCCAGCGAGCCGTTGATGGAGCGGATGGTCTCGCCGAAGCCCTTGCCGTTGACCATGGCGTTGTGCGCGGTCATGGTGCCCGGGCCGTTCTGCGTCATCCAGTACCAGATGCCGGTCTTCCAGGCGACGGCCGCGTCGGTCTGCACCAGGTTCGGGTTGTTCAGCAGGTCGATGCCGAGCGCGTCGCCCGCCGCCTTGTAGTTGAAGTTCCAGCTCAGCTGGATCGGCCCGCGTCCGTAGTAGGCGGCCTGGCCGGCCGGGCAGCCGTAGGGCTGGGTGGTGTCGCAGTAGTGCGGGTAGTTGGCGGTGTTCTGCTCGACGACGTACACCAGCCCGCCGGTCTCGTGGCTGATGTTGGCGAGGAAGGCCGCCGCCTCCTGCTTCTTCACGGTGTCGGAGCCGGTGCCCGCGAACGCCGGGTAGGCGCTCAGCGCCGCGACCAGCCCGCTGTACGTGTAGAACGGGTTCCGGCTCGGGAACATCTGGTTGAACTGGGCCTCGGAGACCACGAACCCGCCCGGGTTGGGCGTCGTCGTGGTCGGGCTCGGGGACGGCGTGTCGGTGGCGCAGTTGGACGGGCTCCAGTACCAGGTGGAGATCGTCGGGTCGTAGCCCGGGTTGTCGTGGGTGGCGACGTAGAACTGGCCGTTGGGCACGTACTTGACCACCGTGCCGGTGGTGTACTGGGTGCCCGCGACCCAGATCTGGAAGGCGCAGACCGTGCCGGTGGGGTTCGGGCTGGGGCTCGCGGTGCCGCCGGTCTGGCTCGGGCTCGGGCTCGGCGTGGTGCCGCCGCCGGTGCCGCAGGCGCCCTGGTCGGCCCAGACGCCGCCGCCGGCGGTGCTCGGGGTCTCGCCCTGGGTCCACCACTTGGCGTTCCAGTTGTGGCCGTTGTACGAGGCGGTCATGCCACCGGTGTACACCTGCGAGGCCGCGTACGGGGTGGCGCAGGCGGTGGCCGCGGTGGAGGAGGCGGGCACCATGACGGCGAGTCCGGTGGCGGCCAGGGCGCCGGTCAGCAGGGCGGCGATCCGGCCGCGGGTGTTGCGCGGGCGGCGGTGGGGGACGGGTCGGGTGGTTCGGGTGGTTCGGGTGATTCGGATGGGGGACATCGGCCACTCCTTGTGGGGGGAACGAGCGGTGTGCCGAGCACTCAACCCAGGTTGACGGTTAACAGTCAATAGGTCTAGACCTTAAGAGAGTTGAGGGTGTGTACGCACCGGATACTGGCCAGCGGGGGCGCTGTCGTGCCAGGGTGCAGGCGGATACCGTCCGACCCACCCTCAGCCGGAAGGCAGACCAGCCCAGATGACCAGCGAAGCGCCCCTCCTGCGCCGCAGCACCGCCGACGCCGTCGCCACCCTCGAACTCGACTCCCCGCACAACCGCAACGCGCTCTCCACCCGGCTGATGGCCGAACTCACCCAGGGCCTCGCCGACGCCGCCGCCGACCCCGACGTCCGCGCCGTCGTCCTCGGCCACACCGGGCGGGTGTTCTGCGCCGGCGCCGACCTCTCCGAGGCCACCGGCGACGACCCCACCGTCGGACCGCGCGGCCTGGTCGCCCTGCAACGCGCCATCGTCGACTGCCCCAAGCCCGTCATCGCCCGCCTCGACGGCCACGTCCGGGCCGGCGGACTCGGCCTGGTCGGCGCCTGCGACCTCGCCGTCGCCGGACCCGACTGCACCTTCGCCTTCACCGAGGCCCGCCTCGGCCTCGCCCCCGCCGTCATCTCGCTGCCGCTGCGCCCCAAGCTGGAGCCGCGCGCCGCCGCCCGCTACTACCTCACCGGCGAGACCTTCGACGCCGCCGAGGCCGCCAGGATCGGCCTGGTCACCGAGGCCGCCGACGACACCGGCGCCGCGCTGAAGACCATCCTGGACGCGCTGCGGCTGTGCTCGCCGCAGGGCCTCGCGGAGTCCAAGTACCTTGCCAACGCCGCCGTCCGGGAGTCCTTCGAGCGGCACACCGAGGAGCTGGTCGCCCAGTCCGCGCGGCTGTTCGGCTCCGAGGAGGCGCAGGAGGGCATGCGGGCGTTCCTGGAGAAGCGGCCGGCGCGCTGGGTGCGCTGAGCCTTCTGGCCGGGCTGAGTCGGCCGGGTGCGCCGAGCTGGATTTTCGGCGCAAGTTACCGGCCGGTGTGAGTTTGGTCCCGTTGCCCGTCGCGGGCCGCCACCGGCCGATACGGTGAGCGCATGTCGATCGTCCGCGCGCTGCTGGGGTCCGTCCGCGAGAGGTCGCGCCGGGCGGCCGGGCGCGCGGTGCACCGCGGCTGGCGCTGGGTGCAGGACGCCGGCGCCGTCAGCAACCGCAACCCCGGGCCGTACCGGTTCGGGGAGCTCGGTGACGGCACCAAGCTGGCGTTCCCGCTCGGCACGGTGTTCAACGAACAGTGGATCACCATCGGCCCGTTCTCCATCATCGGCGAACGCGTCACCATCTCGGCCGGCTTCCTGCCCGGGCTCGACCTCGGCCCCGAGCCGATCGTCCGGATCGGCGGCGGCTGCGTGATCGGCCGCGGCAGCCACATCGTCGGGCACCAGCAGATCGTGCTCGGTGACGACGTGTGGACCGGCCCGAACGTCTACATCACCGACCAGGCGCACGAGTACCGCGACACCGAACTGCCGATCGGCAAGCAGTGGCCGCGCAACGAGCCCGTCTCGATCGGCGCCGGCTCCTGGATCGGCACCGGCGCGGTGATCCTGCCCGGCGCCCGGCTCGGCCGCAACGTGGTGGTCGCCGCCAACTCCGTGGTCTCCGGCGAGGTCCCCGACTTCGCGGTGGTGGCCGGCGCCCCCGCCCGCCAGGTCCGCACCTGGGACCCGGAAGCCGGCTGGCAGCCCCCCATCCGCCACGAGGCCCCCCGCCCCGTCCCCGACGGCGTCACCGCCGAACAGCTCCGCGCCCTGGTCGGCTGGGACCTCCGCCTGCCCGGCGAGAGCGCCGCCCCCGAGGCGTAACCGTCGGATGTGAACGGGCGGGCCGGGGCCTGGAGATGACCCCGGTGGGTGGCACGGGCTGCAACGACTGTCACAGGTGGACAACACCGGCGACCGGCAGGGCCGGATCGGTGTGGTGAGTGCTGTCGAGTGGGGCAGGATGCTCCCTCGTGGATCTTGGGTCGCTGCCACGGCAACCAGTACGTGGTGAAGCTCGACCCGAAGGGCGCGCTGCAGAGCGTCACGCGGCTCCACAAAGCCCTGACCGGGGCCCATTTGACGGGACGGCGGTCCGTGCGCGTGGGGGCGTGCGGGCCGCCTGTCCACTTCTCCCGCAGGTGCGGGCCCAGTACGGTGACGGGTGGCTTCGAGCGGAAGGACGGCCATGCCCGACACCGGTGCCCCAGCGGCATACCGAGGCCTGATCCTGGACTTCGTGGGCGTGCTGACACCCGACCCGGCGCCGATGCTCCGCCGGTGGAGCCTGAGCCAGGGGCTGGACGCGGACGCCTGGCGCCGGACGCTCACCACCCACCCGGTGGTGAAGGAGCTGTACGCCGAACTCGAGGTCGGCCGGCTGAGCCAGTCCGAGTGGAACCGGCTGACCGCACCGATCCTGGGACTCACCGAGCACGAGAACCTCATGGGCCGGGCCTGGGAACGTGTCTCGCCGGCCACCGAGATGATCGAACTGGCTGCGGCGGCCCGGGAGGCCGGCCGCACCGTGGCGATGCTGTCCAACAGCTTCGGCCTCGACCCGTTCGACCCCTACGCGGCGTGCGGGGTCCGGGACTTGTTCGACGTGACCGTGATCTCCGAACTCGAAGGCCTCGCCAAACCCGACCCCGCCATCTACCGGCTGGTGCTCGACCGGATGGGCCTGCCCGCCGAAGCCTGCCTCTTCGTCGACGACCACCCGGCGAACCTGGCGCCGGCGCAGGAGCTGGGCATCGCCACCGTGCTGGCCGACGGCCGACCGGACACCCTCGCACGGATCTCGGAACTGCTGGGCCTCGCCGCCGCGGCCTGTTGATACGAGAGGCTCTGACGGCGAAGGACCCTGTGATGACTGCTGAGCCCGTGTCCCGGCAGCCGCTGGACGACGAGCGGATCGACCGGCGGCTGGCCCGGATACGTGAACTGTTCGCGCGATGGGCCGCCCTGCGGCCGGGCGACGGTGAGGTGTGGCGGACCGGCTTCTCCGCGTTGACGGAGGCCGAGGTGGTGGAGGCGGAGACCCGGCTGGGGCTGCGGCTGCCGGAGCAGTGGGCCGCACTGAGTACCCTGGCCCGCCTCGACGCCGGCCGGCGGCAGCGCTGCCTGGACCGGATGCCCGCCCCGGACGCCGCCGCACTGCGCCCCCTGCTGAGCATCGCCGTCCTCCTCGCGGACGCGCTCGACGGGCTGCTCGCCGGTGAACTGTCCGGCCCCGAACGCCTCGCGGCCACCGTCGCACTGGTGCGGGCCCTGCACGCCACGGCCGCCGAAGACGTCCCGGATCCGGCGCTGGTGGACCGGCTGTGCGCCCTGGCCGTCGCGGTCGACCGGGTCGGCGAGGTCTTCGCCCTGCTGGCGGCCGTGTCCGGGGGCCGCTGGAGCGACTGGCGTGCAGCGGGCGCGGCCGGGCGGCGTTGGCTCGATGCCCACCGTGCCGGCTGTGTCGCGGAGGTGTTCAGCGGCGGCCGAGGGCGTGGAAGGACCAGCCGGCCGTCCGCCAGCGGTTCGCGTCGAGGGTGCCGCGGGCGTCGATGACCACGGGCGCCGCAACGTGCCGGGCGAGGGCGGACGGGTCCTGGGCGGCGTACTGGGGCCAGTCGGTCAGGTGGAGCAGCAGGTCGGCGTCGGTGAGGGCGCGGATCGGGCTTTCGGCGTAGGTGAGTTGGGGGTGGGCGCGGCGGGCGTTCTCGAGGGCGGCCGGGTCGTGGATGGTGATTTCGGCGCCGGCTCGCTGGAGGGTGTCGGCGACGGCGAGGGCGGGGGAGTCGCGGGTGTCGTCGGTGCCGGGTTTGAAGGCGGCGCCCCAGATGGCGATCCGTCGGCCGGTCACGTCGCCGCCGAGGAGTTCGTGGGCGAGTGCGACGGTGCGTTCGCGGCGGCGCTGGTTGATGGAGGCGACCTCGCGGAGCAGGCCGGTGTCGGTGCCGAGTTCTTCGGCGCGGTGGGTGAATCCGGCGAGGTCCTTGGGTAGGCAGCCGCCGCCGTAGCCGAGGCCGGGGCGCATGCCCGCGGTGCCGATCCGGGGGTCGTGGCCGAGGGCGTGGGCCAGGTGGCGGACGTCGGCGCCGGTGTGTTCGCAGAGTTCTGCCATCAGGTTGATGAAGGAGATCTTGGTGGCGAGGAAGGCGTTGGCGGCGCCTTTGATCAGTTCGGCGGTGGGCAGGTCGGTGACGACAAGTGGCGTTCCGGTGGCCAGGATGTCGGCGTGGACGGCGCGGAAGCGGGCTTCGCCGGTGGTGTCGCCGTCCTCGAGGCCGAGGACGATGCGGTCCGGCCGGAGGGTGTCCTGGACGGCGAGGGATTCGCGCAGGAACTCCGGTGACCAGGCCAGGCGGACCCGGACCCCGTCGCGGAGGTGCTCGTCCAGGAGGTGCCGGAGCTGGGTGGCGGTGCCGACGGGGACGGTGGACCGGCCGATGATCAGTGCGCCGTCGTCGAGCAGGGGGGCCAGGTGGCGGACGGCGGTGCGGAGTTGGGTGAGGTCGTAGGCGCTGCTGCCGGTCTGCTGCGGGGTGCCGACGTCCAGGAAGTGGAGGTCGGCGAAGGCGGCGGCCTCGGTGCAGGAGGTGGTGAAGCGGAGGTTGCCGGCGGCGGTGTGTTTGGCGAGCAGGTCGTTCAGGCCGGGTTCGACGAACGGGGCCCGGCCCTGGTTCAGGGCGGCGACCTTGGCGGGGTCGGTGTCCATGCCGAGGACCTGGTGGCCGAGTTCGGCCAGTGCGGCCGCGTGGGTCGCGCCGAGGTGGCCGCAGCCGATCACGGTGAGCTTCATGGAGGTGTCCTTCCGGGAGGGCGGGACACCAGGCAAGCGCGGTGGCGGCGGGTTCGGGGAGGGCTCGCAAGGGGGCTCACAACTCGCGGAAGCGGCCCACCGTGAGCGGGACGGAACTACCCTCGGTGGATCCGGCGTCGGGTACCGGGTGTACGAACTCCCGTACTTGGCCAGGTGCGAGGTCCGCGCCGAGCCGCACTGGACGAAGGGGATGTGCCGTGGCGTCGACCAGCCGCCGGGCCAAGCCGCCCAACGACGCGCTGGCCCGGATGATCGGCGAGTGCGCGGGGGCCAGCAACAAGTCGCTGGCCCACCGGGTGAACCAACTCGCTCTCGAGGCCGGGATGAGCACCAGCTACACGCACACCTCGGTCGCGAACTGGTGCCGTCGCGGAATGGTCCCCGACTGGCCGGTGCCCAGGCTGCTGGCCCAGGCGATCGGCGAACGGCTCGGCCGGCCCGTGGAGTTGGCGGAGATCGGCATGGCGGGGGCGCAGACACCGGACGCCTCGGCGGGGTTGGATTTCCGGCGAGAGCCCGCCGAGGCCGTCCGCGCCGCCGTCCTGTTCTGGAGTTCCGTGAACCGCCGTGACTTCCTCACCGGAACGGGCTTCGCCGTCTCCGCGTTCACCACCCCGGTCACCCGCTGGCTGGTCACCCCCGCCGACGAGGACGCGGCGCACCGCGGCCGCGGCCGGGTCGGGGTCGCCGACCTCGCGGAACTGCGGGAGGCCGCCGCCGACGCCCGACGGTGGGACTCCCGGTACGGCGGCGGGAGTTGGAAGGCCAACTCCGTCACCGCCTGCCTGCGGGAACGGGCCGTCCCGCTGCTGAACGGCTCGTTCGATGACCAGGTCGGCCGTCAACTGTTCGCGGTGACGGCCGAGTTGTCACGGCTGGCCGGCTGGACCGCGTTCGACACCGGGCAGCACGACGCGGCCCAGCGGCACTTCATCCAGGCCCTCCGCCTGGCCCGGGCCGGCGGTGACGTCCAGCTCGGCTGCTACGTCCTCACCACGATGGCGATGCAGACCCTGCTGCGGGGCTTCGCCGGCGAGGCCATCGACATGACCCAGGGCGCCTACCAGCGGGCCAAGGGCACGGCCGCCCCCAGGGTGCTGGCGTTCACCAAGCTGATCGAGGCCAGGGCCCACGCCCGCGAGAACGACGCCAAGGCCGCCTCGGCCGCCCTGGCCGCGTCCGAGAACCTGCTCGACCGGGCGCGCGACGGTGCCGAGGAGCCCGACTGGATCGACTTCTACCAGCACGCCCGGCTCTCGGCCGAAGCCGTGGAAGTGTTCCGGGACCTGCGCAACCCCCGGGCCGCGCTGGCCTGGAACGACCGGGCCGCCGCCATGCCGACCGGGACGTTCACCCGCTCCGTCGGCATGCGCCTGGCGATCGTCGGGACCGCGCACCTCCAGGCCGGGGACGTCGACCAGGGCCTCGCCCTCGGCCACCGCGCCGTCGACGTCCTCGGCGCGGTGCGATCCGCCCGGGCCCTGGACTACGTCCGCGAGTTCGACGCCGCCCTCGGCCCCTGGCAGCGGGAGCCCGCTGTCAGGGACTTTCTGCGGCGGAGCCGCTCCGAACTGGGGGTGGCGGCCTGAAGTGTCGGGCCGTCAGGGGGTGCGGTGGTGACGGGTGGTGAGGGAGAGGAGGCCGGCGACGGCGGAGGTGGTGGCGACGGTGAGGAGGGCGAGGGGGAGGGAGGTGGCGTCGGCGAGGAAGCCGATGACCGGGGGGCCGAGGAGCATGCCGGCGTAGCCGAGGGTGGAGGCGGTGGCGACGCCCTGGGGGCCGGCCGCGGCGCCGGCCCGGGCGATGGCGAGGGGGAAGATGTTGGCCAGGCCGAGGCCGACCAGGACGAAGCCGGCCAGGGCGGCGGGGACGGACGGGGCGAGGGCGGCGGTGGTCATGCCCGCGCCGGCGGCGAGGCCGCCGAAGAGGACGACCCGGGTGGGGCCGAGGCGTTCGGTGAGCCAGGTGCCGGAGAGGCGGCCCGCCGTCATGGCGAAGGCGAAGGCCGCGTAACCGGCGGCGGCCAGGGCGGCACTCGCGTGGACGTCGTCGGTGAGGTGGAGGGTGGCCCAGTCGGCGAGTGCGCCCTCGCCGTACGCGTCGCACAGGGCGGTGAGGCCGAGGAGCAGGACGAGCAGGCGGGCACGGCCGAGCTGACGGGAGGGGGAGGCGGAAGGGGCGGAGGCGGGGCGCGGGCGGGCGGCCGGGGCGCGGAGCAGGGCGGTGCCGGCGATGGCGGTGACGGCCAGGCCGAGGGCGCCGGCCAGGGCGAGCGACCAGGCGGTGCTCACGGAGCCGGCGAGCAGGCCGCCGACGCCGGCGCCGAGCAGTCCGCCGAGGCTGTAGCCGGCGTGGAAGCTCGGCATGACGGGCCGTCGGAGTTCGGTGACCAGGTCGACGGCGGCGCTGTTCATCGCCACGTTGGCGGCGCCGTATCCGGCGCCGAACAGCAGCAGGACGGCGCCGAGGGCGAGCACCGAGTGGGTGTGCGCGGGCAGGGCGACGGCGAGGGAGAGGACGCCGAGGGAGGCGACGGTGACGGGGCGGGAGCCGAAGCGCAGGCAGAGCCGGCCGACCAGGGCCATGGTGGCGACCGCGCCGGCCGAGATGCAGAGCAGGGCGAGGCCCAGTGCGCTGTGGGTGGCGGAGACCTGGGCGCGGATGTCGGGGATGCGGACCACCCAGGCGGCGAACAGGAAGCCGTCGACGGCGAAGAAGGCGGTGAGGGCGAGGCGTGTCGCCGACCAGGTCGAGCTGCGGCCGGACGGAGAGCCAACGGAGGAGGAGCGGGCTTCTGTTTTGTTCAGTAGCGGCACAAAGTCAGAATAGGGGAGTGCCGCACACACCTTCAAGCCCGAACCGGAGCCCCGCCGTGAGCACCCCGCGCCGCACCGCCCCCGACCGCGGCCGTACCCTGCTCGGCCCGGCGCTGCGCCTGATCCACACCGGCCAGGCCCCCACCCGCTCCGCGCTCACCGGCGCCCTCGACGTCACCCGCGCCACCGCCGGCGCGGTCACCGCCGAACTCGAGGCGCTCGGCCTGATCAGCGTCGACTCCCGCCCGGCCGGCGGCGGCCGAGGCCGCCCCTCGCACCGGCTCGCGATCGCCGACCCCGGCCCCGCCGTGCTCGCCGCCCAGCTGCACGCCGACGGCGTCTCCGCCGCGCTCGCGGGCCTCGGCGGCCGGCTGCTGGAGACCGTCCACCTGCCGCTGCCCGCCGACACCTCGCCCGCCCGTCTGCTCGGCGCGGCCGCCGAGGCGGGCGCGCGGCTCGCCCGGGGCAGCCGCCGCCGGGTGCTCGGCTTCGCCCTCGCGCTGCCCAACCCCGTCACCGAGCCCGACGGCACCGCGCTGGCCGCGCTGCACTTCGACTGGCCGTCCGGCACCCCCGTCGCCGAGCTGTTCGCCGAACAGGTGGCCGGCGCGGACCTCGGGCCGCGCGCCCGTACCGCGCTCCCGACCGCCGTCGCCAATGACGCCAACCTGGCCGCGCTCGCCGAACACCGGCACGGCGCCGGCCAGGGCGCCCGGCACCTGCTGCTGGTCACCTCCGGGCATCGCGGCGTCGGCGGCGCGCTGGTCCTCGACGGCCGCCTGCACACCGGCAGTTCGGGCCTCGCCCTGGAGGTCGGCCACCTCACCGTCGACCCGCTCGGCCGGCCCTGCCCGTGCGGCAACCGCGGCTGCCTGAACGCCGAGACCGACACCGACGCGCTGTTCGCCGCCGCCAAGCGCCGCCCCGACCCGGGCAGGCCGCTGCTCGCGCAGGCCCGCGAACTGGCCCACGACCCGGAGGCCGCCGACGCCGTCGACCACCTGGTGGAGCGCCTCGGCCTGGGCCTGGCCGGGCTGGTCAACATCCTCAACCCCGACCGGATCGTGCTCAGCGGCCTGCACCAGGAGCTGCTGGCGGCCGCCCCCGACCGGCTCGCCACCGTGGTCGCCGAACGCTGCCTGTGGGGGCGCAGCGGACGGGTGCCGATCGTCCCCGCGCAGGTCGTGCACGCCGGGCTGGTCGGGGCCGCCGAACTCGCCTGGGAGCCCTACCTGGAGGACCCGCAGGCCGTGGCAACCCCCTGAAGGCATCCGGAAACGCGAACGGCGCGGGCTGACGGAAAGTCAACCCGCGCCGTCCGGCGCACTACTGGGACGTCACTTGCCGAAGCGGAGCTTCCAAGGGGCGACGGCCGATTCCAGCTGCACGCCCAGGCTCATCTTCGACATGCCCTCGACCCGCTCCTCGAAGCGGATCGGCACCTCGGCGATGCGCATGCCGCGCTGGACCACGCGGTAGTTCATCTCGACCTGGAACGAGTAGCCGTTGGAACGCACGGACTGCAGGTCGACCTTGCGCAGCGCCTGCGCCTCCCAGGCCTTGAAGCCCGCGGTGGCGTCCTTGACCTTCAGCCGCAGGATCGCGTTGACGTAGAAGTTCGCCCAGGCGGACAGCGCCTTGCGGTGCCACGGCCACTCGGACGCGGTGGAGCCGCCGGGGACGTAGCGCGAGCCCAGCACGACGGAGGCGTCGGTGGTGGTGAGCTTCTCCACCATCGCGGGGATCGCGGTGTGCGGGTGCGACAGGTCGGCGTCCATCTGGATCACGATGTCGGCGCCGTTCTCCAGCGCCTGCGTCATGCCCGCGATGTAGGCCCGGCCCAGGCCGTCCTTGTCGGTGCGGTGCAGCACGGTGAGCGTGCCGCCCGACTCGGCGCCCAGCTTGTCCGCGACGTCGCCCGTGCCGTCGGGGGAATTGTCGTCCACTACCAGAACGTGCAGGTTCGGCATGCCGAGCTCGCCCAACCGACCTACCAGGATCGGGAGGTTCTCCCGCTCGTTGTACGTCGGAACAACCACAACAACCTTCGGGTGGGCCTCAGCCATGTTTCTTCTATCCTCGATACGGTTATGAGAGCCGGATGCGGCAGTCTAGCGTTGATCCCCGCACGTACGTTCCGGGGGGCCGCTCCGGCCAGCGCCCGGGAGCCGCACGGGATTCGCGCACGGTGACCGCCTCCGGGAATCGGTGCGCCCGCCCGCCCGTTCACGGGGCATGAGCGACAACACCCAGGCCGATCCCGCCGAGCCGCTGCGCTACGCCGCCTTCACCGCCGACCCCGCCGGCGGCAACCCCGCCGGTGTGGTGCTGGACGCCTCCGCGCTGAGCGACGAGCGGCAACTGGCCCTCGCCGCCGAACTCGGCTACTCCGAGACGGCGTTCCTCACCGAGGTGCCCGACCAGCCGCGCACCCGCACCGTGCGCTACTTCAGCCCGCTGACGGAGGTGCCGTTCTGCGGGCACGCCACCATTGCCGCGGCGGTGGCGCTGGGTGAACGGATCGGCCCCGGCGAGCTGTTGTTCGAGACCAAGGCCGGTCCGGTGCCGGTCGAGGTGGCGCGCACCGGGTCGGGAGAGTTCACGGCGACGTTGACGAGTGTTCCGCCGTACGTCGAGGAGGCCGCCCCGGAGGACGTCCTGGAGGCGCTCGACGCGCTCGGCTGGCAGGCCGAGGAGCTGGACGAGAAGCTGCCGCCGATGATCGCGTACGCCGGCGCCCGGCACCTGGTGCTGGCCGCCGCGACCAGGGCCCGGCTGGCCGACCTCGACTACGACTTCGACGCGCTGGCCGCGCTGATGCGGCGCCTGGACCTGGTGACCCTTCAGCTGGTCTGGGAGCAGGACGCCACCACCTTCCACGTCCGCGACCCGTTCCCGGTCGGCGGCATCGTGGAGGACCCGGCGACCGGCGCGGCCGCCGCCGCGTTCGGCGCCTACCTGCGCCACCTGCGGCAGTTGGGCGCCGCCCGGCTGACGCTGCACCAGGGTGAGGACCTCGGCCGGCCCGGCCTGCTGACCGTCGAACTGGCCGCCGAGGACACCCGGGTGCGGGTCACCGGCCGGGCGGTGCGCATCCCCTGAAAGTCCCTCGCCCCGGCGGTGGTTCAGCCGGCGTCGGGGCCGAGGTGGGTGCGGGCCAGGTCGAGCAGCGGCGGGCCGTAGTCCGGGTGCGCGAGGGCGTGCGCGAACTGGGCGAGCAGATAGGCGTGCGGGTTGCCGGTGTCGTACCAGCGGCCCTCGATGACCTGGCCGTACACGGCGCGGCGGGACGCGTACGCGTTCAGCGCGTCGGTGAGGTACAGCTCGCCGACCGGGTCGGCCCGGAACCGCCGGTGCTGCTCGCGCAGTTCGTCCACCACGCCGGGCGTCAGCACGTAGCCGCCGATCGCCGCGTAGTGCGACGGGGCGACGGCCGGGTCGGGCTTCTCCACCAGGCCGGTGATCCGCAGCGCGCCGTCGCCCAGGTCCTCCTTGACCACCGGGACGCCGTAGCGGTGCGACTCGGCCGGGTCCATCGGCATCAGCGCGAGCACCGGGGCGCTGGTCCTCTCGTGCGCGGCCATCAACTGCCGGGCGCGCGGCACCGGGGACACGAACACGTCGTCCGGCCACAGCACCAGGAACGGCTCGTCGCCGAAGTCGCGGGCCGCGTTCAGCACCGGGGTGCCGTTGCCGTACGGGCCGTGCTGGAACAGGTAGGTGATGTGGCCGCGCCGGGACAGGTCCGCGACGTCCTCCACCGCGTCGGCGTAGGCGTCCTTGCCGGCCGCGCGCAGCTGGGCGACCAGCGACGGGTTGGGGCGGAAGTGGTCCTGGATCAGCGACTTGTCGCCGGACACCACGATGGTGATGTCGGTGATGCCGGAGTCGATCAACTCCCGCACCGTGTGCTCGATCACCGGCCGGTCGCCGACCGGCAGCATCTCCTTCGGGGTGGCCTTGGTGAGCGGGAGCAGCCGGGAGCCGAGGCCGGCCGCGGGGATGACGGCTCGGCGGAGGGTGGCACGCATGGGGCCTCTTCTCGTTCCTGTGCGGTCGCGGACGGCACCGACCGTACCAACGCCGTCGCGCTGGGTGACGGCCCCGTACTGCGGCGGGAGTAGGTGTGTCTGCTCCGTGGGGCCGATGGTGCAGGCCGGAGGCGCCGCTAGCCTTCCGGTATGGGAGAAGTTCGGCAGCCGTGGGTGCCCGTCTGGGTGCGGGCCGGCAAGGCGGGATGGCCGGTGGCGGCCGCCGTCGTGGTGACGGTGGTCCAGGTGGCCGGGACGACGGTCGCCGCCCGGCATCAGAGCGCGCGGCTGCCGCTGGACGCCTGGGGATACCTGCTGCTGGCGCTCGGCCCGGCGCTGCTGGTGCTGCGGGCGCGCTACCCGGCGTTCACCGTCGCCGCCGTGGCGGCCGTGACCGCGGCCTACCTGTGGGCCGGATACCCGTACGGGCCGGCCTTCGTGGCGCTGGTGGTGGCGTTCTTCTCGGCCGTGCAGCGCGGCCGGCGACGGGCCGCCTGGCTGAGCGCCGGCGCGTTCTACCTGCTGCACCTGCTGCTGAGCTACGTCGTACCGGCGTCCTGGCTGCGGGCGCCGGCCCGCGAGGCGGTGGGATGGCAGGAGCTCGGCGTCACCGCCTGGCTGCTGCTGGTCTTCGTCGGCGCCGAACTGGCCCGGTTCCGGCGCGAGCAGATCGCCGCCGTGCGGGCCGCCGAGGAGGAGGCCCGGGCGCGCCGCAGCGACGAGGAACGGCTGCGGATGGCACGGGAGTTGCACGACATCCTGGCGCACTCGATCTCGCTGATCCACCTCCAGGCGGGCGTCGCCCTGGAGCTGCTGGACGCCCGCCCCGAGCAGGCCCGGGACGCGCTCACCACCATCAAGGCGACCAGCAAGGAGGCACTCGGCGAAGTCCGCCAGGTGCTCGGCACCCTGCGCACCCCCGGGGCCGCCGCGCCGCGCACCCCCGCCCCCGGCCTGGAACGGCTGGACGAACTGGTCGCGCAGGCCGGCCACGCGGGCCTCGCCGTCACCGTCCGCACCGAGGGCCGGGCCGGCCCGCTCGGCGCGGGGCTCGGGCTCGCCGCGTTCCGGATCGTCCAGGAGGCGCTGACCAACGTGCTGCGGCACTCCACCGCCCGCACCGCTGATGTTCAACTCTCCTGGAAGCCGGACGGGTTGGAGCTGACCGTCACCGACCCCGGACCGCCCGGCGGCGGCGACGCGGGCGGCAGCGGCACCGGCCTGATCGGCATGCGCGAACGCGCCGCCGCGTTCGGCGGCACCGTGGACGCCGGCCCGCACGGCACCGGCGGCTGGCAGGTCCGGGCCCGGCTGCCGCTCGTCACGAACGGAGTCGAAGCGTGATCAAGGTGCTGCTCGCCGACGACCAGCGGCTGGTCCGGGCCGGATTCCGGGCCCTGCTGGACGCCCAGGACGACCTCGAGGTGGTCGGCGAGGCCGACGACGGCGAACAGGCCGTCGCCCGGGCCGCCGAACTGCGCCCCGACGTCGTCCTGATGGACATCCGGATGCCCCGGCTGGACGGCCTCGCCGCGACCCGCCGGATCTGCGCCGACCCCGAACTGGCGGCCGTGCGGGTGGTTGTGCTGACCACCTTCGAACTCGACGAGTACGTCTTCGAGGCGCTGCGGGCCGGCGCCGCGGGCTTCCTGGTCAAGGACACCGAACCCGGCGAACTGCTGCGCGCCGTCCGGGTCGCCGCGTCCGGCGACGCGCTGCTCTCCCCGGGCGTCACCCGCCGCCTGATCGGCGAGTTCGCCGCCCGATCCAAGGAACCGTCCACCGCCCGCCTGGACGTCCTCACCGAACGCGAACGCGAAGTGCTCGCCCTGGTCGGACTCGGCCTCACCAACGAGGACATCGCCCGCCGCCTGGTGGTCAGCCCGCTCACCGCGAAGACCCACGTCAGCCGCACCATGGTCAAACTCGGCGTCCGCGACCGCGCCCAACTCGTGGTCGCCGCCTACGAATCGGGCCTGGTCCGGCCCGGCTGGCTGGGGTAGTCCCCCGGGAGTAGCGGGGGTGCCGCCCGGTGGGGGACGCGGCGGGGGTGGCCGCGGCGGGACGGTGGAGGGGTGGCCGGGATCCCGGCCCGCTCTCCAGGAGGTGAGTTCCGATGGTCGGACTGCTGGCCGATGGATACGGGCACTGGCCCGGGCCGTGGGTGCTGGTGTTCCCGTTCTTCTGGCTGCTGGTCGTGGTGCTCGTGGTGCTGGTGCTGCGCCGGGTGGTGTGGCGGCGCCGCAGCTGGTGGGGCGGCAGCTCCTTCGAGCACGCCCCGCTCGCGGTGCTCGGACGGCGCTACGCACAGGGCGAGATCGACGCCGAGGAGTACCGGGAGCGCCGCGCCGTCCTGACCGAGGGCCAGGACGCGCCGGGGGTGAAGCGATGAGCGGGGGTGAAGCGATGAGCGCCGCCGCCCGGGTCGAGCAGGCCGTGAAGGAGTACGGCGCGGGGGAGACCCGGGTGCGGGCCCTGGACGGGGTGAGCGTCGAGTTCGCCGCCGCCCGGTTCACCGCCGTGATGGGCCCCTCCGGCTCCGGCAAATCCACCCTGATGCACTGCGCGGCCGGCCTCGACACGCTCAGCGGCGGCCGCGCCTGGCTCGGCGACACCGAACTGTCCGCGCTCGGCGACCGGGAACTGACACTGCTGCGCCGGGAACGGATCGGCTTCGTCTTCCAGGCGTTCAACCTGGTGCCGACCCTGACCGTGCGGGAGAACATCACCCTGCCGCTCGACCTCGGCGCCACCGCGCCCGACCCCGACTGGCTGGACACCCTGATCGAGGTGGTCGGCCTCGGCGACCGCCTGCACCACCGCCCCAGCCAGCTCTCCGGCGGCCAGCAGCAGCGCGTCGCCGTCGCCCGGGCCCTCGCCGGACGCCCGCAGGTGGTGTTCGCCGACGAGCCCACCGGCAACCTGGACTCCCGCAGCGGCGGCGAAGTCCTCGGCCTGCTGCGCTCCGCCGTCGACACCATGCACCAGTCGGTGGTGATGGTCACCCACGACCCGGCCGCCGCCGCGTACGCCGACACCGTGCTGTTCCTCGCCGACGGACGCCTCGTCGACACCATGCAACAGCCCAGCGCCGAACGGGTCCTGGACCGGATGAAGGCCTTCGACGGCCGCCGGGCCGAGGCGGGCGCCCGGTGAACGCGAGCGTCCGGATCGGGGCGCGCTCACTGCTCGCCCACCGCCGCCGGCTGGTCGGCACCGTGCTGTCGATCGTCCTCGGCGTCGCCTTCCTGACCGGCACGATGGTCCTCGGCGACACCCTGCGCGCCAACTTCGGCACCCTGTTCGCCGACGCCAACGCCGGCACCGACGCCGTCGTCCGCAGCGCCGACTCGCTCGACGCCACCGGCGTCCCCGGCGGCGTCCGCGCCCCCCTCGACGACTCGCTGACGGCCAAGCTGCGCGCCGTGTCCGGGGTGAGCGCCGCCGAAGGGTCCGTCCAGGGCGCCGGCCAGCTCATCGGCGCGGACGGCAAACCGATCGGCGGCCAGGGCCCGCCCACCTGGGCCGGCAACTGGATCACCGACCCGAAACTCAACCCCTACCGGCTCGCCGAAGGCCGCGCCCCCGCCGCCCCCGGCGAAGCCGTGATCAACCGGGGCGCCGCCAAGACCGGCCACCTGCACGTCGGCGACACCACCGTGCTGCGCACCCCCGACCCGGTGCGGATCACCGTGGTCGGCATCGCCACCTTCGGCGCCGACGCCGACGGCATGGGCCCCAGCACCTTCACCGCCCTCACCCTCGCCGACGCCCAGGCCCACCTGACACCCAAGGGCAGCGGCCAGGTCTCCAGCATCCGGCTCCGGTCGGAGAGCCTGGGCCAGCGCCAACTGGTGGACCGCGTAAGGCCGTTGCTGCCCGGCGGCGTCGAGGCGCTGACCGGCGCGGACGCCACCGCGCAGTCAACGGCGGACGTCTCCGGACGCTTCCTCGGACTGTTCACCACCCTGCTGCTGGTGTTCGCCGGCATCGCCCTGCTGGTCGCCACCTTCACCATCCACAACACCTTCGCCATCGTCACCGCCCAGCGCACCCGCGAGAACGCCCTGCTGCGCGCCCTCGGCGCGAGCCGCCGACAGGTGCTCGGCACCACCCTCGGCGAAGCGCTCGCGATCGGACTGCTGGCCTCCGCGCTCGGCCTGCTCGGCGGCTTCGGCGTCGCCGCCGGCCTCAAGGCGCTGTTCGCGGCGATCGGCTTCACCCTGCCCACCGGCGGCACCGTCATCAAGGCCGCCACCATCCTCCTGCCGCTGCTGGTCGGCACCCTGGTCGCGGCCGGCTCCGCACTCGCCCCCGCCCTGCGGGCCGCCCGCACCGCCCCGCTCGCCGCGCTGCGCGACACCGCCGTGGACGAGGCCGCCACCGGACGAAGTGCCCTGGTGCGTGTGGTTGTCGGTGCGCTGCTGGTGGCCGGCGGACTGCCCGCGCTGATCCTCGGCGCGACCCGCGGGCCGTCGCTGGCGCTGACCGTCGGCGGCGCGCTCGCCCTGCTGCTGGGCACCGTGGTGCTCGGCCCTGTTGCCGCCGCGTTCGCCGTCCGGGTGCTCGGCGCGCCGCTGGCCCGGCTGCGGGGCGTCACCGGCGCGCTGGCCCGCCGCAACGCCGCCCGCAACCCCAAGCGGACCGCCGCCACCGCCAGCGCGCTGATGGTCGGCGTCGCCGTGGTCACCCTGTTCACGGTGTTCGGCGCCTCCGTGCAGGCCACCCTGGACGACACCGTCTCCCGGTCCTTCGCCGGCGATCTCGCCGTCACCGCCCCCGCCGCCGGGGCCGGCGGCAGCGGCGTCTCCCCGAAGCTGGCGCCGGCGCTGGCCGCCCTGCCGGAGGTCCGCGCGGCCGCCGGCCTCGGCCGGGGAGTCGCCCAAGTCGACGGCCACGGCAAGCAGTTGGACGTCGCCGACCCCGGCCAGCTGACGCAGGTCACCGACCTCGGACGGATCGACGGCTCGCTCGCCGACCTCGGCACCGACGGCCTCGCCGTCTCCCGCACCGAGGCCGCCGCCCGCGGCTGGCAGCTCGGCACCGTCGTCCCGATGCGGTTCGCCGACGGCCCCGCCACCTTCACCGTCCGCGCCCTGTACCGCGGCGGGGGCGTCACCGGCGACTACCTGATCAGCCGCGCGGCCTGGCAGCCGCACCGCGTCCAGGACTCCGACAGCCTGGTCGCCGTCGCCCTGAGGCCCGGCGTGAGCCTGGACGCCGGAAAGGCCGCGATCGCCCGGGTGGCCGACTCCTACGGCAACCCGCAGGTGCAGACCCGCGCCGAGTACGCCGCGAGCTCCGCGTCCGGCGTCGACATGATGCTCTCCGTGGTCTACGCCCTGCTCGCGCTCGCCGTGCTGATCGCCCTGCTCGGCATCGCCAACACGCTCACCCTCGCCGTCCACGAACGCATCCGCGAACTCGGCCTGCTGAGGGCCGTCGGCCAGACCCGGGCCCAGCTGCGGGCCATGGTGCGCTGGGAGTCGGTGCTGGTCGCCGCGTTCGGCACGGCCGGCGGGCTGGCGCTGGGCGCGCTGCTCGGCTGGGCGCTCACCCGGGCCGCGGACAGCGCGGGCACCGGCTCGTTCGCGCTGCCCGCCGGGCGGCTCGCGATCGTCGCGCTGGTCGGCCTGGCGGCCGGGGCGCTGGCCGGACTGCGGCCCGCCGCCCGGGCCGCCCGGTTGGACATTCTGGGGGCGGTGGCCGCCTCATGACCCGTCGCCGGCTTCGGAGTTGATCGTTTCGTACGCGGCGGCCCCGGTTTCCCCATAAGTGGAAGCTGGGGCCGCCGTAATCGTCACTTATCGTAGTTGCCTGTTACAGTAAGTGGGTATCCGGCGGATGCGAGGAGAGTGCGATGACCGCGATGAGTGTTCCCACTCTGGATGTGGACCGGTCCGACCCCGAGTACCGGGCCTGGCTGAAGGAGGCGGTCCGCCGCGTCCAGGCCGACGCCAACCGCTCCGCCGACACCCACCTGCTGCGCTTCCCGCTGCCCGCCGAGTGGGGCATCGACCTGTACCTGAAGGACGAGTCCACCCACCCCACCGGCAGCCTCAAGCACCGCCTCGCCCGCTCGCTGTTCCTGTACGCCCTGTGCAACGGCTGGATCCGCCCCGGCAAGCCCGTCATCGAGGCGTCCAGCGGTTCCACCGCCGTCTCCGAGGCGTACTTCGCGCAGCTGATCGGCGTCCCGTTCATCGCCGTGATGGCCCGCTCCACCAGCCGCGCCAAGATCGAACTGATCGAGTTCCACGGCGGCCGCTGCCACCTGGTCGACAACGCCTGCGAGGTGTACGAGGCCGCCGCCGGCCTCGCCGCCGAGACCGGCGGCCACTACATCGACCAGTTCACCTACGCCGAGCGGGCCACCGACTGGCGCGGCAACAACAACATCGCCGAATCCGTCTTCGCCCAGCTCCGGATGGAACCGCACCCCGAACCCGCCTGGATCGTCGCCACCGCCGGCACCGGCGGCACCTCCGCCACCATCGCCCGGTACGTGCACTACATGCAGTACGACACCCGGATCTGCGTCGCCGACCCGGAGAACTCCTGCTTCTTCGACGGCTGGGTGCACCGCGACCCCGACGCCACCGTCTCCACCTCCTCCCGGATCGAGGGCATCGGCCGCCCCCGGATGGAACCGTCCTTCGTGCCCGGCGCGATCGACCGGATGATGCGCGTCCCCGACGCCGCGTCCGTCGCCGCCATCCACCTGCTGGAGGCCGTCCTCGGCAAGAAGGCCGGCGCCTCCACCGGCACCGGCCTGTACAGCGCGCTCAAAATCGTCGCCGAGATGCGGGCCGACGGCCGCACCGGCAGCGTCGTCACCCTGATCTGCGACCCGGGCGACCGCTACCTCGACAAGTACTACTCCGCCCAGTGGCTCGCCGCCGAACGCATCGACCCCGGGCCGCACCGCGCCGCCCTGGAGGCGTTCCTCGCGGGCGGCGACTGGGTGGACGGCTGAGGGTTCGTCACTTGGTCTTGCGCTCGGTCAGGACCAGGGCGGCGACGGCGATCATGACCGCGGCCGTCGCGAAGTGGATCGTGAACGCGGTCAGGGCGCTGCCGTGGTGGGTCAGGATGGTGGTCGCGTCGCCGATCGGGACGAGCGCCGTGACCAGCATCGCCCAGCCCGAGGCGCGGCGCTGCCCGAGCAGCAGCAGCGCCAGCGGGACGAGGCCGGAGACCACGTCGCGGATGCCCTTGGTGATCAGGAACATCGCCGCGTCGCCGTGCGGCCACGCCGGGAGGCCGAAGCTCGGGGCGGTGGACTCCGGGGCGAGGATGTAGCTGAGGCCGAACCAGAGCGGGAACAGGCCGAGCAGCACCGTGCCGACGGTGGCGACGTGGACCCTCGTGCTGATGGTGGTTGCGGACATGGTGGTTCCCCCTGGCTTGCTCGTGAAGTGGGCTGCGCTGCCTGCCTGTTAGCAGCGCTAGCGATGTGAACAACGCTAGACCGGCGGTCCGTCGGTTGTCTAGCGCTGCTAGGATTTCGGGCATGGCTATCAAGGAACGCAGGGCGCGCGAACGCGCCGAACGCGAACAGCTGATCGTCCGGGCCGCCCGCGAACTCGCCGAAACCGAAGGCTGGGACGCCGTCACCACCCGCCGCCTCGCCGAACGCATCGAATACAGCCAGCCCGTCCTGTACAGCCACTTCGCCGGCAAGGACGCGATCGTCGCCGCCGTCGCCGTCGAGGGCTGCGCCGAACTCGCCGTCCAACTCCGCGCCGCAGCCGCCGAATCCGACGACCCGCGGGCCGCGTTCGCCGCCGTCGCCCACGCGTACCTGGCGTTCGCCGCCGCCAACCCCGCGCTCTACGACGCCATCTTCACCATGGCCAACCCCCTGCCCTTCGGCACCCCCGACGCCCCCGCCGCCCTGCGCGAAGCCTTCGCCGCCATCGCCGACCCCGCCACCGCAAGCGCCACCGCCGCCGGCCTCGACCCCGCCGGCTACACCGAACTCGCCTGGTCCACCCTCCACGGCATGGCCACCCTCGCCCGCGGCGGCCGACTCCGCCCCGAACTCGACGACAGCCGGATGGCCGCCTTCACCGCCGTCTTCTGACCTTCCGCCGGGTGCAACCGCCCCACCGTGCAGCCCGTCCGTCCTGGCGGGCGGGCGCGACGGGCGCGGCCCCGCGAAGGAGACACACCGTGAACCTGCTGGGACGCCCCGCCACCGCCACCCTGGGCACGGCCCTCGCCGCCGCCACCACGGTGGTCACCGTCCGCACCATCGCCCACAACTGGATGGGCTGCGCCACCCACCTCGACCCCGGCAGCCGAGCCACCCTCCTCCTCTTCACCCCCCTCTGCTTCGCCCTCCTGACCGCCGCCGGCGCCATCACCGGCCTCCTCTCCCGCGGCATCCGCCGCCACCTCGAGGCCCCCGAGTTCATCCGCCTCGCCGACGCCACCCTCGGCATCGCCGCCACCGCCCTCGCCACCCTGCTGACGGGCGCGGGCACGAACGGCTGCTTCCCGGGCCGTAGGCATGACGGACCGGCAGGACTACGGTGGTGGGCCACTGTTGCGTCGGCGGAAGAGGCAAGCATGAGCAACGCATGGCACGTTGACCTGTCCGCACCGTTCGCCAGGCGGCTTGGAAAGTCGGCCGCAGAGCTGGGATCCTCCGACGGCCGCGACGAATGCCCGGACATCTGGCAACTCGCCAACGGCGACGTCGCCGTCATAGGAGCGGACGCGACCGAGTCCTACCGGGGCCGCCTGCCCGAAGGCGTCCAGGTCGGCGAGGGCGAACGCCTGGTCGTCATCCCCGGGGCGATGCTCACTGCGGCGAAGCCGGACATACCTGATGCCTGAGCGTCGCGTCCTGGCGCGGGAACCCCGAGGATGGCTGCCGGCTGACCGGGGACGAGTCTCGGCGCGGCTTCAGCGGAATAGGTAGATCCGATGGCGGACCTGTGGGAGGCGCGAACGCGGCCAGCACTTCGAGTAGCGGAACAGTCTGAGCTGGGGCGCGCTGCCCTCGGCACGTTGGAGGCGAGCATCCGGGAGGGCGCGGATCGCGGATCGTGCCACTGAGCCCGGGTGGCCGTGCGTTGCGCCTGCTCACCGGCTATACGAACGAGGAGTTGAACGCACTGCGGACGCGCGTTCGGGTGGCGGGAGCTGGTGTGCAGCGGTCACGCCGAAGGGTTGGCCGAATTGAGGTGCCCGGTCCGGTGTCCGAGATCGTTGTACCTGGCGGCCGCACGTTGTGCCGGGGCGAGGGCGGCCGACGGTCCGAACGGCGCGATCCGACACGCCGATTCGGAAGGCAGCGGCGCCTGGGAGGGGTTCCTTCACGGCTCCACCGCCCTGGGACGTGGGGTCCTGGGTTCGCCCCGGGAACTGACACTCCTGCATCACCCCTGTGGAAGAGGAGTAGACGATCGACACGCACAGCAGCGGCGAGATTCGCGCCGAGGAGTTGTCCGGGACCGCGCATCAGGCCGTCCAGGCGGGGGCGGTGAGTGGCGGTATCCACCTGCACGGCCTTCCGGAGCCCGAGGGCGTTGCCCCCACGCCACGCCAACTCCCGGCGGACGTCCGGGGATTCGTCAACCGGACGGAGGAGCTGCGCGAGCTGGACGCGGTGCTGGACGGCCACGACGCACCGGTGTGTGTCATCGCGGGTACCGCCGGGGCCGGGAAGACCTCGCTCGCGCTGCGCTGGGCGCACCGGGCGCGGGACCGGTTCCCGGACGGGCAGCTGTACGTCAACCTGCGCGGCTACGACCCCGGGCGGCCCGTCACCGCCCGCGAGGCGCTGGACCGGTTCCTGGTCTCGCTCGGTGTTCCCGCCGCGTCCGTCCCGCCGGACCAGGACGCCGCTGCCGCGCTCTACCGGTCCCTGCTGGCCGACCGCCAGGTACTGGTGGTGCTGGACAATGCCGCCACCGTCGCCCAGGTCCGGCCGTTGCTGCCCGGCAGCGCGGGCTGTCTGGTGATCGTCACCAGCCGCAGCCGACTGTCCGGACTCGCCGTGCGCGACGGTGCGCGCCGCCTCACCCTGGGCACCCTCCCCGAGCCTGAGGCCGTCGCGTTGCTGCGTGCCGTCACCGCCGACCACAGGCCGGCGGACGACCCCGCCGAACTCGCCGAACTCGCCCGGCTGTGCGCCCAACTCCCGCTCGCCCTGCGGATCGCGGCCGAACGCGCCGCCAGCCTGCCGCATCTGGGGCTGGACGACCTGATCGCCGACCTGCGGGACGAATCCGCGCTGTGGGACGTCCTGAGCGTCGGCGACGAGGAGGAGAGCGACGCCGTCCGCACTGTCTTCGCCTGGTCCTACCGCGCCCTGCCCGAGCCGGCTGCCCGGCTGTTCCGGCGGCTGGGCCTGCACCCCGGGCCGGAGTTCGGGCTGCACGCCGCCGCCGCGCTGGCCGAACTGACCACCGCTCGGGCCCGGCAGCTCCTGGACACCCTGGTCGGCGCGCACCTCGTCGAACAGACCGCCCCCGACCGGTACCAGTTCCACGACCTGCTGCGCGCCTACGCCACCGACCAGGCCCAGCAGGAGGAGTCGCCCGCGCAGCGACAGGACGCGCTCCGGCGGGTGCTCGACTGGTACCTGCACACCGCCGACGCCGCCCAGCAGTGGCTGAGCCCGGCCGAGGCCCGGCTCCCGCTCGATCCGCCGGCGGACGGTGTGCAGCCGCTGACCTTCGCCGACCACAACGCCGCCGCCGATTGGGCCGAGCGGGACCGGACCAACCTCCTGCACGCCGTCGGCGCCGCTGCCGCGGCCGGACTCGACCGCCCGACCTGGCAGTTGGCCGCCGCACTCTTCAACGCGCCCGCCCCCTCCGCGCCGGGTGCTGACTGGATTCCGGCCGGCCGCCTCGGCCTGGCAGCGGCCGACCGGTTGCAGGACCGGTCCGCGAAGGCCCTGCTGCTCATCGACCTCGGGATAGCCCACACCCGGGTCAACCGCCTCGACGCCGCCGAGGCGCACCACCGGGACGCCCTCGCGCTCTTCCGCGAGCTCGGCGACCGCGGCAACGAGGCCCATGCGCTGAACCTGCTCGGCCTGGGCCACCTGCGGCGGCGTCAACTCGACGAAGCAGCCGCCCACTTCGACCAGGCCATCGCCACGTTCCGGCAGCTCGGCGAGACCCACTGGGAGACAACCGCCCTCGCCAACCTGGCCGGCACCCACCACCACGCCGGGCGGCCCGAACCGGCCCGGGCCGCCGCCGAACAGGCCCTCGCCGCACACCGCGCCTCGGGCGACCGACGCGCGGAGGGAAACGCCCTGCGCCTGCTCGGCGAGATCCTGCGCGAACAGGGCGATCTGGTCGGCGGGTTGGCGGCGGCTCAGGATGCGGTCGAGATCGCACTCGCCCTGCGCAACCACCGGCTGGAGGCGTTCTGGCTGATCACCCTCGGCGACAGCCAACAGGCCGTCGGCCAGTACGCCGAAGCGCTCGACTCCTACCACCGCTCCGCCGTCCTGTACCGCCGTCTCGGCGACCGGAGCCGTGAGGCCCTCGCCTGGCACGGCGCCGGACAGACCCACCTCCACCTCGACCGCCCCGACGAGGCCGCCGCCTTCTTCCGCCGCGCCGCCACCACCCACCACGAACTCGGCGACCCCTGGCACGAAGCCCTCAGCCTCGACGGACTGGCCCACGCCCTGCACGGCCTCGACACGGAAGCCGCCCGCCGCCACTGGACCGCCGCGCTCGCCCTGCTGGCCGGCTACCGCGACCCGCGAGCGGTACGGCAGCGGGAGCGGATCGAACGCGTCCTCGCGAGCTGAGGGCCGGTCCGGTGGGTCAGTGGTTCTACTGACCGGAGCCGTCAGGTGAGCCGGACTCGGCGATGGTCCGCAGTTGTGCCTTGGCCTCTTCGGCCTGGCGGGTCTTCCGGCGGTTCCAGGCGCGCTTGGCGACGGCTCCGCCGGCTATCAGGACGGCCACTGCCACGGTGCCGACGGCGCCGTCTTTGACGCCCTTCGCGTGGCTCTTGCCGGCAGCGTTCTTCTCGATGATCTCGATCAACTTGTCGACGCCGCCCGCGCGCTTCGCCTCCATCACGATGTCCTGATATTTGCCCAGGTTGCTCATTCCGCATCCTTCCGAAGCCGCGTTCGTCGCCTGCCCGTTGCGTCGGTGCGTCCGGGAGGTGACAGCAATCATGCCGGGCGCGGTGCCAGGCCGACGTGGGTGGCCAGGGTTTCGGTGAAGGTGGTGGTGAGGCGGTCGGGGCGGGTGCGGGTGTAGGCGGCCAGGGGGCGGTGGATCGGGGGGTGGGGGCGGAGGATGGCGGCGTCGAGGGTGGGGGGGAGGATGGTGGCGGGGACGAGGGCGGGGCCGAGGCCGGCGGCGGCGAGCATGGGGGCGGCGGCGGTCTGTTCGGTGCGGACGGCGGGGTGGGGGAGGAAGCCGGCGCGGGCGCAGGACTGGTCGAGGAGTTCGGCGAGGCCGTGGCCGGGGGCGTAGTGGACCCAGGCGCGGTCGGCGAGGGCGGCGAGGGGGAGGGTGCCGTCCGGGGGGTTGGCGAGCGGGTCGTCGGTGGGGAGGACGAGGGCGAACTCCTCGATGCCCAACTCCCGTACGGGGCCGTCCCAGTCGGTGGGTACCGGGCCGATGGCGAGGTCCGCGCCGCCGGCGGCCATCGCGGCGCGCAGCAGGTCGGCGTGCGGGTATTCGCGCAGGCGGATGCGGACGGTGGGGTGCCGGCGGCGCCAGGCGCGCAGGACCGGCGGGAGGATGCCGAGGGCGATCGAGTGGACGGTGGCGACCTCGAGTTCGCCGTCCTCCAGGCCGGCGGTGCGGCGGGCCGCGGCGTGCAGGCGCTGGGCGTCGGCGAGGACGGCGCGGGCGTGCGGCAGGACGGCCCGGCCGAGCGGGGTGGGGCGGACGGCGCGCGGGAGTCGTTCGAGGAGGGGGCCGCCGAGGGCGGATTCCAGGGCCCGGATCTGGTGGGAGAGGGCGGGCTGGGTGACGTGGAGGTGTTCGGCGGCCCGGGTGAAGGAGCCGGTGTCGACCACAGTGACCAGGTATTCGAGCTGCCGGAGCGTTGCTGCCATGCACGCAGTTTATGGGTGGGGTGAAGAACAAGCCTTGGACCTATCGGCGCAGGTCCGGGAGGGTGAAGGAGTCCCGATCGAGCTGATAGGAGCTCCGCACATGTCTGAAGGTCTTACTGGTCGTCGCGTCGTCGTGGTCGGTGCTGGTTCGCGCACCGGCCGGCTGCTCGCGCACGCCGCCTCCGCCGCCGGGGCGGAACTCGTGCTCGCCGGGCCCGATCCGCGGAAGCTGGAGTGGACGGCGGGCGAGCTGGCCGGCCCGTCCACGGTGGTGCCCGTCGATCTGGCGGACGAGGCGTCGATCGAGGCGCTGGCGGCCCGGGCCGGGCGGGTCGACCACCTGGTGTCCACGGCCGCGATGCCCGCCAACGGGCCGCTCGAAGAGCTCGAACTCGCGGACATCCGGCGGGCGTTCGACGCGAAGGTGATCGGTCCGATGCTGCTGGCCAAGCACCTGGCGGGGCAGTTCGCCGAGGACGGGTCGATGACGTTCTTCTCCGGTGTCGCCGCCTGGCGTCCCGCGCCCGCCCGGACGGTGATGGCCACCACCAACGGGGCGCTGGCGTTCCTGGTGCAGGCCCTCGCGGTGGAGCTCGCCCCGGTGCGGGTGAACGCCGTCTCGCCGGGCATCGTCGACAGCGGCTCCTGGGACGGTCTCGGGGCGGGGAAGGAGGAGTTTCTGAAGGGAGTCGCCACCCGTAACCCGGCCCGCCGGGTCGGCACCCCGGAGGACCTGGTCAAGGCCGTGCTGTACGCCATCGACAGCCCGTACGTCACCGGCACCGTCCTGCACGTGGACGGCGGCGGCCGGCTGGTCTGAACGCCTGGGCGGAGAACTCAGGACGGGAGGTCGGCGGGGACCAGGAGTTGCAGGTCCTCGGTGGTGGGGTCGGTGAGGTGGGCGACCCGGGAGGCGTGGCGTTCGATCATGCTCTCGAAGACCTGGCGGGCGGTGCGGCCGTTGCCGAAACCGACGCCGCGGTCGAGGGTGGTGAAGTGGGCGTGCAGGGCGGCCTCGGTGGCCGCGTCGAGGTGGTACTCGTGCTCGGTGGCCTGGGCGCGGGCGATGTCGAGGAGCTCGTCGGCGGTGTAGTCGGGGAAGGTGACGGTGCGGGAGAAACGGGAGGAGAGACCGGGGTTGGCGGCGAGGAAGCGCTCCATCTCGGCGGTGTAGCCCGCCACGATGATCACCACCTCGTCGCGGTGGTCCTCCATCAGCTTCACCAGGGTGTCGATCGCCTCCCGGCCGAAGTCCCGCCCGCCGTCCTCGGGGGCCAGCGCGTACGCCTCGTCGATGAACAGCACCCCGCCGCGCGCCTTGTCGAACGCGGCGGCCGTGCGGATCGCGGTGGAGCCGATGTGCTCGCCGACCAGGTCGAGGCGGGCCACCTCCACCAGGTGGCCGCGCTGGAGGACGCCGAGTGATGCCAGGATCTCGCCGTACAGGCGGGCGACGGTGGTCTTGCCGGTGCCGGGGGAGCCCGTGAAGACCAGGTGCCGGCGCGGCGACGGGGCCTTCAGGCCCGCGCGCTGCCGGGCCCGGCCGACCGAGATCATGTCGATCAGGGTCCGCACCTCCTGCTTGACCGTCGCCAGGCCGACCAGGGAGTCCAGTTCGGCCAGCGCCTCCTCGGCCGGGCGGCAGTCCGGGATAGGGGCGATCACGGCGAGGGCGGGGCCAACGGACGAAGACGAGGTCAGGACGGCGGGCGCCAGCGTCGCCAGCGGGGGAGCGGCCGGCTCGGCGGGGCGCGGGGCGGGCAGTGGCGCGGCGTCGTCCGAGGTGCAGCCCTCGGCGATCGGGCCGGGCTCGGAGAACTCGAAGCCGGCCCGGTCGTTGCGTTCCGCCCGGCAGCGCACCAGCTTCGTCCGGCAGCCGTCGATCACGTGGAAGCCGAACCCGCCGCCCTGCGACACCCGCACGGTGTCGAACTCGCCGCGCCCCTGCGCCGACACGTACACCCCGGCCTCGCTCGCGCCGCGCACCGTGCACTCGCGCAGCACCGGGTCCGCGCCCTTGGTGACGATCACACCGGTGGCGACGTCCGCGATCTCGCAGTCCGTCAGCAGGCCGCCCGAGCCGTGGTCGCGGAACCACAGGCCGGTGCCCGCGCCCTGGATCCGGCAGCCCGACAGGTCCGCGCTCGCCCCGCCCGAGACCGAGACCGCCGAGGAGCGGATCGCCGTGAACGAGCAGTCGCGGGCCGAGGCGGACGAACCCTGGTCGAGGACGAACAGCGCGTCCGGCAGATCGTCGAGGGAACAGTCGGCGAGCTCCAGGGCCGCGCCGTCGCTCACCCACAGCGCCGGGTAGTCGCCCTGCGCGGAGTGGAAGCGGCTGCTCTCCGCGAACACCTTCGTCCCGCCGTCCCACACCGACAGCGCGCCCCGGCCGAACGCGTGCACCGTCACCTGCCGCAACGTCAGCTTGGCGCCGCCGCGCAGGTCCGCCGCGTTCTCCGGCACCTCGTGCACCCGGCAGGACGTCAGCTCCAGCTCCGCACCGGTGTCCAGGCTCAGCCCGTTGCCGGACACCCGCTGCACCGTGCAGTCCGTCAGCCGCCCCACCGCCTGCGCCTCGGCCTGCACGCCCGAACCGCGCACCTCGTACACCTGGCAGCCGATCAGCTCCGCCAGCGACCCCGGGTCGGCCAGCAGCACACCCGCGCCGCCCGTGTGGTGCACCCGTAGCCGCTCCGCGCGCAGCTTAGAACCGGACAGCACCGCCAGACCGCTCTGGCCCGCCGCCGAGATCTCGCAGTCCACCAACTCCGCATCGGCCTGCGCACGCAGCCGGACACCCAGACCGGACGGGTTCTCCACCGTGCAGTTGACCAACTGCGCGCGGGCGCCGTCGGCGAGCTCCACGCCCACCGCGGAGGACGTCTCGATCCGGCAGTCCGCCAGCACCGCGCCGTCCGCGCGGGCCAGCAGCACCGCCGGGATCGAACGGTCGGAACCCTCGATGGTCAGGCCGCGGATCGTCGCGCCCGCCGTCACCGTCAACGCCGTGCCCCCGCGCACCGCGCTCTCCGGCGGCGAGATCCGCACACTGCCGGGACCATGCTCGGCGACCAGCGTCACCGGCTTGTCGACCAGCACCGCCTCGCGGAAGGTCCCCGCCCGCACCGTCAGG
Organism: Kitasatospora sp. NPDC051984; assembly: GCF_044593455.1. Classification (NCBI taxonomy): domain Bacteria; kingdom Bacillati; phylum Actinomycetota; class Actinomycetes; order Kitasatosporales; family Streptomycetaceae; genus Kitasatospora; species Kitasatospora sp. NPDC051984. The sequence goes on from NZ_JBIUCB010000020.1 coordinate 42,782, forward strand.
GTGTCACCCGGCTCGGCCACTTCCAGGGCCTCGCGGAGCGTCGCGTACTCCCCGCTGCGCCGCCGCCACCGGGAGGCGCTGTCCTGCGTGACCCGGACCCTGAGCTCACCCATGACGATCTGTCATCCCCGCCTTCGTCGAGTGCGTGCGAGACGCTGCGCGATCACCCCCACCGTAGCGCGAGAGGCCGACCGGGCCGTCGCCCGGTTCAACGAATGAGCAGGGGGGTGGTTCCGGGTGCCCGTCAGCGGCGGTCCGGCAGCGGGGCCTCCACCGCCTCCAGGACCTCCACCTCGTCGCCGACCGTCAGCGTTCCCAGCACCTCCGCGGTGGGGGTGGGACGGACCGGGATCAGGTTCTGTCCGAACACGAGCTTCTGGCCGAACCGGTGGTGCCGGCCCAGCGCGCGCAGCGGCTCCGGGCCGCGACGCTCACCCGACTCCTGGTCGGTGGTGGTCACCACGCAGCGGGCGCAGGGCTTCGCCACCCGGAACTCCAGGCCGCCGACCCGGACCCGGCGCCAGCCGTCCTCCGCCCACGGCTCGGTGCCGGACACCACCAGGTTCGGCCGGAACCGCTCCATCGGCAGCGCCGCGCCCTTCCGTTCGTCGCCCGGGTGGTCCTCGGCGATCCGGGCGTTCAGCTCGGCCAGCGAGGCGCTGGTGGTCAGCAGCAGCGGGTAGCCGTCCGCCATTGACACCGTCTCGTCCGGCCCCGCGTACTTCGGGTTGATCGGACGGGACACCTCCGGGCGGTCCAGGTGCACCAGCCGCACCTCGCCGAGCTTCGCGGGCAGGTGCTCGGCCAGCCAGGCGGACGTCTCCTTCGCGGCGGTGGCGGCGGAGAAACGGGTGCCGAAGACCTCGACGGTCGCCTCGGGGGCACCCGTGGTGAGGGACGGCGCGGGGACGGTGTGGGCGTCACCGTCCGGGGCGGTCAGGGTGAGTGACGTGCCATCAGCGGACGGGACGGGGCGGAACTGGCCGATCGACGGCTCGTCGCGCTGGGTGAGGGCGACACCCTCCGCGTCCACGAGCATCCAGCGACGGTCACCGGCCAGGCCCCAGGGCTGCACCTCGGCGGTGGCCGGGCTGAGGCGGTACATGGACTTGACGGGGTACACGTGGAGGGACGCGAGGGTTGGCATGCGGCCCATCCTGCCAGAGGCCGTCCGGGGAGCGAGGGCCTGCCGGTCGGACGGACCTCACCGACGTTCCCGTTCCCCTTCGCGCAGTTCCCCGCGCCCCTGGCGGGACGCGGGGAACGAGTGCGATTCGTCCGGCCCTCGAGGGCGCGGGGATTCAGTAAGAACTACTTGCAACTACTTGCTATGAGACCTTGCCCCTGTGGGGAGGGGTGTTGCCCGTCAGCCTGCCTGGGGGTACTGGCGGTACTGGGGGTACTGCTGCGGCGGGTTGGGCTGGGCCGGGCGCAGGGTGTTGCCGCCGAACGACTGGTCGCCGAAGCTCTGCTGCTGGGCGACCGGCTGGGCGCCGAACTGCTGCTGGCTGCCGAACTGCGAGGGGGCGAACTGCTGGCCGCCGCCGAACTGCTGGGCCTGGCCGCCGAACTGCTGCTGGGGGGCGAAGCTCTGCGGCGCGGTGGCGAAGGTGTTCGCCGGCGCCGGCTGCGGGTAGGCCGGGGCGGCCGGGCGCTGGCTGGGCATGAACGGCTGCGGCGGCACGGGCGCGGCCGCGTACCCGGGCTGCACCGGGATGTGCGGGGCGGGCACCGGGCTGCTGCTCGGGCCGGGGCCGAGAGCGAGGCGGGCCGGGGGCAGGGCGGGCAGGTTCGACGCGGGGGAGTCGAAGCCGCCGCCGAGCCCGCCGGTGAAGCCGGCGCCGTAGGCGGTGGACCAAGTGGGGGCCGCGTTGGCCGGGGGCACGTTGATGGGTGCGATCTGCGGGATGCCACGCTCTGCGACCAGGCTGTCGTAGATGGGCGTGCCGGAGGAGGAGGAGAAGGACGGAGAGGGGTAGCCGACTCCGTCGTAGGAGCGGGGCGAGGTCATGGGGCCTACCGTAAGCCCACAACATGCCTGCTGAGGAGAGCGGGAGGGCCCGGAGTTCACATGTTTACGGACTCTTCGCGAGCCGAAATCGGACAATCCCGGAGCTAGTCGGGCGAACGGGTTCGGCTCATTTCGGCCATCCCAGACGTATGGTCCGTGCGCGATCTCATCGGGCGGCGCGGGGGCGGAGGGGTCGGGTGCCGGTGAGCTTCTGCCAGCGGCCGCAGGCGGCTTCGAATGCCTGTTCGGCTTCGGCGATGGCGGGGTCGGCGTCCTGCTCGGCGCGGATCTCGTCCAGCCGCTCGCGGGCCCGGTCCACCTCGGCGGTGTCGGCGCGGACCTCGGTCAGGGCGGCCTCGGCGGCGGGAAGTTTCGCCTCGCGTTCCAGCCGGGCGGTCTTCGCGCGGGCCACGCCGTCGCGTGCGGCGATGACGAAGGCGCGGATCTTCTCCTCGGCGAACTCGCTGTGTGCGAACGGCAGTTCGCGTTGGGCGCCGTCGGGGAGCACCAGGTGGAGGTGGCTGGCGCCGGCCGTGTGGTCGGCGTGCAGCAGGACGGCGTCGAGCGCGTGATCGGCGGCGCGGCCGTTGGTGGTCAGCACCAGCTTGTGCTCGAACAGGCGCAGCGAGCCGAGCGTTTCGCCCTCGGTGCCGCGGCCGGGGTCGCGCAGCCGGTCGACCTCGGCCTGGGCCGCGACGACCCGGGAACGGTGCGCGGCGGCGGCCCGGGCGGCGCCGTCGCGGGCGGTGGAGACGGTGCGGCGGGAGGCGCGCCGGACCGCGCAGAGATGGCTGCGGTGGGTGCCGAGATCACGCCGGTGGTCGGCGTACCGCGCCTCGAACGCGTAGCGCCACGCGCCCGGGTACTGGAGCCAGCGCCACAGCACGGCCGCGGCCGCCACCGCCGCGACCACGAGCAGCCAGCCGAGTGTGCCCATCGAGCCCTCCCCGCACGGTGGTTGACGCCCCCGACTGTCACGGGGACGACGGGGATCACTATCGGCACCGGGCCGGTGCGGTCAAACGGCGAGGGGGCGGGGCGGCGGGTTCCGGACAGGCTTCGGCCCGGGCGGCGGGTGTGCCGTCCGGGCCGGGTGGTGCGGGGGTGTGCGGGGGCGTGCGTGGCTCAGCGGGCGACCTTCGCGGCGGTGGCCTGGACGGGGAAGCCCGGGCGGCCGGCCAGTTCGCTGGTGCAGTGCGCGCAGCGGGTGGCGGCGGCCGGGACGGTGCTGAGGCACTCGGGGCAGTCGGCCTTGGCCACCGGGGCGTCCTTGACCGGGTTGAACCGGTTCTGGAGCTTGGCGACGGGCAGCACGACGGCGAAGTAGATGACGGCGGCGACCAGCACGAAGCTGATCATCGCCTGGAGGAAGGCGCCGTACGGGAAGGTGACGTCGGCGACGGTGAACGCCTCCTTGCTGAAGTCGCCGACCGCGCCGGAGGCGACACCGACCAGCGGGGTCAGGAAGGCTGCGACGAAACCGGTGACGACGGCGGTGAACGCGGCGCCGATGACGATGCCGACCGCGAGGTCGACCACGTTGCCGCGCAGCAGGAAGCTGCGGAATCCCTTGAACATGACCGTCATCCTGGCGGGCCAACCTCCGGGCGGTCCAACCGAGTTCACCTGATCCGACGAATCCGCCGAACCGGATTGCGAGACCCGCTCAGGTGTTGCACGGCGATGCGCGGACGCTGCGCGGCGATGCGCCGACGCCGCACGGCGGAGCTCAGACGTCGCCCAGTGCCGCCCGGACCTCCGGTGCGAAGGACCGCACCCGCACCACCGCGTCGGCGACCCGGCGGACGGTGGCGGCGTTCATGTGCGACCACAGCGGGACGGTCAGCACCGAGTCGGCGAGCCGGTCGGTGCGCGGCAGTTCCTCCGCCTGGCCGAGGTGGGCGTAGGCACGCTGCCGGTGGACGGGCGGGTGGAAGTAGCGGCGGGTGTCGATGCCCTCGGCCTTCAGCGCGGCGGCCAGCTCACGGCTGTTCAAACCGAACGCACCGGCGTCGAGGATCAGCGTGAGGTCCTTGAAGGTGGAGGTGTCGCCGTCCTCCGGCAGGGCGAGCCGCAGGCCGGGCAGGCCGGCGGTGGCGCGGGCGAACTCGGCGACCAGCGTGCCGCGGTGGGCGACCCGGGCGGACAGGCCGGCCAGCCAGGTCAGGCCGACGGCGGCGTGCAGTTCGCTCATCCGGGCGTTCAGGCCGGGGAACAGGGTGTCGTAGTCGCCGGGGTTGCCGTAGTCGCGGGCGGTGCGCAGGGTGGCGGCGAGTGCCGCGTCGCGGGTGGCGACCAGGCCGCCCTCGCCGGCCACCGCGACCTTGGTCGGGCTCATCGAGAACACCTCGGCCAGGCCGAAGTTGCCGACCGGCACGCCGCGCCGGGCCGAGCCGAGGCCGTGCGCGGCGTCGTACACCAGCGGGACGCCGGCCGTGTCGGCGATCCGTTGCAACTCCTCGGTCTGGCAGGGCGTCCCGTACACGTGGGTGGCCATCATCGCGGCGGGCGCGTCGGCGGCCTTCAGCCGTGCCTCGGCGTCCGCCGGGTCGAGGGTGATGTCCTGCTCGCGGGCCTCGGCGAACAGCGGGGTGCCGCCCGCCCAGTGCGCGGCGTGCGCGGTGGCGGAGAAGGTGAAGCCGGGCATCAGTACCGGGCGGTGGCCGCCGACCCCGGCGGCCTGCAGGACGAGCATCAGGCCGGCCGTGCAGTTCGACACCGCCACCACGTGCGGCACGCCCAGCAACTCGGCTGCCTGCTCCTCCAGTTGGCGGACGGTGGGCCCGTTGGTGAGCATCCCCGAGTCGAGCACCTCGGCGAGCTTGCCGAGCAGCCGTTCGCGGTCGGGCACCCGGACGCGGGTCAGCGGCAGGCCGTCGGGGAAGGCCGGGGCACCGTCGAGGACGGCGGGGCGCAGTTGGTCGGTGGTCATGTGGTCGATCCCCCCTGGGTTCGGTACGGGTCCGGTGCGCCGACGGCGACCGGAGGTTCGGGCCCCGGGCCGCCGCCCCACTGGCCTGGCTGCACCCGCCACACCGGCGGGCGGCGGCGGCGCGCCACCCGGCCGGAGCCGGCCGGCCGGGGGATCGCCAGCAGCACCAGGACCAGCGGCAGCACCTGCACCCGCTCGCGGGACAGGATGCCCATGTTGTTGATGGTGGAGAAGGCCCAGCAGAACAGCAGGGTGTACACCACCGCGAAGGCGACGTACGAGCGCTGGACGAACAGCTTCGGGATCCGGGCGAGTTGCGGCCAGGCCCGGACGAACATCACCAGAAGCGCGAAGCACTCCACCGACTGGATCAGGTTCTGGATGTTCGACGCCTCGAACGGGAACGGCCGGAACAGCACGCTGATCACCGACATCGGCAGCCGCGCCGGGTTCAGGCTGAACGCGGGCGCCGGGTCCTCCGCCGTCGCGGCGTTGATCACCGAGGACCCCTGCGAGGTGCGCCGCGAGGTCTCCGACAGCACCTGGTTGACGGCGTCCCCGCCGGTGCCGCTGGTGCCGAAGAACGTCGACACCTGTTGCAGCATCAGCATCACGCCGACGCCCAGCACCGCCACCGTCAGCACCGTGCGCAGCGGCCCCAGCGCGGACACCTGCTGCGGCCGCTTGCGCAGCACGTACGCGACGGTGAGCCCGGCGCCCGCCAGCACCGTGACGTGCGGGCGGACCATCGCGGTGCCCAGCGAGCCCACCGCTATGCACACGAACGCGCCGAAGCGGCGGTCCAGCAGCCGGGCCACGCCGTACGTGGTCAGGCCCAGGCAGAACATCATCCAGGCGTCCTTGCCGATGCTGGACGGCCAGAACAGCAGCGAGGGCAGGAAGAACACCAGCTTCGCGTAGCGCCGCGAATCGGCCTCCGGGAAGGCGATCTGCAACGCCCGCCAGAAGAACAGCAGCCCCCAGAAGCCCAGCCAGGAGAACACCAGGAACCCGCCGACCAGGGTCGGGCCGGTGATCCCGTAGACCACCCCGGTGACGATGATGACGAAGCCGGTGCCCGCGACCTTCATGCCCAGGTCGTAGTGCAGCCCGCCGAGCAGGTCGGTGGTGGTCAGGTACTGGGCGAGGTCCGAGCCCTTCTGGTCGTACATCTTGGCGTCCGCCGCGCCGCCGTACAGCACGAACGCCATCAGGTAGCGCGGGAACGCGCAGGCCAGCTTGGCGCCCATCGCGATGATCAGCAGCTTGAAGACGCCGCGTTCGGGGTTGTTCGCCGCGATCCGGGCCAGGATCGGGGTGCCGATCGCCATCAGCGCCGGCGCGACCAGCAGCGCCCCCCAGGTGTCGTACGTGGTGTGCACCATCGCCAGCACGAACACCGTCACGTAGCCCATCACCAGCGTCCAGGCGAGCGCCGTGAGCCGACCGCGCCGCACCGCCTCGCGCAACCGGAGGAGCGGCCGGGGAGGGCCGACGGGGGCCGTCGCCATCAGAAGACCTCCAGGTCGCCGAGGCTGAACCGCCAGTCGGCGAGGGCGCGTTCGGCGGGCAGCGGCCCGGTCGGGGTGCGGGCGGCCAGCACCATGCCGGTGCGCGGCGCCGTCAGGCAGCCCGCCCGCAGGCCCGCCTCCGCCGCCTCGGTGCCCGGCGCCAGGTGGGTCGCCGCGTGGTCGCAGCCGGACGCGGCGGCGGCGCGCAGCAGCCCGGCGGCCGCCGCCCGGTCGCCGGGGCGGACGATCAGTTCGGCGAGGGTGAACTCGGCCAGCGGGCCGCGCCGCCGGGGCCGGCCGAACGCCAGCCCGACCAGCTCGCCGCCGCGTTCCACCGTCACCACCCGGTAGTCCAGGCCCGGCGCGGCCCCGTACCGCCAGGCCAGGTACCGGGCGGTGCGCGCCGTGCGCAGCCGCGGCTCGGCGGCGTCCGCCAGCTCCCGCTCCGCCAGCAGCTCCGGCAGCCGCGGGTCCGGGAAAGCGAACCAGTCGGCGGCGGTGGGCAGTTCGCAGCGCGGCGGCCCCGACGGGCCCGGGCGGCGGGCCAGCGCCGCCCGCGCGCCCCGGGCGAACGACAGCGGCCGGGCCACCCGCAGCGCCACCGGCACCCGGCCCAGCTCCCGCCAGCCCATCCGCAGATAGCCCGGCAGACTGTTTCCGTTCGGCGTGTTGAACACCAACTCGGCCTCACCGGCGACCTGTTCGAGCAGCTCCATGGTCAGCCGGCGGAAGATCCCGCGCTTCTGGAAGTCCGGATGGGTCGCGGTGTCCACCGGCCGCACCGCCGCCACCTCGCGGCCCCGCGCACTCAGCCACGACCAGCGCAGGAACAGCCGCACGCCCACGATCCGCCCGTCCGGTGCGACGGCCACCAGCCCCGGACTCGACCCGAACGGGTTCGCCCGGTGCTTCCAGTCGAAGAACTCGGCGCTGCGCCGCCCCGTCGGCCCGCCCGCCAGCGAAGCCGTCAGCAGCTCCAGGACCATCGGCACATCCGCCGACTCCAGCCCGCGGTACGTCAGTTCACCGCTCACGTCGTGCTCGTCCCCTCCGGACTCAGCGGGCCAGCACCCGTGCGTAGACCCGCTCGATCGCCCGCTGCGCGCCCGCCACGTCGAAGGACTTCGACCGCTCCCGGGCGGCTGCGCCCATTCGCGCCCGCAGCCCCGGATCGGCCGCCAACTCGGCCAACGCGGCGGCCAGTTCGGCCGGGTCGCCGGGCGGCACCAGGCGGCCCTCGACGCCGTCGTCCAGCACCTCCGGCATGCCGCCGACCCTGGTCACCACCGACGGCAGGCCGCTGGTCATCGCCTCCATCAGCGCCACCGGCAGGCCCTCCTGGCGCGAGCTCAGGCAGAACACGTCCAAGCCCGGCAGCAGCGCCGGCACGTCCCCCCGGGAGCCCGCGAACAGCACGCCCTCGCCCGCCCGTTCGCGCAGCTGCGCCTCCAGCGGGCCCGAACCGACCAGCACCAGGCGGGAGTTCGGGTGCTCGCGGCGCAGCAGGGCGAACGCGGCCAGCAGTGTGGCCTGGTCCTTCTTCGCCGTCAGGTTGCCGACCGTGCCGATCACCAACGCGTCCTCGGGCAGGCCGAGTTCGGCCCGGGCCGCGCGGCGGGCGGCCGGGCCCGACGGGGCGTCGCCGAGGTCCGGGCCGTGGTGCACCACCGTCAGCCAGTCGCCCGGGCGTCGGCGCTCGATGCCCGCCGCCACCGCGTGCGAGACGGCGATCACCGCGTCGTTGCGCCCGTACGTGAGCGCGTTCGCCCAGCGGGTCGGCAGCCGGTAGCGCTCCCACAGGTTGTGCTCGGTGTGGACGAGCTTCCGGCGGCCCGGCAGCAGCCGGGCCGCGACCGCCGGCACCGGCATGTGGGTGTGCACCAGGTCGTACCGGCGCTCCGCGAGCAGCGCCCGCAGCCGCAGCGGCCAGCGCCGGGCCGGCGCCGCGCCCAGGCAGTGCACCGGGACGCCGGCCGCCGCCAGCGCGGGCACCAGCGCGTCCTTGTGCGGCAGCACGTACGCCACCTCGATCGCGTAGCGCGAACGGTCCGCGTGGCGCGCGCAGTTGACCAGCAGCTGCTCCGCGCCGCCCCGGCCCAGGCCCTTGGCCAGCCAGAGCACCCGGGCCGGCCGCCCCGTCACCGCTCCTCGCCCAGGCGCAGCTGCAGGGTGGTCTCCGCCGGCTCCTCCGGGGGCAGTTCGGCCGGCCGGCGGCCCCAACTCGTCGCGCCGTCCCGGCGGTCCGGGCCCTCGCCGTACACCGGCGCGCCCGGACGCGGGTCGGCGGGCCGCTGGTGCTCGCCCGCGCGGCGCTGCGGCTCCACCCGGGGCGGCGGCTCGGCGCGGCGCTGCTGCTCGGGGACGGGCGGGGCGGTCTTCGCTGCGGCCTTCCCAGTGGCCTTCCCGGCGGTCTTTTCGGCGGGCGCGGCCTTCGTGGCGGGCCGGCCCGGCCTCGGGGTGCGCTTGCGCCGCCCTGTGGTGCCCTCGGCGCCCAGCAGTGCCACGCCGGCCACCGGCACGCCGGTGCGGGCCAGCAGTTCGGAGACCCGGTCCGCCTCCTCCGGGCGGACGTTGCCCGCCATCACCGTCACCAGCACCGTGTCCGCGTGCTGCACCAGGTCGTAGGCGTCGTTGGCGTGCAGCAGCGGCGAGGAGTCGATCAGCACCACGTCCGCGTGCCGGCGGGCCAGCTCCAGCACCTCCCCGGCGCGCAGCACCAGCGCCGCCGGGTACGCGGTGGTGTTGCCACCGGTGATCAGCGCCACGCCCGACACGTTGGTGCGGCGGATCAGGTCCACCAGGTTCGGCAGCTGCTCGCCCGACAGCAGCTCGGCCATGCCGGGGCCCTCGTCCACCCCGAACTGGCCGCGCAGGCCCGGCTGGCGGAAGTCGCAGTCCAGCACCAGGACTTGGCGTCCGGTCTCGGCGAGCGTCGCCGCCAGGTTGGCCACCGTGGTGGTCCGCCCGTCCCCGGAGCGCCCCGACATCACCAGCACCACCGGCGCCGGGCCGGTGGCCCGCCGGGCCCGCCGGTCGTCCGGGTCCAGACCGCCCTGGCCGAGCTGCACCGAGAGCGCGCGCGGGCCGGTCAGCAGCAGGGTGGAGCGCAGCGAGCGGTACGCCTCGGTCGCCGGATCCTCCGGGCGGGCCGTCACCAGCGGCTCGCGCAGCCGGCGCAGGCGCCGCGACAGCCGGGGGATCTCGCCGATCACCGGCAGGTTGAACGCCTCCTCGACGCCGTCGCGGGTGCGCAGCCGGGTGTCCATCCGGGACAGCATCAGCGCCGCCACCACGCCGAGCGCCAGGCCCAGCACCACCGCCAGGACGAGGCGGACGCTGCGGGTCGGCGAGGTCAGCAGGTTGCCGCCGAGCTCCTTCGCGTCGATCGACCCCCACTGCTGGATCGCGTCGGTCTGGCTGTAGTTCTGCAGGTCGGCGATCGCGCCCAGGGTCTTGGTCAGCGCCGCCGTCGCGGTGGACAGCTGCGGCTGAAGCTTGGCCTGATCGGTCGCATTCGCACGGCTGAACTGCTTCTGCAGATCGTCGAGTTGCTGCTGCTGGGCATCGGCCTGGGCGCGCAGCCGCTTGATCGACTCGTCGGCGCTCTTCTTCGACTCCTGGCCGTAGCCGGTGATGGTGGCCTCCGACAGCGCCGCCGCCAGGTCCGCGCAGGACTGCTGGGTCGGGCCGGTGGTGGTGAACACCAGCATCTGGGTGGACGCGGCCGCCACCGTACGGCGCGCCGACAGGCCCGCGACGTCCGTGATGTGCAGCTTCTGCGCCGCCGCCGTGGTCACCGCCGAGCCCTGCGCGTACGACAGCACCTGGTCGGCCCGGACGGTGTCCGCCGCGCCCGCGACGGGAGTTATCGCCACCTTGCACTGCCACTTGCCGTTGTCCACCGTGTCACCGGTCGGCGTCAGCACGAATCCCACGATCAGCGCGGCGACCGTACAGCCGGCCAGCAGCCGCCAGTACCGCCGCAGAACGGTGAACAGATTTGCCGGTTCCACCGGTTGGTTCCCCTCGCCTCGTCCCGACGCCCGCGCCCCCGCCCGACGGGCGGTCCATGCGGCTGCGGCCGCGCACAGTTGGACGGTCCCCCCAGACCACATCCCCTGGCGAACGATGCTTCCCGGCCCGGACCTGCGGCGCAAGCACTTTGGCGATTCCGGTGCCAAGCTGTGGACGTATTCCGGACGCCCGAAGGCGAGGTGACGAATCGTCAGATTCGGTGAAGGGTTGGTGGGGGAGCGAACCGTCCGCCCCGCGTCAGGTCAGTGCGCGTTCGTAGAACTCGACCATCCGGGCGGAGACCTGCTGGAGCGTGAACCTGGTCAGGAAACGCGCCCGGGCCGCCTTCGCCCGCACCAGCGCCTCGCCGCGCCCGTCCAGCGTCCGCAGCAGCGCGGCCGCCAGCTCGCCGGGCCGCTGCGGGGGCACCAGCAGCGCGTAGTCCTCCGAGCCGACCGTCTCGCGCAGCGCCGGGACGTCCGCGCACACCAGCGGCACCCCGACGCCCATCGCCTCCATTGCCGCGCTGCCCAGCCCCTCCCAGCGCGAGGGCACCGCGCACGCGTCCGCCGCGGCCATCAGGTCGAACACGTCGTCCCGCGGCCCCAGGAACCGCACCCCCGACGTCCGGGCGGCCAGCTCCTCCAGCCGGGCCGTCTCGGCGCCCCGGCTGCCGGCCAGCAGCAGCACCGCGTCCGCGCGTGCCGCGCGCACCGCGGGCCAGGCGGAGAGCAGCACGTCCAGGCCCTTCTGGTACTGCTGCCGGGCCGCGGCCAGCACCACCGGGACGTCCTCGGCGAGCCCCAGCTCCGCCCTGGTGGCGGCCCGGCGCTGCGGCGTCACCGAGCCGAGCAGCAGCGGGTCGCGGCCGCGCGGCACCACGTCGATCCGGCGGCGCGGCACCAGCAGACGGGCCGCCATCGCGTCCGCGACGTGATCCGTCAGCGCGTGGAAGCGGCGCACGCCCTGCGCGGTCAGCGCGTCCACGCCCTGCGCGGCCCGCACCTTCCACGGGCTCAGACCGCGGGCCCGCAGATGCTCCGGCCCGTACGCCGAGTTCACCAGGCTGGAGACCACCGGCACCCGCGCCGCGAGCGCCGCCGGGCGGCCCAGCACGTCCGACTCGTACAGCGTGGTGTGCACCAGGTCCGGCCGGCGGCGGCGGAACTCGGCGCGCAGCGCGGCCAGTCGGGCCGGACGCGAGCCGCGCAGCACCGGCACCGGTTCGGCGCCCGCCGCCCGCAGCTCGGCCTGGAACCCGCCCGGCGACTCCTTCAGGAACGCCACCTGCAGCTCCACGCCCGCCCGTACCAGCAACGGGGCCATCGCCGCCAGGCCCTGCTCGGCGCCACCCACCCGGCTCACACTGTCGATCACGTACACCACGCGCACCGCAGCAACCCCCTCGCCAAGGCCACCCCCTGACCGCCGCTCAGCATCCCAGCCCAGCCGGGCCCGCGTCCGCGAAACCGGTCAGCTGGCCGCCGGCGGGGCGGTGGTGAGCATGCCGGTCAGGGCGAGGTCGAGCAGGCGGCCGGCCTGTTCCGGGGTGTCGTGCTCGCGCCTCCACGCGGCGGCGTTCCGGTGGACGAGTTCCTCGCCGGCAACCTTCCGGCGCTGCGCGAGCTCGCCGACGGCCGGTCTGTGTGAGCCCCCCGCGAGCTGCGCCGTCGTGCTGGTGTGCATACTTACCGGACGATCATTCGTACGTAGAGGTGATGGTGCGGTGAAACTGGCTGAAGCGCTCGCACAGCGCGCGGCTGCGGTGCGGCAGGTGGAGCAGTTGCGGGCCCGAGTCGTCGGCAGCGCCCGCTACCAGGAGGGCGAGGAGCCGGCCGAGAACGCCGCCGAGATCCTGGCCCAGGCCGCAGAGGTGCTGGCCGAACTGGAGCTGCTGATCCGCCGGATCAACCGCACCAACGCCACCGTGGTCGTTGAAGGCGGCGGCACCCTCACCGACGCCCTCGCCCGCCGCGACGTCCTGCGCCTGCGCCACTCGGTCCTCACCTCCGCCGCCGACGCCGCCTCCGGCCGCGACCAGCGCGGAGCCGTCCGGCAGCTGCGGTCCGAACTCCGGATCCTGTCCGCCCTCCCGGTCGCCGAACTCCGCGCCCAGGCAGACCTGCTGGCCAAGGAGATCCGCGAGGTGGACACCTTGATCCAGCGCACCAACTGGGAGATCGACCTGATCGAGGACTGACCTCCCCACAGACCGGGTGTGGGAAGCAGGTAGTCGTGGAGGCGTGCACACACCGCGGCCGGCGGTTCATCCGGCCCTGGCGCGCGAAGAGCAGCGCAGGGGTTCGATTCCTCACCAACACCGCAGCTCAGCAACGCGCACAAGTGACAGAGCACACCGAACAGCTCACCACCACCGTGCAGATCCACGACGAGGGCGGGAACGGGGCGCCCCACACCCAGAACGAGGGCCGTGCCGCACCGTGGCACGGCCCTCGCGCACTGACCAACTCGCATCAGGTGGCGCGCAGTTGGCCGAACCGGGCCCGCCGGCCCGAGGCGTCTCGGTAGGGTCGGGCGCATGGCCGAGCCGCGCGTTCTGCACGTGATCACCGATCCGCGCGCCCGGGGCGCGCAGCGTCTCGCCCGCGATCTGCATGCCGAACTGGTGCGTCGCGGCCAGGCGTCCGAGTTGGTCGCGCTGCACCCGCACCCGGACGCCGGCCCCGCCGACCCCGTCGCCGTGCTGGGGCCGTCCCGCCACCACCCGGCCACCTTGCGTGCGCTGCGGCGGGCCGCCCGCCGGGCCGACGTGGTGGTGGCGCACGGGTCGTCCACGCTCCAGGCGTGTGCGCTCGGACTGCTGGCCGCCCGCACCCCGTTCGTCTACGTCAACATCGGCGACCCCCGGCACTGGACGTCAACTCCCGCCCGCCGTCTGCGAGTCGGCGCGTTCCTGCACCGGGCCTCCGCCGTCGCCGCGATCTCCCCGCACGCCGTGGAGCTGTTGCGCACCCGCTTCCGGCTGCCCGCCCGTCGACTGCACGTACTGCCCAACGCCCGTCCCGCCGAACGCTTTTCGCCCCCGGCCGGCCCGGCCGAGAAGGCCGCCGCCCGCAAGGCCCTCGGGCTGCCCGCCGGCGGCCCGCTGATCGCCTGGGTCGGCGCCCTCAGCCCGGAGAAGCGTCCGGACCTCGCCCTCGCCGCCCACGCCCAACTCCCCGAGGACGTCCACCTCGCGCTCGCCGGCGAAGGCCCGCTCCGCGAACGCCTCACCGCCGAAGCCGGCCCCCGTACCCACCTGCTCGGCCCGCTCGCCGACCCCGCCCCGCTCTACCGGGCCGCCGACCTGCTGCTGCTCACCAGCGACTCCGAGGGCATCCCGGGCGTCCTGATCGAAGCCGCCCTCGCCGCCCTCCCGGCCGTCGCCACCGACGTCGGCTGGGTCTCCGACATCGTCCGCGACGGCCGGACCGGCCTGCTCACACCCCCGAACGACCCGTCCGCCACCGCCGAAGCCCTCCGTACCCTCCTCGCCACCGACCGCACCCCGTACGGCCAGGCCGCCCGCGAACACGCCCTCACCCACTTCGACCTCACCGCCGTCGCCACCCGCTGGCAGCACCTCCTGCGCCAAGTCGCCGACGGCGCCTGACGATCGGGTGTCTCCGGCCGCGGCTACGCTGCCGACCGGCAGGATTCCGATGGAGGGAGTACGTTCGATGGTCCGCACCAGCCCGTCCCGTCCGCTCGACGTCGAGGCGCTGTTCCCCGAGGTGGCGGCGCTGCGGCGAGAGGCCGTGCGGCTGCATCCCAGGCGCGGGGAGCCCGGGCCGGGGGAGAGTTCGCTGGGCGGCCCGGTGCGGTGGCCGCGTGCCGAGCCGTGGCCGCACTGCACGGACCAGCACCCGCGTACCGCGTACGCGCCGCCGCGCGGTGCGGGGCCCGTTCCGCTGGTGCCGGTGGTGCAACTGCTCGCCGCCGACGTGCCCGAACTGCCGTTCCCGGACGGCACCGACGTGCTCCAGGTGCTGTGGTGCCCGTTCGACCACGAGGAGGGCTACGCGCCGCGGCCACAGGTGTACTGGTGGGACGGCTCACGCGCCGACCTCGAACCCGCCGACCCGCCCCGGCCCGACGGCGCTCCCCACAGCTACCTGCCCGACCCGTGCGTGCTGCACCCCGAACGCATCACCGAGTACCCCTCCTGGGACCTGCCGGACCACCTCCACGACGCACTGGAGGAGCGGTTCGAGCAGGTCGAGGAGGAGACAGGCTGGTCGTACGAGTACCACCTGTCGGTGCCTGACGGGACCAAGGCCGGCGGCTACCCCACTTGGAGCCAGGACCCGGACTGGCCGCACTGCCCCAGCTGCGAGCGCCGGATGGACCACCTGCTGTCCGTCGGCAGCGCCGAGTTCGACGGTGAGAGCTGGCGCACCTGGCTCGCGGTCGAGGACACCCCGGCCGCCGGAACCGTCTGGGAACTGCCCTACGACGAACGACGGTTGATCCAGAGCGCCGCCGATCTGATGCTCGGCGACATGGGCAGCCTGCACCTGTTCGCCTGCCCGCACTGCCCCGACCGCCCGTACGCCCACCGGGCCAGCGCGTAGGCCCGCCCGGCACCTGCCTACGCGTTGGCCCCGCTGCGGTGGCTTCCGGGGCTCGTGGTGGCGTTCCTGTGCTGCCGGTGGCGCGGGGGAGCGTGCGGCGGGTGCGCGCGGCCGAGCGTGGCCTGATGTTCCGGCGCGGCCGGTTGCAGGAGCGCGTCGTGCCACCGGGGTTCGTGCTGATGGTGCCGTGGGTCGATAGCAGGCGAGGATGGAGGGCCTAGCGTTCGCCGAACTCCTCGGCGAGGATCTCCACTTCCTCGCTCGGCCCGGTGATGGTCAGCCACTGCAGCGCGCAGCGGTTGTTGTGGTGATGCAGGAGGTGGCGGGCTTCGGGCGGCCATGGGCCGTACTGGGGCAGTTCCCGGACGAGGACCTCGTCCACCAAGCCGCCGTCCGGGTCGCCCAGGTCGGCTCTCGCGTGCACGATGCCCATCAGACGCAAGGTCGCACGGGCGCTCTCGGAGCGCAGTTCGATGACAGCCTCGCTGGGTCGCAGGTCGGTCCGAATGGCGATCGACGTCAACCAGTGGACATGGCCGCGCAGTTCCTCAAGGCTCACGGCCGAACACTATCGACCGCTACCGACCGCTGACGACCGCCGCCCCGCCGCCCATACTGGGCAGAGGCCGAGGGCGGGGGAGGGATCCGATGGCGGGGCTGATCGTCGCGGGGCTGGTGGTGATGCTGCTGGCGCGGCTGAGTGTGAAGCGGGTGGGGGCGAACGAGCGCGGGGTGGTGTTCCGGCTCGGCAAGGTGCGTGAGCGGACGTTGCGGCCGGGGCTGACTCTGCTGGTGCCGTTCGCCGACCAGTTGCAGCGCGTCGATGTGTCCGACACCTGCGTGGCGGTGCCGTTCCAGGGGCGGACCAAGGACGGCCAACGGGCTCGCGTCGAGGCGGCGTTGACCTTCCGGGTGGCGGATCCGGTGGCGGCGATCGTCGAGGTGCGGAACCACGGCGTGGCGATCTGCCACCTCGCGCTGGTGGTGCTGCGCACCGAGGCCGAGCAGCGCACCTTCGACGAACTGTCCACCGCGCGCGAGGAACTGCGGCTCGCTCTGCTGCGTGAGGTCAGGCCCGCCGCGGCCGGCTGGGGCGTGGAGCTGGACCGCGTCGAGGTAAAAAGTGTCACGCATGCGAAGCCTTCTGCACCCGAACCGACCTTGCCCTGAGCGGAGTTCACCCCTGCCGGAAAGCGCCACTGTGTAACAGCGGTGTAAGCGGACGGAAACCGGAGGAACCGTCCGACAACCGGACGCGTGATGACGCATGCCCGCCCACCGGCGGACCGCGCACCACGCCCCCACAGGAGCCTCCGATGAACCTTCACAAGCCCGCCGCCCTCGCTCTGTTGGCCTGCTCCGTACTCGCCCTGACGGCCTGTGACCCGGACACCACCGCCAACCCGGCGCCCGCCACCAGCTCCGCCGCGAGCAACCCGGCCGGCCAGCCGTCCGCCACCGCCTCGGGCTCCACCGAAGGCTCCGGCGGCAAGTCCTCCGCCCCGGGCGCCAAGCCCGCCGCCGACATCCGCATCTGCGGCAACTCCGAGAAGGAGAGCGACGTCAAGGCGGAGCTGACCCTCGACCGGAGCGCCGACCCGCGGATCACCGGCGTCATCAAGCTCACCAACACCACCGGCACGGAGTGCGTCGTCTACGGCAAGCCCGACCTGCGCACCGACCACACCGCGCAGTTCCAGAAGCTCGCCAGCGGCGTCCTCGGCTCCGGCACCTTCGCCACCGACAAGGCCAACGGCACCGTGCTGCACCCCAACGTGCCGATCTACCAGGCCGTCACCTGGCTCGCTTCGCCGCCCGTCGCCCCGAACGCGTCCTGCACCACCGGCTCGCTGTTGGTGCTGGTCCGCAACGAGGGCGTGCTCAGCCTCCCCATGCCGGTCAAGGACGCCCGGTACTGCCCGATGAAGGAGGAGGGCTCCGACCAGGTCCAGATCGGCGTCCCGCAGACCTCCGAGGCCGACGCCAAGGCCCAGCTGCGCGCCCTCGGCAAGTGACCCGGGGCCGCCGGTAGCCGGGTTCCGGTGGGCGGGTGTGCGGGGGCGCCGCCCGCCCGCCGGGAACCGGCCGGTCTCCCCGGCGCCTGTCTCCCCAGCGTCCGTCGCCCAGCGTCCGTCTCCCCAACGTTCGTCTCTCCGACGCCAGTTCGAGCTGCGCTGCTCCGTTCCGGCGAATTCGGCCGACCGGCGCCGGATCGCCTGGCCCGTGCTCGGGTGGGCTGCCACGCTGCCCTGGTGAAGCCGCTGTTGAGAACCACCGTCCTGATCGCCGTTGCCGGGGGCCTGGTCGCCGCCCCGGCCGCCGCCGCACACGCCGTGTCCGCCTATCCGGCCACACCGCACGGCCTGACCGGGAAGCAGCTGATGGCACCCGGTCAGTACCTCGCCGCCGCCCAGCAGCCAAGGCCGGCCAACCACCACGGGGCACCCCCGGCCGCCCGACCGGACGCGCCCGCGCAGCAGCAGGCCCCGGCCAGCGGGCCGCAAGCCGGTGGACCGCAAGCCGGCGGATCGCAGGCCAACGGGCCGAAGGCCGCCCGTACCCATGAGGCCGTCGAGTTCTTCTGGTACAACTGCTCGCACTCCGCCCGGTTGGAGTCCCCGCTCACCAACTGGGCCGCCAGGCACCAGTCGGACGTGAAGCTGCGCCGCGTCCCGGCGATCTGGGTGGGCAGCCCGGACGAGGCCGAACAGCGCACCCACGCACGGCTGTTCTACACCCTGGACCGGCTCGGCGAGGTGGACCGCCAGCAGGCCGCCGTGTTCCACGCCGTCCGCGACGAGCACGCTGATCTGACCACCGAGCAGCGCGCCACTGAGTGGGCGGCCGCGCACGGCATGGACGCCGCCAAGTTCCGTTCGGCCTATCACTCCCCCGAGGTAGACCGGGCCGTGGAGCAGGCGCCTAAGCTGTTCTCCGACTACCGGGTCAACGAACTGCCCACTGTGGTGGTCGACGGCAACGGCCGCACCTCGCCCACCCGGGCCGGCGGCGTGGAGAACGTACCCGCCGCGCTCGACCAACTGGTCGCCGACGGGAACGCCGGCCACTGACCGACCGGAACCCCCGGCCACTGACCGAGGCGAACTCCGCGGCCCAGCAGGGAAGTTCGGCCCGAAACCATCGACAACCCGTCGACAACCCGTCGACAACCGGCCTGAGCTGGCGCAATCTTCACGGAACCCGCCCGCCGCCCCCACGCTGTGTGCCATGGTGGTCGCCGGGCCGCCCGGACCGTCTCGTCCGCCCGGCTCCGACACAGTCGACACAGACACCGGGCGCGGCCGCACCGTGCTCGGAGAGGGCGGGAGTCCGTGGGGGGACAGCGCGCACAGGTCATCGACGACCGCGAGGGCGAACCGGCACCTCCCGGCGTCGCGATCCCGGCCGGGCCACCGCCCGAACTGGTCTTCAAACGCCGGCTGCGCCCCGTCCAGGTCGCCCACGAACTGTGGGCGGCAAGGGAGTTGGTGCGCGCGCTGGCCGAACGCGACCTGCGGGCCCGGTACAAGCAGGCGGTGCTCGGCTTCGCCTGGGCGGTGCTCACCCCGCTCGCGCTGTGCGCCATCTTCACCCTGGTGTTCCACCGTGCCGTCAAGATCGAGACCGGCGCCGCCCCGTACACGCTGTTCGCCTATGTCGGCCTGATCGTCTGGCAGTTCTTCAGCAACACGATGAACCAGGGCGCGCTCAGCCTGGCCAACAACCTCAGCCTGCTGAACAAGGTGTACTGCCCGCGCGAGGTGTTCCCGCTCGCCACCATGCTGGTCGCCACGGTGGACATGGTGATCGGTGTCGGCGTGCTCGCGCTGATGTTCCTGGTGTTCTGGACCGCCCCCGCCGCGACCTTCCTGTGGGCGCTGCCGCTGCTGCTGATCCAGTTCGCGTTCACCTACGGCATCGCGCTGATCCTCTCGGTGGCCGTGGTCTACCTGCGCGACGTCCGCCACCTGCTGCCGATCATCACCCAGATGGGAGTGTTCGCCACCCCCGTCGCCTACCCGCTGGCCAAGATCCCGCACCGGCTGCAGGAGATCTACGTCGGCGTCAACCCGCTCGGCGCGGTCATCGAGGGCTACCGGAAGGCACTGCTGTACGGCGAGGCACCGGACGCCCGGATGACGCTGATCGCGGCGGTCAGTTCGCTGGTGTTCCTGGTCGGCGGGTACCTGTTCTTCAAGAAGCTGGAAACGGGGATCGCCGATGTCGCGTGACTACCCACTGGGCACCATCCGCACCGAACAGGTCTGGAAGCGCTTCCGCGCCGACCAGCAGCGGATGCTGCTGCGCGACCGGGTCGAACAGGCCGCCCGCCGGCTGCGCGGCGACCGCGGCGAGGACTGGCGCTGGGCGCTGCGCGACATCAACCTGCACATCGAACCCGGCGAGTCCGTCGGCCTGATCGGCTCCAACGGGTCAGGAAAGTCAACCCTGTTGAAGATGCTCACCCGGGTCATGTACCCGTACGCGGGTGTCATCGACGTGCGCGGCCGGATCGGCGCCCTGATCGAGATCCGGGCCGGCATCCACCCCGACCTGACGGGCCGGGAGAACATCTACCTGTTCGGCGCGCTGCTCGGCCTCAAGCGCCGCGAGGTCGCCGGACGCTTCGACGACATCGTCGAGTTCGCCCGGCTCGGCGGCGCCATCGACCGGCAGGTGAAGTTCTACTCGTCGGGCATGCAGATGCGCCTCGGCTTCGCGGTCGCCGCGTACCTGGAGCCGCACGTCCTGCTGGTCGACGAAGTCCTCGCCGTCGGCGACGCCGTCTTCCAGCAGCGCTGCCTGGACCGGATGCGCGAAGTCGCCGAACAGGGCACCACCATCGTCTTCGTCTCGCACGACCTCCCCGCCGTCCAGTCGATCTGCCGGCGCGGCGTCTGGCTGGAACAGGGCACCGTCCGGGTGGACGCCGGCATCAAGGACGCGCTGGCCGGCTACCGCGACTCCATCGAGGCCCAGTCCGAGGCCACCGCCCGGGTCGGCGAGCCGCTGCAACTGCTGAAGTACGAGGTGCGTGGCGAGGACGGCGAGGAGACTCTGCACACCGACGAGCCCGTCACCGTCGAACTCACCCTCGGCGGCGACTACCGCGGCGACGCCACCCTGCACCTCGGCGTCAGCGAAGGCACCTCCAGCCCGATCTTCCAGATCAGCCACGAGATCCGACTGGCCGGCGGCGACCACCGGGTGGCCTGCGTGATCCCCCGGCTGCCGCTGCCGCGCGGCCGCTACACCCTGTGGACCGGCGTCTACTCGATCGGCAAGACCGACGGGGGCACCCTGATGAGCTGGCACTCCGCCGGCCAGTTCGACGTGTTCGGCCCGATGCTGGACACCCCGCCGCGCGCGGTCGTGCTCGCCGCGCCGGTCTTCGTACCGCACCAGTGGGAGGAGTGACCGTGCGTTCGGTCCGTGTCCTGGTCCACCTCAACAACCTGGCCCTCGGCGGAGCCCAGCTCAACGCCGTCGACATCGCCCGCACCCTGCGCGACCGCGGCCACCAACCCGTCCTGTTCGCCCAGGGAGTCGACGGCCCCGCGCCACTCGTCGAACTCGCGGCCGAACACGACCTCGACCTCGTCGTCGCCGGCGACCCCGACACCCCGCACGCGGTCATCCGCGCCCGCCTGAGCCGCCTCGCCGACGAACACGGCTCCCAACTCGTCCACGCCTGGGAGGTCCGGGCCGCCCGCAACGCCTACTTCGGCCCCGGCCGACAGGGGCGCCTGCCGATCGTCACCACCTTCTACGGCATCCGGATGCTCCGCGGCATGCCCCGCCACCAGCCCCTGGTCCTCGGCCTCGGTGCACTGATGGGCGACGCGCGGGCCTTCGGGCACCGCGACCTGCGACTCATCGAACCCCCCGTCAACACCGTCCTCGACGCCCCCGGATCCGTCCCCGGCTCCCCCTTCCGCGCCGAAGTCGGAGCCGGGGACGGCCAGTTGCTGCTGTGCATCGTCACCCGCCTGGTCTCCGGGCTGGAGAAGGACGCCGGCGTCCGCCGCACCATGGCCGCCGTCCGCCTGCTCGACGACCCGTCCCTCGTCCTCGTCGTCGTCGGCGGCGGCCCCAGCGAGGAGCCGCTGCGCGCCGAAGCCGCCCGCCTCAACACCGAACTCGGCCGCGAGGCCATCGTCTTCACCGGCCAGCGTTCCGACCCCCGCCCCGCCTACGAGGCCGCCGACCTCGTCCTCGGCATGGGCGGCTCCGCGCTGCGCGGCCTGGCCTTCGCCAAGCCCGTCATCGTCCACGGCGCGAACGGCTACACCGCCATCCACGAACCCGGCCCCCTGGTCGAACCCCACGCCTCCCGCTGCATGTACGGCCAGGGCGACGGCCCCGCCGACTCCAAGGCCCTCGCCGCCCAGATCCGCGTCCTGGCCGACTCCCCGGATCGCCGCGCCGAGCTCGGCAGTTGGGGCCGCGACTGGGTGGTCGGCCGGTTCTCCCTCGACCACGTCTCCACCGCCTTCGAGGAGATCTACCGCGAACTCCTCCGCCAACCCCCCGGCCGCACCGCCTGGCTCCGCGACCTCGAGCAGATGACCCGCTACGAGTACGTGAAGCCGACGGCCCGGCGGTTGCTCACGCGGTAACGGCCGGCCGCAGCAGGAGGGTGACGAAGCCGAAGCCGTCGCGGTACTCGGTCAGCCACTGGTGGCGGTGGCGGGTGGCGGCGGCGAGGGCCTGGTCGCGGTCGGGGCCCGGGGGCTGGTCGAGGGCCCAGTCGGTGAGGGAGCCGGTCCAGGACCATTCGTAGGTGTCGAGCTCTTCGCGGGTGGAGGTGTGTCCGGCGATCGGCCACCAGCCGGCGGTGCGGAGGGTGGCGAGGACGCCGGACAGGTCGGTGAGGTCGTCGCCGAAGAACTCGCGTGCGTGGTCGGTAGGCCGGCCGTCCTCCCAGTAGCTCTCGCCGAGCAGCAGGGTGCCGCCCGGGGCGAGCAGCGGGCGGACGGCTTCGAGGGTCGGCAGCAGGCCGCCGAAGGCGTACGTCGCGCCGACCGAGAGGACGGCGCCGAAGGAATCGGCGGCCTCGAACTCCCGTACGTCGGCGTGGTGCAGGGCGAGACGGCCCTCGACGCCCGCGCGTTCGGCGGCCCGCCGGCCGTCGTCGAGGGCGGCCGGGTCGATGTCCACGCCGATGGCCTGAAGGTTGGGGTGCATGGTCAACGCCCGTACCAGCCAAGCGGCTTCGCCACAGCCGAGGTCGAGGGCCGAGCTGTTCGGGCAGCGCCGCAGCTGGCGTTCCAGCAGGCGGTGCACCGACGCGTCCGACAGCGGGGCGGCCACGGGGTGGCCGCGGTGGGCGATGCGTCCGATCTCCTGACGTTCCATCAGTCCATCCTGCCCTCGGCGCGCTGCGGGTGCGGGTACGTCCGGCCCTTCCAGGCCGCGCCGCGTCCGCGCCAGTGCTGGACGGCGGAGTCGACCGTCATCAGCAGGTACAGCAGCGCGGTGAAGGGGAGCAGTGGGGCCTCCGTCACCGGACGGCCGTAGTAGCGCAGCATCGGCGCGTACGTGCCCGCCATCACCGCCCACCCGGCGAACCCGGCGCCGGCCGTCCACCGGAAGCCCCCGAGCAGACCGGTCACGGCGGCGACCGGCGGTACCAGGTAGATCAGCGTCAGGCCGAGCACCGTGCCGAGCAACAGCAGTGGGGAGTAACGGAGTTGGGCGTACGCGCTGCGGGAGACCATCCGCCACAGCGGCGACAGCCCGGGGTAGGGGCGGACGGAGTCGACCCGGTCGGCGAGCCCCAGCCAGGTGCGGCCGCCGGTGCGCTTGACCGCGCGGGCGAGTGACACGTCGTCGATCACCGCGCCCCGGATCGCCGCCACCCCGCCCGCCCGTTCGAGGGCCCGGCGGCGTACCAGCGAACAGCCGCCGGCCGCGGCGGCGGTGCGGGAGGCGGGGCGGTTGGAGCGGCGGAACGGGTACAGCTGCGCGAAGAAGTACACGAACGCCGGGACGATCAGCCGCTCCCAGCCGGACGCCACCCGCAGGCGGGCCATCTGCGACACCAGGTCCAGGCCGTGCCCCTCGCCCGCCGCGACCAGCGCTCGCAGGGAGCCGGGCCGGTGCGCGATGTCGGCGTCCGTCAGCAGTAGCCACTCGGCGTGGCCCGCGTGCCCGACGCCGTGCCGCAACGCCCACAACTTGCCCGTCCAGCCCTCGGGGAGAGCTGGGGGAGTGGTCACCTCCAGCGCGAGCCCCGGACCGGCCGCCGCCAGCGCGAGCGCCAACTCGGCCGTGCCGTCGGTGCTGTGGTCATCCACCAGGACCACCCGGGCCCGGCCTGGGTACTGCTGTGCCAGCAGCGTCGGAAGGGAGAGCGGCAGCACGCCGGCCTCGTCGCGGGCCGGCACCACGGCCACCACGTCAGGCCACCGCGACGGCTCCGGCCCCCCGGGCGGCAACCGCTGATCGGTCCGCCAGAACCCGCCGTGACACACCGCCAGCCACACCCACGCCGCCAGCGCCACCACCGACACCCACCACAGGACGGTCACCCCGGCAGTCTGCCCCACCGGCGGCGGGGCGACCCCGAGGCGCGACGGGCTGCGACGGGCTGCGACGGGCTGCCGCGAGGCCGCGGGGCGCGGGCGGGTGGGTGTCCCGGCGGGGTGTTGCGGGGATCGGCGGGTGGCAGCCGGTCGGCGACAGGGGGGGCGGTGCGGTCGAGGGTCCGACCGGGCGGCGATCAGCGCGGGCGCCGTCGTGGTCGGGGGCAGGGCCGGCAGCGCGATCGGTCGGTGGTGCGCGACGCCCGGAGGGTCAGACGCGGGCGCCGATCAGGATCTCGCCCTGCGGGTAGTTGAGGGCAGCGGTCTGCAGCGCGGCCGGGCGGCCGGAGTGCAGGACGGTGAGGGTGCCGGCGCCCGGGGCACCGGGGGAGACGCGGCGCAGCGCCTGGGCGGCGACGGCGTCGGCGGAGCCGTGGAAGCGGGCGGGGACGGCCAGCGCGGAGGCGATGCGGTCGTCGACGAGCTCGTAGTGGGTGCAGCCGAGGACGACGTCGGTGGTCGAGGCGGGGGTGCGGGCCGCGGCGTAGGCGATCGCGGCGGCAATGGCGTCCTCGTCGGCGTGCTCGACGGCCTCGGCCAGGCCGGGGCAGGCCACCTCGTGGACCTCGGTGGCGTCGCCGCCGAATTCGGCGATCAGGCCGCGCTGGTAGGCGCTGCCGGTGGTGGCGGGGGTGGCCCAGATGGCGACCACGCCGCCCGCCGCGGTGGCCGGCTTGATCGCGGGGACGGTGCCGATCACCGGCAGTTCGGGCTCGAACTCGGCGCGCAGCCGGGCGAGCGCGTGCACGGTCGCGGTGTTGCAGGCGACCACCAGCGCGTCGGGCCGGTGGGCGACGGCGGCGCGGGCGCAGGCGAGGGCGTGCTCGGTGATGTCCTCGGGGGTGCGGGGGCCCCACGGCATGCCGTCGGGGTCGCAGGAGATGACCAGGTCCGCGTCGGGCCGCAGGCGGCGCAGCGCGGCGGTGGCAGCGAGCAGTCCGATTCCGGAGTCCACGAGGGCGATCTTCACGAGCAACGACTCTACTCCCTGACCGGCACGGACCCCGGCCCGGCCAGTGGGGGGCCACCTGCACCGCGCACAGGGGCCGAGGCCCGCCCGCCGCCCGCGTTTGCGGCAGGCCGGAACCCGTCTGCACGATGGCCCGGCAGAGGAGGAGTGCGCCATGAGCAGCGAATCCGAGACCGGTGCCATCCCGGCCTACGTGTACGCCACCTACATCCGGGCCACCCCGGAGCAGGTGTGGAAAGCGCTTACCGACCCCGAGCTGACGGCCCGCTTCTGGGGCCACGCCAACGTCTCCGACTGGCAGGCCGGATCCACCTGGGAGCACCGCCGCACCGACGGCTCCGGTACGGCCGACGTCACGGGCCATGTGCTGGTGGCCGAGCCGCCGACCCGGCTGGTGCTCACCTTCGAGGACCGGCCGGACCTGTTCATCGACCAGGCCGCCACCGTCACCTTCCTGATCGAGCCGGGCCGGGACATCGTCCGGCTGACCGTCACCCACGAGAAGCTGCGCGACCGCACCGCGCTGCGGGCGATCTCGCACGGTTGGCCGGCCGTCCTGGCGAACCTGAAGTCGCTGCTGGAGACGGGAGAGCCCCTGCCGCAGGAGCCGTGGGAGATGGCCCCGGGCGGGAGCTGAACCCGGATCTGCTCCGTCCGGCTGACGTGCGGGACGGCGCGGCCGGGTCGGGTTCTCGCCGGATACACCGTGGTTCGCCTCGGTACCGACCGCGCGTGACGGCCCGGTCGATACCGAGGCGAACCGTTACGCCTGGGCGCCCAGCAGGCGCTGAACCGCCGGCTCCAGGCCCGACAGGATGGTGTCGAAACGGCGGGTCGAGGTGGTGGAGTCCACCTGGAGACGGCTGATCCGCAGCGGGTGGGCCGGCAGCCGGGGGCCCAGGCGGTGGTCGGACAGGAAGCCCAGCCGGTAGCCGAGCTGGCGCAGCACCGCGTCCGCCCGCTCGTCGAACCCGCCGTCCGGGTAAGCGAACGCGGACGGGGCCTCGCCCAGCCAGTGGGTCAGCGCCCGGTGCGCGCCCGCGATCTCCGCGTGCACCGTCGCCTCGTCGCAGCGCCGCAGCGACGGGTGCCCGAGGGTGTGGTTGCCCACCGTGACGTCCGCCTCGCGCAGCGCCCGCAGGTCCTCCGGGTGCAGCTGCTCCTGGGCCGGCGGGCGGCGGGACGCGGAGACCCGCAGCTCGGCCAGGCTGCGGCGGCGGTCCGGGTCGGGCAGCGCCTTGAGCAGCGCCAGCACCCGCGCCGGGTCCCCGCCGCGGGGCAGCAGCCGGGCCCGGCCGCCGTGCCGGGCCAGGAACGCCGCCTCGTGCCACCAGAACGGCTGCTCGGTGCCGACCATCTCGGCGATCACGAACGCGGCCGCCGGGATCCGGCGCGCCACCAGCTCCGGCAGGGCGTGCCGCAGCACGGTGCGGTCCGGGTCGTCGAAGGTCACCAGCACCGAGCGCGGCGGCAGCGGCCGGCACTCGGCCAGCGAACGCTCCACATCCTGCACCGACACCGGGGTGGCCAGCCGTCGGAGCCGGTCGAGCTGGGCGCCGAACGACCGTGGATCGGTGATGCCGTGATAGGCGAGCACGGCCAGCCGCTGCGCGGCCCTGGCCCGGAACAACGGCTGGGCCGGGCTGAACCGCAGCCAGCTGCTCCGGTCCCGGGGCTGGTCCGGCGCGACGGCGGGCGCGGCGACAGCGGGTACGGCGGCAGGCTGGGGCGGGGCGCAGACGGCGGCGGCGGTGGTGGCGGTGGCGGTGGCGTACGGCACGGTTCCCCCCTCGGTCGCCGGCATGCGGCGTGGCGGTACCGTCGGCAGGCGGAGCCCGGCCTCCGACCCCGGGAACGGCGGCTCCGCTCCCGAGTGATCTAGCCCGCGGCGGGTACTCCCAATCCCGCTCGTCGGACGGCTCCTGGATCGCTCAATGTAGTGGAGACCACCGAAGTGGCGGGATGGTTGTACGGCGGACGGCGAGATTTCGCGGGCGCCCCGGAACGGCCGACCGGAACCGTCCGAACGACCGCGCGGAACCGTCCGGACGGCGGACGGGGGAGTCGGCCGCTCGACCCTTGCGGGACCGGGCCGTGCCTCCTGACCAGGGCCCAAAGGCCGTGGCCCGGTGCGCGGGGCCGGGTTACCGTGGAGGGCATGGCAGACACCCCAAGTGATCGCGCCGCTACGCGCTGGTCCACCGTGTTCGGCGGCTGCGCCCTGCGCCGCCACCAGTTGCTGCTGTCCCTGGTCGGCGCGGGCTGTGTGGTGCTCGGCATCCTGGTCGCCGTGCTGGTCCCGGAGAGCGACGGCCCGGGCTGGGTGATGGCGGTGGCCGGCTGCCTGGCCACCGGGGTGCTGCTGCTCGCCCGGGTCGGCCTGGCGCTGCTGCGGCCCGGCCGCGACGCCGCGTCCTGACGCCCCGCGCCGCGTGCTGACACCCCGGGGCTGACACCCCGCGCCTGACGCCCCCGGCGACCGGCTCCCGGAAGGGGCGAACCGGCCGGGCGACCGGAAGGTGTCGGCCAAACGGACAGTGCCGGTCAGATCGACCGATTTTCGGCTTACCTACGCACTTCTTTCACGTTTCCCCAGCAGTGACACCACACTTCCCCCTACTGTGAAACCCATCGCCCGCGCAAGCCGCGGGCCGGGGGAGTTTCACCAGGGGCCGGTGCGGGGGCACCGCGAGGGGGGACGTCATGGCGAGCACCGCCGGCGACGCCACAGGCATCAGGACGAAGGTCAAACAGCAGCTGGCCCGCGCGGCCGGCCGCGCTCCCGGCGAGGGCGCCACCGTCCTCATCTACCACCGGATCGGCGGCGGCACCGCCGACGAGCTCGACCTCGCCACCGCCGACTTCACCGCCCAGGCCGACCTGCTCGCCGAGCTCCCGCCCGGCCGCGTGGTCCCGCTGGACACCGCCGCCGACCGGCTCGACGCCGGCCTGCGCACCCCCAGCACCGTCCTCACCTTCGACGACGGCTTCGCCGACACCTACGACACCGCCTGGCCGATCCTTCGCGAACGCGGCCTGCCGTTCACCGTCTACCTGGCCAGCGGCATGGTCGGAGGCCCGATGCGCTGGGAGGGCTCCACCGCCAAAGGCGCCCCCGCCACCGGGCTGAGCTGGGAGCAACTGCGCGAGATGGCCGCGTCCGGGCTGTGCACCGTCGCCAACCACACCCGCAGCCACGCCCGCCCCGCGCTGCTCACCACCGGCGAACTCGACGCCTGCGGCGACGACGTCGAGGAACACCTCGGCACCCGCCCGCGCCACTTCGCCTACACCTGGGGCACACCCGTCCCGCACATGGAGGCCGCGCTGCGGGCCCGGTTCCGCACCAGCGCCACCGGCCGGGTCGGGCGCAACCTGCCGGGGGGCGATCCGGTCCGCTTCCACCGCGTCCCGGTCCGCCGCACCGACCCGATCGACTTCTTCCGGGCCAAGCTCCACGGCCGGCTGGTCCCCGAACGCGCCTACGCCCGGATCGTCGCCACCGCGAAGGCGGTGGGCGCCCGTGCCTGAGCCCTTGTGGCTACGGGGCGAGGGCGGGCGGCCGCTGCGGGTCGCCCACCTCACCACCGTCGACATGTCGCTGCACCTGCTGCTGGCCACCGAACTGGCCGTCGACGTCGAACACGGCCTGGCGACGTACGGCCTCAGCGCCCCCGGCCCCTACCGGCAGCGGGTCGAGCAACTCGGCGTCCAGTACCGGCCGCTGCCCTCGCTCACCCGCGCCTGGCAGCCCGCCGCCGACCTCGCCGCCGCCCGCGAACTGCTCGCCGCGCTGCGCGAGATCCGGCCCGACGTGCTGCACACCCACAACCCGAAGACCGGCGTCCTCGGCCGCGTCCTCGGGCGGCTCGCCCGGGTGCCGGTCGTCGTCAACACCTGCCACGGACTCTGGGCGCAGGCCCACGACCCGCTCGCCAAGCGGTTGCTGGTGCTCGGCGCCGAAGCGTTCGCCGCCCGGTTCTCGCACGCCGAGCTGTACCAGAACGCCGAGGACCACCGCACCCTCGCCCGCTGGGGCGTCCCCGCCCGGCGCGCCCGGGTGGTCGGCAACGGCGTCGACCTCGACCGCTTCCCCGCGCCCGGGCCGGAACGGGACGCGCTGCGCGCAGCAGTAAGGGAGCAGCTGGGCGTACGGGACGACGAACTGCTGGTCGGCGGAGTCGGCCGGCGGGTCGCCGAGAAGGGCATCCGCGAATACGCCGAAGCCGCCCGGGCACTGGCCGGCAAGGCCCGCTTCGTGTGGATCGGACCGGACGACCCCGACAAGCCCGACGCGCTGCGCGCCGCCGAAGCCGGACTCGAATTCCTCGGCAGCCGCGACGACATGCCCGCCGTGTACGCCGCGCTCGACGTCTTCGTCCTCCCCTCCTACCGGGAAGGGTTCTCCCGCTCCGGCATGGAAGCCGCCGCCAGCGGCCTGCCCATGGTGCTCAGCGACATCCGCGGCTGCCGCGAGATCGGCACCCACGACCAGCACCTGCTGCTCGCCCCCGCCGCCGACGCCGCCGCCCTCACCGACGCGCTCGACCGGCTCCTCACCGAGCCGCACCTGCGGACCCGCCTGGGCACGGCGGCCCGCCGCCGCGCCCTCGAACAGTTCGACCAGCGCACCGTCGCCCGGATCTCCCTGGAGACCTACGCCGCCGTCGCCCACCGGCGCGGCCTGCCCTGGACCACCGACTGACCCGGCGCCACCCGCACCACGTTCACCGCCTTGCCCCGAGCGCCACCGTCACGCGCGCCAGCAGCCCGGCGCGCCCACCACCAGCCCCGGCAGGGGCCCACCACACCACCACGCAGCAACCCACTGGGGGAGAAATGAAGCGAGGGGGGGACCTCGCGGTCACCGCACTGGCCGGGATCATCGCCGTCCCGCTCGGCCTGGTGATCGCCCTCCTGATCCGCGCCACCATGGGCGGACCGGTGATCTTCCGGCAGACCCGCTCCGGCCGCCACGGCCAGGAGTTCCGCATCCTCAAGTTCCGCACCATGCGCGACAAACGCCACCCGGACGAGCCCGATGCCCCGCGCATCACCCGCCTCGGCGCGCTGCTGCGGAAGACCAGCCTCGACGAACTCCCACAACTGTGGAACGTCGTCCGCGGCGACATGGGCGTCATCGGACCCCGCCCCACCCTGCCCGAACAGGTCGTCCACTACTCACCCCGGCAACGCGGCCGCCTCGCGCTGCGCCCCGGCCTCACCGGCTGGGCGCAGATCCGCGGCCGCAACTCGATCAGCTGGCCCGAACGGATCGAACTCGACCTCTGGTACATCGAACACCGCACCCTGCTGCTCGACCTGCGCATCCTGGTCGGCACCGCCAGGATGCTGCTGCGCCCCACCGGCATCACCGCGGCCGGCGGCGTCAACCCGGGCTTCCCGGTTCCCGCCGAGGCGCCTGCCCCGGCCGCGCCGCGGGTGGTGCTGCCGCGACAGGCCACCGCGGCCGCGCCCCGGCTGGCCCGGGAGGAGCTGCGCGGCTGACAAAAACGATTCGGCGTGTGCGGCCGGGCGGCAGCGGCTCACCCCGCGGCCGTCCGGTCTGCCGTATGGTCCGGGGCAGTCGGTGCGAGTGGAGGCGGGGCGGGATGCTGTGGATCGCGGGTGCGGGTGGGGTCGGCCGGGAGGCGCTGGACGTCGCGATCGCGGCGGGTGTGCCCGTCGCCGGGTTCCTGGACGACCGGCTGGCGGGTGAGCGGGTGCGCGGGCTGCCCGTTCGCAAGCCCGGTGAACTCCCCTCCAGGGCACCGTACTTGATCGGGATCGCCGATCCGGCGGTGCGGGCCCGGCTGGCCCTGCTGCTGGACGCGGCGGGCGGCAGCCCGGCCACCCTGGTGCACCCGCGGGCGATCGTCGCGCCGGAGACCGAACTCGCCGCCGGCTGCCTGGTGATGGGCGGCGCGCACGTCTCCAGCAGCGTCGTCCTCGGCGCGCACAGCCAGGTCCACTACAACGCCACCGTCGGCCACGACGCCCGCCTCGGCGCCCGCGTCACCGTCTACCCGGGCGCGAACGTCTCCGGCGCCGTCCTGCTGCACGACGACGCCACCGTCGGCTCGGGCGCCGTCGTCCTCCAGGGCCGCGCCGTCGGCCCCGCCGCGTTCGTCGGCGCGGGGGCCGTCGTCACCCGCGACGTGCCGGCGCGCACCACCGTGATCGGCGCCCCGGCCCGGCCGATGCCCTGATCGGCGCCGGTTAGGCTCCTGGGCATGGGAATTCCTGTGTTTCTGGCCGAGCTGCGCGAACTGGTGGGCCACCGGCCGCTGTGGCTGTCCGGGGTCGGTGTGGTGCCGGTGGACGAGGACGGGCGGGTGCTGCTCGGGCGGCGGGCCGACAACGGGGAGTGGTCGCTGGTCGGGGGGATCGTCGATCCGGGGGAGCAGCCCGCGGACGCGGCGGTGCGGGAGTGCCTGGAGGAGACGGGCGTGACGGTGCTGCCGGAGGCGCTGACCTCGGTGACCGTCTCGCCGGTGATCGAGTACCCGAACGGGGACCACGCCCAGTACCTGGAACTGACCTTCCGCTGCCGCCCGTTGGCGGGGGAGGCGCGGGTGAACGACGACGAATCGCTCGAGGTCGGCTGGTTCCACCCGGACGCGCTGCCCGAGCTGGACGCGTCCGCACGCAAACGGATCGAGCTGGCGCTGGCCGGAAACAGCACGGCGTACTTCGAACTGGGCGAATCCTGACCGGCTGACCGCCGTGCCCCCGGAGCGCGCAACGGCGCACCCCGGGGCGGCAGTTCGCGCCGGGCGGCGGCTCAGGGCGTCCGGAACCAGGCCGCGGTGCGGTGCAGGCCCTCCGACAGCGGGACGGGCCGTATGTCGGGGAACAGCTCGCGCAGGCGGGAGTTGTCGGCCTGGGAATCCCGGACGTCCCCCGGCCGGGGATCGACGTGCTCGGCGGCGACCGGCTCGCCCAGCGCCTCACCGAGCAGGGCGATCAGCTCCAGCAGGGTGGTGCGGGTGCCGAACGCCAGGTTGACCGGATCGGCGCTGACCACCCGGCGCAGCACCGCCTCGGCGAGCACCTGCGCGACCGTGCCGACATAGGTGAAGTCGCGGCTCTGCAGACCGTCCCCGTGGACCGTCACCGGCCGGCCGCGCAGCGCCGCGTCGAGGAAGGCCGGGACGACGGCGGCGTACGCGTGGCCGGCGGGCTGGAGCGGGCCGAAGACGTTGAAGAAACGCAGCGGGAGCACGCCCAGGCCGTAGCAGTGGTGGTAGGCCCCGAGATACGCCTCGGTGGCGAGCTTGGAGACCGCGTAGGGGCTCATCGGCGCGGTGCGCATCGACTCGCGCTTGGGCAACTCGCGGTTGGCGCCGTACACCGAGGACGAGGACGCCGCCGCCACGTACAGCCCGCCGGCCCGGCGGGCCGCCTCCAGCACCTCCAGCGTGCCGGTGGCATTGGCGTGGTGGCTGGCCAGCGGCGCCGCCACCGAGCGCGGCACCGAGGGCAGCGCCGCCAGGTGCACCACCGCGTCCGCCCCCGTGAACGCCGCGTCCAGCAGCGCCGGGTCGAGGATGGTGCCCTCGAACAGCGTGACGTCCACCCCCGCCAGGTTGGCCTTGCTGCCGGTGGACAGGTCGTCCACCACCCGGACCTCCGACACCTCCGGACGGGCCGTCAACTCCCGGGCCAGATTGGCCCCGATGAACCCGGCCCCGCCGGTGATCACCACTCGCATCGCCGCACACCACCCCTCCGCCGGGCCCCGGGGATCCCCCCACCGGGCCGATGCGCCGACTCTAGCCGCGCGTCCGGGCCCACCGGGCCGAAAACCCGGTCAGTCGCACCCAAACCGTCCCATCGGCCACAATCCCGTACGACGACCGGCCGAGAACGGGCAGCCGCACGGCGGGTTTCAGCGCTTCGGGCGCCGCCCGGCCTCCTCCGCCGCGTTCAGCACCGCCGCCAGATCGCCGCCGGCCGTCGCGGTCGCCACCGCCGCCACCGCGCCCTCCACGAACGGCGCGTCCGCGAACCGCACCGGGAACGGCAGGAGGTGCTCGTCGGCCTCGCTCAGCAGCGCCAGCACCGTGTCGACCGCGCTCTCCAGGTCGCACAGCACCACCACGCCGTGGCCCTGGTCGACCCGCCGGGCCGCCGTCGCCACCAGCACCGCGCTGGTGCCCAGACCGTCCGCGATCGAGCCGCCGGTCGCCACCACCGGCGCCGGATCGCCCGACTCCGCCACCGCCAGGGCCAGCGCCCGCACCGCGTCCGCCACCTCGTGGCTGTGCGAGACCAGCACCACGCCGACCCGCCCGTGCCCGGCCGGCCGCGACGGCCGCGGCACCGTGGGCGTCGGGGCGGGCAGCGTGCCGGTCGCGGTGCCCGCCGCCGGGGCGGACGGCGCGGTGGTGATCGGGATGACGTCGGCGCGGCTGCCGTCCCGCTGGTCCATCGGCTGCTCCCCGGTGTGTGGCTGACTGATCGCCACCCATCCCTACCTCGAACGGGCCCCCGTGGCCTGCCTTTAGCACAGGTGTCGGCCGGACACGGCCGGATCGGACCATCTCGACCACCCGCGGGGCAGACCCGGCGCGATCCGCCGAACCCGCCGCCCGCGATGGCTAGGCTGGCCGCTCGAACACCGACAGAGACCGACACAGGTCGGCTGTCGGCACAGATCGGCAAGGGCCGGTACGGCAGCGGAGGGAGCACCACCATGGCGGCACAGGCGGCGGACCGGCGCAAGATCGAGCTGGATGTGAGCGGAGCCGAGTGGCAGTCCGCGAACGACGACCCGAACGGTGTGCAGATCGCCTTCGTCGACGGCTACATCGCGATGCGCAACGGCGCGGAGCCGGACGGCCCGGCGCTGATCTTCACCCCCGCCGAATGGCGGGCCTTCGTCCTCGGCGCGCGGGACGGCGAATTCGACCCCAACCGGCAGACCCAGGGCTGACCACGGCCGACGAGGGCGCCGGCACCCCGTACGGTGGCCGAACTCGGCACCCACCGGGCCGAATTCGGCCCCCCCGGTGTCGAATTCGGCCGCACGCGGGCGGATTTCGGCCGTTTCGAAGGTGACCGGTACGCCCGGACTGCCCTGATCCGCACCCGTCGAAACCGCTCGCGAAGGTGACGAGCGGGCATACTCCGAGGTTACAAAAGAGTTCTGATGGGCCGAAACTTGTTGACTGTCCGACAAGCCTGCCAGAGAGTAAGAGCAGGCAGACGCCGTGCCGACCGCCCCCACGCGGTCTGGCACGGCGCCCGCTTGTGCTGCCCGTCACCGGCGCCGATGACGGGCCCTCCCACCCAGAACCGCACAGAGTGCGGCAGCCGTCGCGACGGGAGCGAGCCCGACCGGGAAGAGCTACTCCCCGGCAGGGCCAAAACCCGGATTCCGCACGCCCCCACGCGGCGGTGATCCGGGCAAGGTCCGCGAACGCGACGGCGGGAGGGCCCCCGCGGACCTGGCTCGGTTTTTCCTATGGCTTTTGTGTGCCGCTTCCTCCGGTCCGTCCACCGCTCCGACGCTTTCCGCGTCGCGCAGGCTCTCCGCAGCGGCGAAGAGTTGGAAGACCGATTGAATCAGCAAATGGTGCTTGTGAGTTCACACGACTGACGTTCACACGACCGCGTGCGCAGTGAGGGAATGCGCGCAAGGCACGCTGCGACAAGCCGCACCCTGTGGATCTCGCCCGGGGCGGCCGTCGTGCTGAACCGAACGTAGCCCGGACGGTTGCTCAGAGTCAACATTGGTCCCTGAGCGTAGATCCCGGCCTGATCGCGGACCCACTCACCTGCCCCGGCCCACCGGGCACGTACGATGGGCCCATGTCATTTCTCCGCCGTCGCTCCGGACAGCCCGCCGGCCCGGACTTCGACGTCCTGGCGATGGACCCGGGCGACTGGCCCGGCCTGTTCGGGGCCATGATCATGGCCGGTCCGGACGGATCCTGCCAAGGCATTTTCCTGCGCTACGACCTGCTCGGTGGCCGCGGCCCCGCGATGCTGATCGGCAACGTCCCGCAGGGGTCACCCGCCCGCGAGAGCGAGGACGGCGTGCCCTTCGAGGTCCGGCAGCTGCTCGCCGCCCTGGAGAACGACGAGCCGGTGGACTTCGTCTCCGCCGAGGACTTCCCGGTCATGCTCGGCGACGACCTGCTGATCGTCCGGAAGGTCAAGGTCAGCGAAGGGCGCCTGTACTGCTCCCAGTTCGGGCGCAGCGACGACGTCCAGGTCACCATCGCCTCCTGGGACCGGCCGATTTCGGACGACCTCTACCAGCTCCTGAAGCCGCTTCCGGCGGAGATGTTCCAGCAGGACTAGGCGCGCGATGCCCCGGCCACCGCTGCTCACCCGCCGCCTGCACGTGGACCTCCGGCGCACCGCCGGCGCGGCCTGTCCGGCGTCCTGACCCTTCCCGAGTCCAGGACCGCCCGACCGACCACGCCCGCCCGGAGGACCGCCGCCATGCCCCGCACCCCCGCGCACACCCCCGCCGTCGCCGCCGGAAGCCCGACCGACGCCGCACGCGGAACCGATTCTGCGAACAGCCGGGACGAGACCGCCCTCGAACGGGTCCTCGGCCGGCTGCCCCGGGTGGTCGACCTGCTCGCCGCCCGCGCCGCCGAACACGACCGCGACGGCACCTTCCCGTACCAGGGCATCGAAGCCGTCCACGAAGCCGGGCTGCTCACCCTGACCGTCGGCCACCGCTACGGCGGACCCGGCGCCGGACTCGCCGACACCGTACGGGTGTTGGCCCGGCTCGGCCGAGGCGACGCGTCCGTCGCGCTGCTCACCGCGCACACCCTGCTGCACCACGCCGAACAGGCCGCCGGCGCGCCCTGGCCCGCCGCGCTCTACCGGCGGCTGCTCACCGAATCCCGCCGCGGCCCCGCCCTGGTCGGCACCCTGCGCGCCGCCCCCGGCCGG
Source organism: Kitasatospora sp. NPDC051984 (assembly GCF_044593455.1). Lineage (NCBI taxonomy): Bacteria > Bacillati > Actinomycetota > Actinomycetes > Kitasatosporales > Streptomycetaceae > Kitasatospora > Kitasatospora sp. NPDC051984. The sequence goes on from NZ_JBIUCB010000020.1 coordinate 78,302, forward strand.
CCGCCCGCCGTCACCGCCCACTGGCACGGCGACGCCTGGCGACTCAGCGGCCGCGCCGCGCAGTGTCCCGGCGCCGAAGCGCTCGCCTGGCTCGCCGTCGAAGCCCGCACTGAGGAACAGCGGCCCCGCACCGGCCTGTTCCTGATCCGCGCCGACAGCCCGGGACTCGAGATAGACCCCGCCGCCGACCAACTCGGCCTGCGCGCCGCCGCCGGCCACGACGTCCTGCTGGACGGCGCCCGGGTCGGCACCGACGCCGTCCTGCTGCCCCGCACCCCCGCCCCGGCCGGCCACCCGCTCGCCGCCGCCCGGCGTCAACTGGCCCTCGCCGCCGTCCTGCTGGGCACCGCCTGGGCCGCCCTCGACTGGTCCGCCGGACACCTGCGCGGCAGCGCCGCCCACCGCCGCCCGATCGGCGAACTCGACGCCCGGCTCACCGGCGCCGAGGAACTCGTGCACGGCCTCGCCAGCCGCATCGACGCCGACCCGGCCGCCGCCGGGCGCGCCCCCGCCGTCCAGCTGCTGGCGGCCCGCACCGCCGCCGACACCGTCCAGCAGTCACTCGCCCTCACCGGCAGCGCCGGCCTCGACCGCCGCCACCCGCTGGAGCGCCACCTGCGCGACACCCTCGGCCTGCGCACCCAACTGCCCGCCGAGGACGCCGTCCTGGACGCCCTCGGCGAAGCGCTGTTGGGCTAGCGGGTACCGACCGCCGCGCGCACGGCGCGGCGGGCCAGCGACGCGTCGTCGTACAGCCGGCGGATCATGATCCGCTGCTCCTCGCCCGCGCCCGGGAGGTCGTGCATCCGGAGCTCCCGCATCAGTACCAGCGTCAGGTTGACCAGGAACGCGTCCCGGGCCAACGTGCCGCCGGACTGGGCGAGTTGGCTGATCTGGCGGCGGGCCGCGGTGTCGCCCGACAGGACGCTCCACAGCACCGCCAGGTCGTAGCCCGGCAGGTACCAGCCGGCCTGTTCCCAGTCGAGCAGGACCGGGCCGGACGGGGCCAGCAGCACGTTGCCCAGCAGCGCGTCGCCGTGGCAGAGCTGGCGCGGGACGGAGGACAGCCCGTGCAGCAGGCCGCGCAGGTCGCCCGCGTCGCGGTCGGTCAGCAGGCCGAGCGAGTGGAAGCGGGCGATCTCCGTCTGGTAGTCCAGCGGCTGGTCGAACACGTCCGTCGGCGGCCGCCACAGGTTCAGCGTGCGTACCGCGCCGAGCACCGCGCGCACCTCGCCCGGCGTCGGCGCGTTCGCCGGGTGCCGCTCGCGGGCCGCCGGACGGCCCGGGACCCGCTCCAGCACCAGTACGCAGCGGTCGTGGTCGGCCGCCACCAGGCGCGGCAGCCGGACCGGCGGGCGGTGTCGCACGAACGCCCGGTACACCGCCACCTCGTGGTGGAACCGGTCCATCAGCTGTGCCGCCTGCGGACCGCGCAGCGCCCCCGGCGCCAGGCACTTGGCCACCACCGGGGCCCGGCCGATGGTGCCCGCGACCAGGATGTGCCGGCTGCCCTCCCGCAGCACCTGCCGGGGCAGGAACGCGGGACATATCCGCGCGACGTTGGCGAGCACCGCACGCACCGCCGGGGTCTGCAGCGCGGCCGGATCCACCCGGTCCACGAACGCCTCGACGCCCCGCCCGGGCATCGGACGGCCGAGCCGGCCCGTCTGCTCCGGCATCGGACGGGTCACCAGGGTGGTGCGCCCGCGCGGGTCGCGCAGCTCCACGGTGCGCGGCACGGGACGGCCCGCACCGGCGGTCGGGGGGCGCAGACCGGAGCGTGGCGGGCGCGCGGCCGCGCCGTCCACCCCGATCGGGGCGGTCGGTCGAGTACCGGTGCTGGCTGTGGAGTACATGGGCGGGTGAGGGTCCTTCCTTGACCGGCGGCAAAGCTTCACGGGGCCCGGACACGACTGGGGTCGGGCCGCCGGGTGGGGAGCGGGCGCCGGGCACGGAGCCGGACCCGGCGAACCGGCCGCACCCTGGGGAAATGCGTCCGCTCCGACCGTCCGTGCCATGCCCGGTGCCCCCGCGCCACCCGGTTGCGCCACCCCCTGAACCACGCGACTGGGACCGGCTCCTGACTGGCCGTCGGGTCGACATCCGGGCCGGTCGGGGGCCGTTCCGACGCGAAGTCGGGGTGGCGCATACCTACCTGACACCCGATCGGCACTGGCACGCCACATAGCGGACCCTGGCGAACCCTGGCGAATGGTCGCTTGGCATGTGACAGAGCCACTAGGGTCGTGAGCCAGCCGATGAACCTGGGGGCTCATTTGAGCAGGGGGCCGAACAGCAGACTGGCCGACCACTTCGCACTGACCGGCTGGTCGAAGGGCGAACTGGCACGGTTGGTCAACCGGCGGGGTGCCGCACTGGGCGAGCAGCAGCTGTCCACCGACACCTCCCGGGTCCGGCGCTGGATCGAGCAGGGCGAAATCCCGCGCGACCCGGTGCCGAGGGTGCTGGCGGCGGTGTTCACCGAGCGGCTCGGCCGTGTCGTCACCACTGAGGACTTAGGTCTCGAACGGCACCGATCCGCCAGGTCCGGCAGCACGGCGCCACCGCCGACGGAACCCGGGGCACCGGATCGGACGGCCGCGGTCCTCACCGAGTTCACGGGAATGGACCTCATGCTGAACAGACGCGGACTGGTCGGCGCCTCCGCGGCCCTCGCGGCGGGCGCGGTCATCGCCGACAACCTGCACGACTGGCTCACCGGCGGCGCGGCCGCCGAAGCCGCCAGCGGCCCCCGCACCCGGAGCCCCGGCCCCGTGGCCGACGTCTACGAAGCCGGCCCGGTCGGCGAGGAGGAAGTCACCGCCCTCGAACGCTCGGTCGAGGTGTTCCGCGCCTGGGACGCCTCCCGCGGCGGCGGACTCCAGCGCAAGGCCGTGGTCGGCCAGCTCAACGAAGTCGGCGGCCTGCTCACCCACGGCCACCCCGCCGCCCTGGAACGCCGGCTCTGGACGGTCGCCGCCAACCTCGCCGTACTGGCCGGCTGGATGTCCCACGACGTCGGACTCGAACCCACCGCCCAGCGCTACTTCGTGATCGCCGCCCAGGCCGCCCGGGAGGCCGAAGACCGCCCCCGGGCCGCCGAGGCCGTCTCCCGCGCCGCCCGCCAGATGCTCCACCTCGGCCGCGCCGACGAGGCACTCGAACTCATGCAGCTCGCCCGGGCCGGCACCCGCCCCGCCGACGGCGCACTGCCCCGCACCCGCGCCATGCTGTGCACCGTCGAAGCCTGGGCGCACGCCTCGCTCGGCCGCTCCGACGCCACCCGCCGGACCCTCGGCGAGGCCGAACACCTCTTCGTCCAGGAGGCCGACCGGCCCGCCCCCGGCTGGATGCAGCTGTTCGACGAGGCCGAAATGCACGGCATGCAGGCGCTCGTTCACCGCACCCTCGCCGAACACGACGCCGGCGCCGTCCCGTTGGCCGTCCACCACGCGCAAGAGGCCGTCCGGCTGCGGCAGAAGACCGGCCGGGAACGCTCCGCGCTGCTCGACCGGATCACGCTGGCCTCCGCGCACTGGATCGCCGGCGAACCCGAGGCGGCCGTGACGCAGGCGAACAGTGTCCTCGACGGGATCGACCAGACCTCCTCCAAGCGCACCTGGGACCGGCTCCGCGAGATGGACCGGCTCGCCGAACGCCACCAGGGCCTGCCGGCCGTCGCCGAACTGCGCGAACGGATCCGCGACGCACTGCCCGCGCCCCGGGACCCCCGGCCGATCTGAGCCGCCGGTGCGTGACGGGCGCGTGACAAGTGTGTGGCACGCGCCCGGCGCGCGGACCCCACGTCCGGAACCGGTCGATCCGGTACGGACGGAACCGGCTCGGACTGGCCGTACCTGCGGAAATCCGTTGCCCTGTGTGCGGATCGGCCCCCGAGCCGGTAACCTTCGGTGATTCCGGCGCCCGGGCGCCTGAGCTGTGCCAACCGACCCCGGCGACGGAAATCCCGTTGCCTTGACGACCGCCGCAACGGATGCTGACCTCATGTTCGAGCCAGTGATAGCGCCCAGCGCCAGCCTCCTCGGCCTCCTCCAGAGAGGCCGCGGGGACGGGCAGCTGCATGCGTTGGCCGCAGACCGCGACGAGGCGATCACCGCCGTCGAGAGCTGCGTGACCAACGACCCCCGCGCCGACTGGCAGGTCGAGAACCGCTCCTTGTACTACGCGCGGCTCTACATGGAGTTGGAGGCCCCCCTCACCGGCCTCGAACTCCACCTCACCTCCCCCGAGGACGCCACCGACACCGACGAGGCCCGCACCGGCCTCGCCCTGGCCGTACTCGGCCACCTCGCCGGTTACGGCCGCCGCGACGCCCTCGACCTGCTGCGCGCCTACACCACCACCGGGACCAACTGGGCCTGGGCCCTCGACGAACTCGCCCTGCGCGACACCGACGAGGCGCTGCTCGCCCTGGCTCCCGCCGTCCTGCGCCGCTTTCCGGCCGGTCCGGAGGGCGACGCCGAACTGCGCGAAGCCATCCGCGCCGCGTACGAGCCACGGGTCTGGCGGCTGTGGGCCGTCCACCACCCGCGGATCGCCACCGCGAGCGAGCAGTCCCCCTTCGACCTGTGGCAGCGGCAACTCAACCGCCCCGGCGTCACGCCCGGTTGGTCCACCGCCGACGTCCTCGCCTGGGCCGACCAGGGCGAAAGCCGCGAACCCGGCGCCCTCGCCCGGCGCGCCGCCGCGGCCGCCCGCTGCCTCACCGCCGTCGTCCGACCCGAGGACGCGGCACTGCTGCACGAGGCCGCCGCCGGTGGCCCCGCCGGCGCCCGCTGCGCCGCCCTCCGGCACCTGGTCGAACAACGCGACCCGGCCGCCGCCGAATACATCGAGACCGCCGCCGCCGACCTGGACCACCGGATCGTCGCCACCTCGCTGGAACTGCTCGGCCGGATGCGAGGTCCCGAGGCGCTCAAGCACGCCCGCCGCTGGGCCGACCCGGCGACCGGCAGTGCCGACAGCGCCCTCGGCCAGGCCGCCGTCCGCCTCCTCGCCGACGCCGGCGAAGCGTGCGACGCACCGCTGGTGGTCGCCGCGCTCCACCAATGGATCTCGCTGAACGGTGTCACCGGCACCGCCCTCGGCAGCCTCGTCGACGGCATCGGCCGACTGCGCGCCGCCGCGGCCGTGCCAGCCCTGCGGCACGTCTACGGCGAAGCGGCCTCCTCCGAACTGCGCGGCCGGGCCGCCCAGGCACTCGCCGTCACCGACCCGTACTTCGGGGAGGGCCCGGCCGTCGAATGCCTGTGGGACTGCGAGGAATCCACCCGGGAACTCGCCGCCACCCACGTCACCACCACCGGTGACGCCCGCGTCCTCGAACGTCTGCGCCGACTCGCCGCCGACCCCGCCGAGGAAGCCGAGGTCCATGCCGCCGTTCGCGGCCGTCTGACGGCCCGCGACCGGTAGAGTCACGCCCATGCAGCGATCGCGAGCTCCGCGCCACGCCCTGACAGCCCTCCTCACCGCAGGGATGCTCCTCGGGGCGGCCGGCGGCGCCGCCGCCCACGTCGAGGTCAACACCTCGACCGCGCAGGCGCTCAGCGTCGATGCCACCGTCACCTTCTCCGCCGAGGGCGAGTCCTCCACGGCGGGCATCACCGACCTCAAGGTCACGCTGCCCGCCGGGCTCGCCCCCGCCGACATCACCTCCGTCAAGACCCCCGACGGCTGGGCATTCACCCCCACCGCCGACGGCTGGACGGTCGCCGGGCCGGCCCTCGCGCCCGGCGCGACCGCGGAGTTCTCCGTGAAGGTGCGTCAACTCCCCGCCGCCACTTCGGTGGTGTTCAAGACCCTGGTCGACTACTCCGACGGTCACACCGACCGGTGGATCGAACTCCCGCAGGGCGACAGCAAGCCGGAACACCCGGCCCCCGTCCTCGCCCTCCGCCCGGCCGCCGCCGGAGCCACCCCGCTTCCGGCTGCCGCGACGCCTTCGGCCGCTGCCGGCGACTCCGCCGCACCGTCCGCCACCGCGCCGTCCTCTGCCGCGCCGTCGGTGTCCGCCACCGCCTCGGGCACGCCCGTCGCGTCCGAGAAGGACACCGAGAGCATCACCACGATCGTCCTCGGCGGCCTCGCCGCGGTCGTGGTGCTCGGCACGCTGATCGCCTTCGCGGTGCGCCGCAGGTCCTCCCGCCGCGACAAGTAGCCGTCGCGCACGGCCGCACTGATGGACTGGTCACTGCTCACCGACGCCTGCGGACCGGCGGACCACCTACCGGCGCTACTCGAACGCTTCGCCGCCGACCCGGCCGCCCGCTGGCCGGAGTTGATGGACCACCTGTGCCCGCAGCTGGACACCGCGTACCCGGCGAGCTGGGCGGCGTTGCCCCGCCTGGCGCAGATCGCGGCTGCCCACGACGGGACGACGCATGCGGTGCCGGTGCTGTCGGCGGCCGGGGCGATCGCCTCCTGCGCGCCCGGGCCCGGGACGGTCGGCGGCCCGCTGGACGAATTCGCCACCCCGCTGGGCGAGTTGCACCGGCTCGCCACCGGAGCGCTGAGCCGGGCCGCCGACCAGGAGCAGTACGTGCTGCTGCTCTCCTGCCTGCTCTCCTTCGAGGGCGTGGAGGTCTGGGACCGATGCCTGGACGGCCTGCACACCGGTGAGTACGAGGCCTGCTGCCCCTGGTGCGGCCTGCTGCTGGAGGTGGAGCTCGGGACCGACCTCCCGTACTGCGCCGACGCCGAGTACTCGCTGCCCGGAGAGCCCGAGCGGGTGCCGCTGCGGCCGGCCGGGCCGGACCAACTCGGCGTCCCGGCCGCCCAGTTGTATGCGCGGGCGGTCGCGGACGGCCGGAGGGAGGTGGCGCGGGCGGTGCTGCGGTTGTTCGGGAGCTCGGCCTGTCCGGACTGTAGGACGGAGTTCGTGGTGGCGGTGCAGGTGGCGGCTGCGCGGGGCTTCGGGGTTGTGGTCAGGCCGGTTTGAGGTGGGGGAGGGTGCGGACGTGGGGGGAGAGGAGGGGGAGGAGGGTCAGGGTGGCCTGGGTGAGGGCGGCTGTGGTGGCCAGCAGGTGGGGGCTGTAGTGGGTGGCGAGGGGGCCGCAGGCCAGCTGGCCGAGGGGGATGGCGAGGTAGGAGAAGACGTCGGCGTGGGAGGAGACGCGGGACAGGAGGTCGGGTGGGAGGTGTTCCTGGAGTGAGGTGTCCCAGGCGGTGGTGGCGAGGGCGCTGCCGAGGCCGGCGGTGAGGGCGGCGGCGAGGAGCCAGGGGGTGGGGGCGTGCAGGCCGAGGGCGAGGAGGGGCAACGGGAGGGTCAGGCCGGCGAGCTGGCCGGCGGCGAGCAGGCGGGGGAGGGCGAGCCGGTAGAGGGCGGCGCCCGCCAGCAGGAGGCCGGTGCCACGGGCGGCGAGCAGGGTGCCCCAGAGGGCGGGGCCGGAGAGTTGTGGGCCGAGGATCTGCCACGGGCCGGTGAGCAGCAGGTTGGTCGCGCAGTAGGACCAGGTCGTCCACCAGATCCAGCGGGTGCGCCGGAAGGCCGTCCAGCCTTCGCGCAACTCCGGTAGCAGGGATGCCCGTTGGGCGCGGATCCGGCCGGCCGGGAGGCGGGCGAGGCAGAGCGCGGCGGGCAGGTAGCTGAGGGCGTCGCCCGCCACCGCCCAGCCGGCGCCCACGCCCGCCACGAGGAGTCCGGCCAGTGCCGGGCCGAGTACCTTGCTGCCGTTGGCGGCGATGCCCAACAGGGCGTTCGCGGGCCGCAGTTGCTCACGCGGGACGAGTTCGGGCAGCACGCCGACCAGCGCGGGCGAGGTGAACGCGGTGAGCAGGCCGTTGAGGAACTCGAGGGCGGCGATCGGGCCGAGCGCGTAGTGGCCGGTCAGCAGCAGTGCCGCAACCAGGCCCTGGGTGAGGCCGGCCCCGAGGTGGGTGGCGAGCAGGACGGTGCGGCGCGGGAGGCGGTCGGCGATCGCGCCGCCCAGCAGCAGGAACGCCAGCAGGGGGAGCGTCCGCAGCGCGAGGACGACGCCCAGGTCGGTGGCTCGGCCGGAGCCGTCGAGCACCGCGAACGCCAGTGCCACCGGCGCCATCGCGCTGCCGAGCAGGGAGATCGCGCGGCCGGCGAAGAACCAGCGGAAACCGGGGTGGTGAAAGAGTGGTGGAAGCACCCGCAGAGTGTGCGAGGCCGCACCGCCGGGCCTCTATCGTTTCGGCGACCGACGAAAGCTGAGGAAGGGGCGGACGTTCGCCATGGTGATGCTGCGACTGGACTCGCTGGCGCTGTCCCGTTCCCGGTTCGCGCTGTCGCCGTTCGCCGAGACGCTCGCCGCGATCGTCCAACTCGCCCGCCCCGCAGCGGATTCGTGGCATCCGGAGTGGCACGCCCGGCATCGCGTCGAGTTCCACGCCCGGCTGCGCGCGGACCCGTACGCGCGGGGGCTGGTCGGGCTGATCTCGGCCACGAAGTGGCTTCCCGAGCATCTGGTGGTGCCGCCCGGCGGCGGGATGGAGACCACCCTGGAGTCCGAACTCGCCGAGGCGGCGCGGGTGCCGGACGAGGCGGTGCGGGAGAGCCTGCGGCTGTCGCTGGCGCACAGCTGGGAGAGCGACCGGCACCTGGACTGGCTCACCGGACGCCAACACGGCGCGCGGGCCGCCGAGTTGTTCCGCGCGGTCTGGGACACCCACCTCGCCGCCGAGTGGCCGGCCCGCCGGGCCGTCCTGCAACGCGACGTCACCCACCGGGCCGGACTGCTCGCCGCGCACGGCTGGCCGCGCGCCCTGCACCTGATGAGCCGACGCACCGCGTGGGTCGGCGCCGACGCCATCCGGTTCAGCGACCGGCCCGGCCCGGACCAGGTGGTCGGGCCGGACGGGATGCTGTTCGTCCCGGTCAGCTCCCGCAGCAGCTCCTGGCTGTGCCACGCACCCGGCCGCCCGCACGCCCTGGTCTACCCCGCCCGCGGAACGGGCGTACCCGGCCCCGCCGCCGCCGGTGACCAGGCCCTCGCCCGGCTGGTCGGCGCCGGCCGCGCGGCGATCCTCCGCCACCTCGACATCCCCGCCACCACCAGCGAACTCGCCACCCTGATGGGCCAGTCCGTCGGCACCGTCGGCGGCCACCTCGCCGTCCTGCGCGACACCGCCCTGGTCGACCGCACCCGCCTCGGCCGCCGCGTCCTCTACCACCGCACCCCGCTCGGCGACCACCTCGCGGACGGGCAGCCGGGGTTGTGACGGGCCGTCAGGGCGTCTGTGTTCGATTCAGCCTGGCCAGGTGGGCCACCAGCAGGTGTTCCTTGCGGAGCAGCCGTTCGCGCTCCTCGGCGGGAAGGCCGGCGAGCGCATTGGTCAGCACGCGCCCGCGCGGGACGAGGACCAGCGCGGTGGAGTACACCCGGCAACCGGCACACCAGCCGAGCCGGACGCAGCGCTCGTAGCCGGACGACTCGGGCGGGTGGAGCCGGTACAGGTACGAGCGGACGGGGGCGTCGCAGTCACCGCACAGGTAGCGGTCCCCGTCGCGGCGGGGCTCCCAGGGGTGGACCTTCAGCCAGTACGGGCGGCGGCCGGGCGCTCTTCAAGTCGTCGTCATGGCGGGCATCATCGCACAGCGCGAGGATGCCCTCCCGTGCCGGCGGGCCGCACCGGGGGCGGGGTGACGGGACGTCAGGCGACGCAGAACTCGTTGCCCTCGGGGTCGAGCATGATCCACCAGTGGCCGACCGGGCCCTGGTCGTGTTCCTTGACGCGCTTGGCGCCGAGGGACTCCAGGCGCTCGACCGTGGGTTCGAGTCGGCCGTCGGAGTGGATGTCGAGGTGGAGGCGGTTCTTGGTGGACTTGGCTTCGGGGACGTCCTGGAAGAGGATGCGCCGGCCCTTGCCGATGCCGCTGACGGGGTCGTGCGGGTCGTCGGGGTGGCGGACGGCGGAGAAGCCGCGGAACTGCTTGCGGCCGTCCGGGAGTTCGAGCACGGCGGCGGCGGGGAGGCGACCGGCAGCGAGCAGGGAGTCGATCAGCGCGGTGGGGTCCTCGACCTCGTACTCGAGGGCGGCGGCCCAGAACTCGGCGATGGCGGAGGCATCGGCGCTGTCAACGACCAGTTTCCAGGCGAGTGTCATGGCACCGCATCAAATCGCACACCTGATCGAATCACAAGCAATGCAGGTGGCTGCGGCGTGTCGGGCGGGCAGTGTGCGCTGCTCAGGTGAATTGCCGTGGCCGATCAGGGCGACGCGGATCGCGGCGGGCGCGAACCGGTGCTGCGCGCTCTAGCTTCGCGACTGGGCGGACGGGCCCGGTCCGGGCCCCAGGTGTCCGCGAACAGCTCGGACAAGGAGAGGCAGTGCACATCACCAGGAAGGCCGCCGCCACCCTCGCGGCGGCGGTCTCACTCGCCGGCGTCGTCGTCCTCGGAGGCGGTCCGGCGAGGGCCGAGGGCGAGTCGTTCAGCAAGTCCGTCCAGGCCGCGAGCGACGGTACCAACCTGGACGAGTACCTCGGAGCCGCCTTCTTGACCCGGGACTCCGAACTCGGCTACCAGGACTGGACGTTCACCAAGGTCGCCGAGACGTCCGACGGCCTGGGCGTCTACACCATCAAGGGCGGCCACTACGGGAAGTGCATCGCGGACGCCGGCGACGGGCACTCCGTGACCCAACTGGTCTGCGACCCGGACGACGAGTACCAGAAGTGGGTGGTTGACACCGACCGGGAGCGCAGCACCATCGCCAGCAACGAGGACCCGGAGATGGTCCTTCAGGCCAACGGGGAGGACCAGTCCGTGACCATCGAGCCGGCCGACGGCCGACTGCACCAGTGGTGGATGCTCTACGACAAGTAGCGCGCACGGAAAACGGGCGGGCCGCCCGGTCGTTCCGGGGCCCGCCCCTTCCGGGGTGGTGGCAGGTCAGTGCATCGCACCCGCGTCCGGGGCGAGGACGCCCGCGGTGACCAGGCCGATGATGGTGATGCCGAGCAGGACGCGGTAGATCACGAACGGCATGAAGCTGTTGTGCGAGATGTACTTCAGGAACCAGGAGATCGCCGCGTAGCCGACCGCGAAGGCGATCACGGTGGCCAGAATGGTCGGCCCCCAGGCAGGTGCCGGGCCCTCGCCGATCTTGAAGAGTTCGAGCGTGCCGGAGGCCAGCACCGCCGGGATGGCCAGCAGGAACGAGTACCGGGCGGCCGCCTCGCGGCTGTAGCCGAGGAACAGGCCGGCGCTGATCGTGCCGCCCGAGCGGGACACGCCCGGGATCAGCGCCAGCGACTGCGCGGCGCCGTACATCAGCGCGTGCGGAAAGGTCAGCGAGCTGATCGGGCGGGCGTTGCGCACCGCGCGCGAGCGGTCGGCGACGGCGAGGATCAGACCGAACACGATCAGCGTGGTGCCGATCAGCCGCAGGTCGCGCAGCGTGGTCTCGATGGTGTCCTGGAACAGCTTGCCGATGATGCCGATCGGCAGCGTGCCGACGATCACGTACCAGCCGAGCTTCGCGTTCTGGTCCCGCCGCCACTCGGCCCGGAACAGCGACAGCGTCCACGCCTTGATGATCGCGCCGATGTCGCGGCGGAAGTAGATCAGCACCGCGGACTCGGTACCCAACTGCGTCACCGCCGTGAACGCCGCGCCCGGGTCGTCCCAGCCCGCGAGGGCCGAGAACACCCGCAGGTGCGCACTGGAGGAGACCGGCAGGAACTCGGTCAGACCCTGTACGAGACCGAGCACGGCCCCGTGGAACCAGTCGATCACCGGACAAACCCCGCGGATATCGATCGGTGGTTCAGCATGGCGTCAGTCCTGTTCGCTCGTGAGATGGCCCGGCGGCGGCTCGGGGGCTCGGACCGGTGTGGCCCGGACAATAGGGGCTCCAGGTGTCGCGGACCTTTCCTCCGGGTGTCTGGAGGGGTTCGACGCTCAGCGGGTGAGGGGATCCGGGGGATTGCGGTAGGGCCCAACCGTCTTGTGCGGGCGCGGAGTTCGACGGCCTTCCTCGGTCCTGGCGTGACGGGATGCCGGCAGACGGTCAGTTGGCGTGCTGCGCCGCCCAGTCGGTGCGGGTCAGCTCGTAGACCACGTCGCCGTGCTCGCTGCCCGGGATCGGGTCCGGCCAGTCCTCGAAGAAGGTGCGGACGTGGCGCAGGCCGGCCCGCTCAAGTACCCGGCGGGAGGCGGAGTTCACCGCCATGGTGGTGCCCACCACCCGTTCCGCCTTCAGCTCGGTGAACGCTGCGCGCACCAGGGCGACGGCTGCCTCCGTCGCGTACCCCCGGCCCCAGGCGGCGGGCAGCAGGCGGTAGCCGATCTCCAGTCCGCCGGACGGGCCGGTCTCCAGCCCCACCGAGTGGGCCGGGCGCAGGGCCGCCCAGCCGAGGAAGCTCTCCGTACCGGTGGCCAGCGCCCAGCAGCCGAGGCCGGCCGGCAGTCGGTCGTACTCGTCGAGCACCGCCGGGAGTACCTCCTCGGCGACCTGCGCTGCGGGCATCGGACGGCCGTCCTCCAGGTGCCGCATCACCTCCGGGTCGCCGCACAGCGCGGTGACGGCGGGGAGGTCGGCGGGGGAGAGGCGACGGAGGGTCAGTCGGTCGGTGCGCAGGCGGATGTCCATCGGGCGAGCTGATCACTCGGGCGCGGGCGTGGCAAGCGCTTTTCCGGGTGCGGGCGGGAACAGTCCGGATGGTTCCGCTCATCACACCAGCGACCGAAGGGGCCCAACGCAGCCAATTTTGTGCGCACGAAGAACACTTCGAAGGCACTTCCGGACAATCATCGTCTACACGAACCCGTAAATTCTTCGCGTAAGGACCTATCCGCAGCCGGCGGCCCACAAGTTGTATCAAGGGAGTGAGTCATGAGTACTCAGGTGAAGGCATTCGGATTCGGCATGCCGTGGGAATCGTTGTACGGATACAGCCAGGCCACTCAGGTCGGTGACACGGTTTATGTGTCGGGGCAGCTGTCCCATGACCGTCACGGCACTTTCGTGGGTGCCGACGACTTCGAACTGCAGGTCCGCACCACGCTGGAGAACCTGGACCTGGTACTGAAGCAGTTCGGGGCCGAGCGCAGCCAGATAGTAGAGACCACGGTTCTGGTGCGGAACCTGCGCGAGAACTTCGACACGACAGCACGCCTCCACGCCGAGTACTTCGGGGAGCACCGCCCCACCAGCACGGTCATGGGCGTTTCCGACTTGGCGCTGCCGGACCAACTCGTCGAGATCGGCGCGCTCGTGCGTCTCGATGTGAAGCCGTAGGTGAGGAGTCCGGCTCGATTCATTCAGTGGGCTCTTGTCATGCTGACTGCTGAACACGAATGAGTGATGTCGGGGAGCGGTGAGCGTGGCGCCCCGGCTCGAAGGCGATTTCGCAACTCGCTGCATGGCGACCGGGGTGTGGAACCCCTCATGAGTTCGAATCTCGTATCCTCCGCCTTCGCCCGCCAGGGCAAACGAAAGGCCCCGACTCAGTGGTCGGGCCTTCTTCGTGTTCCGGGCTCGGCCCGCGTTGGCGTGCTCGGGTTCGCCCACGGCCTGTAGCCTTCGTGCCCGCTTGGCCGCGGGGATGGTGAAGGCTGCTGCCGCCGACTGGTGGCTCCCGCAGCCGGACCGCAACGCACTGCGAGCCACCAGCTGAGCAGGAGTGCCTGAATGACTCAGCCTGCGACGGGCCGTTCGCCGCCGACCGTCGTCGGATTCGTCCAGCGCCTTCTGGAGTTCGGTGAGGCGGTGGCGGATGCGCAGGGCGTCCGGCCGGGGAATCCTGAGCGTGTCCCGCTGGGCATGTGCGGTGAACGGCGTGATGTGACCCATTGGGATCACGCGTGGTGAGCACGGAGCAGGGTCGCCAGCTCCTCCAGGGAGACGAGGGCAGCGTCGGCGGCGCACGGTTCCGGGGCAGGGTGAGGGAGAAGAGCGATGAGGCGAACGGGCAGGTCGTCGTGATGACCGGGGGACAGAAGGCCGGTCGGGGTCGGGGCCGCGGTGCCGCGCTGACGTTCGTGGAGCACGTGGGCCCGAACGGGGTGCTCGTCCGCCGGGGATCGCGGCGCCACCGCAAGCACCAGGAGCCGGCCGCCGGATCGACGTGGTGGGCGCCCGCGGCGCGCGGATGGTGGATCGCCGTCCTGTTCGCCGTCGGGTCGTTGCTGTTCGCGGTCGGCTCGATCCCGGGGTACGCCAATGCGTTCGGGTCGTCGCGCGGCGACGCGATCACCTACTTCGTCGGTTCGCTGTTCTTCACCACGGCTTCGTTCCTCTGTTACCGGGAGGCAGTCGATGCCTCGTTACCGGCGCAGAATCCTCGCCGCCGACGCTTCTTCGTCGTCCAGCCCGGCCGGATCGACTGGTGGGCCACCGCGGTCCAACTTCTCGGGACCGTCTACTTCAACGTCAGCACCGCACTCGCCATGGCCGACAACCTCTCCGCGCAGGCGGCACACCGGCATGTGTGGCGGCCCGACGCGATCGGCTCGGTCTGCTTCCTGGTGGCCAGCGCGCTCGCCTGGTACGAGGCCAGCCACGGGTGGCTGGCCTGGCGCCCCCGAACCTGGGCCTGGTGGATCACGCTGGTCAATCTGATCGGTTCCATCGCGTTCGGAGTCTCCGCCGTGGCCGGCTGGGTCAGCCCGGTGACCGGCCAGGTTCACAACCTCGACCGGGCGAACACGCAGACACTGATCGGCGCGGTGTGCTTCTTGGTCGGCGCGGTGCTGCTGTTGCCCGAGCGCACCGAGGAAGCCGCCTGAGTGTCCGTACCCGTCTCAGGGTTGAACCATCTGGGGGCGCACGAGGAACAGCGCCGGGTGAACAGGCCCTCGTCACGGACGGCCCGGCGGGCCGCCGCACGGCAACGCCGAGAGGATCGAACAATGCGCCTGAAGTGACGTGAACGGTGAAATGCCGCGAGAGAGAGGGTGTCCATGACCGGTACCAGCAGTCGAGCCGGACAGCCGGCCCGCCGGAGGATCACGAGTGGGCTCTCGAAAGTGTTCGCACTCAACCCGGCGGGCCTGAACTGGCCGCGGGCGGTGATGTTCCTCGATGTCGCGCTGGTGCCGCTGGTCGTCTTCTGGGCGATCGGGTACGAGCAGTACTTGCTCAGCGCGGTTTTCGGCCTGTTGTTCGCAGCGCTGGACGACCCGGGCGGCAGCTACCGGGGCCGGGCGTCGCACATCGCCGTCTTCGCCCTGATCGGTGCGGGGGTGACCGCGCTCGGGTTCGGCATCGGCGGGGACGCCTGGGGCTGGCTGGTGCTCGCGGCCTTCGTGGTCACCCTCGTGGCCGGCCTGGCGGTCGCGTACGGGACGCGAAGGTTCGTCACCGCCATGCTCCTCAACCTCTGGTTCATCGTCACCCTCGGCGCCGCCTCCAGCTTCCATCAGCACGCGCGCATCACGAGCTACACCTGGGCCCAGACGGTTGCCTGGGCAGGTGGCGCGGCGTTGTGGATCATCGTCACGTTCGCCGGATGGTTGATTCAGGGACGCGTGGACAGGCCCCAGCCGGTGACGGAACTCCCGGGCGACACCTCGCGCCGGAAACTGACCCGGCCGCTGATCATGTTCGCGGTGATCCGCGCCCTGGCCATCGCCGGCACTGTCGCGCTCGCCTTCGGGCCGGACCTGTCGTACGGCTACTGGATGCCGATCGCCGCCATGGTCGCGATGAAGCCGAATCTGGAGCAGGCCACGCTGGTCTCTGCGCAGCGGCTGACCGGCGCGTTGATCGGCGCGGTCGCGGCTGCGCTGCTGCTGTTGATCCCCACCAGCGAGCACGGCCTGCGATTCTTCGCCGTCTTACGCGGACTCGAAGTGGTCGCACTCGTACTGCTGGTGCACGGCGCGGCGATTCGGTTCTGGAACTACGCGCTCTACTGCGCGGCCATCGCCGCGGGCGTCCTCGTTCTGGTGGACCTCCCGCGGCCCTCCGACTACGCCGCCGAGGGCTATCGGGTGCTGTGGACGTTCTGCGGCGTCGGAATCGGCCTGCTCGTCATGCTGCTCGCGGGCCTGCTGGCCAAACGCACCCGCAGAGCTCCGTCCCAGTCGGCCGGTTGACGGGCGGCCGGGCGTGAAGGATCAAGGCGACTCGGCCGCCCTGAGCACAGGTGGTGGTGGGGCCGCCGCGCGGTTGAACAGGTAGGCGCAGAGGAAGACGCCGGTCACGACCAGCAGGGCGCCGGTGAGTTCGTAGAAGCCGGGCAGGCGGTGCTGCCACAGGAGGTTGAACACCACGCCGAAGACGGCCTCCATTCCGATGATCGGGCCCATGATCGTCGTGGGCAGGCGTTTCGTTGCCGCACTCCAGAACCAGGTGGCGCACCAGGAGCCGAGCAGTGCCAGTGCGGCGCACCAGCCCAGGTACGGCCAGAAGGTGCCGGGGTCGGCGAATGGCGAGGGGCCGCTGCCGGATCGGGCCAGCGGGATCAGGAGGGTGGATCCGCAGAACGCGCCGAGGCCGATGCTGGCGGTCCACACCACGTTGTCGACGGGCACCTTGGCGCGCTTGAGGATGATTCCGTTGACGATGACGAAGTAGGCCCAGGCCAGGCAGGCCGCGAAGCCGAGGGCGATCCCGATCAGGATGTGGTTCGCGGAGCCGCCGGCCCGGTCGGCCGCGGAGCCGCGGTCGACCAGGAGCAGACCGCCGGAGACGATGAGGGTCGGCAGCAGGAGCCGTCGCCAACTCAGTGCCTTCTCGAAGACGTTGGAGGCCAGGGCGACCATCGCGGGGATCAGGCCCGTCAGGGTGGACGCGAGGACTCCGCCGCCGATCGTGGCGGACAGGGACAGCAGCAGGTAGAAGCCGATGTATCCGACCACGCCCAGGTGCATGGCCTTCAGGAAGCTCCGCGCCCCCATCCTCCGTGCCTTGCCGGGGTTGAGCGCCAGGACGGCCATCGACATCAGGCCGAAGACCGCGTACCTGCCCACCACCAGGTAGTAGATGTTGACCGGGGCGATGGCGGCGGGCCCGAGGAAGGTGAATCCCCACAGGGCGGTCGCGGCCAGTGCCGCCGGGAGGCCGATCGAGTAGTTGGGTGCCTTAACGGGAATCACCTGCGGGGGCCTTCGGCGGACGGTCGGTGAGCTGGTCGCCGATCGCCTGGATCCGGTCGACCAGGAATTCGATGTCGGCCACTGTCGTCCTGTGGTTGTTGTTGGCGACTCGGATGACGAACTTCCCGTCGATGACGGTGTGCGACGGCATTGCCAAGCCACCGACCTGGAGCCGTGACAGTATCTCCCGGTTGACCCGGTCGAGTTGGTCCGCCTGGGCGTCCGGCCAGACGTAGCGCAGGCAGGCGATGTTCAGCAGGCTGCGGGAGACGACCTCCAAACTGCTTGAGGCGTCGGCCAGTTGCGTCAGGTGGGAGATCTGCGCGATGTTGCCCGAGATCGCGTCGGCAAAGGCGTCGAGGCCGTGTGTCCTGAGCGCGAACCAGACCTTCAGCGCCCGGAAACGCCTGGACTGCTCGATGCTCCGGTCGGAGAACGCGACTTCGTACGCCGCGGGGCCGCGGTCGGTCCGGCTGATGTAGTCCGCGTTCGAGCTGAAGGCCGCTTCGAGGCCGTCCGGCCGGTTGACCAGGACGCAGCTGGCGTCGAACGGCAGATAGAGCCACTTGTGGAGATCGAAGACGAGCGAGTCCGCCTGGTTCAGGCATGCCAGCAGCCGTCGGTGGGTCGGCAGCAGATAGGCGAACGCGCCGAAGGCACCGTCGAGATGGAGCCAGAGCCCCTCCTCGCGGGTGACGGCCACCAACTCTTCCAGGGGGTCGATGGCACCGGTGTTGACGGTGCCGACGTTTCCGACCACGCACAGCGGATGGAACCCCGCCTCGCGGTCGCGCCGGATCGCGTCGCGCAGTGCGGCCGGGTCGATCCTGAAGTCCCGGTCGACCGGAATCTGGCGGAAGAACTCCCGCCCGATTCCCAGGAGTTCGGCCGCCTTCTCGAACGAGTGGTGCGTCTCGACGGAGCCGTAGACGGTGAGCTGCGGACCGCCGAGGTTGCCGTGGCGACGGATGTCCCAACTCCCGCCGGCCTGGCGCGCGGCGGCGAGGGCGATGATCTGACCCATCGAACAGCCGCTGGTCAGCACCCCGGAGGCTTCGGCGGGCCAGTCGAAGGCCTGCTTGAGCCATTCGATCACCTGCCGCTCGACCAGCATCGCCGCGTTCTCGCCCGAACCGAGCGTGCAGTTGATGACGGAGGCGAGCAGATCGGCGTAGGCGGCGATGGGCACGCCGGAGCCGTTGGCCCAACCCCAGAAGCGCGGATGGATGTTGCCGCGCGGATACGGCAGGATCGACTCGCAGAACTCCTCGTACACGGTGGCCATCGGCGTACCGCTGCGCGGCAGTTCGGTGTCGAGGGCCGTGCGGACCTTGTCGGGCACGGGCTGCCAGACCGGGCGGTCACGGACGCCCTCGAGGTAGTCGGCCATGTCGTCGATCATCCGCTTGCCGAGGTCCCGGAACTCCTGCCAGTCGGCGGGATCGAGGTTGCCCATCAGTGGTTTCCTCCCTCGATGAAGGCAGTGAAGCGTTCCGGGTGGTAGAGCGCGTGCATCGGGTGCGGCTCGCCGCGGAGCGAGGCGAGGACGGCGCGGCCGATCGCGGGCGCCTGGGCGAAACCGCCGGTGTTGTGGCCGCCGTTGATGATGAACAGGCGCTCGTTCACCGTGGTTTCGGCGTGGTAGAGGCCGAGCGAGGTCGCGGTCCAGGGGCGGACGCAGAACTTGAAAGCGTAGTTCTCGGCCGGGTCGGAGGATTCCGGCAGTTCGGCCCGGTCGGGGAACAGCCGCTCGATGGTGTCGCGGATGCCCTCCCGCATCGCCGCGAGCTGCCGTTCGTCGATGCCGTCCGTCGTGGTGCCGACGTACCCGTAGCCGGAGCCGACGATCAGGATCTCCTGGCCGTCGCTGTCCACGGCGACCGTGACGTTGGCGTCCTCGGTCACGTGTCCCTTGCGGGCGACCTTGAGCGAGTGCGTCAGGTCGATGCCCTTGTTGCTGATCCGGATCCAACCGCCCAGCACACCGTGGATCCGCCCCTCGCACGGAGATCCGGCGAGCAGTTCCCGTCCCTCGAATCCCGGCGAGGCCACGACGTGTGCGGTCTCGGGAACGGGCCGGTCGCAGGCGAATCCGGTGAGCCTCCCGGCGTCGTCCCGCCGTACGCCGCGGACCGGGGTGTCCCAGTGGAAGACGGCGCCCCGGGCTTCGAGCTGCGCGATGATCTTCCCGGCGAACTTGTGGACGTTCACCGTGAAGCCGGGTACCAGCAGGCCACCGGCCAGCTCCCCGTCCTGGACGGGCCGGGCCAGACCGGGGAAGTCACGGGCGACCTCGGCAGGCGTCAACTCGCGGAGCACGGCGCCGATCCGGCGGTGGCGGGCCAGCGCGGCCTCGAGGCCGCGCGGGTCGGAGTAGAGCCGCAGGATGTCCTCGGCGAACACCGCGTCCTCGAAGAGGCCTGGGTGGTCGCCGCGTAACCGGGTCCAGCCGTGGAAGGCCTCCGCGGTGAAGGCGAAGATGTCCTCGTTGTAGGCCCGCGCGAGCCAGGCGGGAACGCGCTGGAACTCCTCGATCCAGGCCCGTTCCGAACTCGGCAGGGCGGAGCCGCTCTTGGCCAGCCAGCCGTTCTCGGTGACCGGTACCCGGAACCAGGACGGGGCGCTGCCGTGGAAGTCCTGGTTGTTGTAGCTGTCCATCTCGGTGAAGGTGAACATCCGGGCATCGTCGCCCGCGTGGGTGCAGCCGTACTGCCGCCAGTCCTTGCTTCCGGGTGACGGGGACTTGTCGAGCACGGTGACGTGGTAGCCGTTGTCGGTCAGCTCCAGCGCGGTGACCAGGTTGACGATCCCGGCGCCGATCAGGACGACCTCACGGTTCTGCGGATCGCCGCCGACGGAAGGCCGGCCGAGGGCGAACTGCTGCTCGCAGCGTCGCAGAGCCGTGGCCAGGGCGTCCAAGTCGGTGTCGTTCTGCTGGAATTCGGTGATGCCGGGCAGCCGGGTCGCTCCCGGTACGCCGATCACATAGGAGAGGAACTTGGGGCCGGGAACGGACTCCGACCACAGGCGCAGCGCCGAGTCATCGGGCCGTCGAGGTGTGATCAGGGCATCGGCACCGTGCTGGATGGCGCAGTCGACCACCCGTTCGTCCGACGCGAGCGACAACTCCGGTGCGTGGACGATGTTTCCGGACTTCAGGAAGTCCGAACCCTCGAGCCCTGAAGTGACTGTGGCCATCAGGACCTTGGTCACGAGAAGAACCTTTCGTCGTTGGAGGGAAGAGACCACTTCTGCATGACAAGTCGGGGCCCGGAGTCGTCGATCGTGATGCCGGTGCCGATCCACCCGTCCTGGAAGGCGAGTTCCAACTCCGTGGTGGACGCGAGCGCGACGGCCTGCGCCGGACCGGCAGCCTCGGGCCAGCCGGCCGGAGTGGACCGGTAGAACAGGAACCTGAGTTTTCCGCCGAACTTCTCCACCAGCCGGATCGGCCGGAAGCCCGTCTCGATCAGCGAACGGATCCCGTGCGGGTTGCGCGGTGAGCTGGTGGCGAAGAGATGGCGGACGTCGGTGGCCACCAGGTCGGCCAGGGCCCGGGTGTTCAGCAGCCGGGCCAGTCGGTGTCCGCGCCAGTCGGGCAGGACGGCGATGGTGTCCCAGTGCGCGACCCGGTCGTACTCGGTGGCCGGGAGCGCGGTGTCCTTGGCGAGGTTGAACTCGCGATCACGCGGAAAGTAGACCATCCGGTACGCGACCGTTTCGCCGTCGTGGGAGACGCCGTAGCAATGGCCGCCGTCCGCGAGGCAGTAGGAGATGAACTCCTCCGTACTGGGCTGGAAAATCGTCTGGTCGGCCAGGCCCGCGCGGATGCGTTCCTGCAGATCGAGGATGAGCCCGAGATCCCCGGGGCCGAGCCGGTGGACCTCAAACATTCCGGCGCCCCGCAGCGGAGACGAAGGCGGAGATCAACGGGTCCGCACCGCCGGCCGGGTCCGGTGCCGCGGGCAGCTCCGGATGCCAGAGCACGCCCACCACCCAGCTGTCGCCCGTGAACTCGATGGCCTCGACGAGCGAGTCGTCGGAATGCGCGGTCGCCCGCCACCGGGGATCGGCCCGCTCGGGCATCGCCAGCCCTTGATGGTGGTAGGAGGTGACCAGCAGGGAGCGCTCCCCGTACGCCCGCGCCACCTCGCCGCCGGCGACGAGCTCGACCCGGTGCCGCGAGGATTCGGAGACCGAGAGCCGGTGGGAGACGCTGCCGTCGGTCTCGTCGGGGATGTGCGGGATCAGCCGGTTCCCGGCCGCGACATGGAGGACCTGGCAGCCGCGGCAGATCCCGAGCGTCGGCATCCCGGCGTCGAGGGCCAACTCGACCAGCCGGAGCTCGAACGCGTCGCGCTCGGGGTGGTAGTCGTACCCCTCCTGCCGGGGCGTTCCGGCAGCGTGGGCGGGATCGATGTCCTCGCCGCCGGTGAGCAGCAGACCGTCCAGCGCGGACAGGATCGGCTCGCACAGCTTCTCGTCGCCGAACGGGATGATGATCGGTACACCGCCTGCGCGCGCGACCTGTTCGACGTATGCCTGGTGGACAGCGTGGCTCTGTACCGACCTGCGTAAGCGCGCGGTGATGCCGATTCTGGGTCGCACGACCCGCCCCCATGAGCTCGCATAAATGACTGAACACGGTCACGGGGGATGCTAGCTGACGCCGACTCGGCCGCACCAGATCAACCGGACGGCTCCCGGTGCCGGCCGCGCATCCCGCCCGGGACGTCCGGGACGTCCGGCGGGAGGGTGCTCAACCCGCCGTCCGGCCCGACGCGACGAAGCAGCGCAGTGCGCTCGGTGACGTCTGCGGCTCCGCCCGGGTCAGCTGCCGCCGCCCAGTCGCCGGGCCAGCACCCGGCCGCGTTCGGCCTGCACTGCTCCGGCCTTCCCGGCCGCGTAGCGGAGCAGGCCGAACGGGGCGTGCAGCCGCAGTCGATCGAGCACCAGGGAGCCGTCGGCGCCTCGGGCGGTGACGGCGAAGCGGTAGTCCATCCGCACACCACCCGGGCTGACCACCTCGCCGCTGACCGTCGCCTCGTCCGGCAGCCCGGCGTCGTCGGTGCGCAGAGTGACACGGATGACGTTGTCGTGCTGGATCAGTCCGAGGAACCGGAAGCGTTCAACGGCCACGTAGTGCGTGACCCCGTCCTCGTGCTGCACGTCCCGCACGTCCACGAGCAGCGGGGAGAGCCCGATGTAGTTCTTGGGATCCGCCAGATGGGCAAGCACGGCGGCGGGCGGCGCCGCGATGTCGTAGCTGTGGCTCAGTTCGGTGCTGGGCACGTCCACCCCCGTCCGGTCCGGGTCCGATGTTTCCGAGTCCGGCTCGTGGACCGGGAACGATCGGGCTCGGCAGTGTGCGACGCCCTGCAGGTTGCTACAGGCGTCGCGGCGGTCTCCGCAGGGAGCACCCGCCCCACGATCATCCTCGACCGTGTGCGCGACACGCCAGTTGCGGTCCGGAGGCACCGCCCCGGGACAAGCCAACGGGCCGACGGCGGGCGCGCGTTCATTGGTGAGCCCTGATGTCAGGGCTTGGTGCCGACCGCTCCCGCCAGGGTGACCATGACCTCGACCGCCGCGTGGTCGGTGAGTCCTTGGGTTCTCCGACGGGCCGCCGCGGACGGAGGACGCGATTCCGGCGCTCGCCGCCAAGTACGGGCTCCGGTTCGGGCGGCCCGACTGGCTGCCCGACGTCATCTCGCGCTTCGGCCTGACGCCGCCGCCCGGAGTCTGACTCGTTCCGGCGTCGCCGAGCGGGGTGCCGTCGATCGGGCGTCAGTCGGAGTGGCTCCAGGTCGCCATCTGGTCCCGGAAGGTCGGGCAGCTGACGATGTCCGACTGGCCGCACTGGAGGGCATGGGTCAGGAGTTGGTGGGCGTGCTCGAGATCGATCATGCGCTGCTCGATCTCGGCGACCTTGGCGCGGATCATCGCCTGCCGCCGCGGCTGGTCCTGCTGGAACTCTCTGACCTCGGCCAGGCTCAGGCCGGCTTGCTGGAACTTGCGCAGCAGCATGATTCGCTCTGCGGCCTGTGGCGGATAGCGTCGCTGCCCGCTCTGGCGTTCGGGTGCGGGCAGCAGGCCGTGGCGTTCCCAGAACCGGATGGCCGACGCGGGGACATCGGTGATCTCGGCAAGTTGACCGATCGTCATGCGCATGCTCCGCCGATCCTCTCTCTCCGCCGTCGCGCCGGTCCGGCGCTTGACTTGAACCTTAGTTCAAGTCGCAGAGTGGGCGGCACGTGCAGCGGTGGCGAACCGGCCACCGCCGAAAGGGAATTGGGAGATGGGGAGAGAGATGGCAGACACGGCAGAGGCGAAGGACCGGGCCCACCAGCTCATTGAGGCTGCTCGACAGCTCTTTGTGGCGGGGGTGATGTCGTACTCCGGGCACGCCAACCTGAGCGTCAGGCTCGACGCCGACCGCTTTCTGCTGACCCCCGGCTTCGTCCGCGACCTGGAGCCCCACCAGTTGGCGACCGTCGGTCTCGACGGGCAGGTCCTGGAGGGAGAACTGCGGTCCGTCAGCGCCGAGATCATCACCATGCACAGCGTCGTCTACCGCGCTCGTCCGCAGGTGGGCGCGATCATCCACACCCACTCGCCCGCCGCGACGGCCTTCGCGGTGGCCCACCGGCCGCTGCCGTGCCGCACCGAACCGATGCTGCGCTTCGGACAGCCCGAGGACGTACCGGTGGTGCCCTGGGGGCCGCGCGGGTCGGACGTGTCGGTCCGGGGTATTGCCGAGGTCCTGGAACGGCGGCCGACGACAGCCGCAGTCCTGCTGGCCAACCACGGGCTGCTGGTGTTCGGCCCGGACGCGGTGGCGGCCGGCCACCTTGTGGTGGCGATCGAGGAGAGCGCACAGGCCGAGATCGCCGCGGCGGCGATCGGCGGGGCCGTGGACTTCCCCGAGGGCGCCCTGGAGGCTGTCCGGGCCTCGATCGCACGGGTCTCGTCATGACCGACCACACCTTCGCCGAGCGTTCCGAAGCCCTGCGGGCTCGTTACCGCACTACGCTCGGAGCCGTCCCGCGCGCAGTGGAGGACCGTCTGCGGGTGGCCCAGGCCTTCGGCCGGCTGACGACGGAGGAGGCGTTCACGACCCTGCGCCACATCGTCCTGGCCGAGAGCCCACTCGGCGGTCGTGTGCAACAACTGGTCCACTTCGGGCAGTTGCTGGCTCTCGGCCGACCCGAACCGGCCCGGATCCACGCCCGGGGAGCACTCCACGCGGGCGCCGGAATCGCCGACCTCGTCGGAGTCGCCGAGACCGCGCTCATCACCTCGGGCACGCCGGCCTACGCGCTCGGTATCGAGATCGTCGTCGAACTCTTGCAGGCGGAGGGCGAGGGCGAGGGCGGCCAGGTCGTGCCGGGCCTCGTCTGATTTGCTGGTACCTCTCTGAACGGAGCACCACCACATGACACTTGTGCACCTGCACCCCGCCGTCGCCGAGGCCTTTCCCGGCGCTCGGATCGCGCTCATCACCGCGCGCGGCATTCGTGGGACGGAGCCGTGGCCCGGCACCGTCGCTGCGCTGGAGAGGTTGGAGGGTCAACTCGCCGGTGGCGACTGGCAGCCGGCCGGTGAGGGGGATGCGCGGATCGACGTCTGGCATGCCGCGTACCGGGCGTTCGGGACCAATCCGCGGCGGATTCGGCCGAGTGTGGATGCGCTGGGGCGGCGGATGGCCAAGCAGGGGGTGCTGCCTCGGATCAACCCCGCCGTGGACTCGTACAACGTGGTGTCCGTCCGGCACGGGCTGCCGGCGGGGGCGTTCGACCTGGCGGCGGTGGAGGGCGAGGTGGTGATCGGATTCGCCGACGGGAGCGAGGAGTTCACGCCGCTCGGGGAGCCGGAGACGGTGGAGCGGCCGAAGGCCGGTGAGGTGATCTACCGGGATGCGGCGGGCGTGCTCACGCGCCACTGGAACCACCGCGACGCGCACCGGACCCGGGTCACGGAGCACGCGGTCGACGCGGTGTTCATGCTGGAGACGCTGCAGCCGGACGGGGAGCAGTTGGTGCTGGCGGCAGAGGAGTTGGAGGAGCTGCTGGCGGCGCACAGTGCGGCGGTGACGGTGCGGTACCTCGACCCGGGGGTGGCCCGGGTCGAGGTCTGAGGCGCCGGCAGGTGGCGTCAGCGGGCGGTCAAGGCGGTTGCCCGCTCCGGGTGTTGGTCCCGCCAGGTCTCCAGGGCGTGCTGGACGGCTTCGGCGACGCAGGTTCGGACCGGGGTGTTGCCGAGGACGTCGCGGCAGGCGCCTTCGAACTCGGGTGTGTCCAGCTTCACCGAGATGATCGCCGTCAGCCGGGCGTCGGCGCCGAGTACGGCCGTCACGGCGTCGCGGAAGCCCTCCAGGTGGGTGCCGTCGTGGGTGCGACGGGAGTTGGCGAACTGCGCGATCCGTGGTTCGCCGTCGCCGGCCGGGGCGAGGGCGATCTCCATCGATCCGCCCATGCGGTCGTCCTCGCGTTCGACGACGATTGCCTCGGCCGGGTCGGCGCCGAGGTGGGCGAGGAACTCCCGGGCGCCGTCCGGGGCGTGGAAGCGTTCGGTGTGCGGTGCGTCGCCGCGTTCGTCGGTCAGGACCAGGTCCAAGGTGCGGTTCACTGCGGCGAGTTCGCGGAATCGCGCGGCCAGGACGGAGCGGTCGAACACCACCGTCTCGAAGATCGTCGGGTCGGGCCGGAGGGTGATGGTGGTGGAGGCGCCCTCGGTCGGGCCGGTCGGGTGGGGCGGGGTGGTCTGCTCGCCGCAGGCGTACTCCTGGTGGATCGTCACCCCGTCGCGCTGTTCCTCCGCCATCAGCCGGTCGCTGAGCGCGTTGACCACGAACAGGCTGACTCCGAACGTGCCGGCGAGGCAACCGGTCCAGTTCCGGGGAGCAGTTGCCATCGTCGTCAACTGCCGTTCCAGGCTTGACGCGTAGCCGCCGTCGTGGGTGACCCGCACGCTTCCGTCGGCCAGCAGGACGACCTCCACCCGGTGTGCGTTCCCTCGCAGTACCTCGTCGATGGCCAACCCCACCACTTCGTGCACCAGGTTGTGCAGGCCCCGTTCGCCGGTCGAGCCGATGTACATTCCGGGCCGTTTCCGGACGGCCTCCACGCCCTCCAGCACCACGATCTGACTGGCGTCGTACGCATGCGTCACGGTGTCCCCTCCGATGTGCTCAGGCAGTGCCCCAACCCTAGGGGAAATCCGGGAAAACACCAGGCCAGGGGCGGTGTGGCGAAGGCTCGCAAGCAGCGCTGAAGGGGGGTTCGGCGGGGCCCCGCCGCCACGGTCGCGGGTGGGGGCGGGAGGGGCGTGCGGGTGTCGCGGAGGGCGGGGGAGGGGTGTTTTCGGGCGGGCGCGGCGCGGCGAATTCGAGGAATTTTTCGGCGGCGCCGGGCCGTCAGGTGAAGGCCTCCACCCGGACGCCCGCCGTGGCGAGCGCGCCCCTTACCCGCCAGGCGAGTTGTGCGGCGCCGGGGGTGTCGCCGTGGACGCAGAGCGAGCGGGCCTGGACGGCGATGGGCTCGCCGCCGACGGCGGTGACGGTGCCGTCGCGGGCGATGCCGACGGCGCGGGAGATGACGGCCTCGGGGTCGTGGATGACGGCGTCGGGGTCGCGGCGCGGGACGAGGGTGCCGGCCCAGGTGTAGGCGCGGTCGGCGAACGCCTCGGTGACGACGGGGAGGCCCACGCCCTCGGCGACGGCCAGCAGGCGGGAGCCGGGCAGGCCGAGCAGCGGCAGCGGGCCGTCGCAGATCGCGCCGGACCGCAGGACGCCCGAAACCACCGCCTCCGCCTGTTCGTTGTCGTGGACGACCCGGTTGTAGAGGGCGCCGTGCGGCTTGACGTACGACACCCGGGAGCCGGCGGCGCGGGCGAACACCTGGAGGGCGCCGATCTGGTACGCGATCTCGTCGGCGAGTTCCTCCGGCGGGACGTCCATCGCGCGGCGGCCGAACCCGGCGAGGTCGCGGTAGGAGACCTGGGCGCCGATCCGCACCCCGCGTTCGGCGGCCAGGGCGCAGACCCGGCGCATGGTGGACGGGTCACCGGCGTGGAAGCCGCAGGCGACGTTGGCGCTGGTGACCACGGACAGCAGGGCCTCGTCGTCGGTGAGGCTCCAGCGGCCGAAGCCCTCGCCGAGGTCCGCATTGAGATCGATCGCCGTTTCGGCCACTTCGCCTCGTCCGCCCTTTCCCGCACGGTCCGACCCGGGGCCCCGGGTGTCCGCTCCTGGGGGTGATCGTAGGGCCTGACCGTTTCGGCGGTGGTGGCTGCCGGGCGTCGGGTGACAGGTTTTACCCGGCAGTTCCCGGGCCGTGCCGCGCTCGCCACCCACTCGGGTGCAACGCGGTCGGGGGAGCGTTCGGCGGCGCGAATTGACGCCGGGCCGGCAGAACGAACAGGGCCGGAGCGTCAGTCGCGCGGCCAGGGGCGGCCCTGGATCTTCTCGATGTCGCGGTTGAAGCGCTCCAGTACCTCGGCGAACTCGGCGAGGTCCTCGGTCGTCCACTCGTCGACCACCTTGGCCAGCCCTCGGATGGTCCAGTCGCGGTCGCGGTGGAGGCGGCGCAGCCCCTCCTCGGTGATGCGCAGCTTGCGGGCCATCCCGCCGTCGGGGTCGGGGATCCGGTCGACCAGGCCGGCCCGCAGCATGGCGGCGGTCTGCCGGTTGACGGTGGAGGTGTCCAGGCCGAACGCCTCGGCGAGCTGGCCGATGGTGAGCGGGCCCTCGGTCTCGATCCGGCTGAGCAGGGTGTACGCGCTGCGGTCGAGGCTTTCGGGGCTGCCGGAGGTGCGGGCGGTGGCGAGCACCTGGTGGCGGGCGAGCAGCATCATTTCCCGCTCGATCAGGGCGAGTTCCTTGGTGTGCGGCATGCTCCTCCGTTCGGTGCGTCGCTTTTCGGCAGCATATCCCGCGAGGGTCTTATGTGTATGGTACACATGATGTGCATCATGCATATGAAGCTATTCGGAGAAACCGAAGAGATGAGAAGAACCCCATGAGTCAGGCACGCACCGGCCCCGTCGTCGGAGTGCTCGCCGGCGCGGGCATCGTGGTCTCGCTGATGCAGACCCTGGTCGTCCCGCTGATCCCCCAACTGCCGGACCTGCTCCACACCTCCGCCGCCAACGCGTCCTGGGCGATCACCGCCACCCTGCTGGCCGGTGCCGTCGCCACCCCGGTGCTCGGCCGACTCGGCGACATGTACGGCAAGCGCAAGGTGCTGCTGATCAGCCTCACCCTGCTCGTCATCGGCTCGCTGATCTGCGGCTTCAGCAACGCGCTCGCGCCGATGGTGATCGGCCGCGCCCTGCAGGGCATCGGCGCCGGCGTCATCCCGCTCGGCATCAGCATCATGCGCGACGAACTGCCGCCGCAGAAGCTCGGCTCGTCCATGGCGCTGATGAGCTCCTCGCTCGGCATCGGCGGCGCGTTCGGCCTGCCGCTGTCCGCCGTCATCGCCCAGCACGCCAGCTGGCACGCCCTGTTCTGGATCTCCGCCGCGCTCGGCGTGCTGATCGCCGGCGCCGTCGTGGCGCTCGTCCCCGAATCCCCGGTGCGCTCCGGCGGACGCTTCGACGTGGTCGGCGCGATCGGCCTCGCCATCGGCCTGGTCGCCCTGCTGCTCGCCGTCTCCAAGGGCAGCGACTGGGGCTGGGCGTCCGGCACCACCCTCGGCATGTTCGCCGTCGCGGCCGTCGTGCTCCCCGTCTGGGGCTGGTGGGAACTGCGCACCGAACAGCCGCTGGTCGACCTGCGCACCAGCGCCCGCCGCCAGGTGCTGATGACCAACCTCGCCTCCGTGGTGATCGGCTTCGCGATGTACGCGATGAGCCTGGTCTCCCCGCAGCTGCTCCAGCTGCCCACCAGCACCGGCTACGGCCTCGGCCAGTCGATGGTCGCCGCCGGCCTGTGGATGGCGCCCGCCGGCCTGGTGATGATGCTGCTGTCGCCGATCTCCGCGAAGCTCTCGCGGGCCAAGGGGCCCAAGGTCTCGCTGCTGGTCGGCGCCGTGATCATCACCGCGGGTTACCTCGCCGCGCTCGGACTGATGGGCCACGCCTGGGGCGTCCTGGTGTTCTCCTGCCTGATCAGCGGCGGCATCGCGTTCGCGTACGCGGCCATGCCCGCGCTGATCATGGGGGCCGTGCCGGCCTCGGAGACCGCCGCCGCGAACGGCCTCAACGCGCTGATGCGGTCGATCGGTACGTCCACGTCGTCCGCCGTCATCGGTGTGGTGCTGGCGCACATGACGACCAACTTCCACGGGCGCACGCTGCCGTCGGAGGGTGGCTTCCGGACCGCGTTCCTGATCGGCGCCGGGGCGGCCGTGCTGGCCGCGCTGGTCACCCTCGCCATCCCGGGCATACGCAAGGCGGCGACGCTGAGGGCCGTACCTGCGGAGCCGGCCGTCGCGGAGGGTGCCACGAAGTAGGCGCGAAGCGCGACAGGCGTACGCTCCGTCCGCAAGGCCGTGATCGGGTGCAGGTCACTGCCCTGCGTCGCGGCCTTGCGATTGGGCGGAGCTTCTCGACGCCTCTGGAAACCCCAAACCCCGCCGCCCGGAATCCTGAGCTGCGGGGCTTCGTGGCGCGCGGGCGGTCACACGTTGCCGAAGTAGCCGGTCCTGACGGCGTCGATGAAGGACGACCAGGTGTCGGCCGGGAAGACCAGGGCGGGGCCCTTTGCTGTTTCTGGGATCTTCCGGCGTGCTGATCGACTGCGCAGTCGGGTTGCCGGCGCCAGTCCCCCGATGCCAACGGCCGGGCGCGCCCCGGGAGTTGCTCGCAATCGCCGCATCGGGAAAGCGAAGCCCCCGGCGAGCTTGCCGGGGGCTCAACTGCGGTGTGGGTTCGACAAGTTGGTGTCAGGCGATTCCGAACTTCCCGCTTCCCGCCGCTTCAGCGAAAGCAGCCCAGGCAGTGGGGGAGACAGTGAGGACGGGCCCGTTCGGGTCCTTGCTGTCCCGGACGAGAACCACACCGTGCGACTCTGCCAGGTTGATGGCGGGTTGGACGCAGTTCCCGCCGTTGCTGTCGCTGTATGACGCGCTCTTGAAGTAGGCGAGGTGTCGAAGCGATGGGGTGCCAGTTCGCTGCATGGGATTGACCAGTCCTTCCATGACGCTACGGATCAGGGCGGCCGAGTCGGGAACGGAGAGCGCGCTGCCGCGAAGCCGATCATAGGCCCGTGAGAAGCGGTTGATTTCCCTGGGATCGGTGGTGAAGTGCCCGCTGTTCAGGCTCTCCGAGTAGAGGTGTCGCTCGCCGTCCGACATGGTGAGGAGCGTGAACGACGAAGCGGCCGGAGTGCGTTCTCCGAGTTCGAGCGGAGCAATCTGAACGACAATGTTCGGGCGGCGCATCAGGTCCAGCAGATGTGCGAGCTGCCGGTGCATCACCTGTGGCCCGCCGACTGTCCTGCGGATCGCGGCCTCGTCCAGGATCATCACCAGGCGTGGCCCGTCATCGGCGAGGAACCGTTCTTGACGGGTCAGTCGCGCCGCCACCTTCTCCGCTATGACGGTGGGGTCGGGATCGACTTCCCCGCGCCGGAACAGGGCCTCCGCGTAGTCGCGGTGCTGGCCCGGACCTGGGACCAGGGCGATCGAGTAGTCCAGCACTTCCACCGCCAGGCGCTCCCGTCCGGCGTACACCCGGAACCACTTGGGATGGATCTCTCCCTCCTGGTACCAGCTCACCCGGTGGTACGCGTCGATCAACAGGCCGTCGGCGCCGAGCAGCTGGCTGAGTCGCTCAACCATGTCGATGCTCGGTACGCGCTCGCCCTTCTCGAAGCGGGATACGAGTGACGCGTCACAGTTCACCTTCCGCGACAACTCCGCGATGCTCAGGCCGGCCTTGGCGCGGAAGTGCTCCAGGAGCCATCCGAAGCCGGCTTGGGTCATGTTGGGCTGGGGCGTGCTGGTGCTGCGCTCGAATGCCCGTCTGGCCAACTCGCTTCTCTTCCTCTGCTCCTGACAGTGCATCACTGTCACGGGTCCCACCCTGTTCACCGTACCTGTTCCTGTCGATGCTGGTTACACACCGACGACAGGACGGAGACAGGCGGTGACCATCATGCATACCTACAGGCTCGCGCCTGTCCCCAACCTGGCGATGCGGGAGCTGCGAGGCGACCTCTCGCCGAGGGAGTTCGCCACGAAGATTCGCAGGGCCGGTCGGGAGATCGGCGAGCAGGTGTCGTGCGACGCGCGCTACGTCGGGCGGGTGGAGGCCGGTGAGATCCGCTGTCCCTACTACGTCTACCGGCGGGTGTTCCGGCACATGTGGCCGGACAGGTCGCTGGCGGACCTCGGGTTCGTCCCGCGCGGGGCGGCTCGCCGCCGTCCGCCGATGAAGCCGGAGCCGGAGCCTCCTGTGACCCGGCCCCCTGTACAGCCCGCCCCAGCGCCCGCGCCACGGAGCTGAGGCGGGCGACCAGCCCACCCGATGAGTCGCCCGGGTGCCCGTCGCCGACCACTCCCGGGTGCGCAGCGATGGGGCCGCTCACCCGGCTCGCTCCCGGGTGGGCGGCTGTGGAACGGTCGGCTGTCCGCGTGGTGCCCGTCCGTGCTGAGGGGCACGGGGCGACATGGCAGGAGCGGGCAGCCGACCGGCGCCGGTGGCTTCACGCCATGGTGGTCACACCTGGCGCGAGCTCCGCCGCCGCGCGTCGGCCCGTGATGGCCGCGAACACCCGCGCGGCGTGATTGAACGGAAAGCTGCTCAGATGACGCATGACCCGAAGAGTGTCGAAGACCGCCGCTCGAAGAGTGTCCGTGACCGCGCGAGGTGGATCTCGGACGCGCTGCACAAGTTGTTCGGACGTCCCGCGCTCACCCTGGCGGTCAGGGGCGGGGGCCTCAAGGTCACGATCCGAATAGACCCGTCGGAGATGACGACTGACATGACGATGGCAGTCCTCCGCGTACTCGCCAGCGGCGACGCGTACGGCCACGACAAGGTCCCGCGCCGCAACGGCGTGTGGTCCGAAGTCCGCCCGCCCTCCGAAGAAGAAGCCGAGGTGCCACAGCGTTGAGCCGCCTACCCGTTCCCGTCCCGCACTTCTCGCCCGCCAACCGCGACCTGGTGTGGCGGGCGATCCGGCCCGATCCGGACGGCATCCTGGTCCCAGCCGGCGTGCTCATCGCCGAATCGACGGATGGCGTGGTCCTGACCGTGGCCGACGACCACCGGAACCGCGTGCTCGTGCTCGACCCGGACCACTGGGCCGACCTGTGCGACGCCGTCAAGTCCGGCCTGCTGGACGGGGTGCTCGGGGGCCGCATCATGTGCGAAGACCCGAACCGCCCCCTGAACCCCGCGACGGCGGCGCCCGTGAGCGGCCCTGCCATCAGCACGTCCGCCCTCGGGCTGCTCAGTGCCTGACACCGAGCAACCCGGGGCGCGGTTGCCCCAGTTGGGCGGGTCCGTCCCTGGTCGTGCTCTCACCGCGGCAGTAGGGTGCGCGGATGGTGACCCATGAGCGTGAGATCAAGGAACCTGTCGATCTGTGCCTCCCCGGCGGGGAGCTCAACCCCGGGGCGGTGGGCTGGTCGCGGACCCCGCTGCACCGGGGGAATCTGCGGGGGTGGGGGCGGACCAAGCGGTTCGAGTACTGGTGTGTGACCACGCCGACGCACCTGGTCGCGTTGACCGTCAGCGACCTGGACTTCCTGACGCTCGATGCCGTCCACTTCCTCGCCTGGGACCAGCACGGCGTGCTGGAGGACCACGAACGCACCGCGCTCGCCCCCGGTGTGCCGCTGCGCCGCACGGCCATGCCGGAGGGCATCGCGGGTTCCGGCGGGCCGTACGGGGCGGATCTCACGGTCGGCCCGGAGCGTCCCAGCCGTCGCCAGGTCCGGGTGGCGATCCGCCACGAACCCGGCGGCACGCGGCTGTTGGCTCGGGCGCTCACCGCCGATCTGCGGACGCTCGAGGTGGATCTGCTGGTGGCGATGCCCGACGGCCACGAGACGATGTCGGTGGTCGTTCCCTGGGACGGGAAGCGCTTTCAGTACACCTCGAAGCACACCGCCCGCCCGGCCACCGGCACCGTGCGGCTCGGGGGTCGCACATTCGCGTTCGACGAGGACGCCTGGGGTGTGCTCGACCACGGGCGGGGCCGCTGGCCGCGTTCGCTCGGCTGGAACTGGGGCGCCGCGTCCGGCCGTACGGACGGGCATGTGGTCGGCCTCCAGTTCGGCGGGCAGTGGACGGCGGGGACGGGCTCCACCGAGAACGCGCTGTGCGTGGACGGCCGGCTCAGCAAGATCGGCACCGAACTCGACTGGCAGTACGACCCGGCCGACCTGCTCGCGCCCTGGCGGATCAGCACCCCCGGCAGCGACCAGGTGGAGCTGACCTTCACGCCCTTCCATGACCGGCGGGTCCGCACCGAGGCCGGTCTGCTCGCCAACCGCACCGACCAGTGCTTCGGCCACTACAACGGCAGCATCCGCACCGACGACGGCCAACGAGTCGCGGTGGACGGCCTGTTGGGGTGGGCGGAGGACGTCCGGATGCGCTGGTGACGGCCGCGCCGCCGGGAAAACCACTGTTCGGCGGGCCGGCACGGGTGATAGACAACCGCGCGTGGAAAACAATCCTGACTTCGCCGGTCCCGCCTTCGCCGATGTGCTGCGCCTGATCGACGACCGCTCGGCGGCCTTCCGCGCCGCGATCGCCGCCGCGCCGTCCCTCGACGCGCCGGTGCCCTCCTGCCCGGGGTGGACGCTGCGCGACCTCGTCCAGCACATCGGTGAGGGCCGCCGCGCCTGGGCCGCGACGATCGCGGCCGGGCCGGCGGCCACCACGAAGCTGGCGCCGCTCGGCGATGCGACGGCGCCCGAGGGGCGCGAGGCACTGGTCGGCTGGCTCGCCGAGTCCACCGAGCTGCTGCTGGACGCGCTGCGCGAGGCCGGCCCCGGCCGGGTCTGCTGGGGCTGGTGGGGCAAGTCGCAGACCCCGCTGACCAGCCGTGCCGTGGCCCGGCGCCAGCTGCACGAGATCACCGTGCACACCTGGGACGCGCAGTTCACCATCGGCGCGGCCGAGCCGCTGCCCGCCGAGGTCGCGGTCGACACGGTGGAGGAGTTCCTCTCCACCGTGTGCACCACGACGGAGGCCTGGCCGCACGAGCCCGCCACCGCCGACTACCACGCCACCGAGGGCCGCTCCTGGCGCAACCAGGTCTCCGCCGACGGCGCCGTGCTCGTGCCCGTCCCGGCGGACGCCACGGGCACCGCCACCGCCGAGGGCCCGGCGAGCGACATGGCACTCATGCTCTACGGCCGCCTCCCGCTGGAGAGTGTGAAGCTCGGCGGCGAACGCCGGGTCTTCGACCAGCTGGTGGAGTGGGACCCGGAGCGCTGATGCCCGACGGCACCGCGGCGGGGGGCGTGCCGGTGAACGACCCCGCCCCGCCGCCCCGTTGCCGGGCGCACGGCGACGGCATCGACCCCGCCACCCTGGCCGGCCGACGGCTGACCGGGGTGACGGCGGCCTGGTACTCGCGCCCCGCCGCGCGCGAGTGCGAGCCCGAGCCGGTGGGCGTCTGGCTCCACGACGACCGGGGCGGCCGCACCCGGATCACCATCGGCTCCGACTGGTGCCTGATCGTCGACGGCGAGCCGCCGCACGAGGATCTCGACATGGGGGAGTGGGGCCGCATCGAGATCCGCCCCGACCGCATCCGGACGCCGTTCGCCCGTCACCTCGGCGAGCCCGTCCTCGCCGCACGCGAGGAGCACGAGCGCCTCACCGGCCGAATCGCCCTCGAACTCGTCTTCCCCACCGGGACCGTCCGCTGTGACGGTCAGGACGGCGACCTGCGCGTCCGGCCCGCAGGCTGACGGTTCGTCAGTCCTTCAGGGTGCGGCGGATCGCCTCGATGCCCTGGTCGACCATGCCGGCGATCGGGTCCGCCAGGGTGGCGGGCCGGACGTCGGTGGTCCAGACGAAGCGGCTGCGGCCGCCGGTCTCGGGGCGGATCTGCATCGAGGCGTGGTGGTGGGCCGGGGTGAGTGAGCCGCCGATCACCGTGTAGGCGATGCGGCGGGTGTCGTCGTCCAGGGAGACGATGAGTTCGTGCACCACGGTGCCGTCCGCGAAGGTCACCACCCGGATGTCGTCCTCGACTCGGGTGTCGGTGACGTAGCCGGGGGCGAGCCGATGGTGGACGGATCCCCAGTCGCGGAGGGCGGCCCAGCCCGTGTCCGGGGCGGTGTCGAGCAGGGTCTCGCGGTGGATCGTTGCCATGAACGGGTGCTCCTCGCAGGGGAGTTGGTGGTCAGCTCGCGGCGGGGACCAGGCAGAACGGGTGGCCCTCGGGGTCGGTGAGGACCACCCATTCGCCGTCGCCGGGCTGGAACTCGGGGCGGGCGGCGCCGAGTTCGAGCAGTTCGGTGACGGCGCGGTCGAGGCCGGCGACGGTGAAGTCGAGGTGCAGGTACTTGGCGCCCTCGGGCCATTCCGGGGCGTGGTAGCCCGGGACGTGGACGAAGGCCAGTCCGGGACCGTCGGGGCCGGCCGAGAGGGCGGCGAACTCCGGGCCGTTGTCGGTGAGTTCCCAGCCGGTGGCGTGGCGGTAGAAGGCGGCGAGCGCCATCGGGTCGGCGCAGTCGATCGAGATGGTGGCGAGCTTGGTGAGGGCGGACATCGGGAGACTCCTCGGGGAAGGGACGAAGCCACTGCGGCTCCGGTGACGAGCCTCGCCCACCCCGTTCGTCCGAGTCTTGAAGATCCTTGCGGGCGACGCTTGTTGTCAGTACCGGCGAGTACGGTGCGGCAGTGCTCTCCCTCCAACCCGTCGCGGCCGGGCCCGACTTCGACATCAGCGCCGTAGCCTGCCGCAGCGACCACACCAGGTGGTCGCCGCCCGAGGTGCACGGCGGGCACCGGGTGGTGCTGGTCCGGCGCGGCCGGTTCCGGCGCCGGACCGACGGGACGGGCGCCGAGCTCGACCCGAGCCTCGGCTACCTGGGCGTCCCCGGCGAGGAGGAGTCGTTCGCGCACCCGGCGGGCGGCGACGACTGCACGGCGATCAGCGTCACCCCCACGCTCTGGCACGCAACGGCGGGGGAGACCCGCGCGGGCGCGTTCTACGTAGACCCGCCGCTCGACCTCGCGCACCGGCGGGTGCTGCTCGCCGCCCGCTCGGGGGACGTCGACTTCGCCGTCACCGAACAGCTGCTCGCCCTGCTGGCGAACGCCGTCACCCGGACGGCGACCGGGCCGGCGCCCTGCACGGACAGCCGGCCGGCCGCCGCGAGGGACCGGGCGCTGGTCGCGGCCGCCCGGGAGGCGATCACCGCCGACCACCCGGCGTCCGGCACGCTGCTCGGACTGGCCGAGCTGCTCGGCGCGTCCCCGTACCGGCTGAGCCGGGCGTTCCCGCGCGAGCTCGGCGTCACCGTCACCCACTACCGCCACCGGGTCCGCCTGGCCCGCGCGCTCGACCGCCTGGAGGCCGGCGAGACCAGCCTCGGCACCCTCGCCGCCGACCTCGGCTACGCCGACCAGGCACACCTCACCCGCACCGCCCGCCACCACCTCGGCCACACCCCGACCGCGCTGCGCCGCCTGCTGGCGGCGCCGCCCAGCGGTTAGTCCTGATCGGTGTCGTCCGGGTGGAGGGCGATGTGGTCCGCGGCGAGGTCGGCGGCGACCCGGTGTTCCATGCCGAGGGCGGCGAGGAACTTGGCGGGGAGCTGGACGCGGCCGGTGCGGTCGAGCATGACGTA
>NZ_JBIUCB010000021.1:0-47042 GCF_044593455.1 Kitasatospora sp. NPDC051984
CCGACTTCGACGCCGAGTTCTTCGGCATCTCGCCGCGCGAGGCCCTCGCCATGGACCCGCAGCAGCGGCTGCTGCTGGAGACCACCTGGGAGGCGATCGAACGCGCCGCCATCGACCCGGCCACCCTGCGCGGCAGCCGCACCGGAGTGTTCACCGGCGTCAACTACGCCGACTACGCGGCCGTCGTCGCCCAGTCCGAGGAAGGAGACGGCCATCTGCTCACCGGCAGCGCACCCAGCGTGGTCTCCGGCCGGGTCGCCTACACCCTGGGCCTCGAAGGCCCCGCGGTCACCGTCGACACGGCCTGCTCCTCCTCGCTGGTCGCCATGCACTACGCCGGCCGCGCGCTGCGCGGCGGCGACTGCTCGCTCGCCCTGGTCGGCGGCGTCGCCGTGATGGCCACCCCCGGTGCCCTGATCAGCTTCTCCCGTCAGCGGGGACTCGCCGAGGACGGTCGCTGCAAGGCCTTCTCGGACGACGCGGACGGCATGGGCATGGGCGAAGGGGTCGGCGTCCTGCTGCTGGAGCGGCTGTCGGACGCCCGCCGCAACGGACACCCGGTACTGGCGGTGGTACGCGGTTCTGCCATCAACCAGGACGGTGCCAGCAACGGACTCTCCGCCCCCAACGGCCCCTCGCAGCAGCGGGTGATCCGGGCGGCGCTGGCGGACGCCGGGCTGACCGCGTCCGACGTGGACGTGGTGGAGGCGCACGGCACCGGCACCACCCTCGGCGACCCCATCGAAGCCCAGGCCCTGCTGGCCACCTACGGCCAGGACCGGCCCGCCGACCGGCCCCTGCTGGTCGGCTCCCTCAAGTCCAACCTCGGCCACGCCCAGGCGGCATCGGGTGTGTCGGGGGTCATCAAGACGGTGCTGTCCATGCAGCACGGGCAGGTGCCCCGCACCCTGCACGTCGGCAGGCCCTCCGGCCACGTCGACTGGACGCGCGGAGCGCTGGCCCTCGCGACCGAGCAGCAGCCCTGGCCCCTCCACGGCCGCCCCTTCCGGGCCGGAGTGTCCTCCTTCGGCCTGAGCGGCACCAACGTCCACACCATCCTCGAACACACCCCCCTGGACGACGACGGCCCGCCGGCCGAGCGCACCCCCGCCTCGGCGGTGCCCTGGCTGCTGTCGGCGAAGAGACCGCAGGCACTGCGCGCCCAGGCCGACCGGCTGCGCCGCCACCTGGACGGCAGCCCCGGCTCCGACCCGCGCGACATCGGCTCCGCCCTGTACGGGCGCACCGCCTTCGAGTACCGGAAGGCACTGGTCGGGGACCGGGACCAGCTCCACACCCTGCTGGGCCGGATGGCCGACGACGACTCGGGAGCGTGGGACGGCGGTCGCCCGGTCGACGGTCGGGTGGCGCTGGTGTTCCCGGGTCAGGGTTCGCAGTGGGTCGGGATGGCTGTCGAGTTGCTGGGTGAGTCGGAGGTGTTCGCCGGGCGGATGGCCGAGTGCGAGCGGGCTCTGGCGCCTTACGTGGACTGGTCGTTGGCGGAGGCGCTGGGTTCGGAGGTGCTGCTGGCGCGGGTGGATGTGGTGCAGCCGGTGCTGTGGGCGGTGATGGTGTCGCTGGCCGAGGTGTGGCGTTCGTTCGGCGTCGTTCCGGACGCGGTGGTGGGCCACTCGCAGGGTGAGATCGCCGCTGCGTGCGTGGCTGGCGGCTTGAGCCTGGAGGACGGCGCGCGAGTTGTGGCGCTGCGTTCTCTGGCGATCCGCGCGCTGGCGGGCCGGGGCGGTATGGCGTCGGTGCCGTTGCCGGTCGAGGTGGTCCGTGAGCGCATCGCGGGCCGGCTTTCGGTGGCGGCGGTGAACGGCCCGTCGTCGACGGTGGTGTCGGGCGACGCGGACGCGGTCGCGGCGCTGGTGGAAGAGCTCGTGGGC
Organism: Kitasatospora sp. NPDC051984; assembly: GCF_044593455.1. NCBI lineage: Bacteria > Bacillati > Actinomycetota > Actinomycetes > Kitasatosporales > Streptomycetaceae > Kitasatospora > Kitasatospora sp. NPDC051984. Next base: position 1,890 of record NZ_JBIUCB010000021.1, read on the forward strand.
GAAGGGGTGCGGGCGCGGCTGATCGAGGTGGACTACGCGTCGCACTCCGCACACGTGGAGGAGGTCCGCGAGCGGCTGCTGGCCGACCTGGACGGGATCGCGCCGCTCTCGGGCGAGGTGCCGTTCTTCTCGACGGTGACGGGCAGTTGGCTGGACACGAAGTCGCTGGACACCGAGTACTGGTACCGCAACCTCCGGGAGACCGTCGAGTTCGGCAAGGCCACCGAGGTGCTGCTGGAGGAGGGCTTCCGGTTCTTCGTCGAGTCCAGTCCGCATGCGGTGCTGGGCGTGGCGGTGGGGGAGTCGGTGGAGGCCGCGGGTGCGGATGCCATGGTGCTGGGGACCTTGCGTCGTGGGGAGGGCGGCCCGGCGCAGGTGCTGCGCGCGGTGGGCCGTGCGTGGGAGCGCGGGCTGGGGGTGGACTGGTCGGGGGCGTTCCCGGGGGCGCGGCGCGTCGAGCTGCCGACGTACGCCTTCCAGCGCACCCGCTACTGGCCCGAGCCGGCGCCCGCCACGGCGGCCGATGTGGGCTCGGCGGGGCTCGACCCGGCCGACCACCCCATTCTCGGGGCGGCCATCGAGCTGGCCGACACGGGTGAACTGCTGCTCAGCGGCCGGATCTCGCTGCGCACCCACCCCTGGCTCGCCGACCATGCCGTGGCCGGTGCGGTCCTGCTGCCCGGCGCGGCCTTCGCGGAACTCGCCGTACGTGCCGCGGACGAGGCCGGATGCCACGCGGTGGAGGAACTGACGCTCCAGCAGCCGCTGTTGATATCCGCCGACACCGCCGTCCGCGTGCAAGTACGGGTCGGCGCCGCAGACGCGGACGGCAGCCGTTCGCTGGACCTGTTCTCCTGCCGGGAGGACGCGGCAACCCCGCACTGGACCGCGCACGCGACCGGCCGGCTCACCGCCGACGCCACGACCCGCGAACCGTCGCCCGCACCCGTACCGGCCGACGCCGGTGCCTGGCCGCCGCCCGGCGCCGTCCCGATCCCCGTCGACGACCTGTACGAGCGGTTCGACGCCTCCGGTTACGGCTACGGACCCGCCTTCCGCGGGCTCACCACCGCCTGGCGCCGGGGCGACGAGATCTTCACCGAGGTGCGTCTGCCCGAGGACCGGAACCGGTCCGCCTCCGCGTTCGGCGTGCACCCCGCGCTCCTGGACGCCGCCCTCCAGGGGCTGTTCCTGAGCGCCCAGCCGGAGACCGGGCCGGGCCCGGACCGGCCGTCCGCCGGACTGCCGTTCTCCTGGAGCGGGGTCAGGCTGCACGCCTCCGGAGCCACCGCGCTCAGGGTGCGGCTCGGCTTCCGGCCGGACGGATCGGTGTCGATCGACGCGACCGACCCGCACGGCCTCCCGGTCGTGTCGGTCGAGGCGCTCGCCGTCCGCCCGATCGACCTGGACGCCCTCCGCCCCGGCGGCGGCCCGGAGTCCCTCTACCGGCTGCGGTGGTCGGAGGCGCCCGCCACCGCACCCGCCGACCTCCTCGGAGGCTGGGCCGTCCTCGGTGGCCGGGAGCTTTTCCCGGACAGCCATCCGGACCTGGCCGCGTTCGGTGCCGCACTGGACGGGGGAGCGCCGTCGCCCGCCGCGGTGCTGGCCTGGTGCGACCACGCCCCGCGCCTGCAGTCCCCGCCCGACGCCGCCTCCGTGCACACCGCGCTGGACGACGCCCTGCGGCTAGTCCAGGACTGGCTCGCCGACGACCGCTTCGCCGACTCGCGCCTGGTGCTCGTCACCCGGGGCGCGGTCTCCACGGAGGCCGGTGAGGAGGTCACCGACCTCACCGGCGCCGCGGTCCGCGGCCTCGTCCGCTCCGCCCAGTCCGAGCACCCGGACCGCTTCCTGCTGATCGACACCGACGACCCGGCCGCCGTGACCGGGCTGCTGCCCCAGGCACTGGCCGGAACGGAACCCCAGCTGGCGATCCGCGCCGGACGGCTCCTCGCCGCCCGCCTCACCAGGGCTGCCGTCGCCACGGACCCGGGCCCGGACGCGCCGTCCGGTATCGGCGCGGCCGGGGGAACCGTCCTCGTCACCGGGGCCGGCGGCGCGCTCGGCGGCCTGGTGGCCCAGCACCTCGTGACCGCGCACGGCGTACGGAACCTGCTGCTCGTCGGCAGGCGCGGCGCGGACGCCCCGGGCCTGGCCGACCTCGCCGCCGAACTGCGCGGACACGGCGCCCGGGTGGACGTGGAGGCCTGTGACGTCGCCGACCGGGACGCGCTCGCCGCCCTGCTCGCCGGCATCCCCGCCGACCGTCCGCTGAGTGCGGTCGTCCACGCGGCCGGCGTCCTGGACGACGGGACGGTCGAGTCGCTGACCCCCGACCGGATGCGCCACGTCCTGCGGCCCAAGGTCGACGCGGCCCTCAACCTGCACGCCCTCACCCGTGAGCTGCCGCTGTCGGCCTTCGTCCTCTTCTCCTCCGCGTCCGCCACGGTCGGCAACGCGGGGCAGGGCAACTACGCGGCGGCCAACGCCTTCCTCGACGCGCTCGCCCAGCACCGGCGTGCCCTGCACCTGCCCGCCCAGTCGCTCGCCTGGGGCCTGTGGGCGCAGCGCAGCACCATGACCGGCACGCTCAGCGCCACCGGCCTGCGGCGGATGTCCCGGGGCGGCACCGCGGCCATCGGCAGCGAAGAGGGCCTGGCCCTGTTCGACGCGGCGCTCGCCTTGGACGAACCGCTGCTCGTCCCGGTCAAGATCGATCTCGGCCGGCTCCGGACGGCGGCCCGGACCGGGCCCGTCCCGGCCCTGCTCTCCGCGCTGGTCCCCGGGGCCGCACGCCGCCCCGCCTCCGGGGCGGACGCCGCCGAAGCGGACTCGCTGCGCCGCCGGCTGACCGACCTCACCCCGGAGGAGCGCCTCGCCACCCTGCTCGACCTGGTGCGGAGCCGGGCCGCCGACGTCCTCGGCCACGGCGGAGCGGGGGCCGTCGAGCCGGACCAGGCGTTCAAGGACCTCGGCTTCGACTCGCTCACCTCCGTCGAACTCCGCAACCGGCTCGGCGCCGCCACCGGCCGCCGGCTGCCCGCGACCCTGGTCTTCGACCACCCCACCCCGGCCGCCGTCGCCGCCTATCTCGCCGGGCGCCTGGTCCCCGACGGGCCGGGCGCCACCGGGAAGGCCACCGGGACGCCGGGCCGGACGGACCGCGCGGACCACGAGATCAGCTCCCTGCTCGCCGCGATCCCACCCGCCGCCCTGCGCCGGGCGGGCCTGCTCGACGCGCTGCTGGACCTCGCCGACCGACCGGACGCACCGGAGACGCCGGCTCCCGCCGCCGACGACATCAGTGGCATGGCCGTCGACGACCTCGTCCGGATGGCCCTGGGCGGCGAACGTGACTGACCGACAGCCGCAGAAGGAGAAGCCCAACCCCATGCCCACCGACACGGACCAGGTGGTCGCCGCCCTGCGCGCCTCGCTGCTGGACAACCAGCGCCTGCGGCAGGAGAACCGGCGGCTCCGCGACGACTCCGCCGAGCCCATCGCCATCGTGGCGATGAGCTGCCGCTACCCCGGTGGCGTGCGCACCCCGGAAGACCTGTGGGACCTGCTGGTCAAGGAGCGCGACGCGGTCTCGCCGTTCCCCGCCGACCGCGGCTGGGACGTCGAGGGCGGCTTCGACGCCGACCCCGACGCCCCCGGCACCTTCTACGTCCGCGAAGGCGGCTTCCTGCACGACGCGACCGGCTTCGACGCCGGCTTCTTCGGCATCTCCCCGCGCGAGGCCCTCGCCATGGACCCGCAGCAGCGGCTGCTGCTGGAAGCGTCCTGGGAGGCGATCGAGCGTGCGGGCATCGACCCGGCGACCCTGCGCGGCAGCCGCACCGGCGTCTACACCGGAGTGATCTACAGCGAGTACGGGTCCCGCCTCGGCCGGGTGCCCGACGAAGTGGAGGGCTTCCTCGGCACCGGCACCATCCCCAGCGTCGCCTCGGGCCGGATCGCCTACACGCTGGGCCTGGAAGGCCCGGCGGTCACCCTGGACACCGCCTGCTCGTCCTCCCTGGTCGCCGTGCACCTCGCCTGCCAGGGACTGCGCTCCGGCGACACCACCCTCGCCCTGGCCGGCGGGGTGACCGTGATGTCCACCCCCGGCCTGTACGTCGGATTCAGCCGCCAGCGCGGCCTGGCACCCGACGGGCGCAGCAAGTCCTTCTCGTCCGCGGCGGACGGCGCCGGGTTCGGGGAGGGCCTGGGCCTGCTCCTGCTGGAACGGCTCTCGGACGCCCGCCGCAACGGGCACCCGGTGCTGGCCGTCATCCGCGGCTCGGCCGTCAACCAGGACGGCGCCAGCAACGGGCTGACCGCCCCGAACGGGCCCGCGCAGCAGCGCGTCATCAACGGGGCGCTCGCCCACGCCGGACTCGCCCCGTCCGAGGTGGACATGGTGGAGGCGCACGGCACCGGCACCGTCCTCGGCGACCCCATCGAGGCCCAGGCGCTGATGGCCACCTACGGGCAGGACCGGCCCGCCGGCCGGCCGCTGCGGCTGGGATCGCTGAAGTCCAACCTGTCCCACACCCAGGCCGCCGCGGGCGTCGGCGGGGTGATCAAGTCGGTGCTCGCGATCCGGCACGGCGTGATGCCGCGCACCCTGCACGTCGACCGCCCCTCGCCCCGCATCGACTGGACCGAGGGAGCCGTCTCCCTGCTCACCGAGGCCACCCCCTGGCCGGAGACGGGACGGCCGCGCCGGGCCGGGGTGTCCTCCTTCGGCGCCAGCGGGACCAACGCGCACGTCATCCTCGAGCAGGCCCCGGCCGACCCGACGGCTTCCACTGACACGCCGGTCGACCAGCCCGCCGCGGTCCCCTGGATCCTGTCGGCGCGCACCCCGGAGGCGCTGCGCGCCCAGGCGACGGCGCTGCACGAACGGGTGACGGCGGAACCGGGCCTGAACGTGCTGGACGTGGGCCGTTCGCTGCTGGCGGGCCGTTCGCGGTTCGCGGAGCGTGCGGTGGTGGTGGGGGCGGACCGGGACGAGCTGCTGGCCGGTCTCGCCGCCCTGTCGCGGGGCAAGGGCTCGGCGGCCGTGCCGGTCGGTGGCGGGCCGCTCCCCGGCCGTTCGGCGCTGGTGTTCCCGGGCCAGGGTTCGCAGTGGGTGGGCATGGCGGTCGAGTTGCTGGGTGAGTCGGAGGTGTTCGCCGGGCGGATGGCCGAGTGCGAGCGGGCTCTGGCGCCTTACGTGGACTGGTCGTTGGCGGAGGCGCTGGGTTCGGAGGCGCTGCTGGCGCGGGTGGATGTGGTGCAGCCGGTGCTGTGGGCGGTGATGGTGTCGCTCGCGGAGGTGTGGCGCGCGTTCGGCGTCGTTCCGGACGCCGTGGTCGGCCACTCGCAGGGTGAGATCGCGGCCGCCGTGGTGGCGGGTGGTCTGAGTCTGGAGGACGGGGCGCGGGTGGTCGCGCTGCGTTCCCGCGCGGTGGGGACGCTGGCGGGCCGGGGCGGTATGGCCTCGGTGCCCCTGCCGGTGGACGTGGTGCGGGAGCGGGTCGCGGGCCGGCTGTCGGTGGCCGCGGTCAACGGCCCGTCGTCGACAGCGGTGTCGGGCGACGCGGACGCGGTCACGGCGCTGGTGGAGGAACTCCTGGAAGAAGGGGTGTGGGCGACTCGGATCGAAGCCGACTACGCGTCGCACTCCGCACACGTGGAGGAGATCCGCGAGCGCCTGCTCGCCGACCTGGACGGCATCGTGCCGCTGTCCGGCGCGGTGCCGTACTACTCCAGCGTGACCGGCGGCCTGCTGGACACGAAGGCCCTGGACGCCGAGTACTGGTACCGCAACCTCCGGCAGACCGTCGAGTTCGAGCAGGCCACCCGCGCGCTCCTCGCGGCCGGCCACCGCGTCTTCATCGAGTCCAGCCCCCAGCCGGCCCTGATGTACGGGATCGAGGACACGGCCGCCGACGAGGGCGCCCCGGAGACGGTGGTGCTCGACACCCTGCGGCGCGGAGCCGGAGGGCTCCGCCGGCTCCAGCTCGCCCTCGCCGGGGCACACGTCCGGGGCCTGCGCGTCGACTGGGAACGGCTGTTCGCGGGAACCGGCGCCCAGCGGGTGGACCTGCCCACCTACGCCTTCCAGCGCCGCCGCTACTGGCTCGACGCCCTGCCGGCCGACCGGGACCAGGCGGCCACGGGCCAATCCGCCGCGGACCACCCGCTGCTCGGCGCCGCGATCGAACTGCCCGACGACGCGGGCACCCTCTTCACCGGCCGGCTCTCTCCGGTCACCCACCCCTGGCTCGTCGACCACGCCGTGGCCGGAGCCGTCATCCTGCCCGGCGCGGCCCTCGTGGAGCTGGCCGCGTACGCGGGCCGCCACCACGGCTGCGCCCTCGTGGAGGAACTGACCCTCGCCGCCCCGCTGCTGCTGCCCGACGACCACGCCGTACAGCTGCGCGTACGAGTGGGTGCCGAAGACGGCACGGGCCGGCGCCCGGTGGAGTTCCACTCCCGGCCCGAGGCCGCCCCCGGCGCCGCCGACCGGCCCTGGACCCGGCACGCGACCGGCACGGTCGGTCCCCGGGACTCCTCGGCCGATCCGGACGACATGGCCGGACCGGCCGGCGCGTGGCCCCCGCCCGGCGCCGTCCCGCTGGACGTGGAGGAGCTGTACGGGCTGCTCGAGGCCCGTGGCGTCGCCTACGGCCCGGCGTTCCGGGGCCTGCGCGCCGCCTGGCGCACCGCGGACGCGATCCACGCCGAAGTGGCCCGGCCCGACGGCCTCCCCGGCACCGGGGCGGACGGCTTCGGCGTGCACCCGGCGCTCCTGGACGCGGCCCTCCAGACGACCGGCCTGCGCGAAGGCGCCGCGACCGCGGAGCCCGCCGACGGCGTCCCCCTGCCGTTCTCCTGGCAGCGCGTCGCGATCGAAGCCTCCGACGCGCCGGTCCTGCGCGTCCGGCTGCGCCCCGACGGCCCCGACGCCGTCACCGCGCGGATCACCGATCCCTCGGGGCGCACCGTGGCGACGGTCGGCTCGCTCACCCTGCGGACGGCGTCCACCGCCGCGCTGCGGGCGTCCTCCGGCTCCGTCTTCCACGTCGGCTGGACGCCGGTCACCGCCGGGCCCGGTCCGCGCCCGGTCACCCGCTGGGGCCTCCTCGGCCCGCGGGACGAGCGGCTGCTGCCGGACGCCTTCCCCGTCGAACCCCGGTCCGCGACACCCGACGCGGTGCTGCTGACCTGCCCGCCGTCCGTCGACGCCCCCGCCTTGGACGCGGACCCCGCGGCGGTGCACGCGGTCGCGGCCGGGGTGCTGGACCGCCTCCAGGCCCACCTGGCCGACGACAGCACCGCCCGGACGCCCCTGGTGGTGCTCACCCGGGGAGCGACCGGCCCGCTCGGCGCGCGGCCGGCGGACCCCGGCGCGGCGGCCGTCTGGGGCATGCTCAGGGCCGCTCAGCTCGAACACCCCGACCGGTTCGTGCTGCTGGACACCGAAGGGCCGGACCAGGACGGTCTCGGCGACGCGCTCGCCGACCTCCTCGCCACGGGCGAACCGCAGGCGGCGCTGCGCGGCGGCATCCTGTACGCCCCGCGACTGGTACGGCCCACGGCCTCCGCCCCCGCCTCCGCCCCCGCGTCCGCGATCCGGTCGGCCGGCGCGTTCGGGCCGTCCGAGGGGACGGTGCTGCTGAGCGGCGGTGGCGCCCTCGCGGCCGTCCTGGCGCGGCACCTGGTCGCCGCGCACGGGGTACGCCACCTCCTCGTGCTGAGCCGCCGCGGCGCCGACGCCCCCGGCCTGCCGGAGCTGGCGGCGGAGCTGGCCGGGGCCGGAGCCGAGGTGACCGCCCTCGCCTGCGACGTGTCCGACCGCCGGGCCCTGGCCGCCGCCCTGGCCGCCATCCCCGAGAGCCGTCCGCTGTGCGCCGTCGTGCACACCGCCGGAGTGCTCGACGACGGCCTGCTGGACGGGCTGACGGCGGAGCGGATGGCCGCCGTCCTGCGGCCCAAGTTCGATGCCGCCCGCCACCTCGACCGGCTGACGCGCGGAGCGGACCTCGCCGCGTTCGTCGTCTTCTCCTCCGCCGCCGGCGTGCTGGGCAGCCCCGGCCAGGCGTCCTACTCGGCCGCCAACGCCGCACTCGACGCCCTCGTCGCGGAACGCCGACGGCTCGGGCTCCCCGGCCTGTCCCTGGCCTGGGGGCCCTGGGAGCGGGTGAGCGGGATGACGGCGGCACTCGCCGGCCCCGACCGGCGGCGGATCGACCGGCGCGGCGCCCGCGGCCTCTCCGACGAGGAAGCCATGGCCCTGCTGGACACCGTGTGCGCCGCGGACGCCGCCCCGCCGGGAGACGGGAGCCCCGTCGTCCTGGCCCACCTCGACCTCACCGTGCGCGGCGACGGCCCGGTCCACCCGATGCTGCGCTCCCTGGTCCGGCGCGGCCCGGCCGCGACGACCGGGGCGAAGGCGGCGCCGAGCGCCACCGCGGCGCTTCGGCACCGGCTCGACACCGCCGCCGACGCACGGGAACGCGAGCTGATCCTGCGCGAACTCGTCCTCACCGAGGCCGCCGAAGTCCTCGGCCACACCGACTCGGGGGCACTGTCCGCGACGGCGCCTTTCCTCTCCGTCGGCTTCGACTCGCTGACCGCGGTCGAACTCCGCAACCGGCTGGCCGCCGCCACCGGAGTGCGGTTGCGGCCCTCCGCCGTCTTCGACAGCGGAACCCCCGCCGCGCTCGCGGCACGCCTCGCCGCCGAGGCCCGGACGGAAGACACCCCCCGGCCCGAAGCGGCACCCGTGGCCGACGCCGCTGACACCGACACCGACCCGGCGAGCGTGCTGTTCCGCCGGGCCTGCGCACTCGGCCGGGTCGACGAGGGCATCGCGCTGCTCAAGAACGCCTCCGCCCTGCGCCCGGCCTTCCACAGCGGCAGCGACCTCGCGGCCGCCGGCGCCGGCCCGCGGCTGCTGCACTTGAACGAGCGCGCCGACGCCCCCGTACTCGTCTGCTTCGGCTCCATCGTCGCCCTCGGCGGCGCCCACCAGTACGCCCGCTTCGCCTCCCGCTTCCGGGACCGCTACGCCGTCGCCGCCCTGGACGCCCCCGGGTTCACCCCCGAGGAGGACCTGCCCGCCGACATGGCGGCCCTGCTGGACTTCCAGGCGACGACCCTGCTCCGGGAACTGCCCGGACGGACGCTCGTCCTGGCCGGCTCCTCCTCCGGCGGCACGCTCGCCCACGGAGTGGCCACCGAGCTGGAGCGGCGCGGCGCGGGCCCGGCGGCCGTGGTGCTGCTGGACACCTACCTCTCCGACAACCGGGGCATCACGCAGTTCAACGACGTCCTGCTGGGCGGCATGTTCGCCCGCGAGGAGCGGGCCGCCCCGATGGACGGGACCCGGCTGACCGCGATGGGCGGCTACTTCCGGCTGCTCGACGACTGGAAGCCCCCGGCAGTCCGCGCCCCGCTGCTGCTGGTCCGTGCCTCTACCCCGCTCGGCAGCCCGTCCGCCGACGCCGGTGAGTGGCGCGCGTCCTGGGAGGGCGCCGACGCCGTCGTCGACGTTCCCGGAGACCACTTCTCGCTCATGGAGCAGCACGTCGCGACCACCGGCGACGCCGTCGCCGACTGGCTCGACGCGACCCTGCGCACCCCCGACACCTTCCCTACCCCCAACGGCCAGTGAGAACGAAGGAGAACCCGTTGACCACCGCCCCCTATGACGATTCCCCCCCGCGGCACGCCCTCACGGTGCTGGGAGCCGGGGTGATGGGCGTCGGAATCACCGTCCTCGCCCTCGGGCACGGCCTGCCGGTCCACCTGGTCGACGTCGACCGGGAACGGCTCGACCGGGCCGCGGACCTGATCGGCGGCGAACTCCGGCTGGCCGAGCTGATGGGCGCACTGCCCGCCGGGACGCCCCTCGGCACCCTGGCCACCGGCACCTCGCTCAAGGCCGCCGCCGGAGCCACCGCCGTCATCGAGGCGGTCACCGAGAACGCCGCGATCAAGGCCGCCGTCCTGTCCGAGGTCTCCGGACTGGTCCGGCCCGGCACCCTGCTGATCACCAACACCTCCTCCATCCCCGTCGACGAACTGGCCGGGGCCCTGGAGCGGCCGGAGGAACTGGTCGGCACCCACTTCATGAACCCGCCCTACCTGATCGGAACCGCCGAAGTGGTCCGCGGCGCCAGGACCGGGGACTCCGCGATGGCCGCCGTGGCGGCCCTGCTCACGGCACTGCGGCGGAAGGCGGTGGTCGTCCGGGACGCGCCCGGCTTCGTGACCAGCCGCATCCTGCACCCGATGATCAACGACGCGGCCCGGGTCGTGCAGGAGGGCACGGCGACCGCCGAGGACGTCGACGCCCTGATGCAGGGCTGCCTGGGACACCCCACCGGCCCGCTGCGCACCGCGGACCTGATCGGCATCGACAACCTCGTCGACTCCCTCACCGTGCTCCACGAACGCACCGGCGACGACGGCTGCCGCCCCGCCGAACTGCTGCTCCGGCTGGTCCGCGAGGGCCGGCTGGGGCGCAAGTCCGGGCGCGGCTTCTACGACTACACCTGATCACCCGACCACACCTGATCACCCCGATCACCCCCGATCACCCCGAAAAGGAGACGGCCATGAGCAGGACGAACACGCCCGACACCCACGCCCTGGAGAAGGAACTGCTGGAGTTCCTGGAAGGACGCACCGGAACCGCCTGGGACGCCGACACCGACCTGTTCGACGCCGGCGGGCTGTCGTCCCTCTTCGCCATGCAGGTGGTGGTGCACCTGGAGAAGACCTACGCCATAGCCGTCCGCGGCGCGGACCTGCGGCTGGACAACTTCCGCACCGTGCGGCGGATGGCCGAGCTGGTGGCCCGGCTCCAGGAGCCCGCCGTCGGGGGCCAGCATGGGTGAGGACCTGAGCGGCGCCATGACCGCCGTCACCCTGCGGGTCGGCGACCTGGCGGGGGAGTGGGACCGGACCGGCCTCATCCCGCGGGCCCTGCTCCGCGAGCTGGGCGCCGAGGGCCGGCTGTGCGCCGAAGTCCCGTCGCAGTACGGCGGCTGGGGGCTCAGCAGCACGCACAGCGGCGCGTACACCGCCCACGTGGGCGGCCTGTGCAGCTCGCTGCGCAGCGTGATGACCTCCCAGGGCATGGCGGCGTGGACCATCCAGCGCCTGGGCACCGCCGAGCAGGCGGCCGTCTACCTCCCCCGGCTGACCGGCGGCGAGCTGGCGGCGGTCGGCTTCAGCGAGCCCAGGGCCGGCAGCGACCTCTCGGCGATGACGACGACCGTCCGCCGCGACGGCGACACGGTCGTCGTCGACGGACACAAGAAATGGGTGACCGCCGCCCACTACGCCGACCTGCTGGTCATCGTCGGCCGCTACGAGGACGGCGCGGTGGCCGTCGTGGTGCCCGCCGACGCGCCCGGCGTCCGGATCGAGCGGATCGCCGACCCGCTCGGCTGCCGCGCGGCCGGACACGCCGACGTGCACCTCGACGGGGTGCGGCTGCCCGCCGACAGCGTCCTGGGCGGTCACGGACTGCCGCCGGCCCTGCTGGTGACGACGGCGCTGGCCTACGGGCGGATGTCCGTCGCCTGGGGGTGCGTGGGCATCCTGCGGGCCTGTCTGGCGGCGGCCACCTCGCACGCCGCCGGACGGGAGCAGTTCGGCAAGCCGCTCGCGGAGCACCAGCTCGTCGCCGGACACCTCGCCGACCTCTACACGGCCGAGCAGGTGGCCACCCGGGTCTGCGAGCACGCCAGCCGCTGCTGGGACGAAGGATCGCCGGACCAGGTGGTGGCGACCGTGCTGGCCAAGCACGTCAGCGCGACCCAGGCCGCTCAGGCTGCGGCGACGGCCGTCCAGGTACTGGCCTCGGCCGGCTCCCGGGACGGGCACACGGTGGCCCGGGCGTACCGGGACGCCAAGATGATGGAGATCATCGAGGGCAGCAACGAGCTGTGCCGGCTGATGCTGGCGCAGCACGCCCTCTCCGCCACGGGGGCACTGTGAGCGGTCCCGCGGCCGACGAGACGAGGAAGGACGACATGGCTGAGACCGTCAAGTGCCTGGTCTGGGACCTGGACGGCACCCTCTGGCAGGGCACCCTGCTGGAGGACGGCGAGGTGCGCCTGCCGGACGAGGTGCGCAAGGTGGTGATCGAGCTCGACTCCCGCGGCATCCTGCAGTCCGTCGCCAGCCGCAACGACCACGAGCACGCCTGGGCCCGGCTGGAGGCGTTCGGCCTGGCCGAGTACTTCGTCCTGCCGGAGATCGGGTGGGGCGCCAAGTCCGAGTCGGTGCGCCGGATCGCCGACCGGCTGAACTTCGCGCACACGACCATCGCCTTCGTCGACGACCGGCCCGCCGAACGCGCCGAAGTGGCCTTCCACCTGCCCGACGTCCGCTGCTACCCGGCCGAGCAGGTCCTCGACCTCCCCGAACTCGCCGAGTTCACCCCCGCGACCAGCACCGTCGACTCCCGGCGGCGGCGCCAGATGTACCAGGCGGGCTTCCGCCGGGAGGCCGAGCGGGCGGCCGCCCCCGGCCCCGACGAGGAGTTCCTGCGCTCCCTGGACCTGCGGATGCGCATCGGCCGGGCCACCGGCGAGGAGCTGTCCCGGGTCGAGGAACTCACCCTGCGCACCAGCCAGATGAACGCGACCGGGGTCCACTACCCGGACGCGGTGCTGCGCGGCCTGATCACCGACCCCCGGCACGAGGTCCTGGTGGTCACCCTCACCGACCGGTTCGGCCCGCACGGCGCGGTCGGCGTCCTGCTGCTGGAGCGGCACCCGGGCCTGTGGCACCTCAAGCTGCTCGCCACCTCCTGCCGGGTCGTCGCCTACGGCGCCGGCGCGACCCTGCTGAACTGGCTGGCCGACGCCGCCGCCCGGGCCGGGGTCCACCTGGTCGCGGACTTCCGGGCGACCGAACGCAACCGGATGATGGAGATCGCCTACCGGTTCGCGGGCTTCGAGGGCCTGGACGAAGCCCCGTGCCCGTGCGCCGACGTCCTCGCACCGGCCCCGGAGGACACCGGACTCCAGCGCCTGCACCTGGTCCCCGGCCCGCGCGTGGTGTCCACCGTCATCAGCGTGGACGCACCCGACCTGACCACGCCGGAAGGGGGCCCGGGAACACCGTGACGGCCGCGGGGCCCGGCGCTCCCGGGAGCGCCGGACCCCGGCCCGTTGCTTTCAGCGCTTGCGGACGAGGGTGATCCCGTCGGCCATCATCAGCAGCGACAGCTCCACCCGGGGGTCCTCGTGCAGGGCCCGGTTCAGCGCCCGGACCCCGGCGGTGTCCGGGTCCACGGCGGCCGGATCGGCGACCCGGCCGAAGAAGAGGGTGTTGTCGACCACGATCAGACCGCCGGCGCGCAGCAGCGCCAGCGAAGTCTCGTAGTAGCGGACGTAGTTGGTCTTGTCCGCGTCGATGAACACCAGGTCGAAGCTCTCCGGTCCGCGCTCCGCCAGCAGCGCGTCCAGGGTCGCGGCGGCATCGCCGATCCGCAGGTCGATCCGCGCGTCGACCCCGTCCCGCTTCCAGAACTCGGCGCCGATGGCCGGCCACCGCTCCTCGATGTCGCAGGACACCAGCACCCCGTCGGCCGGGAGGGCGCGGGCCATGCACAGGGTGCTGTAGCCGGTGAAGGTGCCTATCTCCAGCACCGCCCGGGCCCCCGTCAACCCGACCAGCAGGGCCAGCAGTTGGCCCTCCTCCGCCATCACCTGCATGGCGGTGCCGCCCGGCAGGTCCGCGGTGGTCTCCCGCAACTCCCTGAGCAGATCGTCGTCACGGAGGGAGACCTCCCGGACGTAGGCGAGCAGGTCGCGGGTGGCTGTTGTCTGGTCGGCCATGGCGAAGGGTCCTCTCGGAGGTGATCGGGGTCGGGGGAGATCAGGTCGAAAAGGATCGGGGCGAGGGACGGGCGGGCCGCCGGGAGGTCACCCGGCGCGCATGTACGGCTGGTCGTGCTGCCGGACGGCGACCGCCTGCGCCCGCTCGTGGGCGTAGGCCTGCAGCAGCGCGTCCAGCCGGTAGCGGCCCGCCGTCGGCGCACCCAGCAGGTTCGCCTCGACCAGGGCGTCCAGGGCCTCCTCGGCCTGCTCCTCGGAGCAGCCGAACATCATCGCGACCCGGCTGCCGGAGACGGAGCACGCTCCGGCGGCCCCCAGCGCGGTGAACACCTCGGCCGGGTCGATCCCGGCCGGAGCGGTCCGCCGGAGCCCGGCATGGTCGGCGTCGAGGCAGGGCCGGACACCGAGGTCGCCCGCGTGCAGTTCGTCCAGCAGCTGCGGGGCCTCGGTGAGCCGTCGGGCTAAGTACCCGATGCTCCAGTGCGGGCGCTCCAGCAGCCGGGTCCCCGCGATCCGTATCGCCAGCGGCAGGCCCGCGCAGACCGTCAGCACTGCACGGGCCGCCTGCGGTTCGGCACCGACCCTGGCCGGGCCGACGATGCTCCCCAGTAGCTCCAGCGACCCGGCCTCGTCGAGCGGGCCGAGCTGGAGGGTGCGCGCCCCCTCCAGGTCGGCCAGTCGGCGCCGGCTGGTCACCAGCAGTCTGCTGCCCCCGCTGCCCGGTATCAGCGGCCGCACCTGCGCGGTGCTGGAGGCGTTGTCGAGCACCACCAGCAGGCGACGGCCCGCGGTGAGCGAGCGGTAGAGGCTCTCCCGCTCCGACGACTCCTCGGGTATCTCGTCCCGGGGCACCCCGAGGTCCGCCAGGAACCGCGGCAGGACCGCCCGGGCGGTCAGCGGCCGGGCGGCTCCGCCGAGATCCGCGTAGAGCTGGCCGTGCACCGAGGCGCCGCGTACGGCGTGCGCCGCGTGCAGGGCCAGCGCGCTCTTGCCGACACCGCCCCGGCCGGTCACCACCGCCGTCGCCACCATGCCCGCGGGCATCGAGCCGGTCGTGAGGAAGTGCTGCAGCCGGGTCAGCGCACCGGAGCGGGCCGACAGCGGCAGCGGCACCGAGGGGAGCTGCGCCGGACTCGGCCGGAAGGGTCTGTCCCAGACGGCGGCCGGCGCCGACGCGGGGGCCGCCGCCCGGGCCGTCGCGGGCTGCTCCGGCGAGCCGGGCGTACGGGGCCGGTCGGGGACCGAGAGGATGCGCCGGTGGACCTCGCGCAGATCGGCGCTCGGTTCGGTGCCGAGCTGCTCGACGAGCAGCACCCGGGTGCGCCGGTAGAGGTCCAGGGCCTCCGACTGCCGTCCCGAGCGGAACAGCGCCAGCATGAGCTTGCCCACCAGAGCCTCCCGCAAGGGGTGCTTCCGCACCAGCCGCACCAGCTCCGGCACGACCTCGGCGTGCCGCAGCAGCGCCAGCTCCGCGTCGAACCGCAGCTCCATCGTCTGCAGGCGCAGCTCCTGGAGGTAGCGGCCCTCCACGTCGCGCAGCGTCTGCGACGGGATGTCCGCCAGCGGCTCCTCGCGCCACAGGGCGAGCGCCTCGGCCAGCGCGGCGGAGGAGCCCTCCAGGTCTCCGCGCTCGGCCAGCTCCGCCGCGCGCCGGCGGTGGGCCGTGAACTGCCCGAGGTCGCTCTCGTGCTCGCCGAGTTCGAGGAGGTAGCCGGGCGCCCGGGTGAGGATCCGGGCGGAGGCGATCTCGCCCAGCGACTGCCGCAGGCGCATCACGTAGGTGCGGATGGTCGCGGCGGCACTCGGCGGCGGGGCGCCGTCCCAGACGTACTCGGCGATCCGGTCGACCGAGATCACCCGGTTGGCGTTGAAGAGGAGCGCTGCCATGACCACACGTTGCCTCGGCGCCGACACGTGCACCTCGCACGCGTTCAACCGGATGGAAAGCGGGCCCAGCAACAGGAAGTTCAAGGGGAGAGTCCTCTTCGTCGCACGGCCGGTGGACAACGCTGCCTCCAGCCTCTTTGGGGGACCGT
This sequence comes from Kitasatospora sp. NPDC051984, assembly GCF_044593455.1. Lineage (NCBI taxonomy): Bacteria > Bacillati > Actinomycetota > Actinomycetes > Kitasatosporales > Streptomycetaceae > Kitasatospora > Kitasatospora sp. NPDC051984. The sequence goes on from NZ_JBIUCB010000021.1 coordinate 17,764, forward strand.
GTACGCGTCAACGCGGTCCTGTCGGACCGGTGCCGCCGAGTCGGAGCCAAGTAAAGCCCACCGGATTGCTCCGTTTCGCAACGTCCTCGCCAATCACCGGAGAAGATGGCCGGAATTGACCCCGGACATGAGCGGATCGATGCGCTCCGGTGAGTACTTGCTGACATTCCGAGCGGTATGGCAGGCTGCTGTCATATGCGGTGCCCGTGAGTCGCCGATCGCCGTCGATCGAAGCTCTCCGTATAAGCGCGCACCCGACGGCCCGTCGGTGCGGAGGATGTCCTGACCGAGCACCACACCCCGCCCGCCGGCACCGCGCGGATTTCGAGAAGAGAATGAAAGGCCGACATGACCTCCCTCTCTTTGGACAGCGACCTGTGGTGCCGTCGCTTCCACCCCTCGCCGGCGGCCACCCGCCGCCTGGTCTGCTTTCCGCACGCCGGCGGCTCGGCGAGTTTCTACTTCCCGGTGTCCGCCGCACTGCAGGGCCCGGTCGACGTCCTGGCCGTGCAGTACCCCGGCAGGCAGGACCGCCGGGAGGAAGCCGGCGTCCACGACCTGCACCGCGTCGCCGACGAGGTGGCCCAAGCGCTGCGCCGCTGGGACGACCTCCCCCTGACCCTCTTCGGGCACAGCATGGGCGCGCTCGTCGCTTTCGAGGTGGCCCGGCGGATCGAGCGCGCGGGCGGCCGGATCGACCACCTCTTCCTCTCCGGCCGCAAGGGGCCGTCCGCGGACCGGCCCGACTCCTCCCACCCGGTCGACGACGAGGGCATCGTGGCCGAGCTCAGGGCCATGAGCGGCACCGACGCCCGACTCCTGGAGGACGAGGAACTGCTGGCGATGGTGCTGCCCGCGCTGCGCGGCGACTACCGCGCGGTGGGGGCCTACCGCGCCGACCGCGACGCCGCGGTCGGCTGCCCGGTCACCGCCCTGGTGGGGGACCAGGACCGCTGGGCGCCGGTCCCCGAGGTCGGGCGCTGGCGCGAGCGCACGACGGCCGCGTTCGACCTCAAGGTCTTCCCCGGCGGGCACTTCTACCTCAGCAGCCGGGCGGACGAGGTGACCGCCGTGCTCCGCGACCACCTCACCGGCGCGCTGCGCGCCTGAACGCCCGGACGGCGGGGAAACGGAGGTGCCCGGCTCAGGGGTACGGACACCCCGTGTTCTCCCGGAATTCCCCGAGTCCTGGGAGAGGACGGGATGCGCCGTTCCTCCGTCTCCCGCCGTGCGAGTCCACCTGGAGTTGCCGCGGGCCGAGAAAATCCCTTTCGAAGGCGGGAAATGCAACTCCGCCACTGTGCTGCCGGAGATTTTCCCAGATCCGGATATCGTCTCGATATCGCGTCGCGAGACTGGTTACCGAGCGTCCGGTCGGACGCCGGATTCTGCGGCATTGTGCGGCCGGGTTCACTCTGCCGCACCACGCCCAATCCGCACCACCGTTCCCTCCTTTCACACCATTCACAGGAGCTGTCATGAGTCTGGGGTACCTGTTCGGCGGCGGCGTCGGGACCGAGCCGCACGGCCTGGAGCTCTACCGGACCTACGAGGTCGTGCAGGACTGGTACGAGCAAGTCTCCGCGTGGACCGGACTGACGGTCGGACAGATCCTGGAGGAGGACCTCCCGACCGCCCAGGAGGAGCGCCAGAGCGTCGGCACGGTCCGCGAAGCCGCCCTCGCGATCGGCGTGCACGACGTGCTCGCCTCGTTCAACCTGCGCCCCGCGGCCATCGGCGGCCTCAGCCTCGGCGCGATGACCGCCAGCTGCCTCGCCGGATCGCTGGGGCGACGGGAACTGTTCGAGATGCTGGCCGGATCCCGCGACACCCCCGAACCGCCCGCCGAGGACCCGCGGCAGGGCATAGCCATCGCCTTCGGCTCCCTCGACGACGGCGCCCCCTCCCACCCCGGCGAGAACGTCCCCGGCGTCTACCTGGCGGGCGACTTCGGCCCCACGGCCGACGGCACCAAGCGCATCATGATGCTCGCCGGCCACGCCGAAGCACTCGGCGCGCTCGCCGCCGAGGTCCCGCCGGGAACGGTCGTCCCGCTCCCCGGCCGCACCATCGCCGTCCACACCCCGCTGCGCCGGCCCTACCGCGACTTCATGGCCCCGCGGATCGACGCGATCCCCTTCGGCGACCCCGAGATCCCCCTGCTGTCCTGCCTGGAGCCCAAGGTCCTGCGTACCGGCGCCGACGTCAGGGACCTCTTCCAGCGCAACTCCACGGACCCGATCAGCCTGGTCGACGTCTACACCGGGATGAAGGAGCAGGGCGTACAGCTCGGGCTGGTGATGGGACCCTCGATTCCCGAGGGCATCCTCGCGTTCCCCTTCCCGGTGGTGCACATCGAGCGGCCCGAGCACGTCGAGCAGGCCCTGACCACCGCCTACGAGCTCGGCATCGACCTCTCCGGCGCCCCGGCCCTGTCGTGACCGCCCTCACCGGCGCCGACCCGGACACCCAGATCGCGCGATGGCTGGACACCGACCTCGACGAGTGGACCCGCGCCGTGGTCCGGCGGCACTTCGACCCGGTGACCGGAAGCCCCTACTGGCTCGGGCAGGCCCCCAAGCTGGACTTCGACCCGCGCGACATCACCCGCTACGACCAGCTCGTGGCCTTCGGCCCGTTCCCGCTCGACCGGCTGCGCACGCAGGACCCCGCGGACCTCGTCCCGCTGTCGGTGCCCAGGCCGCTCGTCGGCCGGGTCTGGGACACCGGTGGCACCACCGGCACCCCCTGCCGGGCGTTCTACACCCCCGACATGCTGCGGCACCGGGCGCTCTGGCGCCGCTGGTCGTTCGTCCGGGAGGGCTTCGCACCTGGCCGCACCTGGCTGCAGGCCACCCCCACCGGACCGCACCTGATCGGCAACGGCGTCCACGAGGTCTCCGAACTCCACGCCGGCCAGGTGTACGCCGTGGACATGGACCCCCGATGGGTGAAGCGCCTGATCCGGGCGGGACGCATGGCCGAGGTCGGCGACTACACCACCCACCTGCTGGAGCAGATCGCCGACGTCCTCGCGCCGGGCCGGGTCCACTACGTCAACACCACCCCGGCCCTCTTCCAGGCCCTCCGCCAGCACCGGCCCGAACTGGTCGCCGCCCTCGACGGCGTCCGCCTGAGCGGCACCCAGATCAGCGCCGACATGTACCGGACCTTCACCGCCGCCCTGCAGGGCGGGATCTGCGGGCTGACCTACGGCAACACCTTCGGCAACGCGGCCTTGCTGGACATCGAACGGGACGGCGAACTGATCAGCTACGTCCCGAACTACCCGCAGGTCACCATGGCGGTGGTCGACAAGGCCGACCCCATGACCACGGTCGCCCCCGGCACGGTCGGCCAGGTACGGCTCACCGTCCTCCACGAGGACCTCTTCCTCCCCAACATCCTGGAACGCGACCAGGCCCTCCGTCACCCCACCGACCACTGGCCCACCGACGGCGTCGCCAACGTCCGCCCCCTCCAGATCGCCAGTTCGTCCCCCGAGGGCCTCTACTGAGCCAGGGGCGTCGTGGCGGGCCGGGGGACCGCCCCGCTCGGGTGGGGAGTGGGGCGGTCGGGCGGGTCAGGACTTCGGGCCGCAGAAGGTGAGGTCGATCAGGCTCAGGACGGCCGGGGTCAGTTCGGCGCCCTTCTGCGGGTCGTAGGGGTTCGCCGAGATGGCGATCTGGCGGGTGCCGGAGCGGTCGCCGAACAGGTAGGTGACGTAGCCGTGGATGCCGCCCGGGTGGCCCCAGACCTCGCCGCAGGAGGTCCGCAGCTGCATCAGGCCCAGGCCGTAGCGGGTCGGGGGCTGCTCGTCCGCCGCCACCGTGGTGGTCATCTCGGCGAGCTGCGCGGGGGCCAGCAGCCGGCCGCCGAGCAGCGCCGCGTTGAAGCGGGCCAGGTCGTCCGTGGTGGAGATGATCTCACCGGCCGCGCCCGCCATCGACGGGTTCAGCTCGGTGATGTCGGCCGGCCCGTCGGGCAGCGCCAGGTAGCCGTGGCTGTGCGGCCCCGGGACGGTGGTCGAGGTGCCCGGCAGGAAGGTGTGGCGCAGGCCCAGCGGCTGGAGCACCCGGTGGTTGACCTCCGTCCGCCAGTCGTTGCCGGTGACCTGCCGCACCAGTTCGCCCAGCACCAGGTAGTCGGTGTTGGAGTAGTGCCAGCCCTGGCCGGGCGGGAAGTACGGCGGGTGCGAGACGCCGATCGCGATCAGGTCGCGGGGGGCGAGGGTCTTCCACCGGTCCACGGCGAGGAGTTGACGCAGCGCGTCGTCCGACTCGTACGCGAACTTCGGGTCCTCCAGGAAGTCGAACAGGCCCGCGGTGTGGTTCAGCACCTGGCGGACGGTGATGTTCGCGCCGTTCGGGATCATGCCCGGCAGGTAGCGCTCGATCGGGTCGTCCAGGCCCACCCGGCGCTCCGCCGAGAGCTGGAGCACGACGGTGGCGACGAACGTCTTGGTGACGCTGCCCGCCCGGAACTCCCCGTCCACCGGCGCGGGTTGCCGCGTGCTCAGGTCGGCGACGCCCGACGTTCCGCGCCACACCGCCCGCCCGTGGTCGCGCACCTCGGCGACCGCACCGGTCGCACCCGCCCGCACGGTCAGCGCGTCCAGCCCCTGCTGGAGCGCGGCCCGCGGCGGGACCGGGCTGCCCACGGTGGCTGCCCCGGCCGTGGGTGCCAGGGCGAACACCGACGCACCCGCCAGCAAGGACGCGGCCAGCCGCAGCGCGGATCGGTAATTCTTCACACGAGTCTCCTTCGACAAACGCTCAGATCAGAAGGGGGTTCGTCGCCGACAGCCTCACGGCTCCGGCGCCCCCACGGCATCACTCGCCGGGAGGAGAGACCGGAATGGAAGATCATTCTCCGGACGGAAGGGGGTGCGCCGTGACCCCGTCGAACGACGGGGAGCGCGGGGTGTGTCACGGGCGCCCACTAACGTCCCGGGCATGAACGACTCCTCGCACGACCGTCCCGTCGTCACGCGCCTGGTGGACGGCCGGATATGCGCCTACCGGCCCTCCGGCAGCGCGGTGGGCGAACTGGCGCCCGTCGCCGTCTTCCGGCCGGTGGCCGGGGACGAGGTGGTGAGCCTGGCGGTGCCGGCCGACCTCGCCCGGGCGTACTACGCCACGGCGGACGGCGTGGTGTGCGTGGCGGCGGACGGACAGCAGGTGTGGCGCTTCGGGTTCGCGCCGGAGCAGGGCAGGTCGTGGAGTCACGCGCCGAACTGCGCACTGGCGCCGGACGGGCGGAGCGTCTGGGTCTACCAGCCGGACGTGATGGCCGGGCGCGGCGAGGCCGACCTCTGGACGGTGCTGGACGCCGCGACCGGCACGCTGCTCGGGCGGGCCGAGTTGGAGACGGTCGGTCAGGGCGGCGAGCAGTGGGTGGACCGGGCGAGCGGGGCGATGCTGCTCGACGTCGGCGAGGGCCAGGACGGCACCACCGTGTACCGGGGCACACTGACCGAGGCCGGCCTCCGGGTCGAGCACCTGCCGTGGGACGACCGTTGCCCGATCGGCATGTCGCCCGACGGCCGCCACCTGCTGACGGTCGATCACGGGCAGGAGGACGCCACCGTGCTCGCGCTCCCCGGCGGCGAGGTGCAACTCACCCTCGCCCTGGGCGACTTCGGCGACGACGCCGAGCCGGAGGCCGTCGTCGAGTGGAGCGGCGGGTACCTGGACGCGGACACCCTGCTGCTCGTCCTGGCCGGCGAGACCGAGGACGAGCAGGAGTGGTTCCGGACCTACCGCGTCGATGCCCACGACGGCCGGGTCCTCGGCGAGTTGACCACCCACGGTGAGCATGCCTACGACCTGCAGCCGCTCGGCGACGGCAGCTGGCTGACCAGGGGACCGGCCGGGCACCCCGTGCGGTGGCTCGCACGCTGAGGTGGTGGGCGTCAGGTGGTGGGCTTGCGGGCCTCGATCAGGGTGCGGGAAGTGGTGGAGACGAACGCGCCCTCACGCGCGATGTGGTCGTGCAGCTCGCGCAGGCGCTCGTGGTAGCGCTCGACGGTGAAGTCCGGCACCGCCCAGACCACCTTGCGCAGGAACCAGACCACGGCGCCGACGTCGAAGAACTCCAGCCGCAGCCGCTCGTTGCGGCACTGCACGATCTCCAGCCCCGCCGCCCGGGCCTGCGCCGACTCCACCTCCGGCTCGCGCGAGTCGCCCACCTCGAACGGGCCGAGGAAGTACGCGGTCAGCTCCACGTTGGAGCGGCCGCCGACGTGCTGCGCGAAGTAGCTGCCGCCGGGGGTGAGGACGCGGGCGATCTCCGGCCACTGCACCGCGATCGGGTGGCGACTCGTCACCAGGTCGAACGCGCCGTCACAGAACGGCAGTTGGGTGCCCTGCTGGTGCGTCACCAGGGCGGCGCCGAGCGGGTGCAGCAGGCGGGTGGCCCGGGCCGCGTTCGGCGGCCAGCCCTCGGTGGCGGCCAGGGTGGGCGGGAAGTTCTTCGGCCCGGCACCCGCCAGCACCTCGCCGCCGCCGGTCTGCAGGTCGAGCGCGGCGGTGGCGGCGGAGAGCCGCTCGCCCAGCAGTCGCTGGTAGCCCCAGGAGGGGCGCTGCTCGGTGGCCCGGCCGTCCAGCCAGGAGAAGTCCCAGCCGTCGACCGGGGCGCCGGCCGCCTCGTCGAGGAGGGCATCGAATGAAGCGTCCATGGCATGCATTCAACCCTGCCCCTCCCGGCTGCCGGTAGAGGTTTTCGCGCGGTGTCCACCAGGTCCGCCGGAAGGTCCGGCGGCTCGGGTGAACCGGCCTCCGTCGATCAACTCTCGTTCGGCAGCGCCCTGTGGAATGATCACGCCATAGCTGCAGACAGTAGCCGCACCATTACAGGAGGAGACATGGCCGAGCGCCAGAACGGCACCGTCAAGTGGTTCAACGACGAGAAGGGCTACGGGTTCATCTCGCCCGAGGACGGATCGGCGGACCTGTTCGTGCACTTCAGGGCAATCGAGAGTCAGGGCTTCAAGTCTCTGGCGGAGGGGCAGAAGGTCACCTTCGAGGCGGTCCAGGGGCAGAAGGGGCTCCAGGCCGACAGGGTCCAGGTCGTCGGTTAGTCGCCGGTCGGGGGCGCTGCACCCGGGGACGCCGTGGCCGAACGTCCGTCGTCCGGGTGCGCGGCCGCCCCCGTCGGGTCTCGATCGCCGCCCCGGCCGCCGGCGTCGGGAGTTTCGGCCCGAGGGGCTGTTCAGTCCAGGCAGCCGGCGAAGTGGAGGTACTTCTCGGGGTGGTACATCTGGTCGAGGCCACAGCGCAGTCCGTCACCCTCGTCGTCGACGCGGATCATCCACGGGACCGGGCCGAGAAGGGCGCGGGTCATCGCTGACGGGGCCGTCGGTGAGGCAGAGCCATGACAGGGCCGCGCACATCCGGACCTCGGCGGGCCACGACGGGTCTTGCCGCCAGGCGTACATCCGGTCGATGGTGGCCGGGGCGCGGTCTTCCCGGGCAAGCCGGCGCATCGCCGGGACGAGGCAGGCGCGCACCGCAGGATCGCCCTCGGCCTCGAAGCGGGAGTGCAGGGATTCCATGACCGGCTCGGACCTGCCCAGGGCCGCAGCCAGGGCGTGGGCGGCGTGCTGCCGGACCTCCGGGTCGGGATCGCCGAGCAGCGGCACCAGCAGTTCGGCGTCTGCCGCCAGGGCTTCGCGAGCAGCCTGGACCGACCGGTTCGCCAGGCAGCCGGACGGTTCGAAGACCGGTCGGTCGTCGGCGCGGGCAGCATGCGGCAGGCCGGTGCGGCTGCCGTCGCCGAGGTGCCGGCGGCGGGCCGGGCCCGCGACGAGCGCCAGAAACGCGGCACGGTGGAGAGGGTGCCCGACGGCGATGCGGATCAGGACGCATGGAGGGTTTGCCGACAGTGTGTCGGCAACGGCGCAACTTAGGTTAGGCTCACCTTTGTTGTCGGGGGAATTCGATCTCTGGAGGCCCTGCCCCATGCCCAGCCCCACCCTGCTGCCCGTCCCGTTCTCCACCCAGCTCCGCACCGCCAGCGCGGAGGAGCACGAGGCGGCCGAACAGTCCTCCTTCATGAGCGACCTGCTCGGCGGACGGCTCGGCATCGAGGCCTACGCCGACCTCACCGGCCAACTCCTCTACGTCTACCGGGCGTTGGAGGCGCACCCGGCCGATCTCGCCGACCACCCCGTGGCCGGGCCGCTCCTCGACCGGGCCCTGCTGCGCACCGCCGCCATCGAACGCGACCTCGACCACCTGGCCGGCCCCGACTGGCGGGACACCCTCGCCCCGCTGCCCGCCACCACTGCCTGCGCCGAGCGGATCCACACCCTCGCGGCCGACTGGCCGGCCGGCTACCTCGCCCACCACTACACCCGCTACCTCGGCGACCTGTCGGGCGGTCAGATCATCCGTGGCGTCGCCGAACGCACCTGGGGCTTCGCGCGCAAGGGCGACGGCGTCCGGTTCTACGTCTTCGAGGAGATCGACAACCCCGCCGCGTTCAAGCGCGACTACCGCGCCAAGCTGGACGCCGCGGGCGAGCTGATGGACGAGGCGGAGCGCGGGCGGGTCGCCGAGGAGTGCAAGCGCGCGTTCACGCTCAACGGCGAGATACTCGCGGAGCTCGGCCGGCGGCACGCGCCGGTGGCCTGACGGACCGTCAAAAGCTCGCTGTTCGATGGGCGTTCTTCCGCAGGCCGGGACGGGGTGACACCGGCGCCGTTCGTTCGGGCATCATCGACGCCATGAGCGACACGCACCCCGACCGGCTGAACCAGTTGTGGCAGGACTTCCTCGCCCTGCCGTTCCCGCGCAGCTGCTACCGGCAGGCCCCCGACGGCGAAGACCTGGTCCTGCTCGACAGTCACCTGGCCGGCTGCGTGTCCTCCGCCCTGACCGGCCCGCTCGACCACCGTCGCCGCGAGGCCCTCCGGAACGGCATCGCCGCCGTCCACCGCGTCCTCCCCGCGCTCGGCGAGGACGCCGAGGCCCGCGAGTACTTCGTCCACCTGCGCGAACTCGCCGTCCTCGCCGCGGAACGCCAGGCACCGGACGGGGCCTCGTAGGACCAGAGCACCCGCCGAGGGGCAGCCGCACCAGGCCTGACGACCGGGCAGGCGAGTGGGGCTCGGTCTCACCGCCCGGAGCTCGCGGCTGCGGGGGGCGCAGGGGTGCGGTAGGCGGCGGCCTGGATGTCGAACATCCTCGCGTAGGCGCCGCCGAGTTCCATCAGCTCCCGGTGGCTGCCGCCTTCGACGATCCGGCCCTCGTCGAACACGAACACGCGGTCGCAGGCGGTGGCGGGGCCGAGGCGGTGGGAGACCAGGACGGTGATGGTGTCGGGGCCGGCGTACTCGTCGAGGACGGCGCGGAACAGCCGGTCCTCGGCGAGCGGGTCCATGCTGGCGGTGGGCTCGTCCATCAGCAGTACCGGGGCCTGCTGGTACAGGCCGCGTGCGCAGGCGACCTTCGACCAGTTGCCGTCGGAGAGTTCCGCGCCGCCCTCGAACTGCGGGCTCAGGACGGTCTGCCACCGCTGGTCGAGAGCGGCGATCACCCGGTCGGCGCCGGTTGCCGTCACGGCGCGCAGCGCGCGTTCGGGGTCGGCGGTGGTGACGCTGCCGGAGCCGATGGTGACGTTGGCGAGGGCAGACAGCGGCCAGTGCCCCGGGTCCTGGAGGACGAGGGCGACCCGGCCGGTGAGCGTGGCCGCGTCGAAGGTGCGCACGTCCACCCCGTCCCAGGCCACCGTGCCGGCCGTCGGCTCGTACAGGCCGGCGAGGATCCGCGACAGGGTGGACTTGCCGGAGCCGTTGGCGCCGACGAACGCGTACTTCTTCCCGGCCTCCAGGGTCAGACTCACGCCGTGCAGGGCCTGCTTGCCCTGCGGGTAGGCGAAGTGCACGTCGCTGACCGTGATCGTCTTCACCGTCTCGGGCGCGGGTGCCCCGGTGCGCGGCAGCCGGGCCCGGCAGCTCTCCTCGAAGCGGTTCAGGTCCTCCACCCACAGGGCGTTCTCGAACACCCGGTGTCCGGCGATCACCACCCGCAACAGGGCGCTCTGACTGGCCTGGATGGCGAGGTAGGCGGCGCCGCCGGTGGCCAGCGGCATCCACCCCGCGCCCAGCATCCAGGCGAGCGCCGCGTAGGTGGCGAACATGCCGATCCCGCCGAGCGTGCGGCCGGTGGCGGCCGCCCGGGCCTGGTGCTTGCCGAGGGCGACCTCCTCGCCGGTGATCCGTGCGGACAGCGAGTGGTACTCGGCCAGCAGCGCCTCCTGGGCGGTGGAGACGCGCAGCTCGGCAGCGGTGTCCCGCTCGTACAGCACCCACGCGAAGTGCATCATCCGGCGGCGCAGCGAACTCTGCCGCACGGCGGAGAGATAGCCGGTGCGGATGGAGTGGACGGACGCGGCACCCTTGGGGACGACGGCGGCGAGCAGCAGCACCAGCAGGACGGGGTGCAGGAGGCCGAGGACACCGGCCGCGCCCAGCAACGCCAGGACGGCGCTGGCGAGTTCGATCGTCTTGTCGATGGAGTCCTTGGCGTAGTACAGGCCGCGGTCGTGGGCGCGCCGGACCTCGTCGGCCCAGGTGGGATCGTCGACGGCGGCGAGTTCGACGCGGCCGGTCAGGGCCAGGAACTCGCCCTCCAACTGCTGGCGCACTCGCGGCCCGAGCCCCGCCTGCCAGTACGAGATGCCGGTGTCGACCACGGCCCGGAGCATCAGCAGCACGGCGACCAGCGCCAGCGCGGGCAGCGCCGCACGGATGCGCTCCTGGGTCGCGCCGCCCGCGAACACCTTCTGCATCACGCCGAGGCCCGCGAGCAGTCCGGCCGAAGCCATGGCGGCGGAGACGAGTTGCAGCGCCGCGACGAGGACGGCGGCGCGGCGGTCGGCCCGCCACGCGGTGCCCCACACCTGCCGGACGATCGCGGGCAGACGGCGGGCGATGGTCAACAGCCCGGTCCGGGCGGCCTCACCCTCGAACGTCTCCCAGAAGCCCCGGGTGACGTGCCTGCCGAGGTCGCCGCCGGTCGGCGCGGCCTCCATCCGCTCCGGGGGCGGCTCGAGGGCGGCGGCGCGGGGCCCGGGCAGGCGGGCTGCGGTGGGGTCGGTCAAGTGGCACTCCTGTGGGCCGAGTTGACTGCTTGCGGAGGTGGACCACGTCTGATGATGGTGCTGTTCGAATTCGGGGTTCAAGTGGCTCCGGCCTCTGGGCGGGTCCGGGTCGAACGGTGACGTTTCGAGCGTGCGCCGGTGTCACCGCAACGGGTCGGGCCCGGGCGGGAGCCTCGACTCCCGTCCGGGCCCGGTGCCGGGATCGGTCAGCCGGTGGTGCGGCGGCGGACCAGGACGGTGGTGGCGCCGCCCAGCAGGACCAGGCCGGCGGCGGTGGCGAGCAGCGGCATGGAGCCGGTGCCGCCGCCGGTGAAGGCGAGTTCGCCGCTGGGGCTGTCGGTGCTGGCGAGGGTCGCGCCGGTGCCGGTGGTGCCGGTGGTGCCGGTGGTCGGGGCGGTGCCCGGGGTCGGGAGGGTGGCGTTGCGGTCGAAGGAGAGGGTGACGGTCAGCGCGTCGAGGGCCTCGCCCGCGCGGTAGGTGCCGAATGCCGGGACGCCGTCGGCGGTGAGCTTGGCCGGGACCTGACGGAGCGTCACCACGCCGTTGACGGGCTTGAAGTCGGCCTTGGAGAGGTCGAGTTGGGCGAGGCGCACCGCGCGGAGGGAGACCGGCGAGCCGCCCCCGCGAGTGGCGGCGGAGACGTCGGCGACCAGGTACGCGCCGTCGGCGTCCACCCGGAGGCCCAGCTTGGAGAGCCGGGTGTCCAACTCGTAGTGGCCGTCGGCCGCCTGGTGGCCGAGGAAGCGGACCGAGCCCGCGAAGTCGGCCGTCAGCGTGTGGTTGTCGGTGCGGTACCTGCCGGTGGCCGACCCGAAGCGGTAGTCGTTCGCGCCGTCGTCGAACTGCACCTTGCCGCCGGCGATCGGCCCCGTCACGTAGCTGCGGAAGCCTTCCTTGACGCCCCACTCCAAACGGCCGTCGACGACTGCCAGTTCGTTGCTCGCCGGGGTGGAGGCGGAGGTCGAGGGGGAGGGGGAGGTCGAGGGGGAGGGGCTGGCGGAGGTGGAGGGAGAGGGGGAGGCGCTGGGCTGGGCCGACGGCTCGGTGGTCGGTTCGGTCGAGGGCTGGGTGGTGGGCGGAGAGGACGGCTCGGTGGACGGCCGGGTGGTCGGGGTCGGGGTCGGGGACGGCGAAGTGGTGGACTGCTTCAGGACGATGGACAGCGGGTCCAGTTCGGTACCGGCCTGGTAGAAGCCGGCGAAGGCCTTGGCGCCCTCCGCCGTGAGCTTGGCGGGGGTGGCGGTGCCGTTGGTGGTGTCGCGGGCGACGGTGAAGGTGGCCAGCGGGACGTCCTGGCGGAGCGTCGGGGTGGGGGCGCCGACGGTCTCCTTGGAGGCGGTGTCGGCGGTGAGGGTGCCGGTGCTGCCGCTGGTGGTGATTCGCAGGTCGCTGATGGCGACGTCGAGCGCGCCGCCGTGGGCGAGGAAGCGGACCCCGCCGTTGAAGGCCGCGTTCAGCGAGTGGGTCGTCGTGTCGTAGCCGGCGGAGGCGAGGTTGAAGTGGTACGAGCCGTCCGTGTTGACGGTTGCGCCGCCGGTCAGTTCGACGCTGCCGCCGCCCGCCGGGCCGGTGACGTAGTTGCGGAAGCTGGCCTTGACACCCCAGTCGAGCGAGCCGGTGTCGTAGGTGACGGCGGTGGGGGCGCCGGCGCCGAACGCGAGGCCGGGCAGGCCGAAGGCGGTCAGGCCGAGGCCGGTGGTGACGGCGGCGAGGGCGGCCAGGCGGGTGCGGTTGCGGTGGGACGTGGCGGTCCGGGACATGGGTGAAGGACTCCAGGAGGAAGGGGTAGAAAGGGGGGAGAGGTGGTCAGGGGCGGCGTCGGCGGACGACGAGCGCGGTGGCCGCGGCGGCGGCGAGCAGGGCGCCGAGGAGGGCGAGCGTGCTGGCGGACAAGCCGTTGTCGGTGTGGGCAGCAACCAAGTTGGGGCTGGCGCTGGGGCTCGGGGCGGGGCTGCCGAGGTCGGGGAGCGGGGGAAGGGCGGCCGCCGGGTCGAGGGCGACGGCGAAGGTCAGCGGGTCGAGTTCGGTGCCCGTCGGGTAGAGCGAGCCGAAGGCCTGGGCGCCGGGGGTGGTCAGGGTGAGGGGGAGGTCGGTGGCGGTGAGCAGGCCGTTCTCGGCCTTGAGTTCGGCTGCGGGGAAGGTGGCGAGTTCGGTGGCGGGGGAGGTGCGGGTGGAGCCGTCGGGGGTGCGGCCGTTGACGTCGGCGAGCAGCCGGCCCTGACCGTCCGTCACGGTCAGGCGGGGGTTGGCGAAGGTCAGGTCGAGGCCGAGGGTGTCGCCCTGGCGCAGGCCGGTGAAGTGGACGGCGCCGGTGAAGGACGCGTCCAGGGTGTTGGTGGCGGCGTCCCAGGTGCCGTGGCCGGGCGTCCAGCGGAAGAACGCTCCGCCGTCCGCCGCGCCGTCGGTGAGCTGCCAACTCCCTTGGGCGATCGAGCCGGTGACGTAGTCGCGGAAGGTCCGGCGGACACCCCAGTCGAGTGCGCCGTTGCCGAAGGAGGTGGCGGCGGGCGGGGCGGAGCCGGAAGGAGCGGAGGAGGACGGCGCGGCGGGGGGTGTGGAGGGCGCGGCGGGGGGTGTGGACGGCGCGGCGGACTTGAGGGTGACGGAGAAGTTGAGCGGGTCGAGTGCCGTGCCTGCCGGGTAGAAGCCGCCGAAGGCGTTGGCGCCGGCCGAGGTGAGGGTGGCGGGCACCTGGCTGAGCGTGACGGTGCCGGACGCGCCCTTGAGCGAGACCCCGGACAGTGAGAGGTCGGCGAGCCGGGCCTGTTCGGTGGACGAAGTCCGGCCGGTCTGGCGGGACTTGGAGCTGACGTCGGCGTACAGTGCGGCGCTGCCGTCCTCGATGGATCTGACGGTGAGCCGGGAGATGCTCAGGTCGAGCGCGTTGCCGCCGTTCTCCTGGTGGCCGGTGAAGCGGACGCCGCCCTGGAAGGCGGCGGCCAGCCGGCCCGTCCCCGGGTCGTAGCTGCCGGTCGCGGAGTGGAAGCGGAACGCCGAGCCGCCGACGGTGGACGCGCCGCCGGTCAGGGCCCATTTGCCGTTCGCCACCGGGCCGGTGACGTAGGTGAGGAAGCTCGCCTTGATCCCCCAGTCCAGTCGTCCGCCGGAGACGGTCGCGTCGGCCGCGGCGGCCCGTCCGGGGAGGCAGAGGAGCGTCAGCAGCAGGGCCAGCGGCAGGGTGAGGGCGGCGCGCGGGCGGCTGCGGGGAGCGGGGGGCCGTCCGGAGACGGGCATGGCGGATCACTCCTAGGGGAGGGGGGTGTTGAAGTGAGGTAAGGCTAACCTAATGTATGGGTCAAGTGTTCCGCCCTCGACCCCTCGGTCGGCTCCGTCGGGACGTCAACGCACCTGGAAAGGCCCGAGGTTGAGCACCACCCGAAGTCCACGAAGCCTGCGCGCCCGTGCGGGAGCCGCCCTCGGCGTCCTCGCCCTGCTGCTCGGCGCGAGCGCCTGCGCCACCGGCGCACCCGCCGCCGCGCCGAAGGCGCCCGGTACCGCACCGAAGGCGGCCGGCGCCGCGAACCCTGACCGGATCGAGGCGCTGCCCGGCACGCCGACGCCCCGACTGCCCGTCACCGTGCCGTCCGCCGACGGCCGCCAGGTGACGGTCGGCAGCGTCGAGCGGATCATCCCGCTGAACGGGAGCCTCGCCGAACTGGTCTTCAGCCTCGGACTCGGCCCGAACGCGGTGGCCCGGGACGTGTCCACCACCTTCGAACAGGCCGCCCGGCTGCCGGTGATCACCCAGGCGCACGAGGTCTCCGCCGAAGGCGTGCTCTCGCTGCGCCCCACCGTGGTGCTCGCCGACCGCAGCACCGGCCCCGCCGAGGCCGTCGAACAGATCCGCGCCGCCGGCGTCCCGGTGATCGTGCTGGACGACGCGAAGAAGCTCGACGACATCGGCTCCCGGATCGACCGGGTCGCCGCCGCGCTCGGCGTCCCCGAGGCCGGAGCGGAGCTCAAGTCCCGTACCGCACAGCAGATTTCCGAGGTGCAGGCACAGATCCCGGCGGCCGGCGGGGCCCGGCCCAAGGTGGCGTTCCTGTACCTGCGCGGCAGCGCCTCGGTGTTCCTGCTGGGCGGCCCCGACTCCGGCGCGCCCTCCCTGATCGAGGCCGCCGGCGGCGAGGACGCCGGCACCGCCGCCCACCTCACCGGCGACTTCACCCCGCTCACCAGCGAAGCCCTGGTCAAGGCCGCACCCGACGCGATCCTGGTGATGAGCAAAGGGCTCGAATCGGTGGGAGGCGCAGAAGGGCTGCTGAAACTCCCCGGCGTCGCCCAGACCCCTGCCGGACTCGACCACCGGATCGTCGCCGTGGACGACGGGCGCCTGCTGTCCTACGGGCCGCGCACCCCGCAGGTGCTGCGGGAGATCTCCGCCCAGCTGCACCGGGAGGGCAAGTGACCGAGACTCTGGAAAGTCCTTCAACTGCGCTGACAGGAAAGGCAGTTCGTAACAGGAAGCCGCTGCTGCTGGCCGCCCTCGGCGTCGCCCTGCTGGCCTGCGCGCTGCTCGCCGCCGGCACCGGCGCGTACCGGATCCCGCTCGGCGACATCCTCGCCTCGCTCGCCCACCGAGCCCACCTCGGCGGCCACCCGCTGGAGCGGGTCCCCGAATCGGTGCTGTGGAACGTCCGGCTGCCCCGGGTGGTGCTCGCCCTGCTGGTCGGCGCCGCGCTCGGCTGCGCGGGCGCGCTGATGCAGGGCGGGTTCGGCAACCCGCTCGCCGAACCCGCCGTGATCGGCGTCTCCTCCGGCGGCGCGGTCGGCGCCGTCGCCTGCATCGTGCTCGGCCTGGACGCCCTCGGCAGCTGGACCGTCACCGCCGCCGCGTTCGCCGCCGGACTGCTCACCGTCGGCGCCGTCTACGCGATGTCCCGCAGCGGCGGCCGCACCGAGGTGGTCACCCTGCTGCTCACCGGCGTCGCCGTCAACGCGTTCTGCGGCGCGCTGATCGGCCTGCTGCTGTTCACCGCCGACACCGCCGCGATCAGCCAGGTGACGTTCTGGCAGCTCGGCTCGCTCTCCCAAGCGAGCTGGAGCAAGGTGCTCGCCGTGCTGCCGTTCGCCGCCCTCGGACTCGCCGTCGCCCCGCGCTACGCTCGCCGCCTCGACCTGCTCGCCCTCGGCGAACGGCCCGCCCGCCACCTCGGCGTGGACGTCGAGCGGATGCGGATCGTGCTGATCACCGTGGTCGCGCTGCTCACCGCCGCCGCCGTCGCCGTCAGCGGCATCATCGGGTTCGTCGGCCTGGTCGTCCCGCACCTGCTGCGGATGCTCGCCGGGCCGGGCCACCGCTTCCTGCTGCCGGCCTCCGCCGTCGGCGGCGCCCTCGTGCTGGTCGCCGGCGACCTGGCCGCCCGCACCCTGGCCGCGCCCGCCGAACTCCCGCTCGGCGTCCTCACCGCACTCATCGGCAGCCCGTTCTTCTTCTGGCTGCTGCGCCGCACCCGACGCCGCCAGGGAGGCTGGGCATGACGGAGCTTCTGCACGCAGAGGGAATCGGCTGCGAGGTCGGCGGCCGTCCGCTGCTGACGGACGTGCGGCTGACGGTGCGCCGGGGCGAGATCCTCGCGCTGCTCGGCCCGAACGGCGCCGGGAAGTCCACCCTGCTGTCGGTGCTGGCCGGGGACCGCGGGCCGAGCAGCGGCGAGGTACGGCTGGACGGCCGTCCGCTCGCCGGGTACCGGCCGGCCGAACTCGCCCGCCGCCGTGCTCTGTTGCCGCAGCACCACGAGGTGTCGTTCCCGTTCGCGGCCGGGGAGGTGGTCCGGATGGGCCGCGCGCCCTGGGTGGGCACGCCCGCCGCGGGCGAGGACGAGCAGGTGGTGGCCGAGGCGATGGCCGCCACCGACTGCGCCCACCTGGCCGCCCGCCCCTTCACCGCGCTCTCCGGCGGCGAGCGGGCCAGGGTCGCGCTGGCCCGGATCCTCGCCCAGGACACCCCGCTGCTGCTGCTCGACGAACCCACCGCCGCGCTCGACCTCCGCCACCAGGAACTGGTCCTGCGGATCGCCCGGGAGCGCGCGGAAGCGGGCCGGGGCGTGATCGTGGTGCTGCACGACCTCACACTGGCCGCCGCGCACGCCGACCGGATCGCCCTGCTGGACGCCGGACGCACCGTCGCCGTCGGCCCGACCGGCGAGATCCTGGACGCCGCACTGCTCAGCCGGGTCTACCGGCACCCCGTCGAGGTGCTGGCGCACCCGCGCGGGGGCGCGCCCATCGTGCTGCCCGAGCGCCCCCGCGAAGCAGATTGACGGATCGTCGGCCCGGGAAGATCCACTCCTGGGCGACGACCGACCGGGGGAGATCCGGATCGCGACGCGGTCCGGGCGGGTGATCCCGCGCCGGCGGCCCATATGTCCGGGCCCGGCACGGGAACGGCAACCAGCAGTAACCGGACCACCCGGAGGCACTGTATGCACCTGACCATGGTTCTGCTGCTCACCCCCCTCGTCCTGGCCGGCGCCGTCAGCGCCACCAGGGCCCCCGCCCGGCGCGGTCGGCACCGCGCCGGGCCGCGCCGTCCGCATCCCTGACCCCGCATCACCAGTGCTGGTGTGATCGTCGGATCTGATGCTCCGGTTGGCCGTCCTCGAGGTGACAAGGCCCGTCAGGGGTGCTGGGCCCGGCGGTCGATGAGGGCGGCCAGGCCGTCCAGGATCCGCTCGATGCCGAAGTCGAAGGCGTTGTCGCGGCCTTCGCCCGGCTCGGCCATGGCGGACGCGAGGGCCGGGTAGCGGTCCGCGTGGGCCGCGACCAGCCCGCCGAGCGCGCGCAGCAGCTCCGCCTCCGGCGAACCCTCCCGGGACTGCCGCTGCTGGGCGGCGATCGCCCGTACGTGGCCGACCAGCAGCACGGCCGCGTCCATCCGCTCCGCGCCGCTCAGCCCGTGGCCGTCCAGCGCCGCCACCACCCGTTCCAGCCAGGCCAGTTCGCGCGGGCCGGTGAGCCGGGGGCCGGCGGACAGCGCGTCCAGCACCCACGGGTGGGCGGCGAACAGGGCCGCCATCCGGTGCGCCCAGTCGGTGAGCTGGTCCCGCCAGGGGGCCGCGCTCGGCGGCGGGGGCTCGCCGACCGTGTACTCGACCATCAGGGCGATCAGTTCGGCCTTGCCCGGCACGTACCGGTACAGCGACATCTTGGTGTACGCCAGCAGCCCCGCCACCCGCTGCATGGACACCGCCGCCAGGCCCTCGGCGTCTGCGATTTCGATCCCGGCCCGGGCGATCGACTCCAGGCTGAGGGCCGGCTTGGGCCCCCGGGTCGGCCGGGCCGGCGGGCCCCACAGCAGCCGTACCGCCGCGTCCTGCTCCGCCTGGTCGATCACGGGCCCTCCCCGGTGCCGGGCCGGCCTTGCGTCCGGCCAGAAATTGTGTCTACCGTACACAGCAGCAAACAGTGTCCGCGAGACACACTTTTTGCCCCGGGCCCGGGGAGGGCCCGTCGGACCTGCCTTCCGAGGGGGAAACACCATGCAGATCCTGATCTCCGGCGCCGGCATCGGCGGGCCGGCGCTCGCCCACTGGCTCGGCCGGTACGGCCACCGGCCCACGGTGGTCGAACTCGCCCCCGCGCTGCGGCCCGGTGGCCAGGCCGTCGACTTCCGCGGACCCACCCACCTGGCGGTGCTGCGGCGGATGGGCGTGCTGGACGAGCTCCGCAAGCTCGACACCGGCGGCAGCCCGATGACCTTCACCGACCGGCACGGCCGCGTCCGGCTCCGGCTGCCCGCCGACTTCGCCGGCGGCGAGATCGAGATCCCGCGCGGCGAACTCGCCCAACTCCTGTACCGGCACAGCGAATCCACCACCGAGTACCTGTTCGGCGACACCGTCACCGCACTCCAGCAGGACAACGGCGGCGTCCGGGTCGCCTTCCGGTACGGCCCCGAACGCCGCTTCGACCTGGTGATCGGCGCCGACGGGCTGCACTCCCGGATCCGCGCCCTCGCCTTCGGACCCGAACAGGACTACGTCCGCCACCTCGGCTACTACGCCGCCACCTGGGGGTTCCCCAACACCCTCGGCCTGCCCGCCGGCAGCACCGGCATCAACACCCCCGGCCGGCTCGCCGCCGCCGGAGCCGACCCCCGCGACCCGGCGCGGGCCGGTGCCTTCCTGCTGTTCGCCTCGCCGCGGCTCGACCACGACCGGCACGACACCGGCGCCCTGAAGTCCCTTCTGCAGCAACGTTTCGCCGACCTCGGCCGCCCCGTCCCGCACCTGCTGGACACCCTGCGCGAGGCCGAGGACCTGTACTTCGACTCGATCAGCCGCGCCGACGTGCCCCGTTGGTCCAACGGCCGGATCGCGCTGCTCGGCGACGCCGCCTGCGGCGCCACCATCGGCGGCATGGGCACCGGCACGGCGCTGGTCGCCGCGTACGTCCTCGCCACCGAACTCGCCCGCGCCGACGGCGACTTCCGCACCGCGTTCACCCGCTACGAGCGGGCGGTGCGCCCCTACGCCGAGCGCTGCCAGCGCGGCGGCGACCGCACCGGCCCCTTCCTCGCCCCGCGCACCGCCGCCGGGCTGCGGGTGCGCAACGCCCTGCTGGGCCGCGGCTGGATCCTCGACCGGATGCTCCGACTCGGCCAGGACGTCGCCACGATGGACCTGCCGGAGCCCGGGTGAGCCCCCGTCGGGGTGGTAATGCGGTTGCCCGCGTTCTCGAGGCGCCCGAAGATCTCGTGCATGAACCACCTGATACGAGCCACCACGGCCGAGGACTGGCAGAGCGTCAAACACCTCCGGCTGGACGCGCTGCGCGACCCGGTCGCGAACATCGCCTTCCTGGATACGTACGAAGCCGCCGCCGCCAGGCCGGACGAGTTCTGGCAGGACCGCGCGGCGGGCGGCGGCGAGCTGCTCGCCCGCCAGTTCGTCGCCGAGCGGGCGGATGGCGGGCTGGACGGGGCGGTCACGGTACTGGTCGAACGCGCCGGCCGGAAGGATGTCCTCGGTGGGCAGATCGAGGCCGACCAGGCCCACCTGGTCGGCGTGTTCGTCCGCCAGGAACAGCGCGGCAGCGGCCTGGCCCGCGCCCTGTTCGACGCGGCGATCGCCTACGCCGACGGGCTCGACGATCCCAAGGTCTCCCGCGTCCGGCTGTACGTGCACCAGGACAACGAGCGTGCCGAGGCCTTCTACCGGAAGACCGGCTTCATTCGCAGCGGGCAGTCCGTTCCCGTCCCCGGCGACGAGTCGTCGGTCGAGCACGAGCTGGTCCTCGACCGGGCCGTCTGAGTCCCAACCCGCGCTCGCTGCCGGCTCAACTCGCGCTCGCTGCCGGGCGGTGGGCGAAGGCGCTGCGATAGGCGGCCGGGGTCATGCCGAGCTGCCGGTTCAGGTGCTGGCGGAGGGACTCGCCGGAGCCGAGGCCGCTGCGGGCGGCGGCGCCGTAGTCGGAGGCGATCAGGTGCAGGCACAGGTCGAGCCCGGCGGCCGAGCCCGCGCGCGAGACCTTCGGCCTCAAGACCTCCACACTGCGCGAAGCGCTGACCGCCTGACGGGCCCCGCACGGGGCGACCGGAACGCGGTGCGGCGGAAGCGGGCCATACTGTGGGCGATCCACTTGTCGAGAGGCGTCGTCCACATGGCCAAGAAGTCCGCCGCACCGCGCGCCACCGCGCGAAAGGCGCTGCTGCAGCTGACCGGGGTGAGCCGGTCGTACGGCGACCGGGAAGTGCTCCACCCCGTCGACCTCGACCTCGCGGCCGGAGAGTGCGTCGCACTGGTCGGCCACAACGGGTCCGGAAAGTCGACGCTGCTGCGGGTGGCCGCCGGCCGTGACCTGCCCACCGCGGGAACCGTCCGGTTCGACGGCCTGGCGATGAACGAGAACGACCCCCGGATACGCGCCCGGGTCGCCGTCGTCGGCGACACCGTCGCCTGCTACCCCGACCTCACGGTGCGCGAACACCTCCTGCTGGTCGCCGTCGCCCACGGCGTCGCCGACGCCGCCGACTGGGTCGCGCAGGTCCTCGAGAACCGGTCGCTCACCGAACGGGCCGACGCGCTGCCCTCCGCCCTCTCCTCCGGCCAGATGCAGGCCCTGCTGCTGGCCTGCGCACTCGTCCGCCCCCGCGACCTGCTGCTGCTCGACGAACCCGAACAGCGCCTCGACCCCGAGGCACGACGGCGGCTCGCCGAACTCCTGAAAGCCGAACTCGCCGACGGCGTCGCGGTGTTGCTGGTCACCCACCACACCGACCTCGCACTCGAGGTCGCCGACCGGGTGGTGATGCTGGAGGACGGGCGGATCGTCCGGCAGGGCGCACCCGAGACCGTCCTCGCCGCATCGGCGGACGCCCGGTGAGCGGCGCCGAGGCCGACTCCGTCACTGAATGGACGGCGGACGACGACTGGACCGAGGAAGCACTCGCACTGCTGCGCGCCCTGCGCGCACCGCACCGGCGCAACCGGGCCAAGCAAGCCGCCTTCGCGCTCTACTGCACCGTACTCATCCTGGTGATCTGGGGCGGCATCCCCAGCTTCGGCCTGTTCCTCCACGCCTCGCTGGGCGCCGACTACACCGCGCACGGCCCCGACCTGCTCGCCGCCATGCCCAGCGGAATCGCCGCCGCCGGACTCGCGACCCTGCTGATCGCCGTCCGCGACGGACTCTGGCGCGGGCCGGTCGTACCCCCGCGCGCCACCACCGACTGGCTGCTCGCCCACCCCGTCCGACCCCGGCCGGTGCTGCGGCCCTGGTTCTGGCTCTCCTGCGGACTCGCCCTCTTCCCCGGGCTGGTGATCGCCGTCGGCGGCATGGTGGCACTCGGCCTGACCGTGCGCGTCGGACTGCCCGCCGCCCTCGGCTGGTGCCTGGCCGGCGGGGCCTGCGTTCCGCTGCTCGGCGTCTGCGCCGGCCTGCTGGTGCAGAGCAGCCCCCGGGCCGCCACCTGGGTGCGCCGGCTGACCCCCGTGGTGACCGTGCTGATCCTGGCACTCGCGGCACAGAGCGCGCTGGCCGTCGCCGGCCACCCCGTCCACTGGCTCGAACGCGTGGAACTGTGGTCCGGCCCATGGGGCTGGGCCGCGCTCGCCGCGCTGGCCCCGACACCCGCCGCCGTCCCCGGAGGCGCGATCGCCGCCGCCCTGCTGGTCCTGCCGACCGTCGCCTGCCTGGTGCTCGCCGACCGGGCCGCCGCCACCCTCCCGCTGCCCCTGCTGCGCGAACGCGCCCGCACCGCGGCCGGGGTACTGGCCGCGCTGCAGACCGTCGAACTCCGCGCCGCGCGGCTCGCCGTCACCAACGCGTCCGGCAGCGGACGACAGCTCCGGGTCCGACTGCCCGCACCCCGGCAGCCCTGGCTGATCCTGTACTGGCGCGACACCCTCTCCCTGCTCCGCGCACCCGCCCGACTCGGACGCGCCGTCCTGCTCACCGTCCCCGCCGTGTTCTGCGCCGTCCTCGCCCACGACACCCGGGGCGTCCTGTCCTGGGCCGTGACCGCCGTCGCCCTCGCCTTCGACTACCTGGCCGTCGCCCAACTCCTCGAGCCCGCCCGGATCGAGACCGACGACGTCCGCCGCGCCTCCTGGTCCCCGTACCCCTTCGCCGGCCTCATGCTGCGCCACGCCGTGGTGCCCACCGCCCTCGGCCTCGTCCTCGCCGCAGCCGGCTGCGCGACCGTGCTCGCCCTCGGCGGCGGCCCGACCGCCTGGCTGACCCTCGTCGCCGTCCCGCCCCTGGTCGCCGCCGGCCTGGTCAACGCCTGCCGCGGGGCCGCCCGCCAGGACCTGCTCTACCGCTCCGCGGCCTCGGGCGGCGGAAGCAGCGGCCTCGCCTTCTTCACCGCCTGGCACGCCGCCGGCCCCGCCGTCGCGGTCCCCGTGCTGGCCGTCCCGTTCTCGGCAGCCCTGCGCAGTGGCTCGGCGGGCTCCCTGCCCCAGTCCGTGGCGATCGCCCTGACGGTGGCGATCGTCCTGTTCCACTGGGCAAAGGGCAGAGCGGCCAAACTCCCGGCCCAGACCCGGCTCGGCACGGTGGGCCAGCTGTAGCGGGCGGACGGCAGGGCCGGGAGGCTGCGAGGACAGCCTTCCGGCCCTGTGGTGTGTGGGAGGACCGCCGGATCAACCGACGGACGTCTTCGGCACGTTCGCGACGTGGGCGGGCGGCCGGCGCAGTCAACTCGCCTCGGCGGGGCGGGACATGATCGGAGCAGGTCCGGCCTGGCCCACGCGGCCCTCACCCGGCACCTGCGAGATGCCAGGGTCGACGTCACGCAGCCGCCGTACTGGGTCCTCCGTACTGGGTCCTCAAGCGGGTGAACGGCGGTGCCGCGGCGCCGAGTCGTGAGGAAGTCGCCGCATCGAGGGCGAACAGGGCCTGCGGGAGTCAGCGGCAGAGGGCCGCGTCGACCGCGTCCGTCATGTGCTTGGCGGTGGGTGCGTCCGGGACGGTGGTGACGGTGATGCTGACGGCGCGGCCGTCCTCCGTGACGCCGCCCCGGTTCTTGTGGGCCGCGGAGGTGCCGCCGTGGCCCCAGGCGAGGCCGCCGCAGGTCAGTGGCCTGCTCTGGATCCCGAGGCCGTAGCGGACGCCGGGGCCCAGGAGCTCGGCGGGGACCGTGGTGCGCATCTGGGCGAGCTGGTCGGCGGGCAGCAGGCGGCCCGTCAGGAGTGCGCTGTAGAAGGTGTTGAGGTCGGTGTCGGTGGACACGACCGCCCCCGCGGACCAGGCCATCGACGAGTCCATCTCGGTGTAGTCGAACCGCGGCACGCCCGGTTCGGCGGCCAGGTAGGCGTGCGGGTGGGGCTCGCGGAGGGCGGTCTCCCCGGTGGCCGGGACGTAGGTGTGGCGCAGGCCGATCCGGTCGATGACGCGCTTGGTGACCTCCTCGCCGTAGGGGCGGCCGGTGACCTTCTGGATCAGCAGGCCGGCCACCAGGTAGTTGGTGTTGCTGTACATCCAGTCGGCCCCGGGGGCGAAGAGCGCCTTCTGGGCCAGTGCCCCGTCGAGGAGTTCGCGCGGCTCGAAGTAGCGGTACTGGATGGGGACGAAGTCGGCCAGCGCGGGGGCGTCCAGGTAGTCGGGCAGGCCGCTGGTGTGCTGGAGCAGCTGGCGGACGGTGATGTTCCGGCCGTCGATGCCGTCGCCGCGCAGGAGACCCGGCAGGTAGGTGTCGACGTCCGTGTCGAGGCCGATCTTGCCCTCGGCGACCAGTTGCAGGACGACGACGGCGGTGAACGCCTTGGTGTTGCTGCCGGCCCGGATCTGCCCGTCGACCGGGACCTTGGACCCGGTGGCCAGGTCGCCGACACCGGCGGTGTAGGTGCGGCTGCGGCCGTCGCGGCCCTTGACGGTGGCGAGGGCGGCGGGCATCCCGTCGTCCTTCACCAGCGCGTCGAGGCGCTGCTGCACGACGTCCGGGCGCGGTGCGGCGGAGGCCGCGGTCGGGGCGAGAGCGGCCAGCGCGAGCCCGGCGGCGGCCGTGGCCGTCGTGGCGTACCGCACCATGCGGGTGCGGCGCGCGGTGCGCTGCGGGGTGTGTTCGTTCATCGGGACTCCACGGGTGGGAAGAGGACGGGCGGAGGGGCGGGGCCCCCCCCGCCCCCCCCGGGGGCCCCCCCGGGGGGGGGCCGGGCCCGCGCCCCCCCCCCCCCCCCCGCGGGGCGGGGGGGCGCCCCCCCCGGGGGGGGGGGGGGGGGGGGGGGGGGGGGGGGGTGTGGGGGCCGGGGGCCCCCCGGGGGGGGTCGGGGGGGGGGGGGGGGGGGGCCCCCCCCCCCCCCCGGGGGCGCCCCGCCCGGGGAAGGTCAGCGGCAGAGCGCCTCGTCCACCGCCTGCTCGGCGTGCGCACCGGCGTCGCCGTTGCCCGGGAACGCGGTCACGGTGATGCTCGCGGCGCGGCCGTCTTCGGTGATGCCGCCGAAGGACTCGTAGCCCGGGATCGCCCCGCCGTGCCCCCAGGAGACCCCGCCGCAGAAGAGCGGGCGGCTGATCAGGCCGAGGCCGTAGCGGACTCCGGCGCCGAGCATCTCGGCGGGGACGGTGGTGCGCATCTGGGCGAGCTGGGCCGCGGGCAGCAGACGCCCGCCGAGCAGTGCCTCGTAGAACCGGGTGAGATCGGTGTTGGTCGAGACCATCGCGCCGGCCGCCCAGCCCCAGGACGGGTCCAGCTCCGTGTAGTCGGTCAGCGACCCGTCCTCGCCGCGCAGGTAGCCCTTGGGGTGCGCCTCGTGGATCGTCACGTCCCCGGCGAGCGGGAAGTAGGTGTGACGCAGGCCGATCCGCTCGACGACGCGCTTGGTGATCTCCTCGCCGATCGGGCGTCCGGTGACCTTCTGGACGATCAGGCCCGCCAGCAGGTAGTTGGTGTTGTTGTACTCCCACTGGGTGCCGGGCGCGAAGTGGGCCTTCTGGGCCAGCGCGGCGTCGAGGAGTTCGCGCGGTTCGACGTACCGCTTGGGGTCGCTGATTATGCCCCCGGTGTTCATGTACTCGGGCAGCCCGCTGGTGTGCTGGAGCAGCTGGCGGACCGTGATGTTCCGGCCGTCGAAGCCGTCGCCGCGCACCAGGCCCGGCAGGTAGGTGTCCACGTTCGCGTCCAGGCCGATCCTGCCCTCGGCGACGAGCTGCAGGACGACGACGGCGGTGAACATCTTGGTGTTGCTGGCGATCCGGACCTGCCCGTCCACCGGGACCTTGGCCTTGGTGGCCAGGTCGCCGACACCGGCGGTATAGGTGCGGGTACGGCCGTCGCGGCCCTTGACGGTGGCGAGGGCGGCGGGCATCCCGTCGTCCTTCACCAGCGCGTCGAGGCGCTGCTGCACGGAGTCCGGGCGCGGCGCGGCGGTGGCCGCGGTCGGTGCCAGGACGCCGGCCACCACGGCGGCGGCCACGGCGGTCACGGTCGCCGCCACCCCGTGCCGGCGGCCGCGGAGGCGGTTCGGACGGCGGTTCGGACGGTGGTGCTGCGGTGCGTGTGTGTTCATGGGAAAGCCCCCTGGGTAGGCGCCGGAGCTCTTCGCGGCGCCCTTCAAGAGGACCATCTGACGAACCGTCAATCCGTCCGCGCAGAGGACGAAACCGCACCCGGGAGCGTGCTCCGGGTCGGGGCCTGGTGCAGGACCGTCCTCCCGGGGCCGTGCGGCGCCCCGCCCGTGTCCACTGCGCGTCGGCCCGGGCTCGGCGGATCGAGCGGGGTGGGGAGTACCCTTATTCCATAGAATTACCGAGAAAGGGGCCGCAGTCATGGCGGACCGGGCCGCGAAAACCGAGCTCTACGAGGCGTTCGCCGCCACCGGGAAAGCCCTCTCCAGCGGCAAACGGCTCGAACTGCTCGACCTGCTGGCCCAGGGCGAACGCACCGTCGACGCACTGGCCAAAGCCGCCGGCCTCAACCTCACCACCGCCTCCGCGCACCTCCAGACGCTCAAGCAGACCGGCCTGGTCGCCACCCGCCGCGACGGCGTCCGCATCCACTACCGCCTGGCCGGCGGGGACGTCGCCCAACTCCTCGACCTGCTGCGCCGGGTGGCCGAACGCCACCAGGCCGCCGTCGCCCCCGCCCGCACCGCGTACCTCGGCCCCGAAGACCCGGGCGACCCGGACGCCCTCTCCCGCGAGGACCTGCTGACCCGGATCGCCGACGGCCGGGCCGTCGCCCTCGACGTCCGCCCCGTCGAGGAGTACGCCGCCGGGCACATCCCCGGCGCGCTCTCCATCCCCGTCGAGGAACTCCTCGCGCGGATCGGCGAACTCCCCGAGGACGCCGAGGTCGTCGTCTACTGCCGCGGCGCGTACTGCGCCCTCGCCTACGACGCCGTCCGGCTGCTCACCGCGCGCGGGCGGCGGGCGATCCGGCTGGACGACGGGATGCTGGAGTGGCGGCTCGCCGACCTCCCCATCGACGCGGGCCGCGACGGGAGTGCGGGCGGGGCCGCGGCCTGAGTCGGCGTCATGTGACGAAGTTGTGGGGGAATTGTTGGTTGGTGGCGGGGTCTCTGTTGGGCCTCTGTCATGAGGGGCGGTCGGAAACTCCGTCGGCGGAACTCCCGGGCCGGTCAAGGCCGGTGGGCCCCGGCGGGGTGATCGGGGGAGCGCGGGCCACCGGTCGGGCGGTGGAGGAGTGGTGACAAGCTTTTGCACAGTCGGCAGGCGGCATGGCTCGGGCAATGATTTGGGTTCTATGATTCAGAGACCAAAGCGGACCCCCGGCCGCCGGAAGCCGGCCCGAGGGTCCCGAACTCACGGGGCCAGCAGGACGAGCGACCCCGGCGGTGCAAGTCGGGGGCGGGCATGTCTCAGCAGATCGTGGTCGATTCGGCAAGTCTCCGGATCGAGGGCAGGAACATGTCCGCCGTCGGTCAGGACTTCCTCGCCGCCCTCCAGACCCTCTCCGGCCGGCTCGAATCGCTCGAACAGGGCGACACGCCCCCCTGGGGCGACGACGACCTCGGCGAAAAGTTCGGCATCGTCTACGAGGGCCTGCGTGACGGCATGAAGGAGTCGATGGACTCCCTCGGCACCCGGATCGGCGAGATCGGCGGCAAGCTGCAGAGCATGGCCGACAGCCACGAGGCCAACGAGAGCCAGAACGAGAGCAACATCCACACCCTGGAAGCCCGCGAGGACGAAGTCGGCGGCCAGATCCGGGCGCTGTACCGGCCGAGGGTCTACTGACCCGGCCGCTCGCGGCGCGGCGGGGCCTGATGCCCGACGCCGCGTCCGTTCCGGCGCCGTCGCGCCGGTTGACGGCCCGTCCGTCTGTTGGTCCGTCCGTTCGTTCGTGTGAGGTCCAGGGGGGTTTGGCGAAGTGTCGCTGATGTTGCCGAGCAGTGTCGAGTGGGTCCTGGAGATGCTCGGCTTCGACTGGCCGACCGCGGACGAGGACAAGCTCCGGGAGTCGGCGCAGGTCTGGCGGGACTTCGCGGATCAGGTGGAGGAGCTCCACTACCGGGGTGCGAGCGCGGCGAACGGTGTGCTGTCGAGCAACTCGGGTGACAGCATCGACGCGTTCGGCAAGACCTGGGAGAAGTTCTCGGGCGGCGGTTCGGACGGGTATCTGGCGGACGCGGCGTCGGCGGCGCGGCTGATCGCTGTCGCGTTCGACGCGGCGGCGGTGATCGTGGTCACGTGCAAGGTGGCCGTGATCGCTCAACTGGTGGCGCTGGCCGTGGAGTTGATCGCCGCTCAGGCGGCTGCGCCGTTCACGCTGGGTCTGTCGGAGCTGGGCGCGGTCGGGGCGACGACGGCGACGAAGATGATTGTGCGGCGGTTGCTGAAGGAGCTTCGGCAGGCGTTGATGGAAGCGATCATGGAGACGCTGAAGGAGCCGGCGGTCTCGGCGATCCAGGGCATGATCAGCGACCTGATCGCGCAGACCGTGAACCAGAACTTCGGTGCGCAGAACGGGTACGACCTGGGGCGGACGGCCAAGCGCGGCGCCGACGACTTCGTCGACTCCGTCAAGAACTCCGGCCAGACCTTCACCGAGGCCCTCCGCGACGGCGTCGGTTCGCGGGCCGGCGGCCACGTCCGCAGCGGCATCGACCATGCGGCCGGGCACGGGGATTCGTCTTCGGGCGGGCACGGCTCGGGGGACTCCTCTTCGGGTGGGAGCGACCGCTCCGGGAGTGACCGTCCGGGAGGGGATTCGGGTTCGGGCGCCGGGGCGTCGTCTCCCGGGCACGGGGCCGGGCCGGTGCCGTCGGGTGGTCCGCACGTGAACTCGTCCTCCGGGGGCGGGAGTTCGTCCAGCGGCGGGCCTTCGCAGCACGGTGGGAACGGCAACGGTCCGACGCCCAGTTCGTCCGGCTCCGCCGATTCGGCGGGCAGCGGGTCGGACCACCACGCGCCGAACAGCGGGAACCAGCCCGCGCCGCCCCGTCCGCCACGCGCCGACCACGGCCCGGCGCTCGACCCCTTCGGCACCCGCCTCGGCACCGACCACCAGCCCCCCAGCCACGAGGCCGCCGCCGGCCCGTCCGGCCCGTCCGGCGCGTCCGGCCCGTCGTCGCACGACGGCTCCACGCGGACCGGTGCGGACGGCGGGGGGCCGACGACCGGGGCTGACGGTGGGCGTCCGGCTGGGCATGACGGTGTGCCGCATCGGTCGGAGTCGGATGCTGGTCGTCCGGCGGCGCATGATGGTTCGGGGCATCGGCCGGATGTTGATGCTGGTCGGCCGGTTGGGCATGATGGTGCGGGGCGTGGGT